>NZ_JBQUZR010000004.1:0-562593 GCF_056313745.1 Lysobacter sp. DMC97 | reverse complement strand
GGAACTGGTCCGAACCCGATACCATCACCACAGGACTCACCGCCTGAGTGGCTACAAAATCCGTACGCAGGTCAGAGTGCCTCACGTTCGAGTTCGCGCCGGATCCGGTGTTGCTCGCGTTCCGGCATGCGCATCCCGACCTGCGGTCGAAGACGCCGGGGCATGTCGCGGTCGGTTGTTTCTGGACGAGTGCGAAGCGCGAGGGCGATGACCTGCTCGTGTCGTTCACGAGTGCGACGGGCGACATCGCCGAGTTGATGCGATCGTCGCCGTCGGTGATCGCCGTGTTCGTCGACCTTGCCTGCAAGGTGCACGGGGTCGCCCATCTCGTCGACGAATGGCAGGCCTCGACGCCGCTGTCGACGGGGTTGCCCGACTGAACCGGCATCGCCCGGCATGACGGTGCCTCGTGGTGTGCGGCGATGCGTGTCGCGACGCCATGCCGCAGCCGCCGTGACGGATCGCGCGTGCGCCTGCGTGTAGCATCCGCGCGTCAGATGTGCATCAGATGCGCGCGACGAGCCCGAGTCGCGCCGCTTCCACCGCGGCTTCGGCGCGGCTGTTGACGTTGAGCTTGCGGTAGATGCTTTTCAGATGGTCGGACACGGTGTGGCGGCTGATTTCCAGCCGTTCCGCGAGTTCCGGCAGTCGGCAGCCCTTGCTGACCAGCACCAGCACTTCGCGTTCGCGCGCGGTCAGTTGCTCGGCGCCGGCGTGCAGCGGTTCCGGCGGCGCGTTGAACACGCGCAGCAGGCGTTGCGCGATGGCAGGCGACAGCGGCGGTTCGCCACGGAGGATGCCGTCGAGCGCGGCGCCGAGGCGTTCCTCGGGCTGGTCCTTGAGCAGGTAGCCGTGCGCGCCGGCGCGCAGCGCGGGGAACACGTGCGCGTCGTCGCCGAACAGGGTCGTGACCACGATGACGCAGCGCGGATGCTCCATCGCGAGCCGGCGGATCAGGTCGACGCCGCTGCCGTCGGGCAGGCCGAGGTCGACCAGCGCCACGTCGGGCGACGGGCCGGTCTCCAGTTGCCGCCGCGCCTGCGCGAGCGTGCCGGCGCAGGCCACCTGCACGCTGGCGAAGCGCTGTTCGAGCAGGCGCATGAGCCACGCGGACACGTCGGGCAGGTCTTCCAGGATCAGCGCGTGGGCCGGGATCGCGGTCATTGCGGCATGCTCTCCGTGTCGATGCCTGCGGGATATCCCGTCGATGCGGGAGCGACATCCGGCAGCGGAAAGCGCAGGCGCACCTTGGTGCCGCCGAGCGTGCCGGCCTGCCAGCGGATGTCGCCGTGCAGTTCCCCGGCGCGCGTCTGCATGCTGCGCGTGCCGCGTCCGCTGCCGATGCGCGCGGGATCGAACTGCCCGTCGTCGGTGACTTCGAACACCAGGTCGTCGCCGACGCGATCGATCACCACCCGCAGCCGATGCGCCGCCGCGTGGCGCAGGGCATTCGTGATCGCTTCGCGGCCGATGCGGAACAGGTGCATGGCCTGCGCCGGATCGAGTGGCGGATCGGGCAGGTCGTCGGCCTGGCGCCAGTCCAGCGCGATGTCGCGGGTGTCGAGCCGCTGTTCGGCTTCCTCGCGCAACTGCGCCAGCGCTTCGAGCAGCGTGCCTTCGACGCCGCGTTCGCGGGCGAGGATGGCGCGCAGGTCCTGCAGCACTTCGCGCACCAGCTGCTGGTGCTCCGGTTCGCGCACGCGATGCAGCAGCGTGAGCAGGCGGCTGCCGATGTCGTCGTGCAGGTCGTCGTGGATGCGCCGACGTTCCGCTTCCAGCGCCTGCGCGAGGTCGACCTGACGCTGCAGCGCGGCGACGAGTTCGCGGGTCTCCCCGGACGGCGCGGATCTGGCGGTGCGCCACCGTCGCCACCACCGCATCATGCCGGCGCTCCTGCCGCGAGCAGCCGTTCGCGGTTCTTGCGCGTGCGTGCGTGGTCGGCGCCGAGGTTCGCTTCGAGGATGGCCTGCGCCGCGCGCAGTTCCCGCACCGCGTCGGCCTTGCGGCCGGCACGGGTGAGGATCTCGCCGAAATTGCTGCGGAAGATGCCGACGTAGGGATGGCCCGCGCCCAGCGCGCCGGTGGCGTCGTCGAGCACCGCGCGCATCGTCGCGATCGCTTCGTCGTGGCGGCCGCGCTTGGACAGCAGCATCGCGAGGTTGCTGCGCGGCGCGAGGCGTTCGGGATGTACGTCGCCGCCCTGCGCTTCCTGCACGGCGACGATGGCGCGCAGCTGCGCTTCCGCCTCGTCGAACTTGCCGAGGTCTTCGAGCACGTAGGCGCGCTGGTTCATCGCCATCAGCGTGTTCGGCGCGTCGTCGCCGAAGCGTTCGGTGGTCGCCTGCACCAGCGTGTCCAGCAGCGGGCGGGCTTCCTCCAGTGCGCCGCGCTGGATCAGCAGCGCGGTGAGGTTGTTGAGCGTGACCAGCGTGCTCGGATGCCGCGGCCCCAGCGTCTCGCGCCGCGCGGCGTAGGTCTCGCGGTAGATGGCTTCGGCCTGCTCGGTCTTGCCGAGACGGTCGAGGATGCCGCCCAACTGGTTGTACGCGTACAGCGTGAGCGGATGGTGCGCGCCGAGCGTCGCCCGCCGGCGCTGGTACACCTCGCGTGCCAGCGGCTCGGCGGCGGCGAATTCGCCACGGTACTTCAGCAGGCCGGCGCGGTTGTGGCGTGCGGTCAGCGCGTCGGGATCGTCCGCGCCGAGGGCGCGCGCCGCGCGTGCGTCGGTCTTCGTGGCCAGCGCATGCGCTTCGTCGATGCGACCTTCCGTTTCGAGCATCGTGGTCAGTGCGATGCCGGCGCGCACGGCGATGCGATCGTCGGCGCGTTTTTCGGCCGACTGCAGGATCGCGCGCAGCCGCTTCTCGCCTTCACCCGGATGTGTCTTCGGATCGATCGCGGCCGCGGCGTTGATGCGGATCGCCTGCGTGTCGAAGGCCGATTCGCCGCGCAGGCGGGTGGACAGCGCGTCGGCGGCTTCCAGCAGGTCCGTCGCCTGGTCGGCCTCGCCCATGTGCAGCAGCGACGTGCCCAACGTCGATGCCAGCGCCATGCGTGCCCCTTCGGGCAGCCGCGACGCACGGCTGAGATAACCCTGGCGCGTGATCGCCAGCCACTCGCGCATGCGCAGGTCGTTGCCGGCGCCCTGTTCGGGATCGGCCGAATGCAGCATGTCGGTGAGGAAGTCGTTGACCGCGTCGCGTTCGGCCAGGCGCAGTTCGGCGATGCGTCGCGCTTCGGCTTCGGCCAGCGCCATGCGCGTGGACACCACGGTCGCGACGACCAGCGTCGCGATCATCATGGCCGCCGAGATCGACAGCGCGCGGTGACGGCGCACGAACAGGCGCGTGGTGCGCCACAGGCCAGGCGGCACGGCTTCCACCGGGCGGCCTTCGGACCAGCGCCGCAGTTCGTCGGCGAGTTCCGCGGCCGAGCCGTAGCGGTCCGCGGGATCGTGGGCGATGGCCTTCATCACCACGGTGTCGAGCTCGCCCTGCGTCGCCGGCGCGATGCGGCCCAGCGGCACCGGCGCGCGCGCGGCCACCAGCTTCATTGCGGCGACCACCGACGTGGTGTCGGTGAGGCCGGGGTAGGGCAGCGCGCCGCCCAGCAGTTCGTAGGCGATCGCGCCGAGCGCGTAGACGTCCCAGCGCGGATCCGCCGGCGCGCTGCCGTCAAGTTGCTCGGGGCTCATGTACGGCAGCGTGCCCAGCACCGCGCCGGCGGTGGTCACGCGGGTGAGGTCGCCGCGTTCGAGCGCGGTGGCGATGCCGAAGTCGATGATGTGCGGCTGGTCCTGCGCATCGACGAGGATGTTCGACGGCTTGAGATCGCGATGGATCACGCCGCGCGTGTGGGCGAAATGCACCGCGCGGCACAGCGCTTCCAGCAGGCGGATGCGTTCCCGCAGCGGCGGTGCGGATGCGGCCCAGGCATCGAGGCGGCGGCCGTCGACGTACTCCATCGCCAGCCACGGCACCGGCCCGGACGGGCCGTCGACCGCGCCCGATTCGTACAGCCGCGCGATGCCGGGGTGTTCGAGCATCGCCAGCAGCTCGACTTCATGGCGGAAGCGCGCCGCCAGTTCGGGACTGGCGAGGCTGCCGTTGAGGATCTTCAGGGCGACGTTGCGCCTGGGCACCGCCTGGCTGGCGAGCCACACGGTGCCATGGCTGCCTTCGCCCAGCAGCGATGTGCGCCGGAAAGGGCCGAACGCGGCGCCGTCCGGGTGTGTCCCCTCGTCGACCATGATGCTCATCCCCCTTCTGGCCCGATTGTAGAAGAAAACGCCGGGCGGTTGGCGCGGCCGCGACGTCGGGCGCTTGCACGCGCCAAGCCCGGCCGTCGGGCGCAGACTGCGCGATCCCGGGTTGCGTGCGTCCGCCTCGTTTCAGGTGCGCCGGATCGGTTCATGCGCACATGGCCTGTTGCGCGGACGTCATCGATCGTCTTCGCGCTGTGCTTCGGATGTGTTCACTGCATGTGCGGAAATTCGCTGGCTCGACGTGCAGAGGTCTTGCCTTTCGATCCCGCCATCGTTGCAGCGGAAACGCAGTCGACGGTGTCGATCGTGGTGCCGGCATGAAGGTTGCATTTTCCTGCGCGGGGTGAATCCCGGCGCACAGGAGCGGAGCACATGCCCTGCAAGGCAACGCACAAGACGACGGTCATCAAGGTCACGCCAACCGCGAAGGTGAAAGTGTCCAGAGAGATCACCGAAACGGAAGGCACCTCGGCGAACGAGGACGTCCTGCCGCAGGGCGATCACCGCGAGGTGCAGACGCTGCTCGTGCAGTACCGGACGGCGGATTTCGACGACGACAAGACGCGCCCGATGCAGCAGATCTTCCATCCTGCCTGCCGCGGATCGACCAGGAACGAAACGAGCGGGGCCGGTTCGTGAGCGACGACGCTCGACGCTCCTCCTGACGCGACCGCGACGACGACCCTGGCTACGGCCGTTCCGGCGGCGGCAGCCAGCACGGCCATCACCACGTGAAACGGATGGCGGGAACGATCGACGCCGACCGCTGCCGATGACGCGGGTCCCGGCGGTGGCAAGCCTGTTTCGACGATCCAGGTCCGACAGGCATCCCTGCAGGCCACTGCCAAGGGATGCGCTCGTGCTCGCGGTGAACATTCCCGTAGCGGGACGCGTTTGCGTTGTGATAGCGTCCGCGAAAATTCCTGCGTCCGCGCCCAGGGTGCGGTGCGTTGTCCCCGAACCTTCCGGGAGTTCCCGGGCTGGATCCGGTCTCAATCCGCGCGCCGAGCGTCGTCCAGGATCGACGGCAACCAGAACAAGGATGACCATTGGATGTCGGAAGTGCCGAGACGAACCGCGCGATTTGCCTTGTGTCTGGTCGCATGGCTGCTGTTGGCGGGGTGTGGCGTTTCCACCCACCCGCAGGCAGCGGTGGTCACCGAATATGGTCTGGGGCCCGACAAGTGGGCGACCGCCTGGCTGATGACCCGCCACGCCGTGCCGGGCGCGGCGCTGAAGGTGGTATCGCAAGGCAAGCCGCTGGTGCCCGGGCTCGCGTTCGACGTGCCGACCTCGCCGCTGCGCCGCGATCGTGACCACGCCGCCTTCCAGGCCGTGGTCGAGCATTACAAACTGACCGACCCGGACCTGCTGCGGATGGCGACGATCGTCCGCGACATCGAGGTCAACTACTGGGGCAACCCGGACGCGGCCGAGTCGCCGGCCGTGGAGACCGCCTTCCGGTCGATCCAGCAGCGTCACGGCCGCTACTCGGTGGCGCCGGAGTGCTACCTCGCGTTCTACGATCGGGTCTTCGATGCGGTGCACGCCCAGCGCACCAGCGGCAAGGCCCTCGACGCCGACAGCCTGAAGGTCGATTGCCACGCGCTCGCCAGCCAGGACGCGCAGGGACCGCTGGTCCCGGAACTGCCGATCGAGACCCTGCTCGCCGAGATGAAGGCCGGCAAATCGGTGGCGTTCGTCGACGTGCGCGAGCCCGAAGAATTCGCCGAAGCCCACATTCCCGATGCGCTCAACATCCAGCTGCGCGAACTGGGCGAGGACGACCTGGCGAAGCTGCGCGGCGTGGACTACGTCGTCAGCTACTGCATCAAGGATTTCCGGGGCTTCGAGATGGCGCGCTCGCTGCGCGATGCAGGGATCGGCAATGCCGTGATCCTCAATCCCTACGGCATCAAGGGCTGGATCGCGGACGGCCTGCCGACCGTCGGCCCGAAGGCGATGACGCCCGTCGCCGCGCACCAGCGACTCGCCCGATGCATGGACTCGCTGCAGGCCTGCAAGGACAGTGCCGAGGCGGTCAAGCCTGCGGCACCCGGGAGCAGCGCCAAATGATGACGCAGACCACGACCCGCATCGTCCGGATGGTGCTCGCGCTGGTGTGCTTTGCGCCGCTGATCGTCTGGCTGGCGTCGGTCCAGCATCCGCTGTCGTATGTCCGCTTCGGGGGCATGCCGCCGGGTCAGCAGCTGTATCTGGTCGCCAAGCTGGCGGGCCTGCTGGCGTTCTGCCTGTTCTGGACGCAGTGCGTGCTCGCGCTGGCGCGGCATGCGCCGATGCTGCCCGGATTCCCGGCCAGCGATCTGCGCCTGCATCGACGCCTCGGCTTCACGACGGCGGGCCTGATCCTGATGCACGTCGGTTGTTTCCTCGTCGCCACTTCGATGCGCACCGGGCATCCGGCGTGGGACTTGCTGCTGCCGGTGTTCGATCAGGGCTTCTACAAATTCAACATCGGCCTCGGCGTGGTCGCGTTCTGGCTGGTCTGCGTCACCGTCTTCGCCGGCTGGCGCACGTCCCGGGGCGGCCGTCGCTGGAAGGCGATCCACTTGCTCTGGCCGGCCGTGTTCGGCCTTGCCTTCTGGCATGCGTTCACCATCGGGACCGAGTCCCGTTTCGGCGGCATGCGTTATCTGGTGCTTGCGCTGGTCGCGAGCCTGACGGTGGCGGCCATGGCGCGATGGTTCCGTTCCCGTCGACGACCGCCTGTTGGCGGCAGACCTTGGAACAACGGCGTCACCCCGGCTTCCTGATCGACACGCAGCAAGTAGCACGCAGCACGCTGTTTCTCCCCGTTTCCGGAGATCACCCCATGCAAGTTCCGAATCCGGCTTCCCTCGGCGCTGCGATCCCGGCCAGGCGATGGCCGGGCGTCATGGCCGTCGTCGCGATCGTCTGCCTGCTGGCCGGTCTGGTCATCGTGCCCAAGAGCCACGGTGCCGAAGACGACCTGCAACTCTACCCGCCGGAATCGTCGAACTTCGGCCGCGTGCTGCGCGTGTCCGGCATCGCGAACCCGGGACAGGCGGTGCGGATCGAGGCGAATGGCGAGGTGGTGGCACGCACCGTCGCCAACGAGAGTGGGGACTTCGCAGTCGCCTTCACCCCGGTGCGCGGGATGAACACGATCCAGGCTGTCGAGGACGGCCGGTTCTACCCGGCGCATTCGGCGGCGTTTCGCGTGCGGCAGGATGCGCCCCGCATTCTCGATCGGCCGATTGCCGTGTCGAACGCCGCCAACGCGACGGCGTCGACCCATCGCAACATCGTCATGAAGGTCACGCTGGCCGCGCCGGTCATCACCACGCCGCCGGCGACGACCACGGCCAATCCCATCACGCTCAGCGGCACGGCGCCGGCGAGCAGCACCGTCAACTTCTACGTCAACGGGCGCTACACCCGCGCGGTGACAGCGACGGCCGGCGGCACGTTCTCGACCTGGGTGCCGCTGGAGGACAGCCTCAACAGCGTCTATGCGGTCGCGACGAGTGGACCCGACACCAGCCCGGCATCGAACACGGTCCAGACGACCTACACCAATTCGATCGCGCGTACCTACGCGACCGGCACCATCTCGGTGCCGACGGTGTGGACGGCGGGCAGTGCGCCGACCTACACGATCAACGGCACCCAGACCATCAGCAGTACCGGCGCGCTGTGGATCCAGCCGGGCGTGACGGTGAGTGTCACCGGCAACTACAAGCTGCTGACCAACGGCGGCGAGATCGCGATCCGCGGGTCTTCGACCGCACGCGTGACGCTGCGACCGAGCACTGCGCTGTGCACGAACTCGTCGCCGCAACGCAGCGACTGGCCAGGCATCGAAGCCACGGGCTCGACTGGACGCGTGTCGATCGAGTATGCCGATGTCTACTGCGCAGCCAACGGTCTCTACTTCAACGGTGGCACGGGATCGGCACGGTATTCGAAATTCCTGAACAGCGCCAATGGCGTGCAGACGAAGGGCACCAGTTCGTCGGCCATCATCGCGCCGCTCATCTCGGGCAACAACGAGTTCCAGGGCAACACGAAGGGCATCCTGGTCTCCACCGACAGTCGCCCGACGATCTCCGGCAGCAATGTCTTCACGAGCAATTCCGAAGGCATCCGCGTCACCGGCAACGCGACGGCGGCCAACAATCCGCTGCCCGTGATCAACGGCAACAGCTTCTACGGCAACTCGACGTACAACCTCTACACCGAGAACTTCAACAACAACAACACGGTCGTGCTGGACGCGACCGGCAACTGGTGGGGAAGCGCCGACCCCGGGGTGATCATCGCCACGATCCGGGAACGCAGTGCAAGCAGTTCTTCGCCCTACGTCAACTACGCCGGGTTCCTCAACGCCGCCGGCGGCACGGCGGCCTACACTGGCAGCACGCTCGTGGGGCCGGTGACCGCGACTTCGACGCTGGCCGCCGGCGACTATCTGATGCTCAGTGACATCCCGGTGTCTTCCGGCGTGACCTGGACGATTCCCTCGGGAACGGTGATCCGCTCGGTCGCCGCGCGCCGCATCGTGGTCTCCGGCAGTCTTCAGGCGTCGGGCACCAGCACGCAGCGGGTGCGTTTCACATCCGCGAAGGACTTCCCCGCGAAGGGCGACTGGGGCGGCATCGAAGTCGCGACGGGCGGCACGGCGACGCTGAACTATGCCCGCGTCGAATACGCCAGCAAGGGCGTCTTCTTCAATTCGGGGCAGGGCACGGTCACCCATTCGCTGATCCGCTTCTGCGACAGCGGCATCCATGTCGCCAAGCTCAGCAACCCGACCATCAACCTCGGCAACGAGATCTCGAACAACACGTACGGCATCTACGCGGACGCGGCGGGTGCCGGCACATCGGCCAACAATCCGCAGCCGGTGGTCAACGGCAACAGCCTGTTCGCCAATGCGTCCTACAACGTCTACACGGTCAACTACGTTGCGCCGAAGCAGACCTTGAACGGTACGGGCAACTGGTGGGGCACGGCATCTCCATCCGGGATCGCCGCCACGATCAACACCACGCCATCGTCGGCGACCACGGTCAACACGACCGGCTACCTCACGGCCGAACCGTTCCTGCCGGCGATCAACCTGACGAGCTTCGCGCTGAGCGTGCGCGAAGTGCGGCCGATCGTGTCGACCACGCCGGCCTCCGGCACGTTCACGCTCAATCGCGGCGGCACCGTCACCTTCCAGATCAAGCGCGACTCCGACGGCGTGGTCGTCCGGCAGTGGAGCCAGTCCTTCGTCGCCGGGTCGAATGCGTTCAGCTGGGACGGCCGCGACGATGCCGCGCAGCTGATCCCGCAGGGCGCGTATCGCGCTGTGCTGACCGCGACCGATGGCCTCGATCCGTTCGTCTACGACGCCCCGGTGCCGCCGGTCGACACCAACAACACCGGCGGCATCGGCTCCCCGCCTACGACGTTCAATCCCTACACCGGCGAGCAGTACAAGCTCAACGTGACGTTCCAGAGCCCGACCCTCGCGTCGCTGCTGGTCACGCCGCAGAGCGGCGCGCCGTTCTACGTGTTCCAGAAGGTCTACTACCCGGCGGGCTCGAACTGGGTCTACTGGGACGGTCGTGATCCCAACGGCGTGCTGCTGACCGTGCCCGCGACCGTGTGGGTGGACGATGGCCAGATCATGCGGACAAACGGCATCTACGTGTTCTCGCCGATCGTGCAGATCACGGGAACGAGCGCAGCCCCGAACATCGAGGTGCGTTCCGACCCCTACCTCATCACCAGCAGCTACGAGCAAAACGCGAAGATCGTGTATCGCATCAGCCTGGATGCGACGGTGCGGGTGACCCTGTTGCCGCCGGGCATCGTCGATCCCGCGAGTCCGTCGGCCATCGTGCTGGTCAACAACGAATCGCAGACCGCGAAGGATGGCAGCAACGCCCCGATCGACCACACGGTGGAGTGGCGCGGCTACAACACGGCCGATCCGAATGCGGTCCTGGTGAGCACCGACGGCGCCTACACCTTCGCGATCGAAGCGACGCTGCCCGCAACCGGGCAGAAGACGCTGTATCGCGGCATCCTCAATATCGTGCAGTGATCGGACCGAAGATCGGATGAAACGCCCATCGTTCCATGCACGCAGCACCGTCCTTGGACTCGCGGCGGCGGGGCTCGGCATCGTGCTGGCCGGATGCCGCCATGCGCCCTCGAACGCGCCCATCGCGTTCCTCGCGCAAGGCGATGGGCGCTGGCAGGTGTGGTGGATGCCCACGCCGGAGGCCGCGCCGAAGCAGGTCACGCACCTGCCGCAGGACGTCGCGAAGCTGTCGTGGTTTCCCGGCGGGCAGGAGGTGCTGGCGAACCTGCAGGACGGCCGTCTGCTGCGCGTGAACGTGCGCACCGGCGCCACGCAGCCGGTGAACTTCCCGTTCGCGGGCATCCTCGATGCCGTCATCGGGCCGGACGGCCAACGGGTCGCGTTCTCGATGAGCCTCGCCGACAGCAATGATCGCAACGACATCTGGACCTACGATTTGGTCAGCGGCGAGCGTCGCAAGCTGTTCGCGATGCCCGGCCTGCAGCACGAGCCGGCGTGGAGCCCGGACGGCAAGTCGATCTATTTCCTCTCCGGCAAGGGCCAGCAGACGCACGACATCTGGCGCGTCGACGTGGCGTCGGGCAGCACGGAGCAATTGACGGTGAACAGCCTGTACCATTTCGACCTGGCCGTGCGCGGCGACGGCTCGCTCGCCTATTCCGGCAACCAGGGCGGCAACTACGACCTGTGGCTGATGTCGCCCAAGGGCAAGCCGGAGCGCCTGATGGATGACGCGGCGCTCGATGCGCGCCCGTCCTGGTCGCCGGACGGCGAGTCGCTGGTGTTCGAGTCGACGCGCGAAGGCGCGATCCCCGACCTGTGGCGCTGGGACGAAGATACCCGGCAGATCAAACGCATCACGCATATCGCCGGCGGTGCGCGGATGCCGGTCTGGGCCGTCGCGGGAGATCGCCGATGATGCGCATCACCGGTGCAATCGCCATGCTGCTGTGCCTGGTCGCGACGACCGCCTGCGACTCGCAGGGGTCGAAGACTGCGGCCGGCGGCCAGGCCAAATCCAGCCTCGTCATCGCGCAGGTCCGCGCGGACCGCACGGCCTTCGATTCGGCGAAGCAGGAGTTTGTCACCCTCCGCTTCAACCTCAACGAACCAGCCGACGTGACCCTCAGCGTCTACGACGGACGCGACCATCAGGTCTATCGGCAGGAAGCGAAGCACTTCGAAGCAGGCGATCGCTCTCTCACCTGGAACGGCATGGACGGGCAGGGGCATCCGGTGCCGCCCGAGGCCTACGCCTACACGCTCACCGCGAAAAATGGCCACGGCGAAACGTCTCACGACCTCACCGACCTGACCGGCGGCGATCTCCTGACCGTGAAGGACGTGCGCTGGGATGCCGGAGCGGGCGTGGTGCGTTACACGCTCGACCGGCCTGCGCGCGTCAATCTCCGTCTCGGCCTGCAGGACGGGCCCTACCTGCGCACGCTCATCGACTGGGTGCCGCGCAGCGCAGGACCTCAGGAAGAGCACTGGGATGGCAAGGACGCGTCCGGCGTGCTCGCGCTCGGCAGCAACCCGGCGGTGACGCCGGTGGTCAAGGCGTATGCGTTGCCGGACAACACGCTGTTCGTCGGCACGCCATCCGATCGCCTGCAGTTCGTAGCCGAACGCACGGCGCCGGTGCTGCGCGAGCGAACCGCGCCCCGACAGGCGAAACAGATGTTTGACAACGCCCAGCAACCGCTGGAGACGCGCGGCGACCTGGTCGCGATCCTAGGTTTGGCTGGCAAGCATGGCCAAGACAAGGACGGCCGCTGGATCGTGTCTGGGGAGGTGCCGTTCACGGCGAACGTGCCGGAAGCTGATCGCCAGCGCGTGCTGCAGCGCCGCTTCGAGGCGGTGTTCTACGTCGACGGCGTGTTCACCCACGAGAACGAGCTGGGCTATCTGCCGCTCACCTGGACCTGGGACGCCTCGCAGGTCAATCCCGGCGAGCACTTCATCACCCTCAACATCCGCGGCTACGAAGGCAACTTTGGTGCGTCGACGCTCAAGGTCGTCGTCGAACCGAAGCCGGTCGCCGCCATGCCCACGAACTCCACTCCGAAGCAGGAGCACCCATGAGTCTCTTCTCTCGACAGGCATCGGCCATGCGGACGCAGGCGAGTGGACGAACAGTGGCGACACTCCGTTCCGTATGGCTCGGCCTGCTAACGACGCTGGCATTTGCATGCCTCTTCAATGCAGGGTTGGTGCGCGCGAATGGATTTGGTGGCTCGGTAGCGGGAAGCGGTGCGCCAACTCGCGAAGATCGGCCGTGCGCAATCTGTCCTCTCGTAAAGCCTGCATTGGTTAAGTCGCGCGTTGAATCGGGAGTGGGAGACCCGGTGTGGGCATACGACGGCAGCTTGCACTTGAGCTACATGGATCTTGTCGTTGGGCGTAACTTTCCCATCAAGATCGTGCGCAACTATGACAGTCGCTCCGAATACGACAGTTCAATTGGATACGGTTGGTCATTCGCCTTCGACCGTCGGCTTTTCGAATATCCAGACGGTTCAATCGTTGTCAGGTCGGCATCGGGCAGCAAGTCAAAATTCGTTTATTCGGGGGGCGCATACGTGGCACCGCTCAATGGCGCTCAGGGGACACTGACGGCGTTGGGGAGTGGAGCGTACGAGTTGCGTTTGGCGAACGGCGATATTGACCGTTACGATGCCGACGGACGTCTGTTCTCGATTGTGGCCGCCAGCGGCGCGAAGCTGGAACTGCTCTACGACAGCCGCGGCCGGCTGCCGCTGATCGGCACCTCGCCTCGGGCGCTGGATCCGAACACGCCGATGGTCGTGGCCTACCAGCCACGGGTGACGCGCATCCAGGAGCGTGGCGCCGACGGCACGCTGACCGGCTACTACGTCGATTTCCAGTACAACGACACCACCGGGCGCGTCACCTCTGTGACGGCCAGCGACGGGCGCGTGGTGAACTACGGCTTCGACGTGACCGGCACCGCGACGCGCGGCAATCTCGTTTCGGTTTCCGGGTTGACCGACTACAGCCAGACGTTCGCCTACACGGTCGACGCGAACAATCCCGATCCGCACAACGTCACCTCGATCACCGACGGCACCGGTGCGACGCCCGTCGTCAACCAGTACGACAGTTCGGATCGGGTCAAGAAGCAGACCGAAGGATCTCAGATCCTGGACTTCGTCTACGGCAACCTGACGACGACGGTGACGCAGACGGTGAAAAACTCCTCCGGGAGCACCATCCAGACGCGGGATACGACCTATGTGTTCGCTGCTGGCGGCTACTTGACGAAGATCACCGACCCGCAGGGCAATGAAACACGCTACATCCTGGATGGCAATAAAGACATCACGCGCACCGAACTGTGGGAGAAGCAGGGCAGCAACCTCGTGCTTCTGAAGGCCGTGGACAACACCTACAACGGGTTTGGCCAGACGCTGACCGAGACGGTGACGCTAGACAGCGTCGGCGGCCAAGCCGCGGAGGTGATCACCACGACCTGGACCTATGACAACGGCTGGGTGGCGAGCGTCCAGACCGTCTCCAGCAAATACAGCCAGATCTTCCGGACCGAGTACACCTTCAACCGAGACGCCCAGAACCGGCCGGTGTCGATCGCGTCGGTGAAGCGCCGCAAGGACGACGGCACGTTCGCGACGACGAGCTTCACGTATTGCACGGCAGCCGAAGCAGCAGCTGCGAACAGTACGTGCCCCGACACGGTGCTGGTCAAGCAGGTCGACGGCCCGCGCACCGACGTGAGCGACGTCGCCACGATCACCTACTACGGCACCACCGACACCAGCGGTTGCAGCGGGACGGGCAACTGCTGGCATCGCGGCGACCGCAAGACGATCAACAATGCGCTGGGCCAGAGCATCACCTTCCTGCGCTACGACGCCGCGGGCCGTGCGGTGAAGGTGCAGGACGCCAACAGCGTCGTCGCCGAGCTGGAGTTCCACCCGCGCGGCTGGCTGAACCAGCAGATCGTGCGCGGTCCGAACGACACGGTGACGACGGACGACCAGATCACGACGTTCGACCACGACGCGCGTGGCAACCTGACGAAGGTAACGTCGCCCGACGGCAGCTTCGCGACGCTGACGTATGACGGCCGCGACCAGCTGACGCGGATCGACGATCAACTGCAGGGCTGGATGGTCTACAAGTATGACTCTGCCGGCAATGTGGAGAGTCGCGAGTGGCGTCAGGGCACGGGTGGATCGACCCTCAAGCGCTCGCAGGCGCTGACGGTTGACGCGCTGGACCGGGTGGTGCAGGCGACGGGCGGCACGGCGGGCAACACGGCGTCGCTGACCTACGACGCCGCAGACCGGCAGACGAAAGTCATCGACCCGAACAGCGTGCAGGCGACGCAGACCTATGACGACCTGGACCGCTTGATCGCGACGGTGTCCGACAGCGGCAGCGGTGGCCTGCTGGTGACGACGGGCATGGCCTACGACGCCATCGGCCACCTGCGCAGCGTGGTCGACCCGAAAGGTCTGACCACGAGTTACGTCTACGACGCCCTAGGTCGGATGACGCAGCAGTCCAACCCGGATAGCGGCACGACGAACTACACGTACGACGACGCTGGTAACCTCAAGACGAAGACCGACGCGCGCAACATCTCCGCTACCACGACCTACGATGCGCTGAACCGGCCGCTGACGGTCACGTATCCGACGACGGCGGAGAACGTCACCTACGTCTACGACACCGTCAACGCGGTATGCACCGCGGGCGAGACGTTCGCGCTGGGTCAGCTGACGAAGATGACCGACCAGAGCGGCACCACGGAGTACTGCTACGACCGGTTCGGCAACCTGATGCGAAAGGTGCAGACGACGGGCGGTGTGGCGCACGTCGTGCGCTACACCTACACGCTCGCGAACCAGCCGGCGAGCCTGACCTACCCGGACGGCACGCTGGTGGACTACGTGCGGGACGCGAACGCCCGCATCAAGGAAGTCGGGGTGACGGTGGCGGGCGGCACGCGGCAGGTGCTGGTGGGCAACGCGACCTACCTGCCGGCAGGCCCGGCGAGCAGCTGGCAGTTCGGCACCACGCGCACGCTCACGCGCACCTACGACCAGGATTACCGGGCGACCGGAGTGCGCGATCCGGGTGCAGGCGGGCTGGACATCGGCTACGTCTACGACAACGCGAGCTACCTCAAGCAGATCACGACACAGAGCACGTCGGCGATCCGCGCGAAGTTCGACTACGACACGCTGGGCCGACTGCTGGACCGCAAGAACGCAGCGGACGTGATCCAGGAAAGCTACACCTACGACGGCACCGGCAACCGGCTGACGACAGGCACGTGGCGCACGATCGCCGATCCGAACGCACCGCCCGGTGGCGGCGGAACGATCGATCAATTCACCACCGAGACGTATGCCTACTCGCCGGCGAACCATCGCCAGTCAGGCAGTGGTGCGAGTGAACGGGAGTACGATGCGGCCGGCAATCTCCGGAAGATCAATCCGAACGCACCCGGCGGGAATCCGGATCGGGAGTACGTCTACAACGACGCCAACCGGATGAGCCTCGCGAAAGCCGGCGGCGTGCTGCAGGCGACGTACCTGTACAACGGCTTCGGCGAGCAGGTACAGCGGCAGACGGGCGTCACGACGCGGTTCGTCTACGACGAAGGCGGCAGCCTGCTTGGGCAGTACGACAGCACCGGCGCGGTCGTGCAGGAGTACGTGTACCTCGACGGCATCCCGGTCGGCACGATCCTGTCGACGTCGCAGGGCACGGGCAACGCGAGGTTGAAGTGGGTACAGACCGACGCGCTCGGCACGCCCCGAGCCATCGTTGACCCGACGCGGAATCTCGCGATCTGGCGCTGGGACGAGAACAGCGAGGCGTTCGGGAACAGCGCGCCGAACACCGACCCGGACGCGGACGGCACGAGCTTGGTGTTCGACCTGCGGTTCCCGGGGCAGCGCTATGACGCGGCGAGCGGGCTGTACTACAACTACTATCGGGATTATGACCCTGCGACGGGGCGGTACGTCGAGAGCGATCCGATCGGGTTGAGCGGTGGAATCAGCACTTACGGCTACGTGGGCGGGATGCCGACTGGGGCGATTGATAGGATGGGATTGCTGTATGCCGAGCGCTATGCAGCTTATTTTGCTGCGGGTGGTTTCATGTTGGGCGCAGGGATTTCTGTAGGTTTGGTTACGGTGACTCTCGGGTTAGATACCCTCGCCGTACCTTTGCAGATTGGCATCCCCACTGTGGCAGGCGCTGTTCTTGGTTATAGTCTCGGAAGGAGTATTGATATTGCGCTTGCTTTATGGGACGCGTACCACTCGCCTGCATCAGTGACAATGTTCCCGCCTGTAGTTTTAAGCCAATCTACGGGCACAGAAGGGTCGTCATGCCCAACAGAATCTGGGGCCGCTCTAGGCGGACTAACGGGGAGTCCTAATCCTGACGACGGTGATGGCGATGATGAGGCGAGCTCCAAGGGCGAAAAATACGAAAATCCAGGACATCATGACCCATCGGGAGGAGGGCCAAATTCTTACAACCGCACAAAAAGCGTTCTCCCTGACAATCATCAGGAGCTTTGGAACAACAGCAGGCTAGGACCTGATGGAAACAGATGGACAAAGGTGGGAGAAGGAAGAAAAGCTGTTTACCACCGTTTTCAGAGCGATGGTAATGGAAATTGGCATTGGAACGGGTCGACAACAGGAAGAACTGCAAGCGGCGCATCGAGAGCAATAAGAATCAACGATGTGCCAAGCTCAGTACGGAGGTGGTGATGAAATTTCTTATTGGAGAAAAATCGAAATTTGCAATTGAGGTCGAGATAACAAAACCCGGTGCCTCGCCGTTTGGCTTCGTTTTAGTCTGGATTAACGGCATATACATTGGTGCCCATGAGGACGGAGTGCCTCTCCTGGTCTTTCTTCACAGAATAAAGAGGGTTTTGGATTTGGAGATTAATGGTTGCAATTTTCCTGATGATGCCAGTGATGTGTTTTTTCGAAAGATGCTCAAAGGAGAGATTGAGGATGGTGACAAATATCGGCTTGGACTGGGCGAGTCATTCGACGATTTTTCAATCATTGGATATAGGAGTGATTCAGATGTAACGATTATTTGGTGCATTAGTGAATCGCCATTCTTTGAGTATCCAGATTATCCAAAGGGTGTTCATTCTGCAGTTATTCCTATCGATGTTTTTACAGGCGTTTTATCTCGATTTGAGCAATTCATTGTTCTGCCGATGGCTTAGCGTCGTTGGGGTCTGCCAAACGAACTGTGTACTCTCGGATTTCACAGCGCGCTCAGCGGCACCCGTTCTTCGCCGGGCATCACTTGGAAGCTCTGCAACCCAGGCTTCCAGTGATGGATCGATTTCCTGTTCCTCGACGCTTCCCGGACGGCCAGGAACAGACCCTTGAAGGCCGTAACCCCCACATAGGGCGCGCCCAGGCGCGCCCCAGGTGGGCAAGAGTTGTATTCGATGGACGAAGGCTTCGACCTTTCAAGGCCGAATACGCTTTTTTCCAGAACTGCTTTCAACGCCAACAGCGTGATCGCCGAGCTGGTGTTCCACCCACGTGGCTGGCTGAACCAGCGGATCGTGCGTGGTCAGAACGACACGGTGACGACGGACGACCAGATCACCACGTTCGACCACGATGCGCGCGGCAATTTGACGAAGGTGACGTCGCCCGACGGCAACTTCGCGACGTTGACCTACGACGGCCGTGACCAGATGACGCGCATCGACGACCAGTTGCAGGGCTGGATGGTCTACTAGTACGCTCGGCTGGTAATGTCGAGAGCCGCGAGTGGCATCAGGGCACGGGCGGATCGACTCTCAAGCGTTCGCAGACGTTGACAGTGGACGCGTTGGACCGGGTGGTGCAGGCCGCGGGCGGTACGGCCGGCAATACCGCGTCGCTGATCTACGATGCCGCGGGCCGGCAGACGAAGGTGACCGGCCCGAACAGCGTGCAGGCGACGCAGACCTGTGACGCCTTGGGCCGGCTGATAGCGACGTTGTCCGACAGTAGCAGCACCGGCCTGATGGTGACCACTGGCATGGCCTGCGACGCCGTCGGCAACCTGCGCAGCGTGGTCGACCCGAAGGGCCTGGCCACGAGCTAAGTCTGCGATGCCGTCTATCGCTGTATGCGCCATGCACGAGACGTTCGCACTCGGTGCGACAAGGATTCTGGAAAGTGGATGCAAAATCCGGATTTGATTTGATCGCGAGCTCCGCGTCAGCCTTTCTTTGCGGATTCATCGGGCCGTACTTGTCGACGATTTTTTCTTTCTTCCTTCCTTTTTTCGGGCGTCGCTTGACGAAGGAAAATTGGAGGATGATGAAGAAAAAGTCTCCGACGGCATTTGGATTCCTGTCGTCCTTGTTCGTTTCATGCCTTGTTGCTTTCATTTGCTTGCGCCAACTTGAGTATATGCTCGGCGTTGTTGCAATTTTGTTCGTTTTGGGTATTTCTGCCTCGATGAAATTGAAGACAAAAAATTGAAAGCGGCAGTGTGTCCGGAGTCGGTTGTCATCGGGCGCCGACTTTGCCGAGCCTGCGGCTTGGGCATGGGACGTATCCCGACGCCAGTCGTAAACGATGGCGGGCGACAGATCGCCACGTCCGACCACGACGCTTGCGGCTGCCTCACGGTGTGGCGTCAACCGAAGTCATTTTCGCGACGCCAACCTGCAAGGCCCGCGATCAGCTGATCCGGGTCGTCGACCAATCACGGGGCGGAACCGTCTGCGTCCGCGAGGCAGTTGGCGATGTCGACGGTTGAGCGAGGTAGCATCGGCATATCCATCCAATGGCGTGGACTGGCAGGCGAAGACGACCAACCCGACGACCCATCATCCATGCCATCGTGCCTGCAGCGAACATCCGGTCGAACATTCTCGCAGCACACCTGCGCCGCCCCGTTTGCGCGCTCCACGAATTCGCATAAGCTCTCCGGCACCTCGTGGAGCCCCTGCGCCGGATGATGCGATCCCTGCCGCCCGTGACATTGCCGCACTCGACGTCGATCGGGCGGAGGTAGCGTGGCGTTGACCCTGGCGGTGGTGCAGTCGCTCGCACCGGATCAATCGACGCTCGCGTCCGCCGGCAAGTTGCGGCAGCCGAAGCAGTGGGTGAAGGTCGCGCGCAGCGAGGGCTTCGGCGTGATCTGGGGCGAATGCCAGGGCTCCGGCGCCAATCCCTACTTCGTGGTCGCGGAACTCGTCGACCACGGCTACAAGTGCACCTGTCCGTCGCGCAAGTTCCCGTGCAAGCACGTGCTGGGGCTGATGTGGCGTTTCGCGGAGGCGCCGGAAGGCTTCGCCGACGATGCGCCGTCGCCGTGGGTGCAGGAGTGGATGGGGCGTCGCAAGCGCGGCGGCACACGGCCGGCAGTGGCGACGGAGGGTCCGGCGAAGGATCTCGACGCCGCGCGCGCGGATGTGGCGCCGGACGCGCCGCCGTCGGCCGAAGAACTGGAGAAGCGCGCGAAGGCTGCCGAGCGCCGGCGTCAGCAGGCCGACGAGGCGGTGCGCGCCGGGCTCGACGATCTGCGCCAATGGACCCGCGACCAGCTGCGCGGCGGCGTCGCCGCCTTCGTCGACGAGGCCGGCCCGCGCTGCCGGCGCATCGCGGCGCGCCTGATCGACGCCAAGGCCGCGATCCTCGCCTCGCGGGTCGACGAACTGCCCGCGCGCCTGCTCGCGTTGCCCCGCGAACTGCGCGCCGAAGCTGCGCTGCTGGAGTTCGGGCAGTGGACGCTGCTCGCGCGTGCCTGGGCCGCGACGCCGGACGATCCCGACGCGCGTTCATCGCTGCTGCAGGCGCCGACGCGCGACGCCGTGCTCGGCGATCCGCAGGCGCTGCGCGTGCGCAGCACGTGGGAGGTCTGCGGCTGCCAGGTCGAGACGCGCCGCGACGGCCTCGTCGCGCAATCGACGTGGCTGCTGGATGTCGGCCACGACGCGCCGCGCTTCGCGCTGCTCCTGGATTTCTTTCCCGCGACTGCCGGTCGGCGCAGCGCCGCGTTCGTGCCCGGGCAGCGCTTCGCGGCGGAACTGACCTTCCATCCCGGCCGTGCGTCGCTGCGGGCGCTGCTCAGCGACGGCCAGGCCGGTGGCGACGCCATCGCGACGGGCGCGCGCCCGCAGCCGCCCGACGATCCGCTGGCGCTGCATCGCGCGCACCTCGCCCGCGTGCCGTGGGCGATCCAGACGCCGTTGCTGCTCGGGCCCGGCCGGCTGCTGCGCGATGCGCAGGGTCGCCTGTGGTGGCGCGGTGCGGGCGAGCATGCGCTGCCGGTGGCGCCGCTCGACGACGACGCGCTGTGGCGCGGCCTGGAATGGCGCTCGGCCGTCGCGCTGTGGAACGGCTTCCAGGCGACCGTGCTGCGCATCGACACCGCGATGGGGGCGGCGTGGCCCGATGCATGACGCGACGTTGACCACTGCGATCGAACGCCTCGTCGCGCGCTGGCTGGTCGGTGGCGATGCGCCTGCCGAGGCCGATGTGCCCGCCGAATGGCGCGACGCGCTCCCGCCCATCGACGAACTCGCGCTGCTGGCGATAAGTACGCAGGCGCGGCAGTGCGTGCTGGCGCCGATCGTGCCGGCGTCGGCGCAGCCCGGTCTCGCGCTGCCGATGCCGGCGCTGGCCTTGCTGCCCGATCCGCTGCGCCTGCGCTTCCGTCGGCTGGTGCGCAGCGTGTCCGCACCGACGCTGGGCGCGCTGCTGCACCTGCTCGCCGCGCGCGGGCGCATGGCGCATCCGTTCGACTGGCGTCCGCAGCCCGATCACGACGATCTGCCCGAGGTCTACGCGCCGCTGCGCGCGTGGGAGGCGGCGCAGCGCACGCCGCGCCGCAGCAGCGCCGGCGACCATGACGACTGGGACACGCTGCTCCCGTCCGAACGTCGTCGCCTGCTGCAACGGCTGCGCGCCGAAGATCCCGCCGCCGCGCGCGAACGACTCGCGACCGGGCTCGCGGGCCTGTCGGCCGAACACCGTTTGCCACTGGTCGAAACCCTGGCGATCGGATTGGGCGCCGATGATCTGCCGCTGCTCGAATCGCTGGCCACCGATCGTTCCGAGAAAGTGCGGCAGGTGGTGGCGCGGTTGCGTGCGCGGCTGGGCCTGCGGGTCGCGCTGGCGCCGGAAGAAGAAGCCGAGGTCCGCACGTGGTTCGACGTCGGCAGGACCGGCCTGATCCAGCGGCGCACAAAGGTGACGTTGACGCCGCTGAAGACGCGGCCGCAGCACGCCGCGCGCTGCGCGCGGCTGGCGCAGCTCGGCTGGTCGGACCTGTGCGCGCTGCTGGGGCTCGACGCCGATGCGCTGGCCGAGGCCTGGACGCTGGCCGACGAAGACGATCCCGCAATCTTCGTCTGCGCCGCGCAGACCGCGCCGGACCGCGCGGCGCTCGCGCTGCTGCGGCGCGTGCTGTCGGGCGAACTGGCGCTGCCGATGACGGCCGAGGTGCAGGCCGCGATCGAGGCGATCCTGGCGCGCTTGTCCGACGCCGCGCGCGCCGACCTCATGCGCGAACAGCTCGACGCCGCCGGCCTCTTCGATGGCTATGCCGCGCTGCTGGCGCTGATGCCGGCCGCCTTGCCCGGCGCCGGGCCGGATCTGCGCAGACTGCGCCGCAGCCCGCGCTGGCGCGGCTACGAGCAGGCGCGGGAGCGGCACCAGGGCGACGGCGGCGGCGCAAACACGCGCTTCGCGCAGGAAACCGCCGCGCTCGCCGCGCTGCTGCCGCATGCCGCCGCGCAGGAGCTGCTGCGTGCGCTGGTCGACGCGGGCATCTCGCCCGGCGACCCCGCGCTCGATGCGCTGCATCTCAATGTCGAACTGCCGCCCGGCGCTGCGCCGGCGCCCCCGATCCACGCCGCGTCGATCCACGCCGCGTCGATCCAACCCCAGTCGAATCCATTCCCGGGAGACTCCCCATGAGCGAACTGCAGCGCACGACTGCGGAACAGACCTACGCCGCCGAACTGGCCGCGCTGTGCGCCGACGACGCGCGTCCGCGCCCGGCCAACTGGCAGATGTCGCCGCAGGCGGTCGTCACCTACCTGATGGGCGGCCAGGCCATCGACGGCACCGTGATTTCGCCGAAGTACGTCGGCAACCGCCGGCTGATCGAATCGGCAGTGGCCACGCTCGCCACCGACCGCGCGCTGTTGCTGCTCGGCGTGCCCGGCACCGCGAAATCCTGGGTGTCGGAACACCTCGCCGCGGCGATCTCCGGCGATTCGTCGCGGGTGATCCAGTGCACCGCCGGCACCGACGAGAACCAGGTGCGCTACGGCTGGAACTATGCGCAGTTGCTCGCGCACGGCCCCTCGCGCGATGCGCTGGTGCCGACGCCGCTGTTCCGCGCGATGGAGGCGGGCACGCTGTGCCGCATGGAAGAGCTCACCCGCATGGGCTCGGAAGTGCAGGACACGCTGATCACCGTGCTGTCGGAACGGATGATGCCGATCCCCGAGCTCGACCAGATCGTCCACGCGCGCCGCGGCTTCAACGTCATCGCCACCGCGAACAACCGCGACAAGGGCGTGAACGAACTCTCGGCGGCGCTGAAACGGCGCTTCAACGTGGTCGTACTGCCGCTGCCGGACGACGCGGACGAGGAAGTGTCGATCGTGCATCGCCGCGTCATCGACATGGGCCGCAGCCTGGACCTGCCGGTGCCGGCGAACGCCGCGGACGAGATCGCACGCGTGGTCGCGATCTTCCGCGAACTGCGCGACGGCAAGACCCGCGACGGCAAGACCGCGCTGAAGACGCCCACCGGCAACCTGTCGACCGCCGAAGCGATCGCGGTGATGGTCGGCGGACTCAGCCAGTGCCACCACTTCGGCAACGGCCGCCTCGGCGCCGAGGATCTCAGCGCGAACCTGGTCGGCGCGATCGTCAAGGATCCGGTGCAGGATCGCGCGGTGCTGGAGGAATACCTCGAAACGGTGCTGAAGAAGTGCAGCGACTACGCGGCGTATTACCGCGCCATGCTCGACGTGATCTGACCCGCGCATGCCGGCCGCGACACACCATTTCGGCATCCGCCACCACGGCCCGGGCTCCGCCCGCCGGCTGCGCGCGGCGCTGTCGGCCGTGCGGCCGGCCTGCGTGCTGATCGAAGGTCCTGCCGACGCCAGCGAACTGCTGCCGACGCTCGCGCATCCGGCGATGCGTCCGCCGGTCGCGCTGCTGTCGCATGCGATCGATGCGCCGGACGACACCGTGTTCCATCCGTTCGCCGAGTTCTCGCCCGAATACCAGGCGGTGCGCTGGGCGGTCGAACACGGCGTGCCGGTGCGGTTCATCGATCTGCCGTCGTCGCTGCTGCGCGCGGCGCGGGCGGACGAGGCGGACGAGGCGGACACGGCGGGCGAGGGCGCACCGGACGAGAGCAGGCCGGACGAGCGAAGGCCCGTCTCCGCCGATACCGGACCGGGCGACGCGGCCGAACGCGACGACCACCGCCTGCGCATCGATCCGATCGGCGCGATCGCCAAAGCCGCGGGCTACGAAGACGGCGAATCGTGGTGGAACGACTGGATCGAGAGCGCGACCGATGCGCACGATCCGATGCATGCGTTCGAAGCGGTCGCCGAGATCATGGCCGTGTTGCGCGAACGCCATCCCGACATTTCGCGCCACGAGCAGCGGCGCGAGGCGCACATGCGGCTGGCGATCGCCGCGGCGGCGAAGGAATTCGACGGCGCGATCGCGGTCGTCTGCGGCGCGTGGCACGTGCCGGCCCTGCGCGCGAAGCACAAGGCGGGCGACGATCGCGCGCTGCTGGCCGGCCTGCAGAAACAGAAGATGCAGACGACCTGGGTGCCGTGGACCTCGCCGCGGCTGGCCTACGCCAGCGGTTACGGTGCCGGCGTCGCCGCGCCGCGCTGGTATGCGCACCTGTGGCGGCACGGCGACGAGACCAGCGGCACCGCGCGCTGGGTGGTGAAGGTCGCACGCGAATTCCGCAAGGCGGGGATGCCGGTGTCGACCGCATCGGTGATCGAGACCGTGCGCATGGCCGCGGCACTGGCCGCGCTGCGCGAGCGCCCGCGCGCCGGCTTCGAGGAAATCCGCGACGCGATCGTCGCCTGCGTCTGCGGCGGCGAGACGCTGCCGTGGACGCAGCACGCGAACGCGCTGCTGCTGGGCAACGAGGTCGGCGCGATCCCGCCGGACACGCCGCTGATGCCGCTGCAGGAGGACCTGCAGCGCCAGCAGAAGGCGACGAAGCTCAAGCCCGAAGCGCTGCCGCGCGAACTCGCGCTCGACCTGCGCACCGACAGCGGCGCGGCGCGCTCGACGCTGCTGCATCGCCTGCGCCTGCTCGATGTCGACTGGGGCCGGCTGGAAGACGCCGGCCGCAGCCGCGGCACGTTCCGCGAGCGCTGGACGCTGGCGTGGCAGCCCGAGTTCGCGGTCCGCCTCGTCGAACACCTCGCCTGCGGCCCGACGATCGAACGCGCCGCCGCGGCGCGCAGCGTGGAGCGCATGCACGCCGCACCGGGGCTGGCGGCGCTGACCGAGCTGATCCAGGCCTGTCTCGAAGCGCAACTGCCGGCGGCGGTCGATGCCGGCCTCGCGCTGCTCGACGACAGCGCCGGGCACGCGCAGGAATGCCGCGAACTGCTGGAGGCGCTGCCCGCGCTGATCGCGCTGCGCCGTTACGGCAGCGCGCGCGAGATGGCGCTCGATCGCGTCGGTGAGCTGGTCGAACGTCTGCTGGTGCAGGCGGCGCTGGCGTTGCCGTACGCGGCGCGCAATCTCGATGCCGAACAGGCGGCGGCGCTGTGCGGTGCGCTGCAGCGCATGCAGGCCGCGCTCGACATGGCCGAGATCGGGGCGGAGATCGTCGAGAGCTGGTGGCGCGCACTCATCGAGATCGCGGACCATGCGCAGAGCGATCGCCGCGTCTGCGGACTCGCCTGCCGGCTGGCGTACGCCGCCGAGCGCATCGACGCCGACACGCTGCAGGCGACGATGCAGCGCATGCTGTCGCCGGGCGTGCCCACCGCCGACGCCGCGCGATTCTTCGAAGGCTTCTTCGAGCAGGGCAGCAAGCGCCTGCTGCACGACGACGCGCTGCTGGGCATCGTCGACGCCTGGCTGCTGGCGCTGGACGGCGAGGTCTTCCAGGCGCAGCTGCCGCTGTTCCGGCGCGTGTTTTCCGAACTGGATGCGCACGAGCGCAAGCGGCTGCTCGATCGCATCCGGCGTCCGTCGCAGGTCGCGGCGTCCGCGTATCGCGTCGATGCCGCCGGCCTCGACGCATGGACGGCGCAGGCGCCGCGATTGTCGGCGCTGCTGCGCGGGGAGGTGCCGGCATGGCCGACGTGAACGACATGGACGCGCACGACATGACCGATGACGCCGCCGGTGGCGAAGCCGACCGCGCGCGCCGCTGGCACCTGATGCTGGGGCAGGACGACGCCGCGCTGCTGTCGGACTCGGACCGTCGCCTCAACGCCGCACTGTCGGCGCTGTACGACGGTGGCGGCGAGGCCGAGAAGGGCCGGGGCTCGCTGTCGCGCTCGGCGCCGCGCGTGGCGCGCTGGCTCGGCGACATCCGCGAATTCTTCCCCGGGCCGGTCGTGCAGGTGGTGCAGAAGGACGCGCTGGAGCGTCTCGGGCTGCGGCAGATGCTGCTGCAGCCGGAATTCCTGGCCGCGCTGGAAGCCGACGTGCACCTGGTCGCCGACCTGATCAGCCTGCGCTCGATCATGCCGGAGAAGTCGCTGGAGACCGCGCGCATCGTCGTCGGCAAGGTGGTCGAGGACCTGATGCGCCGGCTGGAACGCAAGACCGCCGAAGCCGTGCGCGGTGCGGTCAACCGCGCGAAGCGCACCACGCGGCCGCGCCCGGGCGACATCGACTGGCCGCGCACGCTGCAGGCGAACCTGCGCCACTACCAGCCCGAGTTCCGCACGGTCGTGCCGGAGAAACTCATCGGCTTCATGCGTCACCAGCGCCGCCTCGTGGACCTGGACGAAGTGGTGCTGTGCGTCGACCAGTCCGGTTCGATGGCCAGTTCGGTGGTTTATGCCTCGATCTTCGCCGCGGTGATGGCGTCGCTGCCGGTGGTGCGCACGAAACTGGTGTGCTTCGACACCGCCATCGTCGACCTCACCGACGACCTCGCCGATCCGGTGAAGGTGCTGTTCGGCGTGCAGCTCGGCGGCGGCACCGACATCAACCAGGCGATCGCCTACTGCGAACAGCGGATCGAGCGACCGGCGAAGACGCACCTGATCCTGATTTCCGACCTGTACGAGGGCGGCGACGGCGCGCAATTGCTCGCGCGGGCCGCGTCGCTGGTGCGGCAGGGCGTGAACCTGATCGTGCTGCTCGCCCTGAGCGACGACGGCCGCCCCGCCTACGATGCGCGCATGGCCGAGGCCTTCGCCGCGCTCGGTGCCCCGGTCTTCGCCTGCACGCCGGACCAGTTCCCGGATCTCATGGCGACCGCGCTGCGGCGCGAGGACGTGCTCGCCTGGGCCGCCGACCAGGACATCAAGGCGGTGCGTGCGGGTTGAACGTGGCGGGTTCGTGCCGGCATCGTCGGCGTAACGTCGGGCTACGCCGTGTTGCGCATCGGCCGATGCATGCCTGCGCGTGCACCGCCGCCCGATGATCCGTCGCCGCTCAGGCGCATGGGCCGAAGCCATCGGTTTCCTGAATGCGGGCCGCCGGCCCGGGCGAAGGCCGCGCGGTTTTGGTGGAGACTGCGCTCCCCCTCCCCCGAAGGTGACAAGCATGTCGCTTCGCGTCACGTGGTCCGCGCGGGTCTTCGCGCCGTTGTTGGCTTTCTCTCTCGTCCTGATCTCCGGCGCGGCCCGCGCCCAGGATGCCCCTCCGCAGGAGGACACCGCGTCGACCGAGACCGCGGTGCCGGCGGGCACGCAGGACCTCGATGCGATCGTCGTCACCGGTCGCCAGCCCGGTCCCGGCCTGTGGAAGGTGCGCAAGGGCGATCACGTGCTGTGGATCCTCGGCGTCGAAGGCCCGCTGCCGAAGCACATGGAATGGGATTCGGCGAACGTCGAACGCAAGATCGCCGCGTCGCAGGAAGTGCTGGCCACGCCGTCCGCCACGCTCGATGCCGACGTCGGTTTCTTCCGTGGCCTGACCCTGCTGCCGTCGCTGCTGCGCGTGCGCAAGAATCCCGACGGCAAGCTGCTGCGCGACATGGTGCCGCCGGCGCAGTACACGCGCTGGGAAGTGCTGAAGGCGCGCTACATCGGCTCCGATCGCGACGTCGAGGAATGGCGTCCGCTGTTCGCCGCGCTGCACCTGTACCAGAAGGCGATCAACCGGATCGGCCTGACCGAGGATTCGGTCGTGAACAACGTCGTGCGCAAGGCCGCCAAGCGCAGCGGCGTGCCGGTCACCGACCCCAAGGTCACGGTGAAGATCGCCGATCCGAAGAATGCGCTGAAGACCTTCGCCGGCGAATCGCTCGACGACACCGCCTGCTTCGCGAAGACGATGGAGCGCATCGAGGTCGATCTCGGCGCGATGGTCGAACGCGCCAACGCCTGGGCGCAGGGCGACACCGAAACGCTGCGCGCGAAGCAGGGTCCCAGCCAGTGGCGGGCCTGCACCGAAGCGATGACGAGCAACGCGGCCGCGCGCCGGCTCGGCTTCGCCGACATCGAGGCGCGCGTGCAGACGGCGTGGATGGCTGCGGCGGAGAAGGCGCTCGACAAGAACGCCTCGACCTTCGCGATGCTGCCCACCAGCCAGCTCTTCAGCGATGACGGCTACCTGGCGAAGCTCGCCGCCAAGGGCTACGCGATCGAGGAGCCCTGACGGGCGCCTCGATCCGTCGGTGAATCGATCCCCGGATCAGCCCGCCGCACGTGCGGCGGGTGCTTCCGCGGTCGACGCCAGCGCGGGCCAGCGCGCGCGCACCGCTGCGCGGATGCCGGCGGCATCCAGGCCCGCTTCGGCCAGCAACTGTTCGCGGCTGGCGTGGTGCTGGAACGCATCCGGCAGACCGAGGTGCAGGATCGGCAGCACGACGCCTTCGGCCGACAGCAGTTCGGCCACGCCCGAGCCGGCACCGCCGGCGACGACGTTGTCTTCCAGTGTCACGAAGCCGTCGTGGGTCTTCGCCAGTTCCAGCAGCAGCGCGCGATCGAGCGGCCGCACGAAGCGCATGTTGACGACGGTGAAGCCGAATTCCACGCCGACCTGTTCCGCCGCCGGCACCAGCGCACCGAACGCCAGCAGCGCGATGCGCGCACCCTTGCGGCGGACCTCGGCCTTGCCGATCGGCAGCGTCTCCAGCGTCGGTTGCACCGCGACGCCGGGGCCGGTGCCACGCGGGTAGCGCACCGCGGCCGGACCCGGATGGCGATGGCCGGTGGTCAGCATCTGCCGGCATTCGTTCTCGTCGGCTGGGGCCATCACCACCATGTTCGGCACGCAGCGCAGGTAGCTGAGGTCGAGGTTGCCGGCGTGGGTCGCACCGTCGGGCCCGACCACGCCGCCGCGGTCGATCGCGAACAGCACGTCGAGGTCCTGGATCGCGACGTCGTGCACCAGCTGGTCGTAGCCGCGCTGCAGGAAGGTGGAATAGATCGCGACGACCGGCTTGGCACCTTCGCAGGCCATGCCCGCGGCCAGCGTCACCGCGTGCTGCTCGGCGATGGCGACGTCGAAGTAGCGATCGGGATATTCCTTGCTGAAGCGCACCAGGCCCGAGCCCTCGCGCATCGCCGGGGTGATGCCGAGCAGCTTCGGATCGGCCGCAGCCATGTCGCACAGCCAGTCGCCGAACACGTCGGTGTAGGTCGGCTTCTTCGCGCCGGGCTTGGCGACGACGCCCTTTTCGGGATCGAACGGCGACACCGCGTGGTAGCCGATCTGGTCGCCTTCGGCCAGTTCGTAGCCCTTGCCCTTGGTCGTGATGATGTGCAGCAGCTGCGGGCCCTTGAGCGTGCGCAGCGTCTTCAGCGTGGCGACGAGGTCGGCGACGTTGTGGCCGTCGATCGGGCCGGTGTAGTGGAAGCCCATTTCCTCGAACAGCGTGGACGGCACGAACATGCCCTTCCAGTGCTCTTCCCAGCGGCGCACGAAGCGTGCCGGCGCGCTGGTGCGCTTGTCGCCGAGCAGCTTCTTGCCGCCTTCGCGCAGCGCGTTGAGCGTGCGGCTGCCGGTCATGCGGCCGAGCATCTTGGTCAGGCCGCCGACGTTCTCGCTGATCGACATCTGGTTGTCGTTGAGGATCACCAGCAGGCTGGGCTCCTCGTCCATGCCGCCGGCGTGGTTCAGCGCTTCGTAGGCCATGCCGGCGGTCATCGCGCCGTCGCCGATCACGGCGACGAACCTGCGGCTCTCGTCGCCCGCGCGCTGCGCGGCGATCGCCATGCCCAGCGCGGCGGAGATCGACGTGGACGAATGGCCCACGCCGAACGTGTCGTACTCGCTTTCCTCGCGCTTGGGGAACGGCGCCACGCCGTCCTTCTGCTTCACCGTGTGGATGGTGTCGCGGCGGCCGGTGAGGATCTTGTGCGGGTAGGTCTGGTGGCCGACGTCCCAGACCAGGCGGTCGTTCGGGGTGTCGTAGAGGTAGTGCAGGGCGACGGTCAGCTCGATCACGCCGAGGCCGGCGCCGAAGTGGCCGCCGCTGCGGCCGACGGATTCGATGAGGTACGCGCGGAGTTCGTCGCTGATGGCCCCCAGTTCGTCTTCGGGGAACTGGCGCAGGTCGGCGGGCGTGGCGATGCGCGAAAGGCGCGGATAGCGCGCGGAGTCGATCACGATGGCGTGGGGTCCGGAGGTCAACGGCGTATTGTCCCTCCGGCTGCCATCCAGCGGCAACACAAGCGTTCGGCCGGCAAGATGCCGGCAACGTCGTTCAGCGTCCGCGCAGGCGGTCGAACAGGCCCCCGGCGGCGCGGTTGTCGGTCGGCGGCGGCGCGGTGTCGCCCTGCTGGCTGGCGAAGCCGGTCGCCAGGTTGGCATTCACGAAATCGATCACGTCCGCCTCGGGCACGCCGCTGGCGGCGGTGATCTCGGCCAGCGTCTGCGGGCCCTTCATCATCGCGGTGGCGATGCGGAAGTGGCGGGGGTACTCGCGTTCGGTCTGCGGCCACTTTGCCAGCACGAACTTGCCGTCCGGGTCGTAACCGGCCAGCAGCCGGCCCTCGCCGGCGAGCAGGCCGCCGTACCACTGCAGGCGTTGCAGCGGCTGGGCGGTGCCGAGCTTGGCGATGGCCTCGTTCCAGCCGCGGTCGTCCAGTTGCTCGAAATCGCGCAGGCCGACGGTCGCCACGAAGTATTCGGCGAGCGGCTTGAGCGTGGTCGGGCCGAAGTATTCGCGGCGGACGAAGTCGATGAACAGCGCCGGCCCGCGGCCGCTCTGGTAGCGGGCGCGGCCGGTGAGTGCACCGGGGCGCAGCCACTGCGAGAAAAGGGTGTTGCGGCCGGAGACGAAGGCGGGTTCTTCCTCGGCGGCGGGTGCCTCGGCGGCCGCAGGCGCATCGGCGGCGGGCGGCGCGGCCTGCTGCGCGGGCGGCGGGGCCACCGGCGGCGCGACGGGCGCCGGAGCAGGTGCGGCGACAGGCGCAGGTGCGGGTGGCGGGGGCGGCGCGATGGCCGGCGGCGGCACCGGGGGCGCGACCGGTGCGGGCGTGGGTGGGGCCAGCGGCGGCGCGACCGGTGGCGCGGGCGCAGGCGGCGGGACGGGTGCCGGGGCGACCTGCACGGGCTCCGGGGCCGCGACCGGCGGGGCCGGCGGCGGCGCGGGTTCGGGTTCTTCCTCGATCACGCCGCCGATCTCGCTCAGCAGCACGGTCAGGGCGTCGGCGTCGAACGGGCGCGGCAGGCGGTAGTCGGCCTGGGTGCGCGGGGCAGCGGTCAGACCGATGACGTGCTTGCCGGCGGCGTGCAGCCGCAGCCAGCTCATCGGGCCGTACATGCTGTCCATGTCGACGATGACGTAGTCGGCGTCGTTCTCCGACAGCAGCGACCAACCGCGCACGCGACGGGAGGCATGCCCGAAGGCGGTCCTCACCTCGGATTCGGTCGCCTGATCCATGCCGGTCAGCCCCAGCGTCAACGCCATGATGTCAGCCCGTTCTGCGCGATCGCAGAGTGTCGCGAAGCCGTTTTTCCCCGTCAACGCGCGCGCTGCGACCGTTTTCAACGCTGTGCGTCACTTTTCGGGCCGGGGCGCCGGCGGAATGCGACGCACGACACGGAACGGGGCGCAGGCGCCTCAACTGACGATCGACACGCCGCGTGGATTCTTCGGCAGGTGCGTCTTCAGGAACGCCATCTGGTCGGCCAGGATGTTCCTGTTCGACAGGATCAGGTGCTCGATCCAGCTCGGCCGGTAGGGGATCGCCAGCAGCGGCATCGATGCCTGCTGCGGGGTGCGGCCGCCCTTGCGCGAATTGCACTGGAAGCAGGCGGCGACGACGTTCTCCCACACGTCGCGGCCGCCGCGCGAGATCGGCATCACGTGGTCGCGGGTCAGCAACTGCCGGCTGAAATGCTTGCCGCAGTACAGGCAGAGGTGCTGGTCGCGCGCGAACAGCGCGGTGTTGGTGAGCGCGGGCGTGGGATCGAGCGCATGTGCCCGGGCGTGGCCGCGCGAGGCGACGATCGGATGCAGTTCCATCACGCTGCGTTCGCCGGTCAGCCGGCTGATGCCGCCGTGGATGCGCAGGCACGGGTCGCCGAGCGTCCACGCCACCGCGTCGCGGGCGTAGAGGCAGGCGGCGTCCTGCCAGCTGATCCAGTCGAGCACGCGGCCGTGCGCATCCAGCGACAGCAGGCGCACGCTGTCCAGCCGCACGAGCGCGGCCTCGGGACCGCAGGCATGGGCGATGGAAGCAGGGAATGCGGAGACGGAAGACTCGCCACCGGCCGGGACGGCGGGAACGCCGCGGTCGGGCGGGCCGGGGCGGGGATCCCCGGGGATCGGGCACAACGCGGGTGTGTCGGCCTCCATATGGAAGCCGAGCTTATACCCATTTCGTGACGCTGTGGGGACGCCCGGCGTCCCCGTGGCCCGGGCGCCGATCAGTCGCCGAAACCGGCGTCCGCCAGCGTCATCAGCGGCGCCGCGCCGCTGGCGATGGCCGCCGCGTGCGTGCGCGTGCGCGGCAGCAGGCGCGCGAAGTAGAACCGCGCCGTCTCGCGCTTGGCGTCCTTGAACGCCTGCGGCTGCGACGAGGCATCGGCCGCGGCCACGCTGCGTGCCCACCAGTAGGCGAGGGCGGCGTAGCCCGAGTAGAACAGGTAGTCCCACGCCGCGGCGCCGATCTCGTCGGCGTCGGCCATCGCGCGCTTGCCGATCTTCATCGTCAGCGCCTGCCATTCCTGCGCCACCTCGCGCAGCGGACCGACGAATTCGCCCAGCGCATCGTTGCCCGACTGCGCCGCGCAGAACTCCTCGATCATGCCGAGGAACACCTGCAGGCCGGCACCCTGCAACTGCATCACCTTGCGGCCCATCAGGTCCAGCGCCTGGATGCCGGTGGTGCCTTCGTACAGCGTGGTGATGCGGGCGTCGCGCGCCAGCTGTTCCATGCCGTGCTCGTGGATGTAGCCGTGGCCGCCGAAGCACTGCTGCGCGTGGTACGTGCATTCGATCGCCCATTCGGTGAGGCAGGCCTTCACGATCGGGGTGAGGAAGCCCAGCAGCGCGTCGGCGCGCTTGCGGGTCTCCGCGTCGGGATCGTGCGCGACCACGTCGACCAGCGACGCGCCGTGGTAGCCGAGCAGGCGGCCGCCTTCGATCAGCGCCTTCTGGGTCAGCAGCATGCGGCGCACGTCCGGATGCACGAGGATCGGGTCGGCCGGCTTGTCGGGATTCTTCGCGCCGGTGAGCGAGCGCATCTGCAGGCGTTCGCGCGCGTAGCGCAGCGCGTTCTGGTACGCGCGATCGGACAGACCCAGGCCCTGCAGGCCGACCGCGAGGCGCGCGGTGTTCATCATGGTGAACATCGCCATCAGGCCCTTGTGCGGCTCGCCGATCAGCCAGCCTTCGGCGCCGTCGAAGTTCATCACGCAGGTCGCGGAGGCGTGGATGCCCATCTTGTGTTCCAGCGCGCCGCAGCGGACGGCGTTCTGCTCGCCGAGCTTGCCTTCACGATCCACTTTCACCTTGGTCACGATGAACAGCGAGATGCCCTTGCTGCCGGCCGGCGCGTCGGGCAGGCGGGCGAGCACCAGGTGCACGATGTTGTCGGTGAAATCGTGGTCGCCGGCGGTGATGAAGATCTTGGTGCCGGTGATCGCGTAGCTGCCGTCGGCGTTGGGCACGGCGCGGGTCTTGAGCAGGCCCAGGTCGCTGCCGCAGTGCGGCTCGGTCAGGCACATCGTGCCGGTCCAGCGGCCTTCGACGATCGGCTTGAGGAAGACCTCCTTCTGCCAGTCCTCGCCGTGGTGCATCAGCGCCTCGGTGGCGCCGTGCGAGAGCAGCGGGAAGTTGCCCCAGGCGAGGTTCGCGGCGTCGATCATCTCCTTCACCGGCACGCCGACCGCATGCGGCATGCCCTGGCCGCCGAACTCGGTCGGCGAGGTCAGGCCGCACCAGCCGTTCTCGGCGAACTGCGCGTAGGCCTCGCGGAAGCCCGGCGGCGTGGTCACCTTGCCGGTGGCCTTGTCGAGGCTGCAGCCCTGTTCGTCGCCGATGTGGTTGAGCGGCGCGATCACCGTCTCGGTGAAGCGCGCGCCTTCCTCGAGGATGGCGTCCACCAGTTCGCGGTTGGCGTCGGCGAAGCCGAGGCGGGTGAAGGCGGCTTCACTGTCGAGCACGTCGTACAGCGCGAAACGGATATCGGCGAGCGGGGCTTTGTAGGCGTTCATCGTGGGCGCAGGGAATTCGCTGAAGGGTTCGGTGAAGGGAAATGCGGAGGTGCGACGGCGGCGGGCGGCGCAGCGTCAGCGCAGCGTGCCGGGCAATCCGGGGACGGGGCTGAGCGCGCTGGCGCGGCGGACCTTGTAGTCGTGCGCCTTCTTGTCCTGCGCGCCGGCGGTGAGCGTGCCTTCGAGGACGTAGTCGAGGTTGCGGTGGTCGGCCAGCGCACCGGCGACGACGATCCGCGCGCCGGCGCCCGGGTCGAGGGTCACGGTGGTGGTGTCGGCGGTTTCGGGACCGACGGTCAGCGCCGGGCTGGCGGCGAGCGTGCCGGCGTCCTCGGTGCCGGCGCGCAGCGTGAGGGCGACCTTGTCGAAATGCATCGCGACGTTGCTGAAGTTCTGCAGCCGCAGTTCCACTGTCCAGCGCCCGTCCGGGCCGACCGTGAGTTGCTGGATGCTGGCCGCCGGTTCCGACACCCGGCGCACCGGCCCGCTGGCGCAGCCGGCCATCGCGAGGGCCGTCGCGGCGAGGAACGCCGCCATCGCTCGAACCTTCCAACGCTGCATCGCCTGCTCCGGGACCGGGAATCCGGCCATGGTAGCGCGGCCCGCGTCCGGACCGTACGCCCCGGTAGGTTTCGCGCCGGCGACCGGGTCAGCCGCGGCTGGGCAGCCCTCGATCGTCGTCGGGGATCAGCGCAGCCGGCCGCTCGTGATCAGCGGCGCGAGATCGTAGCCCATGGCCTCGGCCCGGGCCTTGAGCGCCTCGAACCGCGCCCGGTCCATGTCCGGCGTGCGCGAGAGGATCCACAGGTATTCCCGGCCCGGCTCGCCGACCATCGCCCACTGGTAGTCGGGATCGAGCGCGATCACCCAGTAGTCGGCCCAGGTCAGCGGCAGCCAGGACAGCCAGTCGGGTGCGAACCGCACTTCCAGCCGGCCGGCGTGGTCGGGATCGCGCCGGGCGACGCCTTCGGCCTCCAGCCGCTCGCCGTCCTCGGTGCGGCAGCGGTTGACCACGCCCACCAGCGCGTCGTCGCGCAGGGTGTACTGGGCGGTCACCTCGTCCTTGCACTTGCGCTGGAAGAACATCGGCAGCCGCGCGATCTCGTGCCACTCGCCGGCGTAACGGGTGATGTCGAGGGCCTCGACCGAGACGACGTCGTCGGGCGAGGCGGCCGCGGCGATGCCGGCCGGCAGCAGCGCGGCGGCGGAGAGCAGCGCGGCGGACAGCGCCCCGGCGAACGGACGCGTGCGGGACCGGCGGGGACCTGTCATGGCACGCTCCGAGGCGCCGCGCGTCGCGGCCGGCCGATGTTAGCGCATGGCGGCGTCGGCGCCGGGCATCGCCCGATGCCCGGCCGTCGGACTCGCCGCCGTCCGAGCGTGCATGGGAGGACGGAACGCGATGCCGGCCATGTCTTCACTCGTTCCGCCGAGTTCGCGTCCCGAAAACAAAAACGCCAACCCGGAGGCTGGCGTCGTCTGCTTCGATGTTTTTCGATCCGATGGTGGCCGGGGAGGGAATCGAACCCCCGACACGGGGATTTTCAATCCCCTGCTCTACCAACTGAGCTACCCGGCCATCGGCGAGCGCGGCATGATACGGGGACGCGGCCGCGAGGGCAAGCCGGCCGAGCGCTGAATGTCGGATCGGGGCGGGTGCGCGTTCGCCGGAGGCGGGCGCATCATCCGGCCGAGGCAGTCGGTACGTGCCTGCCCATGTCCCCCGCGGAGGTTCCCATGCGTCGCCTGACCCGTCTCGTCCTTCCGTTGCTGCCGGCCGTCGTCGCGTTGTCCGCCTGCGCCACCGGCGCGGCCCAGCGCGATGCCGAACGCCTGGCGCTCTACCGCAGCCATGCCGGCAATCCCGTCGACAGCATCCGCTACCTCAATACCAACAACGGCTGGACGCCGCTGGGCGACGGCGCGTTCGCGCTGTGGACCGCGCCGTCGAAGGCGTGGCTGGTGCAGCTCTATCCGCCGTGCAACGAACTGGACTTTGCCGACCGCATCGCCTTCCGGGACCCGATGGGTCGCCTCAGCGCCAAGTTCGACCGGGTGATGGTCGCCAACCACGGGTTGATGCCGATCTCCTGCACGATCCAGGAAATCCGCCCGCTCGACGTGAAGGCCATCCGCACCGCCGAGCGCGACATGCGCGCGAAGCGTCAGGTCGAGGTCGCGCCGCCGTCGCCGCCCGCTGCGGCATCGGCCTCCGGCGGGGCCGGCGGCGAATAACCCGCCGGCTTCTCGGCGCCGCCGCCGAACAGGAACTTCTCCATCTCGCCCAGCAGGAACGTGCGGTGCGCCGGGTTCATGGGCGAGAGCCGGTTCTCGTTGATGAGCATGGTCTGGTGCGCCAGCCATTTCGACCAGGCGCCCTTGCCGATGCGGGCCAGCACGCGCTGGCCGGGTTCGCCGGGCCACGGCGCGAAGTCGAGACCTTCGGTTTCGCGTTGTTCGTATTCGCAGAAGACGATGCGGGCCATGGTGGGGAGTCCGTCAGGAAAGGGAAGTGATCAGGGTGCGGATCGGCGCGGGGATGCCGAGCGCGTCGAAGTCGGCCGGCGCGATCCAGCGCAGGGCGTCGGGATCGGGTGACGCCGCGCGCAGCGCGACGCCGCGCCACGCCGCGGGATGCAGCCGCAGCCGGTAGTGGGTGAAACCGTGGTGGATCTCCGCCAGCGCCTCGCCGTTGTCGTAGTCGCCGGCGACGTGCATCTCGAACCAGTCGCGCGCCGCGGTGTGGTCCGCCGCTTCCGGCAGCGACCACAGCGCGGCCCACACGCCGCTCGCAGGACGACGCTGCAGCAGCACGCGGCCGTCGGCATCGCGCAGCAGCAGCACGACTGCGCTGCGTTCGGGCAGCGGCTTGCCGGGCTTGGGCGTCGGCAGCTCGGCGGTGCGGCCCTCGCGTCGCGCGACGCAGCGGTCCTGCAGCGGGCACAGCACGCAGGCGGGATCGTGGCGGGTGCAGAGCGTCGCGCCGAAATCCATCTGCGCCTGGGTGTAGTCGGCCATGCGCGCGTCGGGCAGCAGCGTTTCGGCGATCGTCCACAGCTTCTTTTCGACGGCGGGCAGGCCCGGCCAGCCTTCGACGCCATGCACGCGGCACAGCACGCGCTTGACGTTGCCGTCGAGGATCGGCACGCGATCGCCCCAGGCCTGCGACAGGATCGCGCCCGCGGTGCTGCGGCCGATGCCGGGCAACGCGGTCAGCGCGTCGAGGTCGCGCGGCAGGTCGCCGCCGTGAAGTTCGACGCAACGCTTCGCGGCGGCGTGCAGGTTGCGGGCCCGGGCGTAGTAGCCGAGTCCGGACCACAGCGCCAGCACGTCGTCCTGCGGCGCCGCGGCCAGCGACGGCAGGTCGGGCAGGGCGGCGACGAAGCGCTCGAAATACGGGATCACCACCCGCACCTGCGTCTGCTGCAGCATGATTTCCGACAGCCACACCCGGTACGGCGTGCGCGGATGCTGCCACGGCAGATCGTGGCGACCGGACACGTCGAACCACGCGAGCAGGGCGTCGGCGTAGGACGTGGTCGAAGACGATGCGGCGCGGCTCACGGCACGGCCTCGTCGTCGAGTTCGACCTCGACGCCGTCCAGCGTCGCGCCCGAGATCACCAGCTTCGGCGAGGTCAGATGGCCGTCCAGCGGCGGCAGCGGTGCGCCGCCGGCGTGCTGCGTCCAGTCGATCACGTCGTACAGGCGAAAACGCGCGTCGAACGCGGTGGCGTCGCGGCGCAGCGACAGCGACGCGACGTCGGACAGATCGGGCTTGCCCGCGTAGCGCAGCGCGAACGGCAACGGCGAGGTCGAAGACGACACCGGCGGCGGCAGTGCCGGCCACGCTTCGGGCCAGCGCGGCAGCGCGCCGGCGAGATCGATCGCCAGCCGTCGGCCCAACGCCAGCGCGCCGTGCGCGTCGAGCGACGGCAGCGGCCCGTCGCCGCGCAGGGTGACGCCGGCCGGCGCGAGTACCCACGTCGCATCGTCGAACCGCAGCGGCCCGGCCAGGCCGAGCGTGAAGGGCAGGCGGGTGTCGCCGGACTCGTAGCGCGCGGCGATGCCGAGCTTCGCCGGCACCATCGCGAGCGTGCCGTCGCCGAGGTGCAGCGGGCCGGCGAGGTGCACCGTCGCCGGCAGCCGCCAGTCGCCGCGTTCGATCGTGACGTGGCCGGTCGTGGCGATGCCGGCGTCGTTGGCGGGTCGGGTCATCGCCACCGCGAGATCGAACGGGATCGCGGTCGGCGCATCGAGCCAGCGGCCGCGGAAATGCGCGTTCGCGGGGCGATCCGGATGCAGCGACGGCAGGTCGACGGCGATGCCGTCGATCCGCCAGTCGTGGTTGTCGATGCGGCCGTCGACGATGCGCAGGCCGTCGGTCAGCGTCGGGATGCGCGTTTCCGCACCGGGCGGCCGCTTCGCCAGCCACGCCTGCAGGGCCGGCACGTCCAGCACCGGCGCGTCGAGTTCGACCCGCTGCACGGTGAGGTCGGTGCCGCGGCTGCGCAGCGTCGACCACGGCAGCGACAGCAGCGCGCGATCGGCGCGCAACAGCACGGTGTCGCCGCCCGGCACGCGCACGACGAGATCGCGCACCACCAACTGCGGCGTGCCGCGCAGGCGCGCGTCGGCGCTGCCGGCGGTGATGTCGAGATCGAGGCTGCCGCCGATGCGATCGAGCAGCACCGGCACCGAGCGTTCGGGTTGCAGCAGCCAGCCGGCCGAGGCGGCCAGCAACGCCAGGGCGACGAGGAGGACGAGCAGCCGGCGCCTGCGTCGGCCGCGCGGCGCATCGGCGCCCGGGTCGGTCACGCGCCCAGCGCCTCCGGCAGCAGCGCGTCGACGAAGGCTTCGGGGTCGAACACGCGCAGGTCCTCGGGGCGCTCGCCGATGCCGGCGAAGCGGATCGGGATGCCGAACTCGCGGGCCAGCGCGAACACCACGCCGCCCTTCGCCGTGCCGTCGAGCTTGGTCACGACCAGCCCGGTGACGCCGGCCGCGGCGTGGAACTGGCGCAGCTGCGACAGCGCGTTCTGGCCGGTGGTGCCGTCGATCACCATCAGCACCTCATGCGGCGCGGTGCCGTCGAGTTTGCCGAGCACGCGCTTGATCTTGCCCAGTTCGGCCATCAGCCCCTGCTGGGTGTGCAGGCGGCCGGCGGTGTCGGCGATCAGCACGTCGGTGCCGCGCGCCTTTGCCGCCTGCAGCGCGTCGAACGCGACCGACGCCGCGTCGGCGTTCTGGCCCTGCGCGACCACGGCGACGCCGTTGCGTTCGCCCCAGGCCTGCAACTGCGCGACCGCGGCGGCACGGAAGGTGTCGCCGGCGGCCAGCATCAGCGAGCGGCCCTCGGCCTTGAAGCGGTGCGCGAGCTTGCCGATGGTGGTGGTCTTGCCGACGCCGTTGACGCCGACGGTGAGGATCACGAACGGCTTGTCCGGCGCGATCGCCAGCGGCTTCGCCACCGGCACCAGCATCGCGATCAGATCGGCGCGCAGCGCGGCGAGCAGGGCGCGGGCGTCGGCGAACTCGCGCGACTTCATCCGCTTGCGCAGGCTGTCGATCAACTGGGTGGTCGCGGTCACGCCGACGTCGGCGGTGAGCAGCGCGGTCTCGATCTCGTCGAGCAGGTCGTCGTCCAGCCGCGGGTTGCGCGAGAACAGGCCGCCGAAGCTGCGGGCGAAGGCGCTGTTGCGCAGGCGCTCGCGCCAGCCCGGCTTGCCGGCCGCGGCGGCGGGCGCCGCATCGGTGGCGACGCCGGGGATGTCGCCCGTGGCGGGTGCGGGTTCGGCGGGAGATTCGGTGATGGATGCGGTCGCGGCGTCGGCGACGGATTCGGCCGACGGCGCGGGTTCGACGGGAAGGGTTGCGGCTTCGGTGCTGCCGGCGTCCTGCGGCGTCTCGGCCGGGGGAGCGGCCTGCGTGGCCGGCGGCGCGGCCGCGTCCGGTTTCTTGCGGCGGAAGAAGGGGATCATCGAAGGGGCGGCAAAGGGCGACGCGAATCGCGGACAATGACCGCATGTTAGCACCCGCCCTCCCGGCCTCCCGATGAACCGTCGCCGCCCCGTGCCCGCCCCGTCGGGACGTCCCGGGACCGTGCGCATCATCGGCGGCGACTGGCGCGGCACGAAGCTGCCGGTGGCCGATCTCGACGGCCTGCGGCCCACCGCCGACCGCGTCCGCGAGACGCTCTTCAACTGGCTGCAGCCGATGCTGCCCGGCGCGCGGGTGCTGGACCTGTTCGCCGGCACCGGCGCGCTGGGGCTGGAAGCCGTCTCGCGCGGCGCGCGCGAAGCGGTGCTGGTCGAGCGCGATCCCGCGCTGGCCGCGGCCCTGCGCGCGATCGCGGCGAAGCTGCCCGGCGGCGAGCGCGTCCACGTCGCGCACGAGGACGCGCTCGCGTGGCTGCGTCGCGCCCCCGGGCCGTTCGACCTCGCCTTCGTCGATCCGCCGTTCGCCGCGGGCCTGTGGGCGCCGGTGCTGGCCGCGCTCGAACCGCATCTCGCCGACGATGCCTGGCTGTACGTCGAGTCGCCGGCCGACGCCGCGCCCGATCCCGGCGCAGCCTGGCGGCTGCATCGCGAGGGGCGCACCCGCGACGTCCGCTACGCCTTGCTCTGGCGCGCGACGGCGGGGGGCTGACCGGCGCTCCGGTCGAGCGGAAGCGACTGTTACACTGCGCCGACATCCCGCTGCGGTGATCCCTTCGACGCCCATGAGCCAGGCCTCCAGCCCGTCCCCTGCCCGGATCGCGGTCTATCCGGGCACCTTCGACCCGATCACCAACGGTCACCTCGATCTCGTCGAACGCGCCGCCCCGCTGTTCGAGCGACTCGTGGTCGGCGTGGCCGAGAGCCCGGCCAAGCGTCCGGCGCTGCCGCTGGCGCTGCGCGTGGAACTGGCGTGCGAATCCCTGGCGCGCTACCCCAACGTCGAGGTCCGCGGCTTCGATTCGCTGCTGGCGCATTTCGTGCGCGACGTCGGTGCCCGGGTGCTGCTGCGCGGCCTGCGCGCGGTCTCGGACTTCGAGTACGAGTTCCAGCTGGCGAGCATGAACCGGCACCTGATTCCCGAAGTGGAAACGTTGTTCCTGACGCCGGCCGAGCAATACGGTTTCATTTCCTCCTCGCTGGTGCGCGAAGTGTCCCGCCTCGGCGGCGACGTGTCGGGCTTCGTGCCGCCGGCGGTCAACGCCGCGCTGCTGGCCGAATGGCGGCGCGTCCGCGACTGAAGCGCTGCAACCAAGTCCCGCGATGGCGCCGCCTGCGTTCCCGCGCCGCCGTCCCCGTTCCACCAACGTCCACGAGACGCGCACCGTCTCTTCCGCATGAGGGGAGTTCCGCCCATGAAGCACATCGTCCGCCTGCTGTTCATCGCCCTCTTCGCCTTCTCGCTCGCGGCCTGCGACAAGGCGGCCGAGGCGCCCAAGGAAGCCGACAAGGCGCCGCTGTCCGCGCCGAACAACGAAGACCCGGCCGCCTGGCGCGAATACGTCAGCGACGTGGTCAAGCACAACATGACGGGCGTCACCAGCGCGCCGTTCGTGTACCTGCTGCCGGCCGAGAGCAGCCAGGACTTCCAGGGCAGCTACGACCGCCTGCTGGACAAGGCCAAGTCCGACGTCGACCGCGGCGTCCTGCCCGGCAACCTGCTGGCGTACGCTTCGGCCTCGCTGTCCTCGGCCAAGGCCGCGGATCTGGCGATCGCCGCGTTCAAGGACGCCAAGCCGGGCAAGCTCGAAGGCGTGAAGCTGCTGTTCGTCGGCAAGGCCGAGGACAGCGAGCGCGTCAAGGCCGCGGTCACGCCGTCCGGCGTCACCTACGTCTTCGTCGAGGCCAAGTGATGTCCCGCGACGGGCCCCTGCCCGTCGTGCTGGTCTCCATTCCGCGCTTTCCTTCCGTGTTCCCGTCGCCGCGGCCCGCGCCGCGGCGGCGTTTCCCGCCCCCATGTCGCTGAAGATCAACGCGCTCTGCATCAACTGCGACGTCTGCGAGCCGGTGTGCCCGAACCGTGCGATCACGCAGGGCGAGACCATCTACGTCATCGATCCGGCACGCTGCACCGAATGCGTCGGCCACCATGACGAGCCGCAGTGCGTGGTCGTGTGTCCGGTCGAGTGCATCGATCCGGACCCGGCCCATCCCGAATCGCGCGAGGCCCTGCTGGCCAAGCTCGCCGGACTCCAGGAGCAAGACGCATGACTTCCCCCCGTTTCGTCGCCGTCCTGTCCTCGTCGTTGCCGGTCGTCGCGCTGGTCGCCGCGCTGGCGTTCGCGCCGGCGTCCTTCGCCGCCGATGGCGCCGCGCCGCCCGCGCATCCGCCCGGCGCCGCGATCGCCAGCGCGCACCAGCTCGCCACCGACGCCGGCATGGAGACGCTGCGCCAGGGCGGCAACGCCTTCGACGCCGCGGTCACCGTGTCCTCGGTGCTGTCGGTGGTCGAACCGATTTCCTCGGGCCTCGGCGGCGGCGGGTTCTTCCTGCTGCACGACGCGAAGACCGGCCGCGACATCTTCGTCGACGCGCGCGAGACCGCGCCCGCCGCGGCGACCACCGCGCAGTACCTCGACGCGCAGGGCAAGCCCGACCGCGACCGCGCCACCAACGGGCCGTGGTCGGCGGGCATCCCCGGCCTGCCGGCGGGCCTGGTGCACCTCGCGACGCAGTACGGCCGGCTGCCGCTGAAGACCAGCCTCGCGCCGGCGATCCGCATCGCCCGCGAAGGCTTCCCGGTGTACGCCCGCTTCGCCAAGGGCTACGCCGCGCGGCACGAGGTGATGGAACGCTACAAGGGCACGAAGGCCGTGTTCCTCGCCGCCGGCCACGCGCCGCAGGAAGGCGAACTGTTCCGCCAGCCCGATCTGGCGCGCACGCTGGAAACGCTGGCGGCGCAGGGTTTCGACGGCTTCTACCGCGGTCCGATCGCGAAGAAGCTGGTGGCCGGCGTCAATGCCGAAGGCGGCAAGTGGACCGCCGACGAGCTCGCCCGCTACCGCGTGAAGGAACGCGCGCCGCTGTCGTTCGAGTACGACGGCTGGAAGATCGTCACCGCGCCGCCGCCGTCGTCCGGCGGCGTGGCGCTCGCCGAAATGCTGCAGATCCTCGAACCGTGGGACCTGCAGAAGCTGCCGCAGGCGCAGCGCGTGCATCTCGTGGTCGAGGCCATGCGCCGCGCGTTCCGCGACCGCACGTTCTACCTCGGCGATCCGGATTTCGTGAAGATCCCGATGCGCACGCTGATGGACCCCGACTACGCCGCCGGCCTGCGCGCGACGATCCATCCCGACAAGGCCACGCCCAGCGAGTTGCTGTCCGGGCAGCCGACGCCGCTGGAGGACGACGAGACCACGCACTTCTCGATCCTCGACGCCGAAGGCAACCGCGTCGCCGCCACGCAGACGGTGAACCTGCTGTTCGGCTCCGGCCTGATCGCGCCCGGCACCGGCGTGCTGCTGAACGATGAGATGGACGATTTCGCGCTGGTGCCCGGCGTGCCGAATGCCTTCGGCGTGATGGGCTACGACGCCAACGCGCCGAAGCCGGGCAAGCGCATGCTCAGCTCGATGACGCCGACCTTCATGGCATCGAAGGACCGCGTCGCCGTGCTCGGCACGCCCGGCGGCAGCCGCATCATCACGATGGTGCTGCTGGGCGTGCTCGGTTATGCCGACGGCCTCGACGCGCAGCAGGTCGCCGCGCTGCCGCGCTATCACCACCAGTGGCTGCCCGACGTCATCGACACCGAACGCGACGCACTGCCGGACGACGTGATCGCCGCGCTGCGCGCGATGGGCCACGTCGTCACCACGCCGAAGGACGCCGCCGGCGGCCAGCGCTCCAGCGACACCTGGGGCAACCTGCAGACGGTCGAGTGGAACCTGCGCGACAACACGCTGCACGGCGGCACCGACCCGCGCAACCCGGTGGGCGAAGCGAAGGTCGAGGCCATGCCGGCGACGGCGCCGTGATCCGGGCTCGCGCCGTATGAGCCCGTTCCCATGAGTTTGTTCCTGCATCTGCCCCATGCCTGCGAGCGCGTGCGCCTGCGCCGCCTGCGCGTGTCGGACTTCCGCGCGTTCCACAACTATCGCGGCGATCCCGAAGTCGCGCGCTACCAGGGCTGGTCGGCGACGTCGGAAACCGAGACCGAGGCGCTGCTGCGCGATTACGCGCGCAACGCCGGGCTCGAAGCCGGCGAATGGACGCAGATCGGCATCGCCGGCAACGCGGACGACCGCCTGGTCGGCGATCTCGGCATCGGCCTGTCGCCGGACGCGCGCATCGCCGAGTTCGGCGTGTCGCTGCATCCGGATTTCCAGCACCAGGGTCTCGCGCACGAGGCGGTTTCCGGACTGATCGCGCTGCTGTTCGCGCACACGTCGGTGCAGCGCGTGATCGCGTCGACCGACGTGCGCAACGGGCCGTGCCTGCAGATGCTGGACCGCCTCGGCCTGCAGCACGTCGGCACCGCGCAGACCACCTGCAAGGGCGAGGACTGCACCGAACTGCTCTACGCCATCGAACGACCCGTCCGCACGTCCTGAGGGCATCCCGCCATGAGGACATCGTCATGAAGGCATCGCCATGAAACTCTGGTCCCTGCTCGGCAATTCGCAGAAGCTCGATGGCGGTGCGATGTTCGGCAACGCGCCGCGCGCGGTGTGGGAACGCTGGATCGCGCCGGACGACCACAACCGCATCCCGCTGGCCTGCCGCGCGCTGCTCGCCAGTCCGCTGGCCGGCAAGACCGTGCTGTTCGAGACCGGCATCGGCGCGTTCTTCGAGCCGAAGCTGCGCGAGCGCTACGGCGTGGTCGAGGATCGCCACGTGCTGCTCGACGCGCTGGCCGAGGCCGGCTTCGACCACGCGGACATCGACGTCGTCGTGCTCTCGCACCTGCATTTCGACCACGCCGGCGGCCTGCTGGCGCCGTGGCGCGAGGGCGCCGCGCCGGAACTGCTGTTCCCGAACGCGACCTTCGTCGTCAGCCGCGGCTGCTGGGAACGCGCGCTGCATCCGCATCCGCGCGACCGTGCCAGCTTCATCCCCGAACTGCCGGCGCTGCTCGAAGCGAGCGGGCGGCTGGAACTCGTCGACGGCCCGCACTGCGCGGCGCTGGGCGACACGGTGCGCTTCCACTACAGCGACGGCCACACGCCGGGGCTGATGCTGGCGGAGATCGTCGGCCCCGAACGCGTCGATGGCGCCGCCCACGGCGGCGTGGTGTTCTGCGCCGACCTCATCCCCGGCCGGCCGTGGGTGCACGTGCCGATCACGATGGGCTACGACCGCAATCCCGAGCAGTTGATCGACGAGAAGCGCGCCTTCCTCGACGACAAGCTCGCGCGTAACGTGCACCTGTTCTTCACCCACGACCCGGACTGCGCGCTGGCGCAGGTCGTGCGCGACGACAAGGGCCGCTACGGCACCGCGCACGAGGTCGCCGCGCTCAAGGCGCGACCGCTGGTCGCCTGATCCCGCCGCAAGGAATCCGCCATGCCCCGCATCACGTTGCTGTTCGCCGCCCTGCACGCCGTGCTGGTGGTCGTCCTCGCGGCCCGCGTCGCGATGTTCCGCTTCAGCGCGAAGATCGCGCTGGGCGACGGCGGCGACAAGGTGATGACCCGGCGCATGCGAGCGCACGGCAACCTCATCGAATACGCGCCGCTGGCGCTGCTGCTGCTGGGCCTGCTCGAACTCTCCGGGCTCGACCCGCGCTGGCTCTGGGGCTTCGGCGGCATGCTGCTGGTCGGCCGCCTGCTGCACGCGTACGGGCTGTCGCGCCGTTCGGGCACGTCGCCCGGGCGTTTCCTCGGCACGCTGCTGACGTGGGGCGTGCTGCTGGGCGAAGCGGGCGTCGGCGTGTGGATGTTCGCGTTCGACGCCTGATCCGCGCGACCGCGAATCTGCGTGCCCCTGTAGAGCGGAGCAAAGCTCCGCTACCCCGTCTCCGGAGAGGTGGCAGCGGAGCTTTGCTCCGCTCTACCGAGCGAGGGAATCGCGCTTCGCGTGCGACCTTTACGCCGGCGTGTTGAACAGCCGGTCGCCGGCGTCGCCGAGGCCCGGCAGGATGTAGCCGTGGTCGTTGAGGCGGTCGTCGATCGCGGCGGTCCAGATCGCGACGTCGGGGTGCTTCGCTTCCAGTGCGCGCAGGCCTTCCGGCGCGGAGACGAGGAAGATCGCCTTCACCCGCGCCACGCCCGCGGCCTTCAGCGCGTCGATCGCCGCCAGTGCGCTGCCGCCGGTGGCCAGCATCGGGTCGATCAGCAGCGCGGTGCGGCCGGCGATGTGCTCGACGAAGCGCTGGTAGTACGCGTGCGGCTGCAGCGTTTCCTCGTCGCGGCGCAGGCCGATCACGCTCACCGGCGCGTTCGGCAGCAGCGCCTGCACGCCGGGCAGGAAGCCCAGGCCCGCGCGCAGGATCGGCACCAGCGTGATCGCGCTCTGGTCGCAGCGGCCGACGGTCAGCGGCCCGGCCCAGGTGTCGATGGCGCGGTCGCCCAGCGCGAGGTCGGCGGTGGCCTCGTAGGCGAGCAGGGTGGCGATCTCCGCCGAGACCTGGCGGAACAGCGCCGGCCCGGTGGCCGCGTCGCGCAGCAGCCCGAGCTTGTGGCGGACCAGCGGATGGGTGACTTCGACGACGGACATGACGGACCTGCGGCGCGTGGGAACGGGGGCCTCTAGGCTAACCGAGCCCGGCCGCGAAGCGGGCGACGGCGTCCACCGCCGCCTGCGTGCGTGTCTGCAACAGCAGGTGCGGACCATCGATCGCGACCTCGCGCGCGTCGGTCAGGCCCGCGCACAGCGCGCGGTGCGCGCCCGGACGCAGCAGGCGATCGTGCGTGGCGCGCAGGCACAGCGCCGGCACGCGGATGCGCGCGAGGCGGTCGCGCACGTCCACGCGCATGGCCGCCTCGGCGCGGGCGCGCAGCACCGCGGGCGCGACGGTGTCGAGCGCGTCGCGCAGGTCGCGTCGCAGCGCCGGCGTGCTCCAGCGGCCGAGCAGCGCGAACGACAGCGCCGCCGTCGGCACCGCACGCACCGGCGCGATCCGCGCGAACGCGGCCAGCGGCGAGGGCACGGGCACCGGTGCCTTCGCGAACGTGGTCGACAACACCAGCCCGCGCAGGTTGGGCGGCGGATCGGCGGCGATCGCCAGCGCGACCGGCCCGGAGAAGGATTCACCCAGCAGCACGAATGGCGCTTCGGGCGGCAATGCCTCGCGAGCCATCGCTTCGAGCGCGTCGTAGCCGAGGACGCGATCAGTCGGATAGGCGATCGCGGCCACGTCGGCGAACCCGGCGGCACGCGCCGCTTCCGCGAACGGGGCGAGCAGGCGCGTGGTGCCGTCGAGCCCCGGCAGCAGCCGCAGCGCCGGCAGCGTCATGCCTCGCCCGCGCCGGCTTCGTCCAGCTTGTAGCCCATGCCGTACACGGCGACGATCGGGTCGGCACCGTTGCCGCAGGCGGCGAGTTTCCGGCGCAGGTTCTTGATGTGGCTGTCGACGGTGCGGTCGCTGACCACGCGATGGTCGAGGTAGGCCGCATCGATCAGCTGCGTGCGCGACAGCACGCGGCCCGGGCGCGCGTGCAGGGCGCGTAGCAGCCGGAATTCCACCGGCGTCAGCGACAGCAGCGTGCCGCGCAGGCGCGCCTCGAAGCGGTCGTCGTCCAGTTGCAGCAGCGGTGCGACGCTCGCCGGCGCGACGGGGGACGGCGGCAGCGGCTGCGCGCGGCGCAGCACCGCCTTCACCCGCGTCACCACTTCGCGCGGACTGAACGGCTTGCAGATGTAGTCGTCGGCGCCGAGTTCCAGGCCGAGGATGCGGTCCATCTCCTCGACCCGTGCGGTGACCATCAGGATCGGCACGCGTGCGGCGCGCGGGTCGGGCAGGGCGCGGATCGCGCGGCACACCGACACCCCGTCGCGGCCGGGCAGCATCAGGTCGAGCAGGATCGCGTCGGGCAGGCTGGCACCGGGCACGCCGTCGCGCACCCGCGCCAGCGCGCGTTCGCCGTCGTCGACGATCTCGGCGGTGCAGCCGTCGGCGCGCAGGTAGTCGCGCAGCAGTTCGGCGAGCTTGGGCTCGTCCTCGACGATGAGCACGTGCGGCGAAGGCGGGGCGGCGGCCGGGGCGTTCATGCGGCGAGTGTCACCGCTCCGGCAGCGTGATGTCGATGCGCAGGCCGCCCAGCGGCGTATGCGTGGCGACGATGCGGCCGCCGTGCGCCTCGACGATGTTGCGGCAGATCGCCAGCCCCAGGCCCGCGCCGCCGAACTTGCGGCTGCGCGAGGGCTCGACCCGGTACAGGCGCTCGAACAGGTGCGGCAGCGCGGCGTCGGGTACGCCCGGCGCGCTGTCCTCGATCGTCAGCCGGCCGCCGTCGCGCTCGCGCACCAGCGTGACGGCGACCGTGCCCGGGCGATCGGTGTAGCGGCGCGCGTTCGCCAGCAGGTTGTCGAGCAGTTGCCGCAGCCGCGCGCGGTCGCCGCGCGCCAGCGGGCACGCAGCGGTCGCCGAAACCTGCAGCAGCAGGCCATCCTCGCGCAGGCCGCCCTCGTGGGCGCGGGCCGCTTCGTGCACGACCTCGGCGAGGTCCATCGGCTCGAAGCGGTAGCTCAGCGCGCCGGCTTCCGACAGCGACAACTGGTACAGGTCTTCGACCAGGCTGCGCAGCCGCGCGCATTCGGCCTGCAGCGACGCCAGCCGTTCGGCGTTCACCGTGCGCACGCCGTCCTGCAGCGCCTGGATCTCGCCGCTGAGCACGCTGATCGGCGTGCGCAGTTCGTGGGCGATGTCGGCGCTCCACTGCCGGCGCGCGTCGCGATGGCGTTCCAGCGCGCTCGCCAGCGCGTTGAAGTCGCTGGCCAGCGCGCCGAGCTCGTCGGTGCGGGTGGCGTCGATGCGCGCGGCGTAGTCGCCGGCGGCCAGCGCGCGGGTGCCGGCAGTGAGCGCGCGCACGGGCCGCAGCAGCCAGCGCGAGAGCGCCCACGCCACCAGCAGCGCGGCCAGCAGCACCGACAGCGCCAGCCACGCGATGTGCTCGCGCTGCTGGCGCACGAATTCGAGGTCGACGTCTTCGCTCAACCGCGGCAGCGGCGCGATCAGCAGGCGGCCGACGACGGCGCCCTGGTCGAGGATCGGAATGCTCGCGGCGTCGCGCGGCAGGCCGGGATTGCCGGCGACGACCTCGCCCTGCGCGTCGAGCAGCAGCAGCCGCGGGCGCAGGTCGATGCCGATGCCCGGCGCGTAGCGCGGCGGCGGGAAGGGTCGGCGGTCGCGTGGCGGGCCGGGTGGCTCACCGGGCGGGCGGGGCGGTGGGAAGCCCGCGGGATCGGCGTCGGGGCCCGGCGGGCGGGCGGACGGATCGGCGGGCGGTTCGGCCGGGTTGGCGGGCGGGCCGGCCGGCGGTTCGCCGAACGGCGTGTCGAGGCTGAGCAGCCGCAGCAGCCGCGGCGTGTCGCCGCGCAGGAAGCGCCAGTCGCCGTGGCGGGCGTAGGCGTCCGACAGGTGTGCGCTGGCGGTCTGGATGCGCTCGCGTTCCAGCCGGTTGACGTAGCCGAGGAACCCTTCCTGCACGCTGCGTCCCTGCAACGTCGCGAACACCGCGAGCGCGACGACGCTCACGGACGCGAAGGCCAGGAACAGGCGGTGCCAGAGGCGCAGCGACATGGACGACACGGAAGCGATCGGAGGCCGCACCTTAGCCCGTCCGCCACCGCTGCGGCAGGTGCATGGACGGCCGCTGCCCCGATTTCCGCCATATCTCCGCGATGTCTCCACGATTCCTGCACAACGCCTCCACGGCCGCTGCGGAATGCGCGCCTAGCCTGATCAGGCCGGAATCGCCGGCGTGCCAGGCCAGGTGCCCCCATGTCGCGTCGCATGTCCCGTCGTTCTCTTGCCTCCGCGCTGCTGGCGCCGTTGCTGCTGCTGGGCCTCGCCGCCGTCGCGCAGTCGCGCGGCGACGGTCCGCCCGATCGCATGGCGGATCAGATGGGCAATCGCCCGCCGCCGCGCGGCGAGGCCGGCGGCCGTCCTTCCGGTCCGCCGCCGGGTCCGCCGATCGACGAACTCCGCCGCACGCTGTCGCTGGACGATCGCCAGGCGCAGGCGGTGACGAAGATCCTCGAAGCCCATCGCGCGCAGGTCGAACAGTTGCATGCCCGCACCCGCGCCGAACACGACGCGCTCGCCAGCGCGACCGACGCGCAACTGCGCAAGGTGCTCGACGCGCGTCAGTTCGAGGCGTTCCAGACGTGGAAGCAGACCCACCGGCCGCCGCCGCCGCCGCCGTTCGACCGGCAGGGCGGACCGCGCGGGCAGGGCGATCGCCGCCCGCCGATGGGCCCGCCGCCGACCGGTCCGCAAGGGGAGGGCTGAGCCATGCGCGCCACGTCCCTGCGTCGTCGCTTCGCCTCCGGCGCCTCGCGTCGCGCCTCTCTCGTCGCTTTCGGCGTGCTCGCCGCCGCCGTCGCGGTGACGCTGCCGACGTGGTCGGCGCCGCTGCGCACGCAGCGCGAAAGCCGCGGCGTCGTGGTCATGAAGCTGCCTGCCGTGCGCCATGCCGCGCTGCGCGCGGGGCAGCCGCTGCCGGTGCCGACCACCGCGTTCGGCGAACCGTTGCCGGGCCTGACCGCGGCCCAGCGCAACGATTTCTCGGTCGGCCTGGGCCGCTTCCTCAACGCGGAATCGCCGCAGAGCGGGCTGGGCCCGATCTTCAACAACAATTCGTGCATCTCCTGCCACGGCCAGCCGGCGCCGGGCGGCGGTTCGCCGGTGCGCGTCACCCGCTTCGGCCAGCTCACCGGCACCACGTTCGATCCGCTCGAAGCGTTGGGCGGTTCGCTGCAGCAGGTGCGTGCGATCGACCCGCAGGCGCTGGAAGTCGTGCCCGCGCAGGCCAACGTCGTCGCCCAGCGGCTGTCGACGCCGTTGTTCGGGCTGGGCCTGATCGAGGCGATCCCGGACGAGACCATCCTCGCCAACGCCGAACGCCAGAAGAGCCTCGGCCTCAACGGCGTGCCGTCGCTGGTCAACGATGTCGCGACCGGCCGCGTGCGCGTCGGCCGCTTCGGCTGGAAGGCGCAGCAGGCGACGCTGCTGGCGTTCTCGGCCGACGCCTTCGTCAACGAGATGGGCATCACCAACCGCCTGTTCCCGGCCGAGAACGCGCCCAACGGCAACGCCGCGCTGCTGGCGCGGTTCGACCGCATCGCCGATCCCGAGGACCGGCCCGATCCGGTCAGCGGCAAGGCCGACATCGACGTCGTCGCCGAGTTCATGCGCTACCTCGCCGCGCCGCCGTCGGTGCAGTTCACGCCGACCGCGCTGCAGGGCCGGCAGACGTTCGAGCAGATCGGCTGCGGCGGCTGCCACATGGCGCAGATGACCACCGGCCCCAGCGACATCGCCGCGCTGAACTTCAAGGCGCTGTATCTCTACTCCGACCTGCTGCTGCACGACATGGGCAGCCTCGGCGACGGCATCGTGCAGGGCACCGCCGGGCCGCGCGACATGCGCACGGCGCCGCTGTGGGGCCTGCGCGCCCGCGCGCCGTACCTGCACGACGGCCGCGCCGGTTCGGTCGATCGCGCGATCCAGTTGCACGACGGCGAAGCGCTGCCCGCGCGCAACGCCTACCAGGCGCTGACGGCGACGCAGCGGCAGCAACTGCTGGAATTCCTCGGTTCGATCTGACGTGCGAGTCGAAAACGACGACGCCCCGGAACCGGGGCGTCGTCGTGTCTGCTCGCGATGTCGACGGCCGTCGCGGCCGCGGCGCGCGTCAGGCCGCGGCGGCCTGCTGCACGCGCGGGCCTTCCAGCAGCGCGCGCTTGACCATGCCGACCAGCAGGTCGAGTTCGTCGGCCTGCATCGCGAAGTGCGGGGTGAAGCGCAGCGAGTTCTCGCCGCCGTGGATCACGCCGATGCCGTGCTCGCGCAGCCATTCCTCGGTGGAGCCGGTGCCGTAGCCCTTGAACGCCGGCGACAGTTCGCACGAGAACAGCAGGCCCGTGCCCTGGACCTTGGTGATCAGGCCCGGCAGCTCGGCCTTCAGCGCTTCCAGCTTCGCCACCGCCTCGCGGCCGCGCTCGCGGATGTTGGCGCGCAGTTCCGCCGTGAACAGGCCCAGCACCGCGGTGGCGACGTCCAGCGCGCGCGGGTTGGTGGTCATGGTGTTGCCGTAGGTGCCCTTGCGGTACAGCTCGGCGGCGCGCGCGTTCGCGGCCAGCACCGACAGCGGGTACTGCGCGGCGTTGAGCGCCTTGGAATAGGTTTCGAGATCCGGCGTCTCGATGCCTTCGAAGCCGGGATAGTCGACGATCGACAGAACGCCGTTGGCACGCAGGCCGGCCTGGATGGAGTCGATCAGCAGCAGCGCACCGTGCGCCTTCGTCAGCTCGCGGGCCACGTCGTAGAACGCGCGCGGCACCGAACGGCCGGGATCGCCTTCGCCCATCACCGGTTCCAGGAACATCGCCTCGATGAACCAGCCGTGCGCGTCGGCATCGGCGAACACCTTGCGCAGCGCGTCGGCGTCGTAGGGCTCGACCGTGATCACGCTGTCCTCGCCGCGGAAGCTGGCGAGATGCTGCACGTACGACTTGCGGCTGGAATCCGAATACAGCGCCGGACGCTCGGTGCGGCCGTGGAAGCTGCCCTTCACGACGACGCGCTTGATCGTGCGGCCGGCGTGCTTCGCGCCCGGATCGGTCATCAGCTTGGCGTTGACGTCGATGATGCGGCAGGCCAGCGACACCGATTCCGAGCCCGAGTTCAGGCACAGGAAGCGCTCGTACGGGCAGTGGCCGAGGGTGTGGCCGATCTCGCGGCGGATCGCGCGGTCGAAGCGCAGCTGCGCGAGGTTGGGGGTCATGATGTTGGCCATCGCCTGCGGGCGGGCCATCGCGTCGATGACGGGCTTCGGCGCATGGCCGAAGCCGAGCATGCCGTAGCCGCCGGAGTCGTGCAGCACCGCGCCCTTGAGCGTGACGATCCACGGGCCGCGCGCGGCGAGGGCGACGTACGGGTTCACGGTGTCGTTGGAATAGAAGTTCACGAACCCGGCCTGCACGGCCAGGATCTGCGCGTTCTCGTCCAGGTCCAGCAGGTCGGCGAATTCGTCGGCGATGCGCGCGAATTCGGCGCCGGCGGCTTCGATGGCCTCGGCCAAGTCGGGGTGGCCGGCCGCGAACGCCAGCACGGTCGCGTCGTCCAGACCGTGGGTGCGACGGGCACCGGCACGGGCGCGGAGCGGGGCGAGGGTGTCGAGGAGGGACATGGCAGGTCTCCGGCCGAAAGGGTCGAACCATCCATTATCGGGATATTCCGGTCGATTGGCAGTTGTGATCTGTACGTTTTTCGTCGATATTTCGTCGAATCGACGAAAAAGGGGCCCGCGCATGAAGCTCACCGAGACCGACCAGCAGCTGTTGTCGCTGCTGCGCGAGAACGCCCGGGCCTCCACCGCCCAGATCGCCCGGCGGCTCGGGCTGTCGCGGACGACGGTGCAGAGCCGGATCGAGCGGCTGGAGCGCGAGGGCGTGATCAGCGGCTACACCGTCCGCGTCAGCGACGAATACGAGCGCGGCCAGGTGCGGGCGCACATCATGATCGCGGTGCAGCCCAAGCAGATGACGGTGGTCGTCGCGGCGCTGCGGGCGATGCCCGAACTGCGCTCGCTGCATTCGGTGAGCGGCGCCTACGACCTGATCGCGATCGGCGCGGTGCCCGACGTCGGCGCCTGGGACGTGCTGACCGACCGCATCGGCGCGATCGAGGGCGTGGAGCGCACCACGTCGTCGATCGTGCTGTCGACCAAGTTCGAACGCTGAGGCGGCCATGTCCGACGCTGCGAACGCGGAGACGCTGCCCGTCGTCGACATCGCGCCGATGCGCGCCGCGCCCGGCGACGTGGATCCGGCGGCGCGGGCGCGGGTCGCCGCGCAGATCGCCGACGCCTGCCGCGCGCACGGCTTCTTCTACATCGCCGGGCACGGCATCGACGACGCGCTCCAGACCGCGCTGCGCGACGCGGCGCAGGCGTTCTTCGCGCTGCCGGAGGACGAGAAACTGCGGATCGACATGCCGCGCGGCGGCCGCGCGTGGCGCGGGTTCTTCCCGGTCGGCGGCGAACTCACCAGCGGCCGGCCCGATCGCAAGGAAGGCCTGTACCTCGGCACCGAACTGCCGCCGGACGACCCGCGCGTCGTCGCCGGCTGGCCGCTGCACGGCGCCAACCTCTGGCCCGAACGCCCGGCCGCGCTGCGTGAGGCGGTCACGGCGTACATGACGGCCGCCGTCGACGCCGGGCAGGCGGTGCTGGCCGCGATCGCGCTGAGTCTGGGACTGGAGGCGGACTGGTTCCGGCGCCACTACACCGCCGATCCGACGGTGCTGTTCCGGCTGTTCCACTACCCGCCGCAGCCCGCCGATGCCGACGACTGGGGCGTCGGCGAGCACACCGACTACGGCCTGCTCACCCTGCTGCTGCAGGACGACGTGCCCGGCCTGCAGGTGCGCACGCCGCGCGGCTGGATCGACGCGCCGCCGCTGCCGGGCACGCTGGTGTGCAACCTCGGCGACATGCTCGACCGACTCACCGGCGGCACCTACCGCTCCACGCCACACCGGGTGCGCAATGCGAGCGGCCGCGAGCGCTATTCCTTCCCGCTGTTCCTCGATCCGGCCTTCACTGCGCGGGTGACGCCGCTGCCCGGCCACGCGCGCATCGATCCCGCGCAGGTCGCCGCGGATCGCGCCGACCGCTGGGACGGCGCCAGCGTGCTCGCGCCGTTCGACGGCACCTACGGCGACTACCTGCTGGGCAAGGTCGGCCGTGTCTTCCCCGACCTGCACGCGCAGGTGGTCTGAGCGGCGCGGCTTACAATGCGCGCCCCTGGACGCCGACGCCCATGAAGAAGTCCGACTTCCATTTCGACCTGCCGCCCGAACTGATCGCGCAGGCGCCGCTGCCCGAGCGCTCCGCCAGCCGCCTGCTGGTGGTGCCGCCGGCCCCCGCGGGCTTCGACGACCGCGGCGTGCGCGATCTGCCCGATCTGCTGCAGCCCGGCGACCTGCTGGTCTTCAACGACACCCGGGTGATCCCGGCGCGGCTGTTCGGCCAGAAGGCCACCGGCGGCCGGGTCGAGATCCTGATCGAGCGCCTGTTGCCCGACAACGAGGCGCGGGCGCAGGTCGGCGCCAGCAAGTCGCCCAAGCCCGGCGGCCGCATCGCGCTGGACGCCGGCGGCGAGGCCGAGGTGCTGGGTCGCGACGGCGAGTTCTACCACCTGCGGTTCCACCTCGACGAAGGGCTGGAATCGTGGTTGCTGCACGCCGGCAGGCTGCCGCTGCCGCCGTACATCAAGCGCGAGCCCGGCGTCGACGACCGCGAGCGCTACCAGACCGTGTTCGCGAAGGAAGTCGGTGCGGTCGCCGCGCCCACCGCGGGCCTGCATTTCGACGCGGCGCTGCTGGACGCGCTGAGCGCGCGCGGCGTCGAGTTCGGCCACGTCACCCTGCACGTCGGCGCCGGCACGTTCCAGCCGATGCGTGCCGATGATGTGCGCGACCACCGCATGCACGGCGAATGGCTGAACGTCGGTGCCGAACTGGTCGCGCAAATCCGCCGCACGCGCGAGCGCGGCGGGCGCGTGGTCGCGGTCGGGACCACGGTCGTGCGCGCACTCGAAAGCGCGATGCGCACGCACGACGACGGCACCCGCGAACTGCAGCCGTTCGCGGGCGAAACCCGCATCTTCATCTTCCCCGGCTACCGCATCCGCAGCGTCGATGCAATGGTCACCAACTTCCACCTGCCGGAAAGCACGCTGCTGATGCTGGTCTCGGCGTTCGCCGGCCGCGAGCGCATCCTCGCCGCGTACCGGCATGCGGTCGAGCAGCGCTACCGCTTCTTCAGCTACGGCGACGCGATGCTGCTGTGGCCGCAGCCCGATGCCGCCGCGGAGACGCCGCATGCAGCTTGATTTCACCGCGCTCGACGCCGCCGAGGCGTATCGCTGGATGACCGCGACGGTGACGCCCCGGCCGATCGCGTGGGTGTCGACGCGCTCGGCAGACGGCGTCGACAACCTCGCGCCCTTCAGCTTCTTCCAGGTGGTCTGCGATGCGCCGCCGACGCTGCTGCTGAGCCTCGGCCCGCGCGCCGACGGCAGCGAGAAGGACACGCTGCGCAACCTGCGCGAGCGCGGCGAACTGGTGATCCAGTTGGTGTCCGCGGCGCAGGCCGCGACGATGAACGCGACGTCGGCGTCGTTCCCGCACGGCGTCAGCGAATTCGAGCGCTGCGGCGTGGCGTCGCTGCCGTCGGAGCGCGTGGCGCCGCTGCGGGTCGCCGGCGCGCCGGTGGCGTTCGAATGCCGGCTGGCGTCGATCCAGCCGTATCCCGCCGAAACGCCCAGCCATCACCTCGTGTTCGCCGAGATCCTGCTGGCGCACGTCGACGACGCGGTCATGGCCGACGCACGCCACGTCGATCCGCTGAAGCTCGATCTGGTCGGCCGCCTGGGCGGCATCGGCTACGCGACCACGCGCGACCTGATCCACCTGCGGCGCCCGGGCTGAGCCGGGCACGCGCCGGCCGGTGCGTCACTCCTCGCCGACGATCTCGACCAGCGCCTTCGCCCGCGCCTCGCTCAGCCACGCCAGCCACACTTCCTTGGGCGTCGCCGGGTAGCGCACGGCCGCGAACGCAGCCCAGGCATCGCGGTAGCGCAGCCACGTGCGCTGGGTGGTGCGCACGCCGTCGGACGTGACCGTGCCGTAGGCGAAGTCGTCCTTCTTCTTCGCGATGTCCAGCGCCGCCAGGATCTTGCGGTACACCGAATTGAGGGTCTTGTCGTCGCGGGCGAAATCGGCCGGAACCTTGGCCGGGCGCTCGCGCCGCTCGAAGCGTTCGACATCCGCCAGCAGCGCGATGTCCAGCGTCTCGTAGGCATCGGTGGCCATCGCGCCGCGCGCGGTGCCGCTCATGTCGGTTTCCTCGCTGGCGACGTTGTCGAAGTAGTCCTTCGCCGCCTTGCGCAGGGCCGCCAGCGCCGCGCGCTGCGGCGGCGTCCACGACGCCTGCAGCGCGGTCCAGCGCCGCTCGCGGGCGGACTGCGCGAAGTCGGCCTGGCGGCCGGCGCAGACGCCCATCATCAAGCCGCTGGTGATGTCGTCGCAGAGGTCGATGGGATCGCGGGTCTTGCCGCTGGCGATGTCGTCGAGGTGCGCCAGCCGGCCTTCCACCTCGGCCGGGGCGCCGCCGTACTCGCAGGCAAAGCGCTTGGCGAGCGGGAAGTTCCGCTTCACGCCATGGCCGTTGGCATACACCATCATCAGCACGCCGCTGCCGCCGAAGTTGTTCGCCTGCGTCTCGATCGCCTTGCCGGTGCCACGCTCGCGGTAGGCGCACTGCCGCGCGGCGACGGGATCGGCCTTCAGGCCCTTGCCGTCCTGGCCGTAGTACAGCGCCTGGGTGTCGCAGTCGGCGGGCGCGTTGCCGATGTCCTGCTTCGGCACGGCCACGTCGGCCCATTTCCGGCACTGGGCCTCGTAGGGCCAGGGCTCGTCGGCGCGGGAGGGGCCGGGCAGGGCGGCGGCGAAGAGCAGGACGAGGGCGAGGGCAGGGCGCATGGGGGAGTCCGGAGCGGGCCGACGGGGTCTGTCATCATAGTCGGATGTCCAGACTGTCCTTCGAACTCCTCGGCACCGACGGCGTCGCCCGCCGCGGTCGCCTGACTTTCCCGCGCGGCACCGTCGAGACCCCCGCGTTCATGCCGGTGGGCACCTACGGCTCGGTCAAGGGCGTGCTGCCCGACCAGATCCGCGCGCTCGGCGCCCAGATCATCCTCGGCAACACCTTCCACCTGTACCTGCGGCCGGGGCTGGACGTGATCGCCGACCACGGCGGCCTGCACGGCTTCGCCCGCTGGAACGGGCCGATCCTCACCGACTCCGGCGGCTTCCAGGTCTTCTCGCTGGCGCACAAGCGCAAGATCACCGAGGCCGGCGTCACCTTCGCCGCGCCGACGGACGGCAGCAAGGTCTTCCTCGGCCCCGAGGAGAGCATGCGCATCCAGAAGGTGCTGGATTCGGACATCGTGATGATCTTCGACGAATGCACGCCGTACCCGGCGACCGAGGACGTGGCGCGCAAGTCGATGGAACTGTCCCTGCGCTGGGCCGAGCGCTCGAAGCGCGCCCACGAGGGCAACGATGCGGCGCTGTTCGGCATCGTCCAGGGCGGCGTGCACCACGCCCTGCGCACCCGCTCGGCCGAAGGCCTGAAGCAGATCGGCTTCGATGGCTACGCAGTCGGCGGCCTCGCCGTGGGCGAACCCGAGGCCGAGCGCAACCACATGCTCGAACACACCTGTCCGCAGTTGCCGGCCGACCGGCCGCGCTACCTGATGGGCGTGGGCCGGCCGGAGGACCTGGTGGAGTCGGTCGCCCGCGGCATCGACATGTTCGATTGCGTGATGCCCACCCGCAACGCGCGCAACGGCCACTACTTCACGGGTTTCGGCACGGTCCGCATCCGCAACGCGAAGTACGAGCGCGACCTGCGGCCGATCGAGGAAGGCTGCGGCTGCCCGGCCTGCGCCGGCGGCTTCACCCGGTCGTACCTGCGCCACCTCGATCGCTGCAACGAGATGCTGGCGCCGATGCTGGGCACCCTGCACAACCTCTGGTACTACCAGAAGCTGATGGCCGACATCCGCGCGGCGATCGAGGCCGGCCGGTTCGCCGACTTCCGGGCCGCGTTCCACGCCGCCCGGGCCGGGGACGGGGCGGCCGCGACCTGAACTTTCGGCCGGCGGGGCGGTCACGGAAGGGCCCCGGGACGGTCCCGGGCGGGGGCGGGAAACGGTTGAAAGCCGACGGCCCGGCCCGCATGGCATAATCCCCAGCTGTTTTGCGCCACGGACCCGAAATGAATCCGTTCGACCTCCTGATTTCCCCGGCCTACGCCCAGGCCGCCGCCGCCCCGGGCGCCGCGCCCGGCCTCGGCACCATGCTCCTGCCGATCCTGGTGATCGGCGCGATGCTGTTCTTCATGACCCGCCAGCAGTCCAAGCGTGCCAAGGACCACAAGGCGATGCTCGACAAGCTGGCCAAGGGCGACGAGGTCATCACCACCGGCGGCATCGCCGGCGTGGTCCGCGACATCGGGGACAATTTCGTGAGCGTCGAAGTGGCCGACAACGTGCGCGTCCGCGTGCAGCGGGGCGCGATCGGTCACGTGCTGCCGAAAGGCACGCTCAAGTCGCAGTAAATGAGTTCCGTCTGATCTCCCGATCCCAACCAGAATGCGGCCGGTCGGACGACCGGACGCGGTGGCCGTCATGCTTGAATATTCCCGCTGGAAATACGTCGCCATCCTGCTCGTGGTGCTGGTCAGCGCGCTGTACGCGCTGCCCAACCTCTACCCGCAGGATCCTTCCGTGCAGGTCAGTGCCGGCCATGGCGCGCAGATCGACGACGCGCTGAAGCAGCGCATCGCCGGCGTGCTGGCGAAGGCCGGGATCAAGCCGAAGACGATCGAGACGCAGGGCGACAACCTGCTGGTGCGCACCGCGAACCCGGACGTCCAGAGCAAGGCGTCCGACGCGCTCCGCGCCGAACTGGGCAACAACTACGTCGTGGCCATGAACCTGGCCTCGAACACGCCGCACTGGCTGTCGGCGATCGGCGCGCGGCCGATGCCGCTGGGCCTCGACCTGCAGGGCGGCGTCCACTTCCTGATGGAAGTCGACAAGAAGTCGGCGATCGACAAGCGCTTCGAGGTCTACCTGACCGACATCCGCGGCGCGCTGCGCGACAAGGGCGTGGACTACGCCTCGGTCGAGCGCACCGGCCCGCAGGTGATCGCCGTGACCCTCAACAAGGGCGCCGACCTCGCGGCCGCGCAGGGCGTGGTGCAGAGGACGCTGTCCTCGGCGGTGGTCGACGCCGGCGCGCTGCTCGCCGCCAACGCCTTCACCTACGAGACCTCGGGCGACGTGATCAAGGTGGCCGTGTCCGACGACATGGTCCGCCAGATGACGCTCAATGCCATCGAGCAGAACCTCGGCACGCTGCGCAACCGCATCAACTCGCTGGGCGTGGCCGAGCCGGTGATCCAGCGCCAGGGCGCCGACCGCGTCGTGGTGCAGTTGCCGGGCGTGCAGGACACCGCGGAGGCCAAGCGCATCCTCGGCGCCACCGCCACCCTCGAATACCGCGCCGTGTACGACGGCAACCCGTACGACGCCCGCGACACCGGCAACGTGCCGCCGGGCGCGCGCCTGTACGACACCCGCCGCATGGGCGCCGACGGCAAGCCCGTCCCGGTGCTGCTGAGCAAGCGCATCATCGTGTCCGGCGACGACATGGTCGACGCCCGCACCTCGGTCGACCGCAACGGCCTGCCCGCGGTGTCGGTCACGCTGAACACCGCCGGCGGCCAGCGCATGTTCCAGTTCACCACCGAGAACGTGGGCAAGCCCATGGCGGTGGTGTACATCGAGCGCGTGCCCAAGGTGCGCATGGTCGACGGCAAGCCCGAGAAGTACTTCGACGTGCGCGAGGACGTGATCTCGCAGGCGACCATCCAGGGCGTGTTCGGCAAGCAGTTCGAGACCACCGGCCTGCAGCAGAAGGAAGCCGAGGACCTGTCGAAGCTGCTGAAGGCCGGCGCCCTCGCCGCGCCGATGGACTTCGTCGAGGAACGCACCGTCGGCCCGAGCCTGGGCAAGCAGAACATCCAGCGCGGCCTCACCGCGGTGGTGTCCTCGTTCCTGTTCGCGCTGGCGTTCTTCCTCGTCTACTACCGGATGTTCGGCCTGATCACCAGCCTCGCGCTGCTGCTGAACCTGCTGATGGTGTTCGCGCTGATGTCGGTGTTCGGCGCGACGATGAGCCTCCCCGGCCTCGCCGGCATCGCGCTCACAGTCGGCATGTCGGTGGACGCCAACGTGCTGATCAACGAACGCATACGCGAGGAGTTGCGACTCGGATTGCCGCCATTGAAGGCGATCTCCGAGGGCTACGACCGCGCGTCGGGCACCATCCTCGACGCCAACATCACCGCCTTCCTGGCCGGCCTGGCCATGTTCGCCTTCGGCACCGGCCCGCTGAAGGGCTTCGGCGTGACCACCATGCTCGGCATCGCGACCTCGGCCTACACCGCCGTGTCCGTGTCGCGCGGCATCGCCACGCTGATCTACGGCCGCCGCCGCAAGCTGCAGTCCATCGCGATCTGATCGGGAACCGAGTCCATGAAACCCTTCAACGTGTTCCCTTATGACAGCAACATCGACTTCATGCGCCTGCGCATGATGTCGCTGGCCGTGGCCGCCCTGATCATGTTCGTCGCCATCGGCGCGATGTTCGCCAAGGGCTTCAACTTCGCGCTGGACTTCACCGGCGGCGTGGGCGTCGAACTGGCCTACGACAAACCGGTCGACGTCGACGGCGTGCGCGACCGCCTCGAGAAGGCCGGTTTCAGCGGCGCCCAGGTGCAGACCTTCGGCACCGGCAAGGAACTGCTGATCCGCCTGCGCAGCGAATCGCCCAAGGCGGCCGCCGGCACCGATGCCGCGACCGAGAGCGTGGCCGAGAAGGTGCGCGCCGCCGCGTCGCTGCCGGACAACGCTGCCAGGAAGCTCAACAGCGCCGAGATCAGCCCGCAGGTCGGCCGCGAACTGGCCGAGAACGGCCTCTACGCGCTGCTGTTCGTGGTGCTCGGCTTCCTCGTCTACATCACGCTGCGCTTCGAGTGGAAGTTCGCGGTCGCCGCGATCCTGACCACGCTGCACGACGTGGTGGTGGTGACCGGCTGGTTCGCGATCACCGGCCACGAGTTCGACCTGACCGTGCTCGCCGGCATCCTGTCGGTGATGGGCTACTCGATCAACGACACCATCGTGGTGTTCGACCGCGTCCGCGAGAATTTCCGCGGCATGCGCGCCGAGCCCAACGAAGTGCTGAACCGCTCGGTCAACCAGACGCTGTCGCGTACGGTCATCACTTCGTTCGTCGCCTTCCTGACCGTGCTGGCGCTGTACCTCTACGGCGGCGGCTCGCTGCGCGGCATGGCCGAATCGCAGATGCTCGGCATCGTCATCGGCACGCTGTCGTCGATCTTCGTCGCCTGCCCGCTGCTGACGATGGGCCTGCTGAAGGTCACCAAGCAGGACCTCATGCCGAAGGCCCGCGACGAGGCCGCACTGGCGCGCCGCCCGTAACGGCTCGCCGGGCATCCGCCCACGAAAAAGGCCGCGCACTGCGCGGCCTTTTTCGTTTCCGGTTTGTCGTTGGTAGAGCGGCCTTCAGGCCGCTGCTTCTTCGCGACGGGAAATTGTTCGAATACCGTGCCGCGTCGTGTCGCGAGTACAGCAGCGGCCTGAAGGCCGCTCTACCAGGCAGGGGAATGCGTCAATCGAAGGTCTTGGCGTAGCCGGTGTTGACGATCGTCTGCTGCAGCGGCTCGATCAGGCGCACGTTCGCCGCGGCCACCTGGCGCGTGCCGAGGTCCACGTGCATCGGGCCCAGCGCGGCGCCGCGGAAGTCGCAGACGCGGCCGCCGGCCTCGCGCACCATCAGGACGCCCGCGGCCATGTCCCACACCTTCAGGCCAGCCTCGAAATAGCCGTCGTAGCGGCCCGCGGCCACGTAGGCGAGGTCCAGCGCCGCCGAACCGGCGCGGCGGATGTCCTCGGCGTGGACCAGCAGCGACTTGATGCAGTCCAGCTGCGCGTCGACGCGCTTGCGCTCGCGCGGGGCGAAGCCGGTGGCGAGCATCGCGCCAGTCAGCTCCTTGCGCTCGCTGACGCGGATGCGGCGGCCGTTGAGCTGGGCGCCGCTGCCGCGGCTGGCGGTGAACAGCTCGTTGCGCAGCGGGTCGAAGATCACGCCGTGCACCGGCTCGGCACCTTCGCACAGCGCGATCGAGACGCACCAGTGCGGGAACCCGTGCAGGTAGTTGCTGGTGCCGTCGAGCGGATCGATCACCCAGGTGTAGCGGCCGGGGCCGCGGTTGCCCTTCTGGTGCCCGCCTTCCTCGCCGAGGACCGCGTATTCGGGATGCGCGCGGCGCAGTTCCTTCACGATCTCGACTTCCGCCATGCGGTCGACTTCGCTGGCGAAGTCCATCCGGTCCTTCTCGATCACGTCGATGGCGTCGAGGCGGGACAGGTTGCGGAGGAGGACGTTGCCGCCGGCGCGCGCCGCCTTGACCATGACATTGACTGCGGGCTGATGCATGCGGACGACTCCGGACGCGTCCTCGCGGACGCGGAAATGGACAGGCGGGGGCGGGGACAAAGAGCGTGGCGGTGCGGGACCGCGCGGAAAGTTTAACATTGGCGGCATGTCGTCCGCCTCCGCCATGCCCGCACCGGGCGCATCGCCAGCCGATGTGCCGCCGGAAACGTCGTCCGGTTTCCCGCCCGGTTTCCCCGCCGATCGCCTGCGCATCGTGCTCGTCGGCACCCAGCATCCGGGCAACATCGGCTCGGCCGCGCGCGCGATCCGCACCATGGGCCTCGCCCGGCTGGTGCTGGTGGCGCCGGAACGGTTCCCGCACCCCGAGGCCGTGGCGCTGGCCGCCGGTGCCGCCGGCGTGCTGGAGGCCGCGGTCGTGACCGACACTCTGGCCCAGGCCGTGGCCGACTGCCGGCTGGTGCTCGGCTGCACCGCGCGCAGCCGCCGGATCGCGCTCGACGAACTGCACCCCCGGCAGGCCGCCGCCCGCGGCCTGGCGGTCGCCGCGGACGGGGGCGAGGTGGCGCTGGTCTTCGGCCGGGAACGCACCGGGCTGGAGAACGAGGAGCTGCAGCTGTGCCATTCGGCCGTGCACATCCCCTCCGATCCGGACTACGGTTCGCTGAACCTCGCGGCCGCGGTGCAGGTCTTGGCATACGAATTGCGTAACGGTTGGTTCGAGCACGCGATGCCGGGCCGATGGACCGCCCAGCCAGCGACGCCGACGGCCACGGAGGCTCCCTCGTCCCCGCCGGGACGGGAGCCCCCCGCGACCCACGCCGAGCTCGAGGGCTTCTTCTCGCAATTGGCGGACACCCTGGATGCGATCGATTTCCACAAAGGCCGCACACCTGTGGCGGCGATGCGCAAGTTCCGGCGCCTGTTCCTGCGCGCGGCGCTGGACGCACGCGACGTGCGCCTGCTGCGCGGCCTGCTGGCCGATGCGAAGCGCATGGCCGACATCGCGGAAGGCCGCATTCCGCCGCCGCGGCGGAGCGACTGACATGCGACGACGGTCGCCCTGCGACGACCGTCCGGCGACCCTGGAGTCCTGATCATGCGCGCCGTCCTCGCCCGTTTCGCGCTGCTGCTCTGCCTGCTGCCGGGCCTGGCCGGGATGGTGCCGCGCGCGGCAGCGGCTGACGGCCAGCGTCACATTCTGGTCCTGGGTCGCATCAGCGACGACCCCAAGCTGCACTATGAACAGCTCAAGCCGCTGCTGGACTACGTGGTCCCGCGGATGGCCGACGTCGGCATCCGCGAGGGCCGGGTGCTGATGGCCCGGGACGCCCAGCAGATGGCCAGCTACCTCCGCCGCGGGCAGGTGGACTGGGTCACCGAGACCGCCGGCACGGCCATGCTGCTCGAACAGCGCGGCGGCGCGCAGCCGTTGCTGCTGACCGAACGCGACGGCGTCAGCCGCTACCGGACGGTGTTCTTCGTGCGGCGCGACAGCGGCCTGAACACGCTGGAAGACCTGCGCGGGCGCAGCGTGGCGTTCCAGAACAACGCCTCGACCAGCGCCTACTTCATGCCCGCCATCGAGCTGCTGCGCCGCAAGATGTCGCTGAGCCTGCTGCTGTCGCCGATGGACAAGCCCTCCGGCGACAGCGTCGGCTACGTCTTCGCCCGGTCCGAGCTGAACATCGGCGCCTGGGTGCACAAGCGCTTGGTCGACGCCGGCACGATGAGCGAACTGGACTGGCAGAACCCCGCGCGGGTGCCGCTGTCGTTCCGCCCCGACCTGATGGTCATCCACACCTCCGAGCCGGTGCCGCGCGCGCTGGAGATGGTCCGCGGCGACCTCGATCCGAAGGTCCAGGCGCGGCTGCGCGAGGTGCTGGTCGAGGCCGCGCACGATCCCGCCGCGGCGCAGGCGATGAAGTACTTCTTCCGCACGACCCGCTTCATGCCGCTCGGCGACGACGACCGCGCGGTGCTGGCGCGCCTGCGCCAGGGCGTCTCCGAAGTCAGGGCGGTCGTCGAATGAAGGCGTTCGACGGGCTGCAGGCCAAGTTCATGGCCGTGATCGGCCTGGCGCTGGCGGTCATGCTCGCGGTGATCGCGCTGATCTGGCAGCGGCAGGCGGTGACCCAGGCCGAAGTGCTGCGGCTGAGCAGCGACGCCACCCGCGTGCTGGTCTACGATCGGCTGCGCGAGCGCGGCGAATCGCAGGTCGCGCAGACCGCGGACATGCTGGTCAACCCGGTCTACTACTTCGACCTGGACGCCATCGGTGCCACCACCCGCAGCATCCTGCGCCAGCCGGACGTGGCCTACGTGCTGGTCTACGACGCCAAGGGCGACATCCTCCACGATGGCTCCGGCGACATCCCCACGTTCGGCCAGCGCATGGCCGATCCGCTGGCGGCGCACATCGTCACCGCCGACAGCCTGCGGGTGACGACCACCCGCGAGGTGATGGACGTCTCGGCCCCGATCCGCATCGGCGACCAGCGCCTGGGCGGCCTGCGCGTGGGCTACTCGCTGGGCAAGCTGCGCACCGAGCAGGCGCACGTCGACGCCGAGATCACCGAACGCCTGCGTGCGCTGGGCCAGCGCCATTTCGCGTGGATCGGCCTGCTGCTGTTGCTGCTGGTGTCGCTGGCGGTGTTCGTGGCGATCGTGCTGCAGCGCGCGCTGATCCGGCCGATCCGCCAGCTGTCCGACGCCGCGCGCGAGATCGAGTCCGGCAATTTCTCCACCGCGCTGCCGGCCAGCAGCCGGCGCGACGAAGTCGGCACGCTGGTGCGCGCGTTCTCGCGCATGGCCGAGAGCATCGACCGCCACGACCGCGACATGCGGCGCATGGCCTACACCGATTCGCTGACCGGGCTGGCCAACCGCCTGGCGTTCCGCGAGACCCTCGACCACCGCCTGATGCAACTGCGCGGCGTCGGTCGCCAGCTGGCGCTGCTGTTCGCGGACATCGACGACTTCAAGCGGGTGAACGACACCCTCGGCCACGACGTCGGCGACGAGGTGCTGATCCAGTTCGCCAACCGTATCCGCGAGGCGGTCGAACGCATCGGCGGCGCCAACGGCGAACTCGCGCGATTCGGCGGCGACGAATTCGTGATCCTGCTGCAGGGCGACGGCCCGCACGACGACGTGCGCACCAGCGCGGCGCACCTGGCCGAGACGCTGGTGGCGGAGCTGAGCCGTCCGATCGTGGTCCAGGACCGCCAGGTGTTCCTCGGCACGTCGATCGGCGTGACCCTGTTCCCGGACGATGCGTCCGGCGCGACCATGCTGATGAAGAACGGCGACATCGCGATGTACCAGGCGAAGGTCGCCGGCAAGAACGGTTACCGCTTCTACAGCCGCGCGATGGACCAGGCGGTGACCCGCCGGGTGCGGATCGAGCAGGACCTGCGCGGCGCGTGGGAACGCGGCGAACTCACGCTGGCGTACCAGCCGATCTACCGCGTCGCCGACAAGACGCTGCTCGGTGCCGAGGCGCTGCTGCGCTGGCAGCATCCGGTGCACGGCCAGGTGTCGCCGGCGGTGTTCATCGACGTCGCCGAGCAGAGCGGCCTGATCGAGACGATCGGTCCGGCGGTGTTCCGCGCCGCCTGCCGCGACGCCGCGCGCTGGCGCCGCGACGACGGCCACGACCTGTTCGTGTCGGTGAATGTCTCCGCGCGCCAGCTGCGCAGCGGGGATTTCCGCGAGCAGGTGATGAGCGCGCTCGACGACACCGGGCTGCCGCCGCACCTGCTGCACATCGAACTGACCGAGACCGCGGTGCTCGGCGACGAGGACCAGGCGCGGCAGATCCTCACCGCGCTGCGCGAGGTCGGCGTGAAGGTGTGGCTCGACGACTTCGGCACCGGTTTCTCGGGGCTGAGCCACCTGCGCCGCGTGCCGGTGGACGGCGTGAAGATCGACCGCAGCTTCATCGCCGACGTGCTGCGCGACCCGGACGACCTGGCGCTGACCACCGCGATCATCGCGATGGCGCATTCGCTGGGCATGATCGTGGTCGCCGAGGGCGTGGAGAAGGAAGGGCAGTGCGACCTGCTGCGCAGCCGCGGCTGCGATTTCGCCCAGGGTTACTGGCTGGGCCACCCGATGAACATGCGCGATTTCGCGACGCTGGTGGCCTGAGGCCGGCGCATCGCGGACCCGGTCAGCCGAGGCTGGCGATCCACGCCCACAGCATCGCGACCAGATTCCCCGACACCGCGCCGAACACCCAGATCGCGACCGTGCCCGCCGCCCAGGCGATGAGCATCAGCACGCCGTCGCGTTCCAGCAGCGCCAGCGCGTAGACCAGCAGCAGCGCGGCGAACATGAAATTGGTGAACGGGATCGGCAGCGCCAGCAGGATTCCCAGCAGCACCAGTTGCAGGCCCGACAGCACGGTCGCCACCGGGTGGTCGACCAGCGCGAACAGCCGCGGCCGGATCGCCTTTTCCAGCCAGCGCAGCAGCCGGTCGGTGCGCTGGTCGAAGCGGATCAGCGTGCTGCGCTGCGGCCCGCGGCGGGCGATGAAGCCCGGCAGCCACGGCTTGCGCTGCAACAGCAGCAGGTGCAGCCCGACCAGGATCACCAGCGGGCCGCTGAGGCCGCCGGCGAGGCCGGGGATCGGGATCCACGCCGGCAGCGTGGCCAGCAGCAGGAGCACGCCGAAGGTGCTGCGGCCCAGGCCGCCCACCAGCGTGCGCAGTTCGAGGCGTTCGTCCGGGTCGCCGGCGCACAGCGCATCGATGACCGCCCGGATGCCCTGGGGGCCGTCGTGCGCTGCGGTGTCGCCCCCTGCGTCCGCCGGTGCCGGCGCAGGCGCGTCAGCCATCCTCGTCCGCATCCCTGCGGTCCACCCGCGACAGCAGCAGCTTGTCGATGCGCGGGCCGTCCAGGTCCACCACCTCGATCCGCCAGCCGGCCCATTCGAAGGCCTCGGCGGTGTTCGGGATGCGCCCGAAGTGCGCGATCACCATGCCGGCGGCGGTGTGGTAGTCGTGTTCTTCCGTGTGCGGCAGCGCGTGGCCGATCAGTTCGCGCAGTTCGTCCACCGGCAGCGAGCCGTCGACCAGCAGCGAGCCGTCGTCGCGGGTCAGCACCAGCGCCTCGGCGTCCGGCGTCTCGCCCGACTGCAGGCGGCCGATCACCGCGCCCATCAGGTCGTTCACGGTCACCATGCCGGTGACCTCGCCGTATTCGTCGACCACCAGCGCCAGCGACTGCTGCTCCTCGCGGAAGATCTCCAGCAGCTTCAGCGCATGGGTGGACTCGGACACGAACAGCACCGGGCGCAGCGTGCCGAACAGGTCGCGCGTCCGCGATTCGAACGCGTCCATCAGCGACTTCACTTCCAGCACGCCGAGCACGTCGGCGTCGCTGCCGCGGTACACCGGATAGCGCGAATACGGCGTCTCGCGCATCTCGGCGATGTTCTCCTCGAACGAGGCGTTCGCGTCCAGCCAGACGATGCGGGTGCGCGGGGTCATCATGCTCTCGACCGTGCGGTCGCCCAGGCGCATGACCCGCTGCATCATGTTGCGTTCGTCGTCGTCGATCAGGCCCTGCTCGTGGCTTTCGCTCACCAGCAGCTGGATCTCTTCCTCGGTGATGGTGTTTTCGTCGACGTTGCCCAGCCGCAGCAGGCGCATCACCCAGCGGGTGCAGGTCGACAGGGTGATCACGAACGGCTTGGCCAGCGACGCGAAGAACTGCATCGGGTAGGCAACGACCACCGCGATCTTCTCCGGCCGCAGGGTGCCGATGCGCTTGGGCACCAGTTCGCCGAAGAGGCCGAACACGAACAGGGTCACCACGAAGCCGGTGACGAAGCCGATCTTGCCGGCATAGGGCGCCAGCGCCGGAATCGCCTGGGCCAGGGGCTCGGCCAGCCGGGCGCCCATCGACTCGCCGCCGAAGTAGCCGATCATCAGGCTCAGCAGGCTGATCCACAGCTGCACCGCCGAGAGGAAGCCCTCCGGTTCGCTGGCCAGTTCCAGCGCCTTGCGGGCCCCGGCGCTGTGGATCGCCATCTGCTTCAGCCGGCTCTTGCGCGAGGTCAGCACGGCCATCTCCGACAGGGCGAAGAAGGCGTTGAACAGGATCAGCGCGGCGACGATGGCCAGCTCAGCCATGGCGGACGACTCCGACCGGAGCACGGCGGCCTGCGGGCGGCGGGGCCCCGGGGGCATGGCGCGTGGGGCGGCAGGCCGGGGCGGCGAGGGGAGGCATCGGGGGAGGCGGGGCGTCTTGGGGGAGCGGCCGATGATAGCAGGCGGGTCAGGCACCCCCGCGGCAGGCCGGGGCGGCCCCCGGGACCACCCGGCCGGCGTCCCGGGATGACAGTCCCGTGTCGGTCGGGTGACGGTCCGGCGGCGGATGTCACATCGAAGTCACAATTCGGACTTACGCTATTCACATCACCGTCATCGAGGCGACCGCCCATGTTCTCCCTCCAAACCATCTTCGGCTCCGGCCAGCAGTTCTACAGCCTGCTCGACGAAGCCGCCGCGGCCGCCAGCGAGAGCGCCCAGGCCCTGCACGCGATGATGAAGGCCACCGACCGCCAGCCGGCGCTGGACGCCTTCAAGCTGGCCCGCACCCGCGAGCGCGCCGCCTCCGACAAGATCGGCAAGGCGCTGGTCGACAGCTTCATCACCCCGATCGAGCGCGAGGACATCGAGGCCCTGGGCTCGGCGCTGTACAAGATCCCCAAGCAGATCGAGAAGTTCGCCGATCGCTACTCGCTGGCGATCCAGCACCTCGAAGGCATCGACTTCGCGCCGCGCGCGGCGATGCTGGAGCAGGCGGCGACCGTGGTGGTGGAGATGGTCCGCGAGCTGCGCCACCTGAACATCGACCGCATGACCGCGCTCAACGAGAAGCTGCGCGCGATCGAGAACGAGGCCGACCGGCTGATGCTGGAGCTGTACCGCGACATCTACTCGGGCAAGCTCGACAGCCTGCAGATGTTCCTGCTCAAGGAGTTCTTCGAGATCCTCGAGAAGGCGATCGACCGCTGCCGCGAGGCGGGCGTCGTCGCCTACCAGATCGTGCTGAAGAACAGCTGACGGGAGCATCGACATGCTCACCCTCGTGCTGCTGGTCATCCTGGCCGCGCTCGTCTTCGAGTTCATCAACGGCTTCCACGACACCGCCAACTCCATCGCCACCGTGGTCGCGACCAAGGTGCTGAGTCCGGGCAAGGCGGTGATGCTGGCGGCGGTGATGAACCTCGCCGGCGCCTTCTGGGGCACCGCCGTCGCCAAGACGATCGCTTCCGGCCTGATCGACACCGATGTCGTCAACGTCACCTCGCAGGTCATCCTCTGCGCGCTGGCCGGCGGCATCCTCTGGAACCTCATCACCTGGTGGAAGGGCCTGCCGTCCTCGTCCTCGCACGCCCTCATCGGCGGCCTGTGCGGCGCGGCGCTCTCCGCGGCCCACAACGACTGGGCGGCGCTGATCTGGACCAAGGTCAGCGAGAAGGGCTGGACCGAGAACAAGGGCCTGCTGTGGAAGGTCGTGGTGCCGATGATCAGCTCGCCGATCGCCGGCTTCACCCTCGGCGTGCTGATCCTCGCCCTGCTGTACGCCATCATCTGGGGGCTGTCGCGCGCCGGCGGTCCGCTGTCGCGGTTGTCGCGTCCGCGCTGGGTGAACGCCTTCTTCGGCAAGGCGCAGCTGGCGTCTGCGGCCTACATGGGCTTCGCCCACGGCAGCAACGACGCGCAGAAGACGATGGGCATCATCGCGCTGACCATCTTCGGCGCGCAGGCCGCGGGCACCCTCGACAGCCTGCCGGCGTGGGCCGCGTTCCTGCATCCCGATGGCGGCGAGAAGGACATCGATGCGTGGATCGTCTTCTCGTGCGCGATCGTGATGGCCGCGGGCACCGCCGCCGGCGGCTGGAAGATCATCAAGACGCTCGGCCACAAGATGGTGAAGCTGCAGCCGATCGACGGTTTCGCCGCCGAGACCGCGTCGGCCACCATCCTGCTGACCGCCGCGCACTTCGGCATGCCGGTGTCGACCACGCACAGCATCTCGACCGCGATCATGGGCGTGGGCTTCGGCAAGAACCCGCGCGCGCTGAAGTTCACGGTGATCGAGCGCATCGTGTGGGCATGGATCCTCACGATCCCGGCCGCCGGCGGCATCGCCTACGTGCTGTTCCGCCTGATCGATCTCGCCGGCTGGTCGTGATCGACCGGTTCCGGCAGCGGTCGAGGCCGCTGCCGGATTCGCCGACGCAGAAAACGAAAGGCCCGCGCGAGCGGGCCTTTCTCGTGTCCGCGCAGGGCGCCGCGGATCAGATGGCGGGTCGGATCAGAGCAGGTCGCCGCCCGCGGACAGCGCGCGCTCCAACTGGTCGCCCATGCCGCCGATCTCCAGGATCAGCCGGTCGACTTCGGCACCCGAGAGCGCGTCGTAGGGGCGGTTCTCGCACAGTTGCAGGTAGGGCACGCGGTCGAGTTCGCCGATCGCGAGGTAGCCGACGCGGCTTTCCCAGTTGAAGGCGAGGGCGCGGCGGCAGTCGATGCCGGTGGTCGGGGCGATGACGGTGCTCACCCGGAGGTAGGTACGGCCGTCCTCGCTTTCCAGTTCGGACAGGAAGATCGCCTGGTGGCGGCGACCGTGGTCGAGGGAGAGTTCGATGCAGAGCAGATAGGGCTCCTGCATCGTGATCCGGAAGTCGCCGGCAGCGAGGTGACTGCGGACCTGTTCGAAATTCTGCATGGGGCGGCCTGGGGGGAAGCGTGGCGATATGCTACCCGCCCATGACCGGACTGTCTGCCGCCGACCGCATCCTCGCCGCGATCCGCGCGATCCCGCGCGGCGAAACCGCGGCCTACGGCGTGGTCGCGCAACGCGCCGGCCTGCCCGGCCGCGCGCGTCTGGTCGCGCGGCTGCTGGCGCAGAACGACGACCCGCGGCTGCCGTGGCATCGCGTGCTGCGCGCCGACGGCCGCAGCGCCTTCCCGCCGGGGTCTGAACAGCAGCGTGAACAGCTCGATCGTCTGCGCCGCGAGGGCGTGGCGATCGACGCGCATGGTCGTGTCCGCAGCGGGACGCGCGGCGCGAAGACCGTCGACGAAGCCGTCTGGGGACCGTAGCGCGGCGTGCTCAGCGCAGGCCGGGGCCGACGTTGCGGCGGAACCACGCCGCGATGCTGAAGCGCTCGCGATGCGCCGGCAGCACTTCGTGTTCGCGTTCGCTGAGGAAGCACACGCTGACGCCGACGGGTGCGATGTCGACGTGGCCGCCGTCGTCCGCGTGCAGGCGCAGCGCGCCGCCGTCGGTGTCGCTCCAGTCGTCGTTGAGATAGCTCACCAGCGTCACCACGCGCGCGTCGCTGTCGCGGAAACGGTCGCGATGCCGCGCGTAGCCGCCGCCGGGCGGGTAAGCGGCGTAATGGGCCTCGCATTCATCGAGGCCGAGGAACAGGCGGCGATTCAGCTCCAGGCGCAGGGCGTCCATCCGCGCGATGAACGCGCGTGCGGGATCGCCGCAGCGCGGATCGTCCAGCCACAGCGTGGCGTCGGCGCGGATGTCGCGGCGCAGGTCGCGTCCCGCGCCGCGCCCGACGGACGCCGGTGCGAGCGCGCCGTCCGCCTGCAGGCGGCGCAGATCCTCGCGCAGTGCGGTGCGCAGCCCGGGCGCCGGCCAGCCGACGATGCGGCAGGCGCCGTGCGCGGACAGCGCGTCCGCGAGCGCGGCAGGGTCGAAGGTGCCGGCCTGCGGATCGGCGTGGAGATCGACGCAGGCTGCTGCGCCGACATTGGAGATCGCGGTCATGCCGGTATGATACGAGGCGCGTCGTCGACGCGTTCCCTTTCCCCCGAGGGTCACGGATGTTGTCCAGGATTCCCCCGGTCGTCCGGGCGCTGCTGATCGCGAATGTCGTCGCGTTCGTGCTGCAGTTGATCGTGCCGGAGGCGTGGGTCGTCCCGCTCAAGCTGTGGCCGTTGCACTCGCCGCTGGCGGAAGCGTGGCCGGGCGCGACCTTCCTGCCGTGGCAGCTGGTCACGTCGGCCTTCCTGCATGCCGATCCGCTGCACCTGGTCTTCAACATGATGGGCCTGGTGATGTTCGGCGTGCCGCTGGAGTATCACTGGGGCTGGCGCCGTTTCCTCGTGTACTACACGGTCAGCGTGCTCGGCGCGAGCCTCTGCCAGCTGGCGCTGGCCTCGTGGTCGGTCGCCGGGGGCGGCATGCCCTACGCGACCATCGGCGCCTCGGGCGGCGTCTACGGCCTGATCCTCGGATACGGCCTGCTGTTCCCGACCCATCGGGTGATGCTGCTGTTCCCGCCGATCCCGATGAGCGCGCGGACGCTGGCGATCGTGTTCGGCGCGATGGCGCTGCTGTTCGGCCTGACCGGGCAGGAGTCGGGCGTGGCCCACTTCGCCCATCTGGGCGGCATGCTGGCCGGCGGACTGATGCTCCTGCTCTGGCGCGGCCGCCGGCCGCCCGGGACCCCGCCGCCGCCGCCGAAACGGAAGCGGCCGTCCCATCTGCGCATCGTGAAGTGAGGAGCGTCCCGATGCCGGCCGCGGTCGTCTTGCCGACCGGGGCCCTGTGGTATGTTGCCGCGGGCGGGGATGCGGACCGAGGACAGCTGCAGGTGACGAGCCGATCATGAAGTGGGACCCCTTCACCATCATCGAACAGGTGCTGATCCTGTTGGTGATCACCAGCCAGATCTGGATCTCGATCAAGGTCATCCTCGACTCCGAAGGCGCCGAGCAGTACGTGCGCATCATGTCGTTCGCGACCGGCTTCCTGGCCTTCCTGATCACCCGCGCGCTCGGCGTCACCTTCGCCGACCTGATGCTGATCACGCATTCGCAGAACAACCCGTTCGGCATCATGCTGATCGGCGCGGCCTTTCCTTTCCTGGTCGGCATCCTGATTTCCGAGGGCACGATCATCGCGCTGAAGCTGGGCATGCCGGTGCCGATCCGCATGGTCCTGCTGATCGCCGCCTTCACCCTGTCGCAGGCGGCGTACACCAACTACGTGGCGCTGGCCTCGAAGGTCACCACGCTGGACAAGGCGTTCATCCCGAACCTGTCGTATTCGATCGCGGTGGGCCTGTGGCTCACGTTCCGCTATCGCGACAAGCACACGCCCAGCGGGCCGAAGTAGGGCCGGCGGCGGAGACGAGAAAGGCGGCCATCGGCCGCCTTTCTCGTGTGGCGCATCGGCGCCGGCTCACCAGTAGCCCCACCACGGCCACGGGCTCGGGCGCTCGATCACGTTGACCTTCTCGCGCACCGGCCACAGGTACACCACGTCCGCGGCGACGCGCGGGAAGCGGTAGTCGTATTCGCCGATCTTGCGGTTCTCGTAGCCGTCGATGCGGCCGGTGAAGGTGACTTCGCGCTTGTCGGTGAACAGCGCCGGGTCGTAGAAGCCGGCGCGGCAGGCGATGAAGCGGCCGCGGGTGTCGTCGGCGGCCCAGTACGGGCGGCCCGAGCCGTCCAGTTCGGTCGACAGCATTTCGAAGCAGGTGCGGTCGGCCAGCGGTTCGGTGCGGACGATGCGGCCGCCCCAGCGCACCGTCTGGCCGGTGCTGTCCTGCTGCACGGCTTCGTGCGGGGTGACGGTGGCGAAGGTGCCGCGCAGGGGCTGGGCGGTGGTGGCGCAGCCGGCGAGGGCGGCGGCCAGCGCGGCAACGGCGAGGATGCGTGCGTGCATGGAAGGCTCCGGAAGGGGATCAGGGGCGGTGTCGCCGCAGGTCGCGGATCAGGCCGCGCGGATCGCAGGCACCACCATGGTCGCGAGCGTACCGCCAATCCGCGAAACGTGCGCTGAGTTCGCGCAAGGCGGCGGCCTGCGGGCGCGCCGCGACCACGCGCGCCGCCCAGGCGCCGGCCGGTTCGTGGCGCTCGCGCGCGAGGCCGAAGCGCCGATAGCGCGCCTCCATCGCGCGCCAGGCGCGCAGCACCGGGTCGCGTTCGCGCTCCTGCCGCGTGGTCAGCCAGAACATCCCGCCCAGCGCCAGCGCGACCGCCAGCACGAACAGCTGGATCAGCTTCGCCGAATCCAGGTCTGGCACGCCCAGCGGCTGCAGCAGCCGGCGCTGGCGCGACGCGTCGTAGCCCAGCACGAAGTCGTTCCAGCCGCGGCGCATCCAGTCGCCGACGTCGAACACCGGCGCCAGCCCGGCGAAGTCGCCCAGCATGCCCGGGCGGCGGTCGTCGAGGGTGTCGAAGATGCGTTCCGGCGCGACCGCGGCGGTCGGGTCCACGCGCGTCCAGCCGCGGCCGTCCAGCCAGATCTCGGCCCAGGCGTGCGCGTCCGAACGCCGCACCAGCCAGTAGTCGCCGACCGGGTTGCGATAACCGCCGGCGTAGCCGGTGACCACGCGCGCCGGCACGCCCGCGGCGCGCATCAGCACCACGAATGCGCCGCTGAAATGCTCGCAGTAGCCGGCCTTGCGCTCGAACAGGAATTCGTCGACGGTGTCGCGCCCCATCGGCGGCACGTCGAGGGTGTAGGCGAACTCGGCGTGGATCCACGCCAGCGCGCGATCGGCGATGGCGGTGTCGCTGGCGACGCCGGGCGCACCGGCCTCGTTGCGCCAGCGCTGTGCGAGCGCCACGGCGCGCGGGTTGTGGTCGGGCGGCAGGCGCAGCGCAAGCGCGCGCAGCGGTGGCGGCAGGTCGTCCGCGCCGAAGCGCGCCACCGCGCGCATCCGCCAGCGGGTGACGTCGTTGAGCGGTTGCAGGCTGCGCAGACCGCCGTCGCGACGCTGCACCGCGCCGTCGGGCACCGACAGCGGCACGTCCAGCGCGACCAGGTCGTGGCGTTCGGTCGGTTCGACCTCGAGTTCGTAATCGAAGCGCGGCGCGTCGGCGGGCGGGGCGGGCAAGCTGCCGACCGCGCTGGCCCGGGGCGAGGTCGACCACGTGCGGCCGTCGAAATTCCACAGCACCGGGCCGCGCCAGTACAGCTGGTTCCGCGGCGGCGCCGGGCCGGTGAAGGTGGCGCGCAGGGCGGGGCTCTCGTCGGCCATGAGATCGGCCCAGTCGCCGGGCGACATGTGGTCCGACAGGCCGGGCCGGCTCACCGCGCGATCGGGCACGCCCCACATCGGCGAGGACAGCCGCGGGAACAGCCAGAACACCCCCATCGCCAGCGGCAGGCCGATGCCGACCATCCGCGCCACCGCGACGAACCGCACCCATGGCCGGCCCGGCGGCGCGGTCTCGCCGACTTCCACTTCCGACAGTTTCAGCAGCGCCGCCAGCACCGTCAGCGCGGCCACCAGCCCCAGCGCCAGCGACGTCGGTCCCTGGTCCAGCAGGAAGGTCGCGAACGGTGCGAACAGCGCGAAGCCGAGCAGGCTGCGGGCGTCGCGCTGGCCGCGCAGTTCCACCGGCTTGAGCGCGAGCATCGCCGCCAGCAGCGCGCAGCCGGTGTCGCGGCCGAAGCGGAAGCCGAACAGCACCGTCACCGTGCCGATCAGGGCGACGATCAGCACCAGCTTCAGCCATGTCGGCGCGCGGCCCTCGCGCGCGAGCAGCGGGACGGCGACCGCCACCGCGCCGATGCCCGCGCCGAGCGCGCCGGGCTGTTGCAGCAGCAGCGGCAGCAGGCAGGTCGCCGCCGCGGCCAGCACCCAGCGGCGCGCGATCGGATCGAGCGGTTTGACGTCCGGCGGTTTGACGGTCGGGCCGCCCGGCTCAGCCATGGCCCGGCCCGTCCGGCAGCAGCGCCAGCGCCTTCAGGCAGGCGTGGCGATGGGCAACGCCCTGCGCCGGCCCCAGCGGCGGCTGGCCGGGCAGGCGCAGGCGATAGCGGCGGCCGTCGCGCTCGGCTTCGTCCACCCAGCGCGCGAGGCGCTGGATCCGCGCCTCCCACGGCAGCGACGCCAGCGCGTTCCAGTCGAGGTCGAGGTCCGCGCCCAGCGGCTGCTCGTATTCGCGCACCAGCAGTTCGTCGCGGCGCGCGGACGGCTTCCAGGCGATGGCACGGCGCGAATCGCCGCGACGGTAGGCGCGCAGGTGGTGCACGTCGTCGCCGGCCGGATGCAGGCGCGCGATCGCGCGGTCGCCGCCGCCGTCGGGCAGCGGCGGGCCGTGGGCTTCGGGCGTCGGATAGACGAGGATCGGCCGGTCGGGCCAGACGTAGCTCCAGGCGAACACCAGCCCCAGCGGCCGCGTGGTCGACAGCCGCAAGCGGCCCGGGTCGAACCAGCCGCGGCGCTTCGTCGGCACGCTCAGCACCGCCTCGCCAGCGCCGTCGCGCAGCGAGCACCACGTGCCCGGCGCGCCGGCCACGCCGGACAGCGTCTCGATCCGCAGGCCGCGGCGTTCGCGGCCGGGATCGGCACGGAAATGGATGCGCAGCTCCAGCGGCTGGCCGGCGCTCACCGGTTCGGCGCCGGTCGCCACCACGCGCAGCCCCGACAGTTGCAGGTGCGCGGCGAACAGCCCGGTCTGTGCCGCGCCGCCCAGCAACAGTGCGAGCAGCAGCGCCGGATTGTTGTTGTAGTTCAGCGCGCCCAGCAGCATCGCCGCGATCAGCGCGGCGAAGAACAGACCGAAGCCGCTCGGCAGCACGTAGATGCGATGGCGGTCGAACGCCACCGGCAGCGGCTCCGGACCGCGCGGCCGGATCCAGCGCGCGGCGCGGCTTTCCATCCAGGTGCGCAGCATCGTGCCGGCGTCGCGCATCGCGGCGTCGCGCTCAGTCCACCGGCACCGCGCGCAGGATCGCCTGCGCCAGCGTCTTGCCGTCGCCGCCGTCGGCATCCGCGGTGAGGCGATGCGCGGCCACCGCGACGAACAGCGTCTGCACGTCCTCGGGCAGCACGTGCGTGCGTCCCAGCAGCAGCGCATGCGCGCGTGCCGCACGCAGCAGCGCGAGGCCCGCGCGCGGGGACAGGCCCACGCGCACGCCCGGATGGTGGCGGCTGCGCGCGAGCAGCCGCTGCACGTAGTCGATCAGCGCCTCGCTGGCGTGGATGTCCGCCACTTCGCGGCGCAGCGCGCGCACGTCGTCGGCGCTCAGCGCCGGCGTGCTGCGCGCGATCAGGTCGCGGCGGTCGTCGCCGGCCAGCAGCGCGCGCTCGGCGTCCTCGGGCGGGTAGCCCAGGTGCAGCCGCAGCAGGAAGCGGTCGAGCTGCGAATCGGGCAGGGGATAGGTGCCGGACAGGTCCACCGGGTTCTGCGTGGCGATCACGAAGAACGGGTCCGGCAGCGGATGGGTGGTGCCGTCGACGGTGACCTGGTGCTCGGCCATCGCTTCCAGCAGCGCACTCTGCGTGCGCGGCGGCGCCCGGTTGATCTCGTCGGCCAGCAGCACCTGCGCGAACACCGGGCCGGGATGGAAGCGGAAGCCGCGGGTCTGCGCATCGAACACCGACACGCCGACGATGTCCGACGGCAGCAGATCGGAGGTGAACTGCACGCGCTGGAAGCCCAGCCCCAGCGTCGCCGCCAGCGCATGCGCCAGCGTGGTCTTGCCGAGGCCCGGCAGGTCCTCGATCAGCACGTGGCCGTCCGACAGCAGGCCGACGAACGCCAGCCGCACTTCATCGGGCTTGCCCAGCACCAGGGCGTTGACCTGCGCCTGGGCGCGTTCGAGGGCGGTGCGGACGGGGTCGTTTAGCATGTGCGGGCTCGCGGCGTGGCGTCATGGCGTCACCCCCGCGGCGACGGCGCGGGCGACGGGTTCGGACGGCTGGGTTCGGACGACAGAGTTCGGACAACCGGGTTCGGACAACACGTCGCGGCGGAAGGTTCGGACGACGGACGTCGTGCAGCGGGTCCGAGGGCGGAGCCGACCGCGCGAACGGCAGTGTAATGGGACGAAGGGTCGATGCAGCAGACGGTGTTCGCAAAGCGGAGTTTCATCGCCACCTGGGCCGCGGCCACGCTGCTGAAGGTCGCGCTCGCCCTGCAGTTGCCGCTGTTCGTGGACGAGGCGTTTTACTGGCAGGAAAGCCGGCATCCGGCCTGGGCGTATTCCGATCTGCCCGGGTTCACCGCCGCACTGGTGCGGCTGGGCGAAGCCGTGGCCGGGCACGGGCTGCTCGGCGTGCGCTGGCCGTTCCTGCTGATCGCGGCGTGGCTGCCGTGGCGGATCGTCGCGATCGCGCGGCGCGAGGTCGCCGGCGATCCCGCCTTCGCCTGGCAGGCCGGCACGCTGGCGGCCCTGCTGCCGCTGCTGGGCACGCTGGGCGTGCTCGCGCTGCCCGACGTGCCGCTGGCGCTGGCGACGGTGCTGTGCCTCGACGCCGGTGCGCGCCTGCTGCGCGAGGTGCGCTGGTCATCGGCGGCGTTGCTCGCGACGGGGCTGGCGATCGGCGGGCTCACACACTATCGCTTCGTCGCAGTGATCGGCGTCGGCTTCGTCGCGCTGCTGCTGGCGCCCGAAGGCCGACGCGCGCTGCGCGACGGCCGGGTGTGGCTGGCACTGGCGATCGGTGCGCTGGCGTGGTGGCCGCTGCTGCAGTGGAACCTTGCCAACGCCGATGCCGGCCTGCGCTTCCAGTTGGTCGACCGGCATCCGTGGGCGTTCCATGTCGACGGTGTGCGCTTCGTCGCGGTGCAGGCGCTGTTCGTCACGCCGCCGCTGCTGTGGGCCTTGCTGCGCGCGGGGATCGCTAACCGCGGCGCGGCGGCTGCGCCGGGTGTGCGCTATCTCGCGTGGTCGGGCCTGCTGGTGCTGCTCGGCTTCTTCGTGCTGGGCTTCTTCGCCGACAGCGAACGCGTGAGCTTCCACTGGCCGTTGCCGGCGTATCTCGCGCTGCTGCCGCTGGTGCCGGCGGTGCTCGCGCGCTGGCCCGCGTTCGCGCGGCGCGCGACCTGGGCGGTGGCCGCGTTCGGTCTCGTCGCCAGCCTCGGGTACTACCTTGTTGCCGCGACGCCGTCGCTGCGATCGCGACTCGCCGACAGGCAGGTCTATCCCGCGAATTTTGCCGGCTGGAACGAACTCGCGCAGGCGGTCGACGCGCGCCGCGCGACCCTGCCCGCCGGTACGACCCTGCTGGCCGACGACTTCAAGATCGGAGCCGAACTGGGCTTCCTGTTCGACGGCCCGCGCATCCCCGTCCTCGACCATCCGCTCAACGTGCACCACGGCCGCGCGCCGCAGCTCGTGCTGTGGGGCCTGCATCGCGATGGTCGCGCACTGCGCGAGACCGCGCCGCAGTTGCTGGTCGTCGGCGCCACGCACGTCGAATTCCGCCAGCAGCTCGCGCACTGGCATGCGCTGTGCGAACGCGTCGGTCCGCTGCCGCCGCCGACGGTGCTGAACGTCGACGGCGGCCGCAAGCGTTACCTGCTGTTCGCGCTCGAAGGCCGGCGCACGGACAGCGCCTGCGTCGCCCCGGCGATGGCGTGGATCGATGCCCCCGAGGCAGGCGCGACCGTGCCGCGGACGTTCGCGCTGACCGGCTGGGCGTTCAAGGAAGGCATCGGGCTGGCCTCGGTGGAAGTGCTGCTCGACGGCCGTCCGTTCGGCCGCGCCGGCTACGGCCTGCCGCGGCCGGAGGTGGTCGGCTTCTGGGCGAAATGGCGTGACGGCGGCTCCACCGATCCGCAGCAGCCGAACGTCGGTTTCCGCGCCGATCTGGACCTGACCGGCCTGCCGTCCGGGCGCCACACCATCACCCTGCGCCTGCATGGCCGCGACGGCAGCCAGGAGGATTGGGTCGAGCATCCCGTCGTCATCGAGTAGAGCGGAGCGCAGCTCCGCTGCTCCCTGCCCGGAGCCTGTGTATCGGCACGAGGCGTTTTTCGTCGTGCCGGCAGACGATTCCGGGCCCGGATCGTGGGTTCGCCCTCCGGAGACGGGGCAGCGGAGCTGCGCTCCGCTCTACGGGCGCGGCGGCGGCGTCAGGGCACCGCGAATCCCGCCTCGCGCAGCAGGCGGGCGGTGGCGATCAGCGGCAGGCCGACGAGCGCGGTGGGGTCGCGGTTGTCGATGGCGTCGAACAGGGCGATGCCCAGTCCTTCGCACTTGAAGCTGCCGGCGCAGTCGAGCGGGCGTTCGCGCTCGACGTAGCGGGCGATCTCGTCGTCGCCCAGCGCACGGAAACGCACCGTGGTGACGTCGAGCGCCGCCAGCCGGCGGCCGTCCGGCCCGGCCAGGCACAGCGCGGTGAGGAAGCGGACTTCGCGCCCGGACATCGCCTGCAACTGGGCGACGGCGCGGTCTGCGGTGCCGGGTTTGCCCAGCGGACGACCGTCCAGTTCGGCGACCTGGTCGGAGCCGATCGTCCAGGCGTAGCCGGCCTGCGCGGCCACCGCCTCGGCCTTGGCGCGGGCCAGGCGGACGGCGAGGGCGTCGGGCGTCTCGCCGGCGAGCGGGGTCTCGTCGACCTCGGGGCGGGCGGTGGTGAACGGCAGGCCGAGGCGCTCCAGCAGGGCGCGGCGGTAGACCGAAGTCGAGGCGAGGATCAGCGTCGGCATGACGGCGGGGTCAGGCATCGGGCGCGGCGGCGCGGGCGCGCTGCACCAGCGCCAGCTGCTGGTCGATGCGGTCGCGGGCCTGGTCGATCGAAGTGCGCATCGCGTCCAGTTGCTTCACCGGGGCGGTCGCCCCGTGTTGCTGCAGCCAGAGCCGCTGGCGCAGCATTTCCTGCAGGGCGGTGCGGACCGTCTCGTCCTCGCCACCGGTCATGGCCTCGATCTCGGCGCGGGCGACCCGCAGCCGGGCTTCGAGGGCATCGGCGGCGTCCAGCAGCCGGGTGTAGGCGCGTTCGCGGGGCACGTGCCGACGGGACAGGTGCCAGGCGAAGAGCAGGGCGAGGACGAAAAGGGCCAGGAACGCGAGGGTCGCGGCGGGAAGGGAGAAGGCGGTCACACGGCGGGCCCGGACGCGGGCGGACAGTCTGCCGCGGGTGCCGGCGGTCGGCAAATCGTCGGCGCGCCAAGGGCTTGGGTTTGACACGGACGGGGCCGGTCCCTACCATTCAGCGCTTATGTCCGCTGAAGTGCCCGAAGTCTTGGATGCTTGGCGCATGGCGGCGGCACGACGCGCATTTGCGGGTCGTGTGCCGTTGTCCGCGATGCCCCGACTGAGCGATCTGCTGGCCGATGCCGAAGGAGAAGCCCGCTTCTCCCTCGAATTCGGCCATGACGCGCTGAAGGTGCCGTTCGCGGAACTGCAGGTCGATGCCGAGCTGCCGCTGGTCTGCCAGCGCAGCCTGCAGCGTTTCCTGCATCCGGTGTCGCTGACCCAACGCTATGCGCTCGTGCGCGAGGCGGAGGGAGACGACGAGGACGTCGAAGCCGCGCTGCCCACGGGCTACGAGGCCTTGATGGTGGCGGACGACGGCCTGCTGCGGCCGGCGGAACTGGTCGAGGACGAACTCATCCTCGCCGTGCCGCTGGTTCCGGCGATGCCGGGCGTCGAGCCGGTCGAACACGACTGGCCGGTGCCGGAAGACGAAGGACAGCGCGCCAGCCCGTTCGCGGCCCTGGCGGCACTGAAGAAGACCTGAGGACGACGACGGCCGCGATGGCCGTGCCGCCCTCGCCCGGGGCGAAAACGTTCGTCCCGGCCACGACAAGCGATTCACGATTCAAGCTGGAGCGATCCCCATGGCTGTTCAGAAATCCCGCGTCACCCCGTCCCGCCGCGGCCAGCGTCGTTCGCACGACGCCCTCACCGCGAAGCAGCTGGCCACCGATCCGACCACCGGTGAAGTGCACCTGCGTCACCACCTCACCGAAAGCGGTTTCTACCGTGGCCGTCAGGTGATCGCGCCGAAGACCAAGGTCGTCGACGAAGAGTGATGTCCGCGGCGCCTGCAGGCGCCCGCGCCATCGCGCCGGGCTTTTCCGGCACACCCGGGGATGCGGCCGCAAGGCCGCGTCCGCGCTTTCCGGCCTGAACGCGACATCGCCGATGGCCACCATTGGGGACGCCGGTTCGCCGGCGTCCGCGCCGCCGCGCCCCTCGGGCTGCGTGCGGTCTTCGCCGGCAGGAGCCACGGCGTTCCGTCCACAGGGGGAATCTGCTGGCATGACCGACCGAATCTACGCACGCATCGCGGGCACCGGCAGCTATTTGCCGGAAAAGATCCTGACCAACGAGGATCTCTCGAAGTTCGTCGACACCAGTGACGAATGGATCGCGTCGCGTACCGGCATCCGCCAGCGGCACATCGCGGCCGAAGGCGAGACCACCTGCGACCTCGCGTACCACGCCTCGATGCGGGCGCTCGAAGCCGCCGGCGTCGCGCCGTCCGAGCTCGACCTGATCATCCTCGGCACCACCACGCCCGACATCATCTTCCCGTCGACGGCCTGCCTGCTGCAGCACCGGCTCGGCGCCGAAGGCTGTCCGGCCTTCGACGTCAACGCCGCGTGTTCCGGGTTCGTCTACGCGCTGTCGATCGCCGAGAAGTTCGTGCGCAGCGGCACCGTGAAGACGGTGCTCGTCGTCGGTGCGGAAACCCTCACGCGCATGCTCGACTGGAACGATCGCACCACCTGCGTGCTGTTCGGCGACGGTGCGGGTGCGGTGGTGCTGCGCGCCGACACCGAGACCGGCATCCTCAGCACCCATCTGCACGCCGATGGCGGCAAGAAGGAACTGCTGTGGAACCCGGTCGGCGTGTCGGTCGGTTTCAAGCCCGAAGAACACAACGCCGGCGTGCGCGTGCTGATGGCCGGCAGCGACGTGTTCAAGCATGCGGTGAAGGCACTGGATTCGGTGGTCGACGAGACGCTCGCGGCCAACGGCCTCGATCGCGGCGACCTCGACTGGCTCATTCCGCACCAGGCCAACCTGCGCATCATCGACGCCACCGCGAAGCGTCTGGAAATGCCGATGGATCGGGTGATCGTCACCGTCGATCGCCACGGCAACACGTCGGCCGGTTCGGTGCCGCTGGCGCTGGACGAGGCGGTGCGTTCCGGTCGCGTGCAGCGCGGCCAGCTCGTGTTGCTGGAAGCCTTCGGCGGCGGCTTCACCTGGGGCTCGGCGCTGCTGCGTTACTGAGCGCGATACAGGGACAAGTGTCCTCCCAAGTGTCCTCTGCGGAAGCCGTCGCGATTCTGTGATCGCGGCGGCTTTTTCCATACCTGGGCTACATTTCGACATACGCCCTCGTACAGACAGACCGCGGGTTTCGCCCGTATCATCGCCCCTCGGATTTCAGCAGGGGGCTGTGCCGCTCGTCGGCACGGGTCCCGGACCCCACGGAACACATGAGCCAAGACGCCATTTCCCATCGTCCGCTGCAGGGCGAGATCGCCCTCGTCACCGGGGCCAGCCGCGGCATCGGCGCCGCCATCGCCGACACCCTGGCCGCGCTGGGCGCGACGGTGGTCGGCACCGCCACCACGGATGCCGGTGCCCAGGCCATCGGTGAACGCCTCGCGCCGCTGGGCGGCCACGGCCGCAAGCTCGACGTTGCCAGCGGCGCCGAGGTCGAGGCGCTGATCGATGCGATCGCGAAGGAATTCGGCGCGATCGGCATCCTCGTCAACAACGCCGGCATCACCCGCGACAACCTGCTGATGCGCATGAAGGAAGAGGACTGGCAGGCCATCCTCGACACCAACCTCAGCAGCGTGTTCCGCACCAGCAAGGCGGTGATGCGCGGCATGATGAAGGCGCGCAAGGGCCGCATCATCAACATCGCCTCGGTGATCGGCGTGACCGGCAATCCCGGCCAGACCAATTACGCCGCGGCCAAGGCCGGCATCATCGCCTTCAGCAAATCGCTGGCGAAGGAAGTCGGTTCGCGCGGCATCACCGTGAACGTCGTCGCCCCGGGTTTCATCGACACCGACATGACCCGCGCGATGCCCGAATCCGCAAAGGAAGGCCTCGTCGGCCAGATCGCGCTGGGCCGCCTCGGCGACGCGCAGGACATCGCCGACGCGGTCGCGTTTCTGGCCGGCCCGAAGGCCGGTTACATCACTGGAGAGACGCTGCACGTCAACGGCGGGATGTACATGCCGTGACGCGCGACGGAGATACGGGTTTTCCCTGTATTTTTCGTTAAGTCATTGAATCGAAAAGGTCCGTTGTCGGCCACTCGGCACCGGGTTTCCCTTACACTAGCCACCGCAATTTCCCTCACCGGAGCACATCACCCATGAGCAGCATCGAAGAGCGCGTCAAGAAGATCGTGGTCGAACAACTCGGCGTCAAGGAAGAGGAAGTCACCAACAACGCGTCGTTCGTCGACGACCTCGGCGCCGACTCGCTCGACACCGTCGAGCTGGTGATGGCGCTGGAAGAAGAGTTCGAGTGCGAGATTCCTGACGAAGACGCCGAGAAGATCACTTCGGTGCAGCAGGCCATCGATTACGTGAAGGCCCACGTCAAGGCCTGAATGCCTGATTGATCCGGGCAAGATGCCCGCCCGGGCCTCGCGCCCGGGTCCACGCCGGGGCCGCATCGCGGCCCTCTGCGTTTCTGGAGTCCTCCTTCCGCCGCACGGCACGATGTCGCATCGCCGTCGCGGCCCGCCGTTCCGGAGTCATGCAATGTCGAAGCGTCGCGTCGTCGTCACCGGCCTGGGCATCCTGTCGCCCCTGGGCAACGATCTGGCCAGCAGTTGGGACGGCATCGTCCACGGCCGCAGCGGCATCGGTCCGATCACGCAGATCGATGCGTCGGGCTTCACCACCCGCATCGCGGGCGAAGTGAAGGGATTCGATCCCGCGCAGTGGATCCAGGCGAAGGACATCAAGAAGATGGACACCTTCATCCACTACGGCGTCGCCGCCACGCAGATGGCGCTGCGCGATGCCGGGCTGGAGATCACCGACGCCAACGCCGAGCGCGTCGGCGCGATCATCGGTTCGGGCATCGGTGGCATCCACGGCATCGAGGAGCAGGCGATCCGCCTGCACGAAGGCGGCGCGCGCAAGGTCTCGCCGTTCTACGTGCCCAGCACCATCATCAACATGCTGCCGGGCCAGATCACCCTGATCACCGGCATCAAGGGCCCCAGTTTCTCGGCGGTCTCGGCCTGCGCCAGCTCCAATCATTCGATCGGCACCGCGATGCGCATGATCCAGTACGGCGACGCGGACGCGATGATCGCCGGCGGCGCCGAGCGCGGCATCACCAACACCTCGGTCGGCGGCTTCTGCGCGATGAAGGCGATGACCACCCGCAACGACGATCCGACCCGCGCCTCGCGGCCGTGGGATCGCGACCGCGACGGTTTCGTCATCGGCGACGGCGCCGGCATCCTCGTCCTCGAGGAATACGAATTCGCGAAGGCGCGCGGCGCGCGCATCTACTGCGAACTGGTCGGCTCCGGCGCCAGTTCCGACGCCTTCCACATGACCGCGCCCAGCGAGGACGGCGAAGGCCCAGCGCGCTGCATGGTCGCGGCGCTGCGCGACGCCGGCCTGCAGCCGTCGCAGGTCGGCTACCTCAACGCCCACGGCACTTCGACGCCGCTGGGCGACCTCGCCGAAACGCAGGCGATCAAGCGCGCGTTCGGCGACCACGCGAAGTCGATGATGGTCAGCTCGACCAAGTCGATGACCGGCCATCTGCTCGGTGCCGCCGGCGGCGTGGAAGCGGTGTTCTCGGTGATGGCGCTGCACACCGGCATCGTGCCGCCGACGATCAACCTCGACACGCCGGGCGAAGGCTGCGACCTCGACTACGTGCCGAACGTGGCGCGCGAGCGTCGCCTCGACTACGTGATGTCCAACGGTTTCGGTTTCGGCGGCACCAACGGCTCCCTGATCTTCGGGCGTCTCTGATCCGCCGCCACCGGGCGCCCGCATGATCGTCACCCGCGCGTTGCCCGCGGATTGCGACCCGCTGCGCCTGCATCGCGGCGCGCCCGCGCGCTATCCGCTGCTGCTGCAATCGACCTCGTCCTCGCTCGCGCCCGGGCATGCCCTGGCGCGCTGGGACCTGCTGCTGGTCGCGAATGGCGAAGCGCTGCGGCTCGATCGCGACGGGCGCGTGCGCGATGCCGCGGGCGTCGATCGCGGCAACGACTTCCTCGCCGCGCTCGACGCCGACTGGCGCGCGCTGCGCATCGCGCGCGAGGAACCGCGCTGGCCGTTCCACGGCGGCTGGGCGCTGTTCCTGTCGTACGAACTCGCCGCGCAGGTCGAGCCCGTGCTGCGGTTGCCGCAGGCCGAAGGCGCGCTGCCGGTCGCGCTCGCGCTGCGCTGTCCCGCCGCGGTGCTGCGCGATCGCGTCACCGGCGAATGCATCGCGCTGGCGGAAATCGGTGCGGAGGCGATGCTCGATGCGATCGCCGCCGACCTCGAGGCCTTCGCCGCGCAGCCGATGCCCGAATGGCGCGCGCCCGAGACGCTGCACGAGGACGCGCCGGAACGCTTCACCGACGGCGTGCGCCGCATCCTCGATTACCTCGCGGCGGGCGACGTGTTCCAGGTCAATCTCTCGCGTGCGTGGCGCGGGCGCTGCGCGACGTACGCACCCGACGCGCTGTATGCACGGCTGCGCGAGGTGAGTCCTGCGCCGTTCGCGGGGATGTTCGCCGGCGTCACCGACGGTCGCCCGTGGGCGGTGGTGAGTTCTTCGCCGGAACGACTGGTGTCGGTGCGCGGCGACGTGGTCGAGACGCGGCCGATCGCAGGCACGCGGCCGCGCTTCGCCGGCGACGACGACGCGGCGCGCGTGCGCGAACTCGTCGGCCATCCGAAGGAGCGCGCCGAGCACGTGATGCTGATCGATCTCGAACGCAACGACCTCGGCCGCGTCTGCGCGCCGGGCAGCGTGGAGGTCGACGAACTGATGACGGTCGAAAGCTATTCGCACGTGCACCACATCGTCAGCAACGTGCGCGGCCGGCTGCGCGACGGCGTCACGCCGGGCGAGGTGCTGCGCGCGGTGTTCCCCGGCGGCACCATCACCGGCTGCCCGAAGGTGCGCTGCATGGAGATCATCGCCGAGCTGGAAGGCGAGGGCCGCGGCGCCTACACCGGCGCGTTCGGCTGGCTCGACCGCGACGGCGACCTCGACCTCAACATCCTCATCCGCAGCGCCGAAGTGCAGGCCGATGCCGACGGTGGCGCGACGCTGCGCTTCCGCACCGGCGCCGGCATCGTCGCCGACTCCGATCCGTTGCGCGAACTCGACGAGACCCGGGCCAAGGCGCGCGGCTTGCTCAAGGCGCTGGGAGCCGGCGCGTGACGATGCGCCTGTTCATCGGGGATGTCGTCGGCGACGCCGCGGCCGATGCGTCGCAGGCGGCGCGCCTCGCCGAAGGGCGCGGCTTCGCGTACGGCGACGGCGTGTTCGAGACCATGCGCGCGACCGGCGGTGCGATCCCGTGGTGGCCGGCGCATCGCATGCGATTGCAGACCGGCGCGACGCGGCTCGGCATCGCGCTGCCGTCGGTGGCGGTGCTGGATCGTGAAGTCGCCGATTTTGCCGCGCGCCACGCCGACGCGACGATCAAGCTGATCCTCACGCGCGGCAGCGGCGGTCGCGGCTACGCGCCGTCGCCCGATGCGCCGCCGGTGTGGACGCTGATCGCCGCGCCGCTGCCGCCACCGCCGCGCGTGGGCGGCCTGGTGCTGCGCTGGTGCGACACGCGACTGGCGTTGCAGCCGGCGCTGGCCGGTCTGAAGCACTGCAACCGTCTGGAACAGGTGCTGGCCCGCGCCGAGTGGGCGGCGGCGGGCCTCGATCCCGCCGAGGTCGACGAGGGCCTGATGCGCGACACCGACGGCCATGTCGTCTGCGCCACCGCCGCCAACCTGTTCGTCTGGCGCGACGGCCGCTGGTCCACGCCGCCGGTCGACCGCTGCGGCATCGCCGGTGTCTGCCGCGGCTGGCTGATCGACGCGCTCGGCGCCGACGTCGCGCCGCTGTCGGTCGCCGACGTCGAGGGCGCCGGGGCGCTGCTGCTGTGCAATGCCCTGCGCGGTATCCTGCCCGTGTCCCGGCTCGGGGCGCGGGTCTGGGCGCCGCATCCGGCCGTGGCCGAGGCGCGGCGCCGGCTGGCCGCCGGGCACCCCGCCTTCGTCCCGGCGTCGCAAGAGGAGTCTCCGTGAGCCCGCGATCCCCGTTCCGCCTCGGCAGGTTGCTGCTGGTCCTCGTTGCGTTCGCCGCGCTGGCGGCCGGTGTCGCCGGCCTGTTCGCGTACCGTCACTACCAGGGCTTCGCCGATGCGCCGATGCCCGGCCTGCAGGATGGCGACACGCTGGTGGTCGATCCGGGCGATTCGCTGCCGAAGGTGCTGCGCAAGCTGGAGGCCCGCGGCATCCCGGTGCGCGCGCTGGAGTGGCGGGCGCTGGCCAAGGACACCGGGGCCGCCGGCCGCATCCAGATCGGCGAATACGCGCTGAAGCCCGACATGACCCCGCGCGAGCTGCTGGTCGCGATGCGCGACGGCAAGGTGCTGCAGTACCGGGTTACGCTCGTCGAAGGCTGGAACATCCGCGACGTGCGCGCGGCGCTGGCGAAGGCGCGGCCGCTGAAGCAGGAAAGCACCGCGTTCGACGATCGCGCGCTGATGAAGGCGATCGGTCGCGGCGGCCAGCATCCCGAGGGCCGCTTCCTGCCCGAAACCTACGTCTACACCCGCAGCGACAGCGACCTCGACGTGCTGCGTCGCGCCGCCGACGCGATGGACGAGGCGCTGGCCGAGGCCTGGGCCGGCCGCGACAAGGACCTGCCGCTGCAGTCCGCCTACGAACTGCTGACGCTGGCGTCGATCGTCGAGAAGGAAACCGGCATCGCCGACGAGCGCCCGCGGATCGCCGGCCTGTTCGTGCGCCGGCTCAAGGTGCCGATGCGGCTGGAAACCGATCCGACCGTGATCTACGGGCTCGGCAGCAGTTACACCGGCAACATCCGCAAGGTCGATCTGCAGACCGACACGCCGTACAACACCTACACCCGCGACGGCCTGCCGCCGACGCCGATCGCCATGCCCGGCAAGGCCGCGCTGCAGGCGGTCGCGCATCCGGCGCCGGGCGACGCGCTGTTCTTCGTCGCGGTGGGCGACGGCAGCGGCCGCCACGTGTTCACGAAGACCTACGCCGAACACCAGGCCGCCGTCGCCGACTACCTGCGCCACTACCGCGAACAGCGCGCCGCGGAGCGGCAGGCGGCGACGCCGTGAGCGACGCGACGCCCGACGCGCTGCCGCGGCATCCGCGCTTCGTCACGCTGGAAGGCGGCGAGGGTGCCGGCAAGACGACGGTGCTCAACGCGCTGCGCGAGGCGCTGCAGCAGACGGGCGCGGAAGTCGTCAGCACGCGGGAGCCCGGCGGCACGCCGCTGGCCGAGCAGATCCGCGAACTGCTGCTGCACCCGGGCGACGAGAAGCCCGGCCCCGAGACCGAATTGCTGCTGATGTTCGCCGCGCGCGCCCAGCACGTGCGCGAGACCATCCTGCCGGCGCTCCAGCGCGGCGCGTGGGTGATCAGCGACCGCTTCACCGATTCCAGCTACGCCTACCAGGGCGGTGGGCGCGGGCTCGATCCGGCGCTCATCGCCGAACTCGAACGCCGCGTCGTCGGCCTGCGGCCCGGGCTGACGCTGCTGCTGGACCTCGGCGTCGCGCAGGGCCGCGAGCGCACGCGCGGGCGCGATCTGGTTTTCGGCCAGACGCCGGATCGCATCGAGCGCGAGCGCGACGATTTCTTCGAGCAGGTGCGGCGGGCGTTCCTCGCCCGTGCGCGCGCCGAGCCCGAGCGCGTGCGCGTGGTCGACGCCTCGCAGCCGGCGACCGCCGTCGCCGAGGACGCGGTGGCGATCCTGCGCCTGTTCATCGCGCGCAGCGCGGCGGAGCAGGCGGCGTGACCGGCTTCGAGTTGCCGCCGCTGGCGCCCTGGCAGCAGCGCGTCTACGCGCAGGCAGTGGCCGCGCTCGACGCCGGCCGGCTCGGCCACGGCCTGCTGCTCTGCGGCCCGCCGCAGCTCGGCAAGCGCGCGGTGGCCGAACGCCTGGCCCGGCGCCTGCTGTGCGAAGCCCGCACCGCCGACGGCGAGGCCTGCGGCCGCTGCCGCGGCTGCCTGCTGTTCGCGCAGCGCTACCAGCGCGATCCGCTGGAGGTGCGCCCCGACGGCGTGCCGTCGCATCCCTTCGGCCATCCCGCGCATCCGGACCTGATGCTGGTCGGCCACGAGGTCAACGACAAGACCGGCAAGCCGCGCACCGAGATCGTGATCGAACAGATCCGCCGGCTGTCGGAGAAGCTCGCGCTCACGCCGCAGTACGGCGGCGCGCAGATCGCGATCCTCGACCCGGCCGAGGCCATCAACCACGCCGCCTGCAACGCGCTGCTGAAGACGCTGGAGGAGCCGCAGGACGGCCGCTTCCTGTGGCTGGTCAGCGCCAATCCCGCGCGGCTGCCGGCGACCATCCGCAGCCGCTGCCAGCGTCTGGAGTTCCGGCTGCCGCCCGCCGCCGAGGCGCTGGCCTGGCTGCGCGCGCAGGGCCATGCCGAGGCCGCCGCGACCGAGGCGCTGGACGCCGCCCGCGGCCATCCCGGCCTCGCCGATGCCTGGCTGCGCGACGGCGGCCTGGCGCTGCGCCGCGAGGTGTCCGCGGACCTGCTGGCGGTGCGCCGCGGCGAGCGCTCGCCGCTGGAGGCCGCGCAGCGCTGGGCGGGCGGGGACGACCTCGACCTGCGCCTGCGCCACGCCGCCGACCTGGCCCTCGCCGACGCCGCCCGCTTGACCGATCCCGCCGGAATCCGCACCCTCGCATCCTGGTTCGACGCCGCCAACCGCACCCGCGATCTGCTGCGGACCACCGTCCGCGCGGATCTCGCCCTGGCCGAACTGCTGGCCCAGTGGCGCGGCGCGGCGCCCACAGCTTCAGGAGCAAGACGATGAACGCGAAAGTCGCCGGCGCCCGCCAGGGCATCCTGTCCCTCGCGGTGAAGGACAAGAACGCCCTGTTCCAGGCCTACATGCCCTTCATCAAGGGCGGCGGCGTGTTCGTGCCGACCGTGAAGCGCTACTTCATCGGCGACGAGGTTTTCCTGCTGCTCACGCTGCCCGAATCCTCCGAACGCCTGCCGGTCGCCGGCAAGGTCGCCTGGGTCACCCCCGCCGGCGCGCAGGGCAACCGCACCGCCGGCATCGGCGTGCAGTTCGCCGAGACCGCCGAAGGCGACGCGGTCCGCAACAAGATCGAAGCGATCCTCGCCGGCATCCTCACCTCGGACAAGCCGACGCACACGATGTGAGCGCGCCGGCGCTCTCCGGCTCGCATCGACGGATCGCCTGATGCCGCCGAAACCCTTCTCCCCCAGCTGCGAACGCAACCGCGACCCCATCCTCGACGTGCTGCGCACGGCGTTCGCCGGGCGCCGGCGGGCGCTGGAGATCGGCAGCGGCACCGGGCAGCACGCGGTGCATTTCGCCGCGGCGATGCCGTGGCTGACATGGCAGTGCTCGGATGCCGAGGCGAATCTTTCCGGCATCGGACAGTGGCTGGCCGAGGCGCAGTTGCCGAACACGCCGCCGCCGTTCGTGTTGCAGGCGTCGGCCGAGCCGCCGGGCTTCGCGCCGCTGCCGCCGGGCCGCTTCGACGCGGTGTTCAGCGCGAACACGCTGCACATCATGGGCTGGCCGGAGGTCGAGGGCTTCTTCGCCGGGCTGCGTGACGCGTGCGAGGCCGACGCGATCGTCGCGGTGTACGGGCCGTTCAACGTCGGCGGCACCTTCACCAGCGACAGCAACCGCGACTTCGACGGCTGGCTGAAGGCGCGCGATCCGCGTTCGGGCATCCGCGATCGCGAGGCGGTCGATGCGCTCGCGCAGGCGGCGGGCTTCCGCGCGGCGGAGGTCGTCGCGATGCCCGCGAACAACCAGATGCTGCTCTGGCGGACGTGACACAATCGCCCGGATCGAAGCCGGGGAGTGTCGTCCGATGTCCATGCCGTTGCCCGCGATGCGCGCGCTCGCCGCATCGCTGCTCGTCGCCTGCTGCGCCACGGTGTCGGCGGAGGAGGGCGATCCGCCGGAAGTGACGTACCCGGCGCTGCCGGCGCGCGGCGCCACGGCCGATGCCTTCGTGCCCGCGGGCTGGGCGATCGAGATGCGCGCCGCCGGCGATCTCGACAAGGACGGTCGCGACGACCTCGTCATCGTGCTGCGCATGCACGACGCCGCGAACGTGATCCACAACGACGGCATGGGCCCCGACGAATTCGACACCAATCCGCGGATGCTCGCGGTGCTGCTCGCGGATGCCGGCGGCTATCGGCTCGCGGCCGAAGACCACGCACTGGTGCCGCGACCGGACAATCCGGTGATGGACGACTACCTCGACGGCGACGGCGCCGTCAGCGTGCAGCGCGGTGCGTTCTCGGTGAACCTGCATGCGTGGGCCAGTGCGGGCACGTGGTACACCAGCGGCACGACGTTCACCTTCCGCCAGCAGGACGGCTGCTTCCGGCTGATCGGCTACGACCGCACGGAGATGCACCGCGCCAGCGGCGAGATGACCACGATCAGCGCGAACTATCCCGCACGCCGCGCGACGGTCGAACTCGGCAACATGGAGTCGGACACGCCGACGAAGACGCGCACGCTGCGACTGGCGGCGAAGCCGATGCCGTGCCTGGCCGACATCGGCAACGGCTTCGATTTCGATCCGGGCGTGCCGACCGAATGATGCCGGTCCGATGAAAAACACGGGCCCCGCATGCGGGGCCCGTGTTTCGATGCAGGTTGAAGCGGCGCGCGGGCGCGAGGCCCGCGTCCGTCAGCGGAACGTGTATTCGACCATCAGCGTGTAGGCGCGACCGCGCGGATCGGCGATGCGCGGTTCCCACGCGGCGCCGGCGGCGAAGTCGTTCATGTGGTCGGTGAACGGCGGGTCCTGGTCGAGCAGGTTCTTGATGCCGAAGCCGAGCTTGAGGTTGTGCACGCCGGTCCAGCTCACGCTGTAGTCGTAGGTGGTGTAGCCGTCCACCTGCGGACGCCAGTCCACCGGGATGTAGCTGCCGTTGGCCACGCTCGCCGGCAACTCGTCGTAGTAGCCGTCGCGGTGGCTCTGGGTGAGGCTGTGCGACCACGCGCCGCGGGTGTAGCTCACGTTGAGCGTGTGCTTCCAGCGGATCGGCAGGTTGAAGTAGCGCACGTAACGGCCGACGAGGTTGGCCGAGTACGGCAGCGATTCGAGCGCCTTCGTCTGGAAGTCCTGGATGTAGCTGCCGTTGAGGTTGACGTTCCAGCGGCCGCCGGCCAGTTCGCCGCTGAGGTTGGCGTCCAGCTCCAAACCGCGCATCAGGCTGCCGCCGGAGTTGATGTAGCGGCGGTCGATCGCCACCACCTCGCCGGTGCTGTCGCGGATCCAGTTGTCCTCGAACAGGTCGTAGTACTGGATCAGCACGTCGCGCGGCGCGGCGCGGATGGTGTTGGTGCGCTCGATCTCCCACCAGTCCAGCGCGATGTTGAGCTGCGACATCGGCGAATACACCACGCCGATGCTCTTCTGCGTGGATTCCTCGGGATCGAGCGTGGCCTTGCCGCCGAAGATCTCGACCGGGCGGATGACCTCGCAGCCCGGCACGGTCGGCTTGGCGACGCCGCCGGGGCAGGTGCGCGGATCGGCCAGGTCCTGGCCGGTGTACTGCACTTCGCTCACGCCGTTGAACAACTGGTTGAAGCTCGGCACCTTGAAGCCGGTGCTGTACGCGCCGCGGAACAGCAGCGAGTCGAACGGGCGGTACCTGAACGACACCTTCGGGTTGGTGGTGCCGCCGAAGCCGCTGTAGTGGTCGTAGCGGCCGGCGAGGTTCACGTCGAAGCGCTCGGTGATCGGCAGCTGGAATTCGACGTACGCCGCGGCGATGTCGCGATGCACGTTGCCCAGCGCGTTCGCGTCGTCGAACGGCGCGTTGAACACCGCGCGCTTGTTGGTGCGCTGGTCGCCGTCGAAATGGAACTCCTCGCGGCGCAGGTCGACGCCGGTCGCCATCGCGATCGGGCCGCCGGGCAGGCGCCAGAAGCCGAGGTCGCCGGAGATCGAGCCGTCCAGCGTGGTCACCACCGATTCGCCGCCGTACAGCTTCACTCCGCGCGCCGAGGCCGCCTGCAGCGCGGCCATCGCGGCCGGCGACTGGCTCTGGCCCGGGGCCAGGAACGGGTTGATGAGGCCGCTGCCGAGGATCTGCTTCAGCGCGTCGGTGTAGTGGAAGCCGGAGCCCAGCGTGGACTCGGACTGGTTGCTGGCGCGGCTGAGGCCGGCGTCGTAGCTCCAGCCGCCGAACATGCCGTCGCCGCCGATGATGCCTTCGATGCCGGCGAGCAAGCGGTAGGACTTGGTCGTGGTCTCGATCTGGCGCGGGCCGCAGGGCAGGCAGCGCCAGCGGTAGGCGATCGGCGCGCCGTAGTTGAGCTGGCCGGCGCCGAAGTAGCCGGCGAGCGCGTTGTAGACGCGGTTGTAGGTGTCCTGCGTGGTGGGATTGAGCGGATACCAGGTGCTCGGGCCCAGCGCGGTGGCCGCGGTCGAGGTGCTCGACGAGATCTGGTTGGGCTCGAAGGTCTTGGTGACGTCGACCTTGGACGCGGTCAGCTCGACGTAGGCGTCGTGCGAGCCGCCGAAGCGGTAGGTCGCGCGGCCGATGAAGTCCACGCTGTCCTGCGGCTGCTGGATCACCGCCGCGGCCGCGTAGTCCCAGGCGCAGGCGTACTTCGAGCCGGGCGAGTTCCACAGCCGATAGCCGTAGGGGCCCATGTCCGGACCCGCGGCCTCGCAGCCTTCGGCGCCGGGCAGGTTGTAGATGTTCACCGCGGTCATGCGGGTGGTGCCGCCGGCCGGATCCAGCACGCCGTTGCGCAGCAGGCTGCTGGCGCCGGTGCCGCTGCTGCCGAGGCTGAAGACCGTGGCGAACGGCGTGCCGCGGGTGTCCGGCGACAGGCCGCGCTCGGGCTGGAAGGTGTCGACGAAGTCGCGATCGTGGCCGCGCAGGATGGTGTTGCGCTTGAAGCCGATCGTGCCGAAGGCGTTCCAGCCGTCCTTGTCCACGTCGCCGCTGCCGAACAGCAGGCTGCTGCGATAGATGTTGCCGCCGCCACCCTCGGTGATGTCGACGAAGGTCGACGTCTGGATGCCCTGGTAGTCGCGCTTGGTGATGAAGTTGATCACGCCGCCGATGGCGTCGGTGCCGTAGATCGCCGACGCACCGTCGCGCAGTACTTCGACGCGCTCGATCGCCGCGAACGGAATCGAGTTGAGGTCCACCGCGCGGCCCTTCAGGCCGTGGGTCGCCACGCGCCGCCCGTTGAGCAGAACCAGCGTGGCGTCGGCGCCCTGGCCGCGCAGGTTGGCGCCGGACACGCCGTTGTTGCCGCGCTGCTCCTCGCTGACGATGCCGGCGTTGCTGGCGAGGTTGTCGGAGCCGTTGCCGGCGATGTTGAGCGTCATCAGCAACTGTTCCGCCGACGTGATGCCGCGCTCGTCGATCTTCTCGCGGCTGTACACGGTGACGGGCAGCGCCTCCTCGACCTGGGCGCGCTTGATGCGCGAACCGGTGACCGAGATGCGGTCGATCGTCTTCATCCCGTCGCCGGTGTCGTCGGCGGGCGCGGCGTCCTGGGCGCGGGCCGGCAAGGCCAGCGCGACGAGGAGTGCGGCACACAGGAGATCGACGCGAGGCAGTGCGCGTGCGGACATGCTGATCCCTCCCTGGGAATCTGGATGCGGATGGGGTCGCGGTCACGGCCGGCGCGGGGCCGGCGGCATCCGGCCCTTCCCCCGGGTCGGTGCGTGATCGCCGTCGCCTAATCTAGCAGGTTGGCGGAAACACGATGGTCATGATCGTGTGCGCCGCCCCGGCGAGGGCTGGCGGCCCGGGGCGGGTGCGACGAATCAAGCGCTTGCATGCGCCGGGGCATGCGATCCCGCGGCAGGCGACGGTACGGCCGCCTGCCGGGACACGTGTCGGGGCGGTCCCGGCGCGGTGGTCCGCGCCGGGCGGGGCTCAGGCCTCCGCGTCCTCGCGGTAGGCGTCCACCGGGATGCAGGCGCACATGACGTTCTTGTCGCCGTAGACGTTGTCCACGCGCGCCACCGGCGGCCAGTACTTCTGCTGCCGCAGCGTGGCCAGCGGGAACACGGCCAGCTCGCGCGGATAGGCGTGGGTCCACTCGCTGGCGGAGGCCATGGTCGCGGTGTGCGGCGCGTTGCGCAGCGGGTTGTCCTCGCGATCGAGGCGGCCGTCCTCGACCGCGCGGATTTCCTCGCGGATCTGGATCATCGCGTCGATGAAGCGGTCGAGTTCGTGCTGCGATTCCGACTCGGTCGGCTCCACCATCAGCGTGCCGGCGACCGGGAAGCTCAGCGTCGGCGCGTGGAAGCCGAAGTCGATCAGGCGCTTGGCGACGTCCTCGGCGGAGATGCCGGTGGCGTCCTTCAGCGGGCGCAGGTCGAGGATGCACTCATGCGCGACGAGGCCATTGCGGCCGGTGTACAGCGTCTTGTAGTGCGGGGCGAGCCGCTTCGCGATGTAGTTCGCGTTGAGCAGCGCCACCTGCGTGGCCTTGCGCAGGCCGGCCGCGCCCATCAGCGTGACGTACATCCAGCTGATCGGCAGGATCGAGGCCGAACCGAACGTCGCCGCCGACACCATGCCGACGTCGCCTTCGCCGCCGAACGCGCGCGGCAGGAACGGCGCGAGGTGCGACTTCACCGCGCACGGACCGACGCCCGGGCCGCCGCCGCCGTGCGGGATGCAGAAGGTCTTGTGCAGGTTGAGGTGCGAGACGTCCGAGCCCCACTTGCCGGGCTTGGCGACGCCGACCAGCGCATTCATGTTCGCGCCGTCGGTGTACACCTGGCCGCCGTGGCGATGCACGATCTCGCAGATCTCGACGATGTCCTCCTCGAACACGCCGTGCGTGGACGGGTAGGTGACCATCAGCGCGGCGAGGCGGTCGCCGTACTTCTCCGCGTTGCGGCGGATGTCCTCGACGTCGACGTTGCCGTTGGCGTCGGTCTTGGTGACGACCACGGTCATGCCGCACAGGTGCGCCGAGGCCGGGTTGGTGCCGTGCGCGGAGTCGGGGATCAGGCAGATGTCGCGATGGCCTTCGCCGCGGGCGCGGTGGTAGGCGCGGATCGCGAGCAGGCCGGCGTATTCGCCCTGCGCGCCGGAGTTCGGCTGCAGGCTGACCGCGTCGTAGCCGGTGCATTCGACCAGCATCGCCTCCAGGCCTTCGATCAGCTCGCGATAGCCCTGCGCCTGGTCGGCGGGCGCGAACGGATGGATGTTGGCGAATTCCGGCCACGTCACCGGGATCATCTCCGCGGTGGCGTTGAGCTTCATGGTGCAGCTGCCCAGCGGGATCATCGTGCGATCCATCGCCAGGTCCTTGTCGGCCAGCGCGCGCATGTAGCGCAGCAGTTCGTGCTCGCTGTGGTGGGTGTTGAACACCGGGTGTGTGAGGAACGCCGAGGTGCGGCGGAGTGCATCCGGGATCAGCGACGGCGCGGTCGCGTCCAGCGCGTCGACGTCCGGGAGCTGCGCATCGTCGCCGCCGAAGATGCGCCACAGCAGTGCGATGTCGGCGCGCGTGGTGGTTTCGTCCAGCGAGATGCAGATGAATTCGCCCCACGCCTTGCGCAGGTTGACGCCCATCGACGCGGCGCGCGCGATCAGCGCGTCGGTGCGGTCGCCGGTCTTCAGCGACAGCGTGTCGAAGGCGCTGTCGTGATGGGGGTGGCTGTACCCCAACTGCACGAGGCCCGCCTTGAGGATGCTGGCGAGGCGATGCACGCGGTTGGCGATGCGCGTCAGGCCGTCGGGGCCGTGGTAGACCGCGTACATCGAGGCCATCACCGCCAGCAGCACCTGCGCGGTGCAGATGTTGGAGGTCGCCTTCTCGCGGCGGATGTGCTGTTCGCGGGTCTGCAGGGTGAGGCGATACGCCGGCTTGCCTTCGGCATCGACGGACACGCCGATCAGGCGGCCCGGCATCAGGCGCTTGTACGCATCGCGGCAGGCCATGAACGCCGCGTGCGGGCCTCCGAAACCGAACGGCACGCCGAAGCGCTGGCTGTTGCCGATCACGATGTCCGCGCCCATTTCACCCGGCGGCTTGAGCAGCGTCAGCGCGAGCAGGTCGGTGGCGAACACGGCGAGCGCACCGCGCGCATGGATCGCGTCGCAGGCTTCGCTCCAGTCGGCCAGCCAGCCGCTGGAAGCCGGGTACTGGATCAGCACGCCGAAGAAATCGCCCTTGTCCATCGCCGCCTGCCATTCGTCGGCGGAGTTGGCCATCTCGATCGCGATGCCCAGCGGCTCGGCGCGGGTGCGCAGCACTTCGAGGGTCTGCGGGTGGCAGTCGCCGAACACCAGGAACGTGTCGGACTTCGACTTCGACGAACGCCTGGCGAGCGTCATCGCCTCGGCGGCGGCGGTGCCTTCGTCCAGCAGCGAGGCGTTCGCGATCTCCATGCCGGTGAGATCCATGCACATCTGCTGGAAGTTGATCAGCGCTTCCATGCGGCCCTGCGAGATCTCGGCCTGGTACGGCGTGTAGGCCGTGTACCACGCGGGGTTCTCGAGGATGTTGCGCAGGATGACGTTCGGCGTGTGGGTGCCGTGGTAGCCCTGGCCGATGAAGCTGCGGAACACCTGGTTGCGGTCGGCGAGGACGCGGATCTTCGCCAGCGCCTCGACCTCGGTGATCGCCTCCGGCAGCGCCAGCGGCGCGGCCGACTTGATGCTGGCCGGGACGATGGCATCGGTCATCGCCTCCAGCGAGTCGTGGCCGACGATGCGCAGCATGTGCGCGATCTCGGCGTCGTTCGGGCCGATGTGGCGTTCGATGAAGGCGGAATGGTGTTCGAGGTCGCGCAGCGTGGCGCGGGCGTTCTGCGTCGGGGACATGAGGGGTCGTCGGTCAGGCGGAAGGGAGGGCGATCCATGCCGGTCGGCCATGGCCGACAAGCGCGCGGGCCGGCAGCCAGGCTGCGAGGACGCTGCGAGCGTTCCAGCCCGCCGGCCTCGCGGCCGTCGGGCGCTCGCAGGCTCGCAGCAACGCTGCTCGAAAGCCCTGCTCGCCCCTCTGTCCTTCTGCCTGAGAGTTTCGAGACACGATCCGCGGGAAGCGGGGGGAGGTGCGCTCCCGTGACGTGCTCTTGCCCCTTCGGCGCCGGCGCGGCCCGGTGTCGCAGGGCGGCCGATCTCTCCAGAGTGCAGTTCGGACGGCGGTATCAGGCCTGAGCGATTCCGGGCGAATTGCGCCTTCGGCAGCGGACCGGACGAGGATCGGGCCGCTTCTCCCACCGTGTGCGGCGATTATAGCCGCAGGCATGACGGTCCGTCCGACGTTCATCCGGCCGTGGCGACGGACGTCCCCGGACGGGCCGCGTACCATGGCCGGCTCCTCGCCTCGTGCCGTGTCCCCGTGCCCCCCATGTCCGCCACGACGCCCCCGCCGTCCCGCAAGCGCCTTGCCGTGATCCTCGGCGGGCTGGCGATGATCGGGCCGTTCTCGATCGACACCGTGTTCCCGGCGTTCCTGCAGATCGGCCGCCAGTTCGGCGTCGATGCCGTCGCGATGCAGCAGACGATCAGCGTCTACCTGTTCGCCTACGCGCTGATGAGCCTGGTCCACGGGCCGCTGTCGGACGCCATCGGCCGGCGCCGGGTCATCCTCGGCGGGCTGGCGGTGTTCGCGGTGGCCTCCGCCGGCTGCGCGCTGTCCACCAGCCTGCCGATGCTGCTCGCGTTCCGGGCGCTGCAGGGGATGTGCGCAGGTGCCGGCATGATCGTGGGCCGGGCGGTGATCCGCGATCTGTTCCAGGGCCAGGTCGCGCAGAAGCTGATGAGCCAGGTGTCGATGATCTTCGGCATCGCCCCGGCCGCGGCGCCGGTGCTCGGCGGCTGGATCCTGGGCTGGTCGCGCTGGCCGGCGATCTTCTGGTTTCTGGTGCTGTTCGCGCTGGCGATGCTGGCCGGGACGTGGGCGTTCCTGCACGAGACCCATCCGCCGGAGGCGCGGCTGCGCCCGAAGCCGAAGGCGCTGCTGCGCAACCACGCCTACATCCTGCTCAATTCGCGGTTCCAGCGCTTCGCTGCCGCCGGCGGCTTCAATTTCGCGGGCCTGTTCCTCTACATCGCGTCGGCGCCCACGTTCGTGCTGCAGCACCTGCGGCTGGGCGAGGACCAGTTCGGCTGGTTCTTCGTGCCGACCATCGCCGGCATGGTCTCGGGCTCGTTCCTGTCCGGACGTGCGGCGGGACGGATCAGCGGGACCCGTCTGGCCGGCTACGGCTTCGCGGTCTGCGGCGTCGCCGGCGTGCTGAACATCGCCTACAACCTGTGGGCGCCGCAGCCGTCGCTGCCGTGGGCCGTGCTGCCGATGGCGATCAATGCCCTCGGCATCTCGCTGGTGTTCCCGATCCTCACCCTCGCGATCCTCGACATGTATCCGCGGCAGCGCGGTGCGGCATCGTCGCTGCAGGCGTTCACCAGCCTGATCCTGCAGGCGACGGTCGCGGGCCTGTTCTCGCCGATGCTGAGCCCGCATCCGATGCACCTCGCGCTGGGCTCGGCGACGGCCACCGCGATCGGTTTCGGTTTCTGGTGGTGGGAAGTCACGCGGACGCGGATGCCGCCGGACGGCGAGCCGGTGGCGTCGTCGCCGCCGGCGCTGTGATCCTCGCGGGCGAGGCGATCGGACGTCGAACGCGCCCCGACATGAAAACGCCCCGGTGGGCGGCCCGGATCCGGAATGGATCCCGGAGCCGAGCCGCGTCACCGGAGCGAGCGGGCGTTGCCGATCTCAGCGCGCGGTCTTGAGGAACGAGAGCAGGTCGGCGATGTCCTGGGCGGTGAGGTCGCCACCGTCGTCGTATTTCATCTTGCCGCCGGGCACGACCTTCTTCGGCGCGGCGATGTAGGCGGCGAGCTTCTCCGGCGTCCACACGATGCCGCTGTGCGCAAGCGCGTCGGAATACTTGTAGCCCGGCACCGTGCCGGCGGTGCGTCCGCTCACCGCAGCGAGCGTCGGGCCCTTCTTGTTCTTGCCGGGGCGCAGGCTGTGGCAGTCGGCGCATTCGGAGTCGTAGACGTCGCTGCCGGCATCGGCGCGGCCGACCGCGGCGGCGCGCGCAGGCGCCGCGAGGCCGAGGCCGAGCGCGCAGAGCGCGCCGGCCAGGAGGAGCGGAGTGGTGATGTGCATGGTCAGAATGCCGTCCAGACGAAGAAGTGGAGGGAGTTGCTGTCGCTGGCCTTCTCGCTGAAGCCGGCTTCGTCATGCACCTTGTTGAAACCGACGTACTGCAGGCCGAGGCGGACGTTGGCCCACGGTGCCTTCCACGAATCTTCCTTGCCCCACGGCGTCCAGTCGGCCTGCAGGATGTAGCCGCTGTTGTCGTTGGCACCGCTGTTCGAGCTGGCGTTGAACAGGCCGACGCTGCCGCCCCAGGTGTTGCGGAAGTGGTAGGACGCGTTGAGCTTGCCTTCGGAGACGCGGTCGTGCGCGACGCTGTCGCGTTCGCGCAGGTAGCTGCCGTTGACGGTCACCACGTGCTCGCGGGTGCCGAGGAACTGGTAGCTGCCGTCGACGCCGAAGTCGTGGAAGCGTGCGGCGGACGTGCCGTCCTCGCGGTTTTCGAGCGAACCGTTGTTGCCGAACATGCCGACCGACCAGCCGGCGTGCTTGGCATCGCCGAGCCACGCCACGCGCCAGTAGTTGGAGTCGTGGAGGATGCCGGGCGAACTGTCGCGGCCCACGCCGATGCGCGAGAGCGCGCTGGGCGAGAGCGAACGGTAGGTGCCGAGTTCGGTGTAGAGGTGGTCGTTCCACAGCGCGTAGCCGGAAGCGCCGATCACGGTGCCTTCGAGACCGCCGATGCCGGTGAATTCCGCACCGCCGGCACCCGCGCCGCGCGGCGCCGACACGTAGGGATAGCCCCACGCCGGCAGCGTGTTCAGCGGGTCGGTGAGCGTGGGCGCGTTGTTGATCGACACGCCGAAGATCGTGTCCTTGCCGTGCACCTGTTTGGTGGTGGCGTAGCGCACGTCGAGCAGGTCGAGCGCGGTCTTGTGCTCCAGACCGTCGTAGGTGACCTGGGTGAAGCTGCCGATGTGGTCGGTGATCTTGCCGGCGAGGAACACCGAGGCCTCGGTGAGGTCGGCGTGCGTGAGCTTGCCGCTGTCGTCCTCGGTCGCGGTATGCGTGACCGAACCGACCACCATCGCCGACACCGGCACCTTGCGGCCCTGGCCGTCGGAATCGGTATAACCGCCGAGCTTGAAGCGCATGCCGTAGGGCGTGAGTGCCGGGCCGAAGGCGCCGACGTGGCAGGCCGCGCATTCCTGGCCGGTCTGGCGCGAGTAACTGGGCACGGCCAGCGCGTCGGTGGCGTACAGCGCCGCCAGCGGCAGCAGCCATGCGCACAGCCTGCGCATGAAGCGCGCTGTGGATTGCGTTCGGATCATTCGTTCACCTCGTCGACGTGGGGAGCAGGGGGAAGGGAATCGGGGACGGGCGACGGCGCCGTCTTCCGCAAGAGCATCGAGCGCAGCACGTCGTCCTTCGTGCCGAAGTGGTGCCAGAGCGCGCCGAGCGCATGCACGGCGATGATCGCCAGCAGCACCCAGCCCAGCGTGGTGTGCAGCGATTCGAGGGTTTCGGCGAGATCGCGATCGCGACCGAGCAGGCGCGGCAGTTCGAGGCCGAAGAAGATGACCGGCTTGCCGCGTGCGTTGAAGTAGGCCCAGCCGAGCAGCGGCAGCGCGAGCAGGACCGCATACAGGAAGAGATGCAGCAGCGCGGCCGCACGCCCCGGCGGCGATCGGCGGTCGTGGGTGTCGGGCGCGCGTGCGCCGAGGCGCGAGAGGATGCGGAAGGCAGCGAGCAGCAGCACCAGCACGCCGGCCTGCGTGTGGATGCGCATCAGCGCCTTGCCGTCGCTGTCCTCGATCCACTCGCGGCCGAGGATCGCGCACACCGCGACCGCGACCGCGAGGAAGATGATCCAGTGCAGCGCGCGCACGCGCAGTGGCCACTGCGGAAACGTCGTGGTCGATGGAGAGGACTGCGCCTGAGCGGACATCGCGTCGCCTTTTCGGATGCTTGGCGACGATTGGATGAAGACCGCATTAGGGCAGTCTTAAGCACCGATGAAAACGAAATCCTCGATGCGGAAATGCGACATCGCACCGGATCCGCCGCGACGCGATGTACAAAGCGGATGAAATTTGCGTTCGCGTAGCGTTAATGCCTCGGACGCATGCGCCGCCATGCATGCAGCGGCAGGCCAGCGAACACGAGCACTGCGCCCCAGGCCAGCGCTTCGCTGCCGGTGCCGATCAGGGCGTAGACGCTGTAGAGCAGCGCCAGCGCGGCGACCACGCGACCGTGACGACCCAGTCGCAGCCAGGCCGCGCTGCTGAAGACGTACGGCAGCAACGTCGCGGCGGTCGAGAGCAGGATCGAGAACGTGTAGACCTCGCCGAGCGGCCCGGTGTACTTCGCGACCACCAGCAGGCTCGCGAGCACGGTGCCGACCCAGATGCCGAAGCGCGGCGTGCCGCGCGCGTCCAGCGTGGCGAACGCGCGCGGGAACAGGCCGTCCTCGGCGGCGGCCATCGGCAACTGCGCCGACAGCAGCACCCAGCCGTTGAGTGCGCCGAGGCAGGAGATCGCCGCGACCACCGCGATCCCCATGCCCGCCGCCGGGCCCCACAGCACCCGCGCGGCATCGGCCATCGGTGCGTTGGAGGCCATGGCGGCGTCGGGCGGCAGCAGGCCGAGCACCGCGGTGCAGGCGAGCAGGGTGGCGACGCCGGCCAGCAGCGTGCCGATCAGCGTGGCGCGGGGAATCGTGCGTTCGGCGTCGTGGATGGCGCCGGCGGGAATGGTCGCCGCCTCCAGCCCGAGGAACGCCCACAGCGCGAGCGCGACGGTCGCGTGCACCGCGCCGAAGGTCGACGCCGGTGCGCCGGCCTTCGCGGCTGCGGCGATGGCCTGGGCGGGATCGGCGAACTTCGACGGATCCAGCCACCAGATCGCGATGCCGCCGAACAGCAGCAGCGGCAGCAGCTTGAGGATCGTGGTCAGCACCTGCGCGCGCCCGGCTTCGCGCACGCCGGCGAGGTTGATCGCCGCGCACACCCACAGTGCCGCGAGCGCGAGCGCCGCGCCGCGCGCGGGCGTCGCCACCAGCGCCGGGAACAGCGCGCCGAGGCTGCCGGCGAAGGCGACCGCGATGGCCGCGTTCGCGCACCAGATCGAGATCCAGTAGCTCCACGCGATCGCGAAGCCGATGGTGTCGCCGAAGGCCTCGCGCGCGTAGGCGTAGGGCCCGCCCGCCTGCGCGCCGCGTGCGGCCAGGCGCGAGAAGGTGAGCGCGAGCAGCAGCGCGCCGCACAGCGTGATCGCCCAGCCGTACAGGCTGAGCGCACCGTACGGCGCCAGCGAAGCAGGCAGCAGGAAGACCCCGCTGCCGATCATGTTGCCCGCGACCAGCGCGATCGCGGACCAGAGCCCGAGGGGACGGGGTCCGGCGCTCACCCGCGCGGATCGGCCGTCACGCCCGCGGCGTCAGCGACGGGCCGTCACTTGCGGCCGGCGCCTTCGCGCACCACCGGCACCAGCCGCGCACCGCGCGGCGCGGCCGTCGTCGTGGTCGTCGGCTGCGCCTGCGCGGCCTGCGCCGACGGCACGGTGGCGGTGCCGGGGCGGGTGTGATGCCGCGGCGCGCTGCCGTTGAGCACGGCCGGCTGCGGTTCCAGCCAGGTCTTGATGTTCGGGAAGTACACGTCGAGGCGCGAGTAGTAGTCGCGGTTCTGGGTGTTCGAGGTCGAGCCGCTGTTGGAGCAATCGGCGAAGCCGCCGTACAGGCCGCCGCGCACCACGTACCCGTTCGGTCCGGTGGTGAACAGGCCCGAGCCGCTGCTGCCGCCTTCGGTGGTGCCGTTGAGCCACGCGATCTCGATGTTGTCGGCGTCCTTGCTGATCACCTGGCCCGACGAGACCTTCTTCGAGTCGCCGTGCGGATGGTGGATCGCGAACACCGCGGTGGCGTCGGCGATGGGCGCCGCGTTCCAGCCCGCGAAGTACGCGGTCGCCGGCGGCGCGTTGTTGAGGCGGATGAACATGCCGTCGGTGTTGTGGTCCGAGAACAGGTACGTGGCGCCGCCGGTGAGCTGGGTGACCGCGGTCGAGGTGAAGTTGCCGCAGCCGGTGGTCTCGTAGTTCCAGTAGGTGTTCAGCGTGTTGGCCACCGTCTGCATCTGCGAGGGCACCGGCGGCACGTTGGTATTGCTGGAAAAGCAGTGGTTGGCGCTGAGGAAGTACGGCACCTGCGTCACCGGCACCGTGTCCGCCAGCAGCGTGCCCGTGCACAGGTAGCTGCTGCCGCTGAGCACGAACACCATGCGCGCGACCGCGTTCTTGGCGTTGACGTAGTTCTGGCCGAGCTCGCCGACGCGGCAGATCACGTCGACGTTGCAGCTGCCGGATTCGCCGATCTTCTCGACCAGCTTGAAGCTGTTGCGGCTGTCCGCCACGAGGTGCGACAGCACCGGGGCGTCGATGCGCGCTGCGAACGCGGGCACACCCTTGGGCCGGAACAGTTCGATGATCTGGGTCTCGCCGTCGGTGCCGGGCGTCCAGAAGCGGCCGTCGGTGCCGGGCAGGCGCTTGGCTTCGGCGCCGGTCATGACCGCGACCACGTCGTTCGGGCGCGCCGAGCCGGCGAAGCGCATCTCGACGCGGTCGGCCAGGCCGCTCACGTCCAGGCCCACGCGCAGGCCCATCGCGTCCATCGAGCGCACTTCGGCGCGGGCGACCCAGCCGCCGGCGACCGGCACCCACTTCAGCGCTGGCAGGTGCGACTGCGCGCCTTCCTGCACGGCGTCGCGGGCGATGCCGATCTGGGTCGCCTTCAGGCCGGGAGCGGCGTTCTTGCGCTGCAGGTCGAGCAGGCGCCTGGCCGGCATCTCGCCGTAGGCCATGCGCGCCACGTCCGCGGCGGGATAGCCGGCGGCGCGCCAGTGCACGGCGGCCGCAGGCGCGGTCCGGCTCGGCTCGCCCGGGGCTTCGGAGGCGGCGGCGATCGTCGGCACGGCGGCGAGCGCGGCCAGGAGAGCGGAAGTGAGGCGGAAGGTCGACATGGCGTTGGCTTCTGGAAATGTGCGGAAAGGAGGGCGGGGCGGCGTCACTTGTGTTCGGCCGTCTCCGCCTCGCGGTAGGCGTGGCGCACCCGTTCGTGGAAATGGTGCACCGCGTTCTCGCGCAGCGGGTTGAGGCGTCCCGCCTCGTAGGAACCGGACGCGAGGCCGCGCTGCACGTCCTCGCAGATCGCGATGTCCTCGTCCTGCACGACATCGCTGAAATCGCGGTCGGCGGCGCGGCGGGCCTGCCCGGCCTCGCTGTCGTCCGGCGCGTAGTAGAAATCGAACTCCACGCGGCAGCGGTCCGGGGCTATCGGCACCACGCGGTTGGTCTGCAGGCGGCCGGGCAGGATGTTCAGCATCGTGTTCGGCCACAGCCAGTAATACAACGCGTCGCCGTTGCCGTAGAGGCCGTCGCCGCTCTCCAGCGGGCTCCACTGGAACGAGTACCACTCGGCGGTCTCGGTGACGTAGCTGCGGTAGTCCAGCAGCCGGTTCAGCTCGGGATGCACGTGCGGGACGTGGTAGCCCTCAAGATAGTTGTCGACGTACACCTTCCAGTGGCAGGCGATCTCGTAGGCGACATGCTGGTGGTGGGCGAAGTCGGCGAGCCGGCGGTCCGGGCCGATGCGGGCGTCGATACCGGCGACGAAGGCCTCGAACGGCGGCGCGGCGGCCTCGTCGACGGTCGCGAACAGCATGCCCTGCCACTCGCGCACCGCGAGCTGCGGCAGGCGGATGTCGGCGGGGTCGAAGTCGGGCACCCCGGCCATCTCGGTCGCGCTGCGCAACCGGCCGTCGAGGGTGTAGGTCCAGCCGTGGTACCGGCAGCGCAGCGCTTTCGCGCCGAGGCCGTCGCATTGCGCGAGCGGGCCGGCGCGATGGCGGCAGACGTTGTGCATCGCGCGGACCACGCCGTCCTCGCCGCGCACCGCGATCACCGGCATGCCGCCGAAATCGACGACCACATGGTCGCCCGGTGCGCGCAGCCGGCTGACGTGCGCGATCAGCTGCCAGCCGCGGTCGAAGATCGCCCGGCGGTCGAGCGCCGGGATCGCCGGATCGACATAGCAGTGCGCCGGCAACGCAAGCGCCCGCTCCAGCGGCTGGGCGGCGAGATCGGCGAGGCGGCGGGGTGCGGACATGCCGCGAGTATCGCGCACCCCCGCGGGACTGTCAGCCTCGCCCGGGCGGATCGCCCGGCGGCCGGGGCGACACCCCGCGCAGCCGGGCGGCCGCTTCGACCAGCAGGGCCCCGGCCCGGGCGGCGTCGAGCCGCTGGCCCGTCGCCGCCTGCACGGTGAGGGCCAGCACCTCCCAGACCACGCAGTCGTAGAGCACGTCGACCGTCAGCGGTAGCGCCCGCCCGCCGGGCCGCAGCCGGCCGGCCACCCGGTGCTGGTAGATGGACAGCACCGCGAGGTCCGGGTCGGCCAGCCCCAGATCGACCGTCAGCGACTGCCCGGGCCGCAAGTCCTTGGCGGGCCGCCCCGACACCCCCGCGATGTGCACGAGGGTGTCGCGGGCCGCGACGCGAAGCGTGTCATCCCTGTCCATGCGCGTCTCCCGATGGGTTTCACGGATTCGGCAACAGCAGCATTTCGACCGGTACGCCGTGATATTTGGCGAACTCGCGGGCGATGCGGAAGCGGACCATCGCCCCGCGCGGGGATTCGACACGCTTGATGGTCGCGATCGAGATGCGGATGTTCGCGTCCTCGAACGCGTAGACGAGGTCCTGCTGGCTCAGCAGCTTGCTGATGCGCAGCCGCCGCAGCAGCGCCCCGTTCAGCCGGACCCGGCCGCGCGGGTCGGCGGGCGGCACGGGGCCGGGCCAGGGGATCACCACGCCGACAGGCGGATCGGACGGGGCGGACGGCGGCGCCCCGGCCGGTGCCGGCGACGGACTGGTCGTCGGTTCGGCCAGCGCAGCGGCCTCGGCGGGCGAAGACGGGGAAGTAGGACGGGCGTCGTCGAGCAGTGCGCAGAGAACGACCGGGATGGGCGAAACGGGCGAATCGGTCATGACGGACTCCGGAAGCGGACGAAGGGGGAGGGTCCTTGCCGGACCCCCGACGTCCCCGCGACGACCTCGCCGCGGGGCCCACCGACCCTCCCCGAACCGCCTCCGGATGTCCCTTGCGGAAACCTTGCGGAGTGCAAGTGATTGATTTATTTGGATGAAAGCAATTGTGTGAGCCGAAGTGAAATGGAAGTGAAGCAGGTGTGGGACTTCATGATCGATCTCATGGAGCCCCTGGTGCTTCCGGTGGAGGATCGTTCCCGACGATGGGATCGCAGTTGATTTTCCTCTCGCGTTCCAGGTCCTTGGCATGGACGAACAACTTGAACACGGTCTTCGGTCCGTGAGCCGGGAGGCGCAGCGTGATCACGATCGACCGGGTGTGCAGGGGAAGTTCTTCGTATGGTGTCTCGAGTGGGATCGGATCGCCATTTTCATCGGGATAGTAGGCGACCGATTCGATGTAGTCTTCGTTGTGATCGATGTGGTGCAGGTGGAACCTAGGGCGATTCTGCCATTCCTGCGGGGAGTCGATCTCGATTTCTAGCGACTGTCTCTCTTTGTTCGTGTGGAAGAGGATGGTGCGTTCCTCCCAGGTGTAGTGGCTGATCTGCGTTCCCGGGTCATGGCAGACGGTTAGTTTGACCTTTGCCCTGTCGACATGCTTCCTACTGCCGTCTCGATTCCTTTGTTTCTCGACGATCTCATCGCCGTTGAAAAAATTGATTTGATCGTCAAACCTGAAAAGCGCACCGGGCTGTGTCATATATCGCCTCCTGTAGGTCGTGGGATGAATTCTTGCGTTTGAGTCGATTGACAGTGATCCGAATTCGGAATGTCGTCGGTATCAAATCGGCTCCGGTCGAAATGGAGCGCTCGGCGCCAATGGAATCAATCCGCCCGGCCGTCGCCCAAGGCGGAATCCGGAGCCAGTTGCCTTGCTTCATTCAGCGTGTTCAGGAATTCCGGATCGCGGGAGCCCGCCGCCAATGGAAGGATCAAGGCGTAGGCCTCGCGGATGTCCGATTCGACTTCCGTGCTGCCGCTGGCAGCCCGGCTGCCCCGGTGTCTCGCGAGCAGGGCTTGGGCGAGTGCAAGAGCGTTGTATTTGTTGTCGGTATTGCGGTCGTGAAGCTTGTGCAGAATGTCGATTGACGCGTCCAGCATTTTGCGGCCTTTCGCCGGACCATCGATCATGGACAGGTTCATCAGGCAGAGGCCTTCGATCCTGAGAAAGCGTTTTTCACGGTCCGGCGAATTCCTAGCGATCGAGAGCGATTCCGTGAGCCGGGAGGTCGCGGTCTCCCGGTCGCCGTGAAGCCTCGCGATCTCTCCGCCGCGTAGGAGCGAATTGGCGAGATCCCGCTTCCAGTTCTCGTTTTTTGTTGTCACGCTCGTCACGATTCGAATCTGGCCGATTGATCGGGATATCGCGGTTTCTGCCGCCTGAAGGTCGCCGCGCTGCTTCTCGGAGATGGATTGAAAGTGAAGCAGGCTGGCGAGCTGGTGACGCCACTCGATCGCATCCGGATGCTTCGAGATCAAACCCTCCAGTCTGGCGATCTGGTCTTTGTACTCGACTAGGGCGCGCGTGACTTCACCGTGCTCCTGCCGGCATCGCGTCGCCCACGACTCGGTCACGATCGTGTCGTACTCCCAGTCCGGGCGTGTCCTGCCAGAGTCCGAAATCGCTTCGTGCATCATCCGAACATGGCCTTCGATCGCCGCCAGCATGACGCTGCAATCCGCCTTGTTTATGTTCAAGGTCAAGAGATTTGATGCGGATAGTGCCTTTTCCATCTTCCATGCAGGATTTTCGTCGCCATCCTTGCCTAGACTCCGTGCCAGTTTTTCGTAAGCACGCCAGTGCCGGAGCGTCTCCTCCGCGTTTTGCTGCTTCGAGCTCTGGTAACCGATCCAGTATTCTGTCTGCGCCAATTCGAAGGTCGGTGAATTCTGTGGTCCTTCTTTTGCAGTCGCCTTCCGGGCGATGGCGTTCGCCTTCACGAACAGCCGCATGGCATCTTCATCGTGCCCTTCCGATGATTTCACTTCCCCGAGCGTCCTGAGCGCCCTCGAATAGTTGATTAGCTCGTCGATGGTCATAGAAACCACGGGCTTCCTTTCTAGTAGCCCGATGGCCTGCAGACTGATGCTTTCGAGAGGCTTCATGCTTGCCGACGGTCGCAATTGGTTGGCCAGGGTGACTAGCATGTAACCCATGATGTCGATAGTGTCGCGCCTGTTACGCTCTGCGGTACTCGTGGCAACGAAGGAGAGAATGGCCAGCCCGATCGAAGCAATCGTGAGAACCGACAGGGACGCAATCAGCAGTTTTCTGGTCCTGGCGATCCGATTTCTCTTGTGCTCCGAGGCCCGGATATATTCGGCCATCGGATCGTCGATCTTTTCGGGCAGTCGATGTGCTGCCTCCATTGCCTCCGAAAGCGGTCTGCCGGCATTGAGTAGTTGATCCTCGCGTCGTCCCTCGTCTTGCCAGCGTTTGGCTGCGTTCTCAACCCGGTTAATGGTTTGTAGTAGGCGCAGGTTTTCCTTCGTCCATTCGGAGGCACGTTGCCACTGCCGCAACAGCGCCTCGTGCGCGACACCATAGTGCGCACGGCCGTTGCTTGATTCGGTCGCGAACAGACGTGCATCGACGAAGGCTTGCGCCAGCGCGCCAGCCGCGCGTGGGAGTTGCGCGATGGGCGCTTTGCGGCCGCTGATCGCTCCGGAATCGATGTCAGCCACCACCAATTGCCCGAGAACGGCATCCAGGCTCGCTTGCGCGTCCGACGGCAACGACGCGAACACTTCCTCCGCGCGCTGTGCGATCGCCCCCTCCAGTCCGCCGATCTCGCGGTATGCCGCGTAGGTCAGCTTCTTGTCCGCCGCGCAGCGCAGATAAAGCTCGTGCAGGGTGTGCTGCAGCAGCGGTAGAACGTCGGCCTGCCCGCGGGCCGCTTCGGCGAGGGTGTCGTTGAGGTGGTGGACCGCGCGGGTGTCGGGATCGCGTTCGAATTCCAGGCCCGCGGCGATGGCTGGCAGCGTGATGATCTCGTTGATCTCGATCGCGGTCGGACGGGCCACGTCGACATGGCCGAAGCCGCCCTTGCGCTCGATCAGTGACGGCACTGCTTCCATCAGTTTCGGGTAGAAGTCGCCGCGGACGATCATCGTCGCGAGGACACGCGGATGGTCGCAGAGTGTTTCCAGTGCCTGGACGAAGCGTGCGAGCGCCTGCTTCGCGGCGGTCTGTTGCTCCGCGGGGGCGTCGCGGTCGCTGGTCGCGACCAGTGCTTCGCTGTGGTCGAGCACCAACAGCAGGTGTGCGTGCGGTTCCGTGTCGAGACGCACGGGATGTCGGCGAAAGCTTTCGTCAATGGCGGCGCGGATGGATTCACGCGATTCGACCAGGGCTTCCTTCAGCGACGCGACGGGTTGTGGCGGCAGAACGGGACGGTCGCCGAGGGTCCAGCCCGCAATTGCGCTGGCCACTGCGCCGAGCGCGTCGCCGTCCGCGGCGGCACCGAGGTCGCAGCGCGCTACCGACAGGGCGCGCAGGCCGTTCTCGCCGCCGTTGGGTGTGAGTCTGGGGATCACGCCGGCGTTGAGCAGCGAGGTCTTGCCGCTGCCACTCGCGCCCACGAGCAGCACGAAACGCTGGCCGCTCTCGAACTGTGCGCGCATCGCGGTCATCACGCGCGCCACGGCATCGCCGCGGCCGAAGAAGACATCCGCATGCGCCTCGTCGAAGGCGGCCAGACCGACGTAGGGATTGCCTCGTCTCCAGTTGCTGCCGCCGCTGCGGCCGCTGAGGTAATCGTCCGGCCAGGCGACCGGTGCGATCAATCGGTAGCCATGTCCCGAGATGGTCTGGATGTAGCGCGGAGCACGTGGATCGTCGCGCAGGACGTTTTTCCGCAACTTGGAAATCGTGCTGTGTACTGCGCCTTCTTCGAATTCCGTGCTGCCCCAGACGGCATGCATCAACTCCAGGGTGCCGACGGTTGTTTTGTGGTGCTCGGCAAGGTAGACCAGCACTTGCATCCATCGCGTTTCGAGATGGATCTCTTCGCCGTCGCGAATGACGATCTTGCGATCCGGATGCACCAGCAGATCGCCGATGCGGAAACGCGAGCGCTCGGTGCGCTGGGCCATGCAGTACCTCGTCGGGCATTCGTTGGACGCGGGGTGCGTGTCGGCTCAGGAACGGGCCGTCGGTATGCGTTTTCGGAATGGTCGACATGGTCGGAACGGGCGCCGTTCCGCGGGCCTTGCGTTGCTGAGATGGTGACCGTGCTCCATGCCCGCCCCCTGATCCGGCGCCTCGCGGCGCGGTCGGCATTGATGTCTCGAAACGATCCGTGCGTGTTGCAACGCAATCGTTTTCTCGTGGGGCCGTGCGGTTGTCAAGCATGACTGTCGACATGCCCCGGCATCGAGATGATGCCGGGACATGCGCGGTCGATCGTTGCAGGTCGCAACGATAGATTCTGTCGATCAGCTGACGCGGATCTGCGGATCCCAGTAGTAGTAGCCGAAGAGGTTCTGCGTCTCGCCGTCGCTGGCGAGGGTGTACAACGCGAAGTACACGTAGAAGTTCTCGGTGCCGGCCTGGGAGACCTTGGAATCGATCGAGCTGAAGCTGATCGGGCCCTGGATGGCGGGCAGGCCGTTGGTGGTGGTGGGGTCGGGCATCACCGCCTTCTGGCGCCTCACCACGTCGGGCACGAACTGGTTGAAGACGTGGTCGCCCTGCCAGTACTTGATGCCGTAGACGATCACGGCGTCGTCCGAGTTGTCGTAGATGGAGGTGCCGGCGAAGGAGACGTAGTCGCCCGGGTTCGCCTGGAAGCTCAGGTCGGCGGTGCCCTGGCCGGTCACGCTGCCGCGCGAGCCGGTGCAGATCATGAACTGGCTGTTGTGGTTGATGCCGGTCGGGTTGTTCTGGTCCTGGCTCGGGTGCGGGTAGTTGGCCTTCACGTATTCGGTGTCGATCACGATCAGGATGTTGATCTGCTGGGCAGAGGCGTCGAGTGCGGCCTTCTTGGACACGGGAATGCTCCTTGCTGGATGCGTCGTGGGCCGACGCGACCGCGTTCCGGGTGGCCCGTGTCGGGCCTGTCGCCGGGAACGTGGTGCCAGCATCCGGAGCCGGCCGCAGGCCTGCCTGTCGGAAACCTGTCGGTTTCCACCGGATTGATTCGAAAGGAAGTTTTTCGCTGCGCGGAGGAACGGACAGGCCATGTCGGCCTGTCCGTCCGCCGACCGGAAGCCGGCGATCAGAAGCCGCCGCCGGTCTGGCCGTCGTTGCCGACCTGCGGGTCGATCACGTGGGTGTGTTTCTCGGTGCGATGCATGTACTCCAGGTGGAGCTGGCCGTCATGGATCACGCCTTTGGGATAGGTGAAGGTCACGACCAGTTCCTTCGGGTTGCGCACGGCATGGCCCCAGCGGGCCTCGACGCCGGGCTGGTCGCCCTTCACCGGGACGTAGGTGCAGCCGCTGAAGACGTAGTCGTCCGAGTCGAGGCTGAAGACGATCACGCCGCGGCGGGCGTTCTTCGCGAACTGGTAGCCCTGGTTGCCGGGCGGGGGATCGAAGCGGGGGACACCGCCTTCGATGGTGACGGTGATGGTCCAGAGGTGGCCGAAGTGCGACACGGGAAGCTCCTGTTGGGGTGGGCGGGCGGGCAGCCGGTTCACGGTGGGGGGCCGTTTGCCGACAGGGGGGATGGGGCGAGGGGGAGGACGACGTCGGGATGGCGGTAGCCGCTGGCCTGCAGGCGTGCGAGCGCGGCGTCGGCGCGCAGCCCGGCGAGCAGGTGCGCCTGCACCCACGGCGCGAGCAGGGCCGGGTCGCGGGAATCGGGGGCGATCCGCGCCAGCAGGACCCGTGCCCGGGCGTAATCGTCCGCGGCGGCATCGGACCGGCCGGCGGCCGCCAACCGCTGGCCGTGGGCGATGAGTTCCTTCGCCAGCGCGCTGCGGCCGAACACGTCGTCCGGGACTTCGCGGACCAGCCGGTCGAGATCGGCCATGGCCTCGCGCTCGCGCGCGGGCTGAGCGCGCAGCGCGGCGAGCCGCACGCGGATCAGCGCGTCGAGGCGTCGCCACTCGGCCTGGTCGCCGCCGCCCTCGGTCTGCAGTTCCGACGACAATGCGGACGCGCGGCGCAGGTCGGTGATCGCGCCGGAAGCATCGCCGGCGATCCGCGCCAGTTCAGCGCGATCGAGCAGGGCGTGGGCGAGGTCGCGTCGCCACACGCGGTTGTCGGGCGCCTTCGGCAGCAGCGCGGTCAGGCGGCTCACGCTTTCGTCGAGCATCGCGCGGGCGTCATCGGCGCGGCCGCGCATCAGCGCGAGTGCGGCGCTGCGGCCCAGTGAGGTCGCGAGGCGACGCTCCCAGGCCAGCGCGGTCGGCCGCCGGCGGATGAGCGCGCGCAGCATGTCGAGCTGTGCGGCGTAGCCCGCGGCCGCGCGATCGAGCTGGCCCTGCGTCTGTTCGGCGCTGCTGACCCACGACAGCGTGTCGATCAGGTCGTAGCGCAGGTCGAGATCCTGCGGCCGCATCCGCGAAGCCCGGTCCTTCAGGGCCGCGGATTCGCGGAACCGCGCGATCGCTTCGTCGCCGTGGCCCTGCGTGTTCGCCAGCGTGCCGAGGTTGTTGAGTGCATACGAACGTTCGACCAGCCACTCCGGCCGATCCGGCGCGAGGCGCAGCAGCGCGCCGGTGTGGTCGAGATACGTGCGCCAATATGTCTCCGCGCGCCGGTATTCGCCGCGGCGGTAGAAGTGATAGCCCAGCCAGTACGCGGCGTTGCCGGCCTCGGCCACGGCGTCGCTGGATGCGGGAGCGCGCGCGACGGCCGCCTCCGCCGCGTGCGCGGCGCCGTCGAAGGCGCGCTGCGCCTGCTCCAGGCGGGCTTCTTCCATCAGCACTTCGCCGAGCGTGCGCAGCGCACGCGCGCGGTTGACCAGCGCCGCGACCGAGGCCGTCGCGGTGTCGTCGTGATCGAGCACGTCGAGCGCCTGCTGGCTCACGTCGCGCATCAGGCCGAGGTTGCCCAGCGGCCGCAGTTTGTCGGCGACGTCCACCAGCATGAAATCCGAGAGTCGCAGCGCATCCTCGCGTCGGCGTTCGGCTTCGCGCTGCGCGCGCACGGCCCACAGCGCGAACAGCGACGCGGTGATCGCCAGCGTCGCGAGCGAGGCGATCGCGAGCCGGCGTTTGCGCAGCCCGCGCCGGCGCAGGCGCAGCGAGGCATCGAGCAGCGCTTCCTCGCGCGCGGACAGCCGTTGCGGCAGGCGCTTCTGCACTTCCAGCGCTTCGCCCAGCGGTTGCCCGGGATGCAGCAGGTGGTCGTCGCGGCGTCCGGCCTCGTCCCAGCGTGCGGCGGCGCGCTGCAGGCGCGCATGGGCCTGCAGCAGCCGGCGGTTGTCCAGCGCCCAGTCGCGCGCGCGCGGCCATTGCCGCAGCAACGCGTCGTGGACCACGCCGAACGTCGGCCGGTCGGCGTCGTGGCTGCCGACGAACAGCCGGCCGCGGATGAAGGCTTCGACGAGATCGCGCGAGGCGTCGTGTTCCAGCGCCGACCACGGCACGCGCCGCGTGCCCAGATTATCGCTGTCGGGCAGCAGCAGGATCAGCCGCGCGAGGACTTCGTCCAGGCGCGCCTGCACGTCGGCGGGCAGGCTGGCGAACACCGCTTCCGCCTGATGGGCGATCGCGCCTTCGAGTCCGCCGACGGCGCGATACGCGGCGAAGGTCAGCGTGCCGTCGGCCTCGCGCTGTTCGTACAGCGCATGCAGCGTGTGCTGCAGCAGCGGCAGCGTGTCCGGGCGGCCGACGGCGGCGTCGCGCAGCACGTCGTCCAGGCGCGCGCCGCTCTCCGCGTCTTCCTCGAACGACAACCCCGCCACGTGCGCGGGCAGGCGCACGATCTGCGCGATCTCGCCGATCGTCGGTGCCTGCGCGTCGATGTGGCCGTCGCCGCCCTTGCGATCGGCGATGCCTGGCAGCGCTTCGATCAGTGCGGGATAGAAATCGCCGCGCACGATCATCAGCACGCCGCCGCGCGGGTGGTTGCACACGGCATCGAGGATCGCCCAGGCCTGACGTCGCTGCGCCGCATCGACGTGGTCGGAGGCGACCAGCGCTTCGGCGTGGTCGATCAGCAGCAGCAAGTGCGCGTGCGGCGCTTCGTTGCGCACCGTGCGCCGGCGCCAGGCGTCGTCGAGCGCGTCGGCGATGGCGCCGGGCTGCGCCGCGAACCCGTCGGCCAGGGCGTCCGGCGGCTGCGGCGCGAAGACGGGACGCCCGTCGATCTGCCACGTGGCGAGCGCCGAGGCGAGCCTCACGGCAGGCGTCTGGCCCGCGCCGGCCGCGAGGTCGCATTGCGCCACCGACAGTGCCTGCATGCCGTCGAAGCCGCCGGCCTGCGTCAGCAGCGGCAGCACCGCGGCCTGCAGCAGCGACGTCTTGCCGCAGCCGCTGGCGCCCACCAGCAGCAGGAAGCGCCGCTGCGATTCGCGCTGCCGGCGCAGCGCCGCCAGCAGTTCTGCGGTGAGCCGCGTGCGGCCGAAGAAGACGTCGGCGTGGCGATTGTCGAAGGCGGTCAGGCCCACGTAGGGATTGCGTCCCGACCAGCCGCCGCTCTGCAAGGGACGGCGGCCGTAGTCGTCGGGGAACGCGACCGGCGCGACCAGGCGATAACCGCGCTTGCGGATGGTCTCGATGTAGACGGGATTGCGCGGGTCGTCGCCGAGATGGCGTCGCAGCTGCGCGATCGCGCGATGCACGGGATTGTCGCCGTAGAAGCTGCCGCGCCAGACCTCGATCAGCAGTTGCTCGGCGCTGATCACTTCGCCGGCGTGTTCGGCCAGCGCGACCAGCACTTCCATGATCCGCGGTTCGAGCGCGATCTCGTCGTCGTCGCGCTCGATGATCAGCCGCTCCGGATGCACCCGCACCGCGCCGATGCGGAAACGCGATTGCGTCGCCAACGCGCGGATGCGGTCGATACGTTGCGGCATGGGCTGCGTCCTTTCGAGTCGCCTGCGCGAAGCGCGCCGCCGCGGTCGTATCCGATCGATCCGCGATGGCGTGCAGACTGTACCGCAGCGACCGGGATGCCGAAAGCATCGCGCTGCACGCATGATGCGGAAACGCGACGTCCCCGGTGTTCACACCGGGGACGTCGTCACGCGATGACGTCGGCGTCGTCGATTGCCGGCGTCTATGCCTGCAGGCGGATCAGCCCTTCGCGGACGGCTTCGATGCGGCGGGCGGCGGCACGATCGCGGTCGCCGGCGGCGGCGTCCAGCCGCAGCGCTGGCCTTCGTTCTGCTGCTTCAGCCACTCCTGCAGCGGCGCGAAATATTCCAGCACCGCGGACGCATCCATCTTCTCGCTGCCGGTCATGTCCTTCAGCGTCTTCTGCCACGGCTGGCTGGCGCCCTTGCCCAGCATCGCCCAGTACTTCTGCCCCGCGGCCTTGTTGCCGTAGAAGCTGCACTGGTACAGGGGGCCCTTGTAGCCGGAGGCGTCGCACAGCGCCTTGTAGAACTGGAACTGCAGGATGTGCGAGAGGAAGTAGCGCGTGTACGGCGTGTTGCCCGGCACGTGGTACTTCGCGCCGGCGTCGAAGAATTCCTCGCCGCGCGGCGTCACCGGTGCGACGCCCTGGTACTTCGCCTTCAGTTCCCACCACGCCTGGTTGTAGTGGTCGGGCGTGATCGAGCCGTCGAACACGCCCCAGCGCCAGCGGTCGATCATCAGCCCGAACGGCATGAACGACACCTTCGCCAGCGCCATGCGCATCTGCGCGTTGATCAGCGCGTCGTGCGACGGCTGCTGGCCGTTGACCAGGCCGATCGACTGCAGGTACGCCGGCGTCATGCTCAGCACGATGGTGTCGCCGATGGCTTCGTGGAAGCCGTCGTGCGCGCCAGTCTGGAACAGCGGCGGCTGCTTGTTGTAGGCGAGGTAGTAATAGACGTGGCCGAGTTCGTGGTAGATCGTGGTGAACTCTTCCTCGTTCGGCTTGATGCACATCTTGGTGCGCACGTCGCCGGCCATGTTCATGTCCCACGCGCTGGCGTGGCAGACCACGTCGCGGTCGCGCGGCTTCACGAACTGGCTGTAGCTCCAGTAGGTCTCGGGCAGCTTGGGCATGCCCAGCGAGACGTAGAAATCCTCGGCGCGCTGCGCCATTTCCTTGGCGGTGTCGACCTGCGCCTGGTGGTCGGCCTCGGCCAGCGCGGTGCTGCCGGCGCCGGGGCCGGCCTTCGCGAGTTCCTCGGCGTAGTGGGTCTTGTAGCGCTTCTCCAGCACCGAGGTGATGTCGAGGCTGCCGGCGTCCTGGTAGGGCTCCAGCACGTCCCAGAGGTTGCCCCAGTCCTGCTGCCACATGTTGCCGGTCAGGTGCGCGGGCAGCATGCCGCCGGCGACCGCGCCCTTGTCGACGCCGTACTTCGCCTGCAGGCGGGTGCGGGTGTAGCAGTGCAGTTGTTCGTACAGCGGCTTGACCTGGCCCCAGAGGCGATCGGTCTCGGCGGCGAGTTCCGCCGGCGTCATGTCGTAGCCCGAGCGCCACATCTCGCCGGCGTCGGCGAAGCCCATCTCCTTCGCGCCTTCGTTCACCAGTTCGACGAAGCGCACGTAGTCCTTGCGCATCGGCTGCGAGATGGTGTGCCAGCCCTGCCACGCGTCGAGCTGCGCCTGGTAATCGCGGCTGTGCGCGAGCACGTCGCTGAGCTCGCCGAGGTCGCGGCACACCTTCTTGTCGCCTTCGCCGGTGCAGGACTTGCCGGCGCCGTAGTCGCCTTCCATCTTCGATGCGATGCGGGTGAGTTCCGCGAGCTTCTTCGGATCGTTCGGCGGCGGCATCGCGGTCGACAGCTTCATCAGCAGGATCGAGCGCGCGCTCTCCGGCGACATCTTCTGGCCTTCGAACGGCTTGGCCGCGCGGATCCAGCCGTTGAGCTGGGCGAGGAAGCGTTCGTTTGCCTTCGCCGCGACCAGCTGCGTGTCGTCGTTGATGTAGGTCGACGACACCCACTGCGCCGCGGTGATTTCCGGATAGCCGGCCTTGTATTCGCGGTTGACGCGCGCGACGAGCGCGTCGGCGTCCTGGTCGGCCTCGGCCGGCGCCGTGGTGCCGGCCGCGCCATCGGGCTTCGGCGTGGAACGGTCGCAGGCGGACAGCGCGAGCAGGCTCGCACCGATGGCGAGGGTGAGCAGGGTGGTGCGAGGGGTCACGGGCGATCTCCGGGCCGGTCGGCGTCTGTGCGGCAGGCTAGTCGCGGCGACGGCCTGCCGCAAGGCCGGTCGGGTTCCGGGCAGGGCCCGGCCGGGAGGTCGTGCGCTCAGTGCGCGGCGTGTCGGGCCGGGCGCTCGTGCACGCTGTCGGCTTCCCACGCGAGGAAGTCGGGATCGGACAGCAGCATCTCGCGATATTCGGCGGCCACGCCGGTGCTGGCGACGGCGTAACTGCGCAGCCGGGTGGCGACCGGCACGAAGAAGGCGTCGGCGATGCTGCGGCGGCCGAACAGCCAGGGCCCGTGCGCGCCGTGGCGCTCGCGCAGTTCGCACCAGAGCGCATCGATGCGCGCGAGGCCGCGGCGAGTGTCGTCGGCCCAGGACGGCGGCGCGGGCAGGCGCAGCGCCAGGTTCATGGACAGATCGCGGCGTACCGCGGTGAAACCGGCGTGCATCTCGCACGTGGCCGAACGCGCCTGCGCGCGCAGCAGGGGATCCTCCGGCCACAGCATGCCGGGCGCGACCTGTTCCGCCGCCCATTCGGCGATGGCGAGGCTGTCCCAGATCACCGCGCCGTTCGTGTGCAGCGCAGGCACCGTGCCGGTGGGCGCCACCGCCTTCACTTCGGGGATTTCCTGGTGCCCGTAGCCGGGCTGGTCGAGCCGGATCAACCGTTCCTCGAACGGAATGCCGCCCCAGCGCAGCACCAGCCACGGCCGCAGCGACCAGGACGACAGCGTCTTGTTGCCGATGTAGAGCACGTGGGCCATGGCGTGGACTCCGGTGGACTGCGATGGATTCAGGGCGCGGCCGGTGCACCGCCGGTCAGGCCCGCGAGATGCGGCAGTTCGTGCAGGAACTGGGCGGCATCCTCGGCATCGCGCTCGAACCACGCGCGCGCCGAACCGAGGCGGAAGGTGTAGCCCCACGCATCCATGTCCGCCAGCGCGCGATCGAGCCCGAAGCCGGGCAGGGTGTCGGCGAGCAGCAGTTGCAGGTAGCAGGTGGCGTCTTCCTCGAACACCGAATCGCTGGCGTCGGTGTGGACGCGCCAGCGCAGCGACGGCGGGATGACGATCACGTGGCAGGCTTCATGCAGCAGCGAATGCAGCGGCGTGTCGCCGCGCGCGAAGACGGTGCTGGCGATGATGCCGGCCTCGGTGTCGCCCCAGAAGCTGCCGGGGATCGGCGCACCGTCGGCGACGCGCTCGAAGCGCAGGCCGTAGCGGGCGAGCAGGGCGACGACATCGGCTTCGTCGATGTCGCGCAGGCGCAGGACAGCCGGCGCTTCGGGCGGTGTGGAAACCGGGACGGCGGCCATGGCGAGGGGCGCCCGTCAGTCCGCGGCCGGACGGTCTTCCGGCAGCGCGACCGAGATGTCCAGCACGTCGTGGTCGCCGTCCTTCGCCATTTCCACCTTCACCGCGTCGACGTCGACGCTGACGTACTTGCGGATCACTTCCAGCAGCTCGCGCTGCAGCAGCGGCAGGTAGTCCGGCGCGCCGCGGTGCGTGCGCTCCTGCGCGACGATGATGCGCAGGCGCTCCTTGGCGATCGACGCGGTGTTCTTCTTGGGCTTGAGGAAGTCGAAGAGAGCCATGTCTCAGCCTCCGAACAGCTTGCTGAAGAACCCCTTCTTCTCGTACTGGGTGAAGCGCATCGGCCGGTCCTCGCCGAGCAGGCGGGCGACGGCATCGTCGTAGGCCTGGCCGGCGTTCGACTCGGCATCGAGGATGACCGGTTCGCCCTTGTTGGACGCGTTGAGCACGTCGCCGGACTCGGGGATCACGCCGATCGTCTTCAGGCCCAGCACGTCCTCGACGTCCTTGATGCTCAGCATCTCGCCGGTCTCGACGCGGGCGGGGCTGTAGCGGGTGAGCAGCAGCGATTCCTTCACGCGCTCGCCGGCTTCGGCGCGCTTCGTCTTCGAGGCGAGCAGGCCGAGGATGCGGTCGGAGTCGCGCACCGAGGACACTTCCGGATTGACCACCACCACCGCCTGGTCGGCGAAGTACATGGCCAGGAACGCGCCCTTCTCGATGCCCGCGGGCGAGTCGCAGAGGATGATGTCGAAACCGTCGTCGGACAGTTCCTTCAGCACCTTCTCCACGCCTTCCTTCGTGAGCGCGTCCTTGTCGCGGGTCTGCGACGCGGCCAGCACGAAGAGGTTCTCGAAGCGCTTGTCCTTGATCAGCGCCTGCTTGAGCGACGCTTCGCCGTGGATGACGTTGACGAAGTCGTACACGACCCGGCGCTCGCAGCCCATGATCAGGTCGAGGTTGCGCAGGCCCACGTCGAAGTCGATGACCGCGACCTTCTTGCCGCGGCGCGCGAATCCGCACGCGAGGCTCGCGCTGCTGGTGGTCTTGCCGACGCCCCCCTTGCCCGACGTGACGACGATGATTTCTGCCAAGGTCTATTCTCCCGATGCGTGATGGGCCGCGGCTCAGGCGAGCGCGGCGATGTGGATCTGTCCGTTCTCCAGCCAGACCTGCGCGGGCTTGCCGCGCACGTCGGCCGGAATGTCCTCCATGACCTTGTAGTGTCCTGCGATCGCGACGAGTTCGGCGTGGAACTCGCGGCAGAAGATGCGCGCCTTCGCGTTGTCGCGGGCGCCGGCGAGGGCGCGGCCGCGCAGCGCGCCGTAGACGTGGATGCTGCCGTCGGCGATCACCTCGGCGCCGGCACCGACGGTGCCCAGCACGGTGAGGTCGCGCTGTTCGGCGTAGATCTGCTGTCCGGAGCGGATCGGCGCAGTGTGCAGCATGCCGGGTTCGGACACTGCGGCGGCGGGCGCAGCCGACGGTGCCGGCGCGGCAGCCTGCTTCGCCGCGGGGGCTGCGGCCGGAGCTTCGGCGGCGCCGGATTCGTACTGCGCGCGGAACTTGGCCAGCAGCGGCAGGCCGAGTTCGATCGCCAGTTTCTCGTTGTCGGTGCTGCCGTAAGCCAGGCCGACCGGGATCGCGCCCGCGTCGCGCAGGGCCTCGATCAGCGCGCGGGCGGTGGCGGCGTCGGGCGTGCCCGGCAGGCCGCCGAAGTCCACGATCACCGCGGCGCGTTCGAACAGTTTCGGCGCGCGGGCCACGCGGTCGCGCATTTCCGCGCCCAGCCGGGCGACGTCGAGCGTGCGCACGCGGAGGTTGGCGATGCCGACCTGGCCGATCTTGAGGTCGCCGGCCAGTTCGTAGTTCGGAGTCGCCGGGGACGCGCTCATGCCGGGGCGTCCGTGGCGACCGGATGGCGCGGGGCGATCAGCCAGGGTTCGTCCGGCAGGGCGTCGCCGTAGGTCTCGTGCACCCACGGATAGCTGCACAGGTCCTTCATCAGCATCGCCGCGCGCAGGCCGGTCTCGGGCATGACCTGCTGGCCGACCTCGCGGAAGCCGAAACTGCCGTGGAACAGCAGCGCCGGGTCGGGCAGGGTGACGTCGCGGGCGGTGTCGAGGAACACCTCGCAGGCCAACTGCGGGTAGCGCAGTTCGGCGTAGCTCTGGGCATCGGCGTAGAACATGCGGCCGAGACCGCCGCCGCGGCGGCGGCTGGCGACCACGATGCGGTCGATGTAGAAGAAATTCGAATAGCGGCTGCCGAACCAGCGGAAGTTGCTGGAATCATGCTCGGCATGGCTGCCGACGCCGATCAGGAAGCCGGCGAAGGTTCCGTCGCGCTCGGCGACGCGGAAGTATTCCGCGGTGTCGTAAAAATGACGCAGACGGGCGTGATCGAAGGGCAGGATCGTGGGGCCGGCGGCATTGTTCAGGGCAAGTACGGAATCCAGCTCGTGCTCGCGCACGTCGCGGATGACAATCGACATTCCTCGGGGCTCCGGCGAAGGATGGCGCGGGCAGGGGGGCGACTGCGCCGATCAGGCAGGCAATTATCGCATGCCGGCCGGGAGGGGGCGACCTCGGCCATGTGCCGGTCCGGGCCGCTGCGACCGGCCGGGCATGACTTCCGGTGGGGTGCAGCACGAGGCCAAGCGCCTACACTGCGGCCATGTTCGCCCGCCTCGACCACAGTCGCCTGCTCAGCTATTCCGGCCTCTTCACCTGGGCGGCGGTCGGCGTGCCGCTGCTCTACACGTGGGTGATGCCGATGCTGGCGCAGTCGGACGAGCCGCTGCCGCTGCTGGCCATGCCCTGGCAGGGCTGGGTGGCCTATGCGGTGTTCGGTGCCGCCTACGCCTGGCTGGCCCGGGGGCTCGGCCTCCGCCGTCCCGGCCCGCTGGACTACCTGCTGTTGCTGATCCTGACCCCGGCGGCGATCAGCCTCGGCTACTACAGCCAGAGCGGCCTCGGCAGCATGCTGCTGATGGTCGCGGCCTCGGCGCTGCCGTGGCTGCTGTCGCTGCGGCTGGGCGTGGCCTGGCTGATCCTCAGCCAGCTGGCGGTGGTTCCGGTGTTCATGCGCCGCGACCTGACCGCGCTGGAAGCGGTGATGCAGGCCCTGCTGTACGCCGGGTTCGCCGGGTTCGTGTACGCCACCAGCATGGTCGCGCGCCAGCAGGCGCAGGCCCGCGAGGAGCAGCGCCGGCTGAATTCGGAGTTGCGCGCCACCCGGGCGCTGCTGGCCGAAAGCGTCCGCGTCAACGAACGCACCCGCATCTCCCGGGAACTGCACGATCTTCTCGGCCACCACCTGACCGCGCTCAGCCTCAACCTGGAAGTGGCCAACCACCTGGTCGACGGCAAGGCCCAGGAGCACGTGTCGCAGGCGCACACGCTCGCCAAGCTGCTGCTCAGCGACGTCCGCGAGGCGGTCAGCCGCATCCGCGACAGCGACGACATCGACATGGCCGCCACGCTGCTGCCGCTGGCCGACAACGTGCCCGGCCTGCGCATCGACATGCACCTGCCGCAGCCGTTCCTGCTGGACGACCCTGAACGTGCCCACGTCCTGCTGCGCTGCACCCAGGAAATCATCACCAACGTGGTGCGCCACGCCCAGGCGACGACCCTGACCCTCGACTACCGCTGGCAGGATGACGGCGTCCGGCTGGAGGCCCGCGACGACGGTCGCGGCGCCGAAGCCCCGGCGGCGGGCAACGGCCTGCGCGGCATGCGCGAACGGCTGGCGGCCCACGGCGGGCGGCTGGACATCGAGACCCGCAACGGCGGCGGCTTCGGGCTGAGCCTGCACCTGCCGGTCGCCCGCGGCAGCGAGGGCCCGGGGCACGGCCGTGTCCTGCCGTCGTCCCCGCTTCCGGTCGCGAGGGCGTCATGACCGTGCCCGTGCCTGTTCCCATGCCTGTTCCCGTTTCTTCCTTCGCTCCGGCCCGGACGCCCGGCGCGTGCATCCCTGTCCGCACTTCCAGGACCCAGGAATCCCCATGATCCGCGTTTGTCTGGTCGACGATCAGACCCTGGTGCGCCAGGGCATCCGCTCCCTGCTGGCGCTGGCCGAGGGCATCGAAGTGGTGGCCGAGGCCGCCGACGGCCGCCAGGCGGTCGAACTGATCCCGCAGATCCGCCCCGACGTGGTGCTGATGGACATGCGCATGCCGGCGATGTCCGGCCTGGAGGCCCTGCAGGCCCTCGCCCGCGCCGACCAGTTGCCCCCGACCATCATCCTGACCACCTTCGACGACGACCAACTGGTCCTCGCCGGCATGAAGGCCGGCGCCAAGGGCTACCTGCTCAAGGACGTGTCGCTGGAACAGCTCGTCGGGGCGATCCAGGCCGTCGCCGGCGGCGGTTCGCTGGTGCAGCCGGCGGTGACCCAGCGCCTGCTGTCCGGGCTGGAGCACATGCGCAACGAGTTCGTCAGCCTCGACCGCCCGGACCCGCTGACCGACCGCGAGACTGAGATCCTGCGCCTGATGGCCTCCGGCTTCTCCAACAAGGAGATCGCCAATTCGCTGGGCGTGGCCGAGGGCACGATCAAGAACCATGTCTCGAACATCCTGTCCAAGCTCGGTGTGCGCGACCGCACCCGCGCCGTGCTCAAGGCCTTCGAGCTGCAGCTGATCTGATCGACGGGAGGGCCGCCCGGTCCGTCCGGGCTTCGTCCCTTCCGATGCGCGCGTGATGCTCGGGGAAGCCCGGTCGTCCGGCCGGGTCGCGCGTCTGCCTGCCCGCATGCGCCCGCCGTCCGTCGGTGCGGGCACCGGCAGGGCATCGCGGCGGCGGGGGTTCACCCTCGCCCGGCACCGGACTTCCCTGCTACGATTCGGGTCTTGCCCGTCGTCAGCGGGTATTGGTCCCGGAGAGCCCCTGAATGACCCGTCTGCTCGAGATCCTGATTTCCCTCGCGATCGTCGCCGCGCTGTTCCTGATCGTCGGCGTCGTGCTGCCTTCCAATCGTTTCATCGTCGAGAAGGTCGAAACGAACCGGAAGGCGACGATCGTCTTCGACACGCTGAACAGTTTCAGCCGTTTCAAGGATTGGAACGCGATCCCGCTGCGCGACCCGAAGATGGAGATGCGCGTCTCCGGCCCGACCTCGGGCGTGGGCGCCGAGTTCCACTACAACTCGAAGAAGTCCGAAGTGGGCGAGGGCACCTGGAAGATCACCGAGAGCGTGCCGAACGAGCACATCGTGATCCAGGTCGACAATGACCGCTTCGGCACCGACAAGCGCACCGAGTTCAAGCTCAAGCCGACGGGCCAGAACAATCGCAACGTCGAGATCACCCAGACCTACAAGGTCAACTACGGCTGGAACCTGATCGGCCGTTTCGCCGGCCTGTACGTCGGCAGCCAGGTGGGCGACGACATGAAGTTCGGCCTGGCCAAGCTCGGCAACATGCTGGCCTCGATCCCGAACGTCGACTACACCTCCTACGGCGAGCGCCTCACCGGCCTGTCCGTGGTCGACGTGCCGGCCGAGAACCTGCTGTACGTCAACGCCGGCAGCCAGAAGTTCGACGACGCGACGGTCGAGCAGTCGATGCGCGCCAACATGGAGTGGATCAACCGCGCGCTGGCCGCCAACGGCCTGACCGCTGCCGGTCCGATGCGCATCGTGACCAGCGAGCAGGGCCGCGACACGTACACCTTCGACGTCGCCCTGCCGGTGCGCCGCACGGCCGACGCCGCGGGTACCCCGGCGGCCGAACTGACCGGCCTGACCTTTGCCGGCGGCAGCCCGGTGAAGTACCAGCACGTGCCGGCGCACCGTGCCGTGACCGCGAAGTTCGTGGGCTACATCCACGAGATCGAAGGCCTGCACAACGCGCTGCGCGCCTGGTCGGCGCCGCGCGGCTACGAAGTCACCGACCGTCCGTACGAGGTCTACGACAGCGGCATCGAAGGCGCCTTCACCGAAGACGGCAAGTTCACCGCCTTCTGGGCCATCCGCTGATCGGGACACGGTCGGAAACATGACGGTCCGAAACATGGTGATCGTCCCCGAAGCGCCGCGTCATGCGGCGCTTCGCGTTTGCGGGGTGTCCGCATGACCTTCGATCCATCGCCGCGCCTGTTCGTCGTCTTCGGTGCGCTCTGCGCTGCCTTCGGCGTCGCGCTGTCGGCGTACGCGGCGCATGCCGTGCAGGGTGTCGCCGCGGCGCAGCTGTCGACCGCGGCGCTGTTCGCGTTGCTGCACGGCATCGCGCTGGCGGCGCTCGCGCCGGTCACGCCGCGGCGCATCGGCCGCTTCGCGCTGGCGATGCTGGCGCTGGGCACGCTGCTGTTCTCCGGCTCGCTGGTCGCCCACCACGCGTTCGCGCTGCCGACCCGGCTCGCGCCGGTCGGCGGCTCCCTGCAGATCGCCGGCTGGCTGCTCTACGCCGTCGGCGCGCTGCGTCGCTGAGGGTTCCGCCATGCCACGTCATGCCCGCGGATTCGATGTCGACGCCGCCCGCGAACACCTCGCCCGGCGCGATCGCAAGCTCGGCACGTGGATGAAGAAGATCGGCCCGATCGCGGCCGATCCGCGCTGGCGCAAGCCGTTCGATCCGGTCGATGCGCTGGCGCGGGCGATCCTCTACCAGCAGCTCAGTGGCAAGGCCGCGGCCACGATCGTCGGCCGGGTCGAGACCGCGATCGCGAGCGACCGTTTCCACTGCGACACGCTGGCGCGCTGCGACGACGCGACGCTGCGCGCCTGCGGCGTGTCGGGCAACAAGCTGCTCGCGCTGCGCGACCTGGCGCAGCGTGAAGCGCGCGGCGAGATCCCCGACCTGCGGCGGATGTCGACGATGGCCGACGACGCCATCGTCGCCGCGCTGGTGCCGGTGCGCGGCATCGGCCGCTGGACGGTCGAGATGATGCTGATGTTCCGGCTCGGTCGTCCCGACGTGCTGCCGGTGGACGACCTCGGCGTGCGCAAGGGCGCGCAGCGCGTGGACAAGGCCGAAGAGATGCCCACGCCGAAGGCACTGCTCGAACGCGGCGAACGCTGGGGCCCGTACCGCACCTACGCCAGTTTCTACCTCTGGCGCATCGCCGATTTCGCCGCGCAGGCGAAGACGCCGACGAAGCGTTCGCAGGACTGAGCCCGCGCGCGGGCCGCGGCATCAGCCCGCGAAGCGACGGCCGATCGCGCCCCATTCGGCGAGGTAGTGCTTCAGTTTCTTGCGCCTGAAATAGCGCGCCGACAGCGCGTGCGTGTCGGTGTCCGCGATGTCGTAGCCCAGCGCTTCGGCGACCTCGATCGTGTCCGGGTACTGCAGCGCCTTGCGCCAGTCGTCGGGCCAGGTGCGGTAGCGGTACTGGTCGGTGCGTCGTTCGCGCAGCGAGCCCAGTTCCGGCTGGTGCGGCAGGCCACAGAATTCGGCGAGCGCGTGCAGGGCATCGGGTTCGGGCGCGAACAGCGCTTCGTACGATGTCGCATGCCAGGCGATGTCCGGGCGTTTGCGATGCAGATCGATCGCGTACCGGTGCAGCTCGGTCCACCAGAACAGGCATTTCTCGTAGCCCGAGAGTTCGGGCCAGCGCAATTGCAGCGCTGGGCGCAGGCAGCCGCCGTCGAACGGTGTCAGCGCGGCGTCGCGGATCCAGTCGTCGCGATCGTAGACCTGGTGCGTCGCCATCGAGAACGCGCTCGTCACCGGATGCCGTGTGAGATGGACGATGCACAGGCGACCGTCGAGTGCTTCATGCAGCCACGGCAGCGCCGCGAAGCATGGCCAGCCCGCTTCGAAGTACGGGCCGTGTTCGAGCCGCGCGCGGATGTGCGCGACGTGCGCGGCGACCTCGGGCAGGTCGCCGAGCGCGGCGAGCCCGTGGTTCGATGCACGGAAGAAACGGCGTGGCCGGTAACCGGCCTTCAGCGGCTCGTGCGTGGCTTCGACGCGATCGCCGTAGCAGGTCTGCATGGCGTCGTGCAGCCACTGCGTGCCGCATCGGCCGGTCGAGAGCACGAAGATGGCGTCGTGTTGCATGCGCGGGTTCTCCGGACGGAGGAGCCCTCTTCAACGCATGCGGCGACGCCGTGGTTGACGTCGACGTTCACTCGGGATTCGCTGTTCGAGACGGAAGTTGCCTGTTCGTGCATCCTGCATGCAGGCGTTGCAACCTGCATGGCCTGGATCAGGCCTTTCGCATGCGCGTGAAGCGTTTTCGCTTCCAGTCGAGCGCAGGGCGTTCGACCAGCCACCACGATGCGGCCGCGCAGGCCAGCGCCAGCGCAGTCGCGGCGATCGTGTTCGCGACCGGCGTGATCGCCCCGGCGAGCAGCGCGAGCTGCTGCATCGGCCAGCCGTAGAGATACAGGCCGTAGGACAGGTCGTGGCGGCCGGTCGATGGCAGCCATCGCGGCAGGAACGCGAGGCAGAACGTGCCGTAGGCGACGGTCGCGAAGTACGCGGGCACGAACCACGGCGTGCCGCGCGTCGCGGCGGCGATCACCAGCAGCGGCAGCCACGCCCACCACGTCAGCACGAGGCGCGCGCGCCACACCCACAGCAGCGTGCCGGTGATGAAGAACGCGGTGACCCAGATCAGGTAGGCGAGATGTTCGGGCAACGGCGCATGCCGCCACGCGAACACGCCTGCGCCCGCGAGCGCGACCGCCCATGCGAGCGCGTAGCGCCACGGCTTCAGCATGCCGAGCAGGCCCGCGAACAGCAGCGCGAGGTACAGCCGGCCTTCGATCGGCAGTGTCCACAGCGAACCGTTGACGGCGGTGCGCGGCAGCGTCTCGAACACGCCCGGCAGCCAGAATTCCGCGCGCCACAGCGTCGCGTTGCCGGCGAGGAAGCGCCACGTCGTGGCGTCGCGCCAGTAGCCGGGCGACGTCGTCAGCAGCGGGCCGAGCACGCATACGGTCAGCAGCGTGCAGACGATCAGCGCGGGATAGATGCGCAGCGCGCGGGCGAGCAGGAATTCGCGCCAGCCGTGGCGCTCGAAGCTCGCCGCGACCAGGAAGCCGCTGATCACGAAGAACACGTCGACCGCGAATGCGCCGGCGGAGCGGGTGAGCGTGAGGTGGGCGAACGGATCGTTGCCCGGCGTGCCGGTGATCGCCCAGGCGTGGCTCCAGATCACCATCCATGCCGCGACCAGGCGGATGACGTTGAAGTGGTTGCGGCCGCCGGCCCAGGCGTCCGCCAGCGTCGGCCTCATGGTGCGGGGGCGTCGGGCAGCAGTTCGACGGTCGTGGCGATGCGCAGCACGCGGTCGTTGTCGGGATCGTCCACCGTGGCCTCGATGCGGTAACTGCCGTCGGCATCGGTGGGGTCGAACGTGATCTGCAACTCCTGCGGGGACAATTGCGTCGCCGTGTCGGGCGCGGCCGGCATGCCGGCCGCGACGGGTTCGTCGTTGATCGCGGTGTGCGTCTTGCCGGCGGGATCGGTGATGCGCACGTCCAGGCGGGCGGCGCACGGCACCTTGCGGGCGAGGATGTCGGCGGCGTCGGCGCCTTTCGGCGCGCAGCCGCCGTAGAAGATCAGCACCGCGACGGGCTGGCCGCGACGCACGCGGCCGGTGGTTTCGAGATGCGGCGCGTGGTCGGCGGTGGTCGATCGCCACTCTTCGCGGAAGCGGGCGGCTTCCTCCGCCGTCGCGGTCTGGATCATCGCGCGCAGGCCGCCCGCGATGCCGACGGTCTCGTCCGCGGGGACGTCCTTCGACTTGAGCGCTTCCTTCGCGGCGCACGGGCCGACGGTCAGGAACAACGCGAAGGCCGCGAGCGTCGCGGCGTGGCGCAGGTGGGTCATGTCAGGCGATTCCGTCGTGGCGCCAGTGCCACGGCTCGTACACGATGCCGTGCGGATTGTCACGCGGATAGCTCATCGTGAAGCCGTGTTCGCCGGCGTGGGTCTGCAGCCAGTCGAAGGCGGCGGTGTGTTCGAAACTTTCCTCGGCCGGCGGTTCGCCCGGCGTGCCGATGTCCAGCGCGCGGCCGCCGTGGTGTTCGCTGAAGCCGGGCGCGGCGTTGACGGTGAGGATCGCGTCGACGCCCAGCCCGCGCGCGCGCTTCCGCGCGAAGATGCCGAGCTGGTAGTCGTGGCTGCGGTAGCCGGAGATCGCATCGAGCATGACGCCGTCGGCGTGCGCGGCGACGCGCAGGCGCGCCCATGCGCGCGCGGCCTCGGGATGCAGCCACAGCGGGCGGCGATAGCGATCGAAGCCGGCGAACACGAGCCATGCCGGTTCCGGCACCAGCGGCAGGCCGCTGCGCGCGGCGTAGTCGTCGGCGTCGAGTCCCAGCATGTCGAGACGTTCGCGCAGCGCATGCAGCGGCAGCGGCGCGGGATCGCGCGCACCGGCGTGCGGCAGCGGCGCGTCGATCGCGTCGAGCGCATCGTCGATCCGTGGCTCGCGCATCCAGCGCGGCGTCAGTGCCTGCCAGCCTTCCGGCAGCGCCGCGGCCAGATAGCGGCCGTCGCGCTTGCGCCGCAGCACCCAGCGCGCGCGGGCGACGAGGCGGGCGTCGTGGTTTGCGCGCGCGCCCAGCAGCCAGGCCGGCCAGGCCTCGACGGCGGCGGTGTTGAGCAGGACGCGGGGGGCGGGGCGCATCGGCGCAGCTTAGCGCCGGCCCGGCCGCTCCGTCACGGCGCGCAGGGCGTCGAGCAGCGCCTGCGGGCGTTCGAGGCTGAGCAGCAGCCGGCGCCCGGAGCGTTCGGGCAGGAGCAGGACCTTCGTGCGCGCGGTGATCAGCAGGAAGGCCTTGCCGCGGTCGCGCAGGCGGAAGTGGCCGGCCTGGTAGCCGGGCATCGCCGTGCCGAAGGTCTTGAGCATCGGCTTCAGCGTGGGCTCGCCGGCGAGGTCGACGATGCGCGCGGCGTCGAGGTCGAGCGTCGCGACCTCGACCGCAAGCCGGTGCAGGCCGGCGCCGACGCGCAGCGTGTGGCCGTCCAGCGCCACGCGGTTGCGGGTGGTCGACCAGAACACGGGGCCGAGCACCAGGGCCATCACGATGGCGCCGATCCACAGCGCGGGCTGTTCGCGCGCGAGCAGCACGAACGGCAGGCAGGCGGCGGCCATCGCGATGCCGGCGACGAGGACGACACCGCGCGGATCGGGCGCGACGACGTTGAATTCGCGGATCGACATGGCGATCGCCTACTGCGGCTTCTTCTTCGGCGCGGCCGGCACGGTCGCGCGGATCCACGCGGCGATGTCGTCGATCAGCGCCGGCGCGACGTGGCCGGGCGTCTCGTAGTCCTTCACGCTGCCTTCGCCCGGGATCGCGAGGTGGGTGAGGTCGTCGTAGAGCTTGAACGTCGCCCGCGGATCGTCGTGGAAGGCGTTGCGCCAGCCCTGCCAGTCGGCGTCGACCACCTGCAGGTCGTTGCCGCCCTGCAGGAACAGCAGCGGCTGCTTCGTCGCGTGCGCTTCGGCGACGGGATCGACGGCCTCGATCGTGCGCCAGTACGACGCCGGCACGCCCATTGGTGCGTCGGCACCGGTGACGTCGTCGCCGCGGCGCACCGCCGCGATCTGCGCGGCGATCTTCGCGATCGCCGCGGCTTCGGCGTCGCTGGTGCGGCCGTCGTCGAGCACGGCCATGCGCTTGTTCTGTTCGAGCAGCAGGTCCAGCACCGGCCGCGAGGGTGCCGCCAGCAGGATCAGGCCGGCGATCTTCGGATCGCGGGCGCCGATGCGCGGTGCCATCAGGCCGCCCTGGCTGTGGCCGAGGACGAAGATGCGCTTCGGGTCGATGTCGGCGCGGGCGCGCAGCATCGCCACGGCCTGCACGGCGTCGTCGGTGGTTTCGCGGTCGATGGTGCCGCCGTCGGCGAACTGTTCGGGATGCGCCTTCGTGCGCTTCTCGTAGCGCAGCACCGCGATGCCGCGCTCGGCGAGGCCGCGGGCGAGGTCGAGGAAGGGTCTGTTGGGGCCGACGGTTTCGTCGCGATCGTGCGGGCCGGAACCGTGGACGAGCACGACGACCGGCAGCCGGCCCTTTTCCAGCGGCAGCGCCAGCGTCGCCGGCAGCGCGTCGGCGCCTTCGCCGACCGCCACGTCGATCTCGCGGTAATGCGCGTCCGCGGGCGGCGGCGGGGCGGGAACGGGCGCGGCGGCCGCGGGACGCATCAGGAAGCCGGAGATGCGGCCGTCCGCTTCGAATGCCAGGCTGGCGTCGAGCGTGGCGCGTTCGAAGCGCAGCGGCACGACCACGATGCGGGTGCCGCCGCGCTCGGCGCTGCGCGGCTCGCCGCGGCCCTTCGACGCTCCCAACTGCGAGGGCAGCGCGGTCCACAGCTGCTTCAACTGGTCCGCGCTCACCGCGGCTGCCATCGTGGCATCGAAGCGGGCATGCACGCCGGCGAAATCGCCGGCATCCATCGCGTCGAGCACCGATTGCGCGGCGGCGACGGGATCGACGGCAGCGGGATCGACGGCCGCGGCGGTCGCCGGTGCCGCGTCTGCAGGCGGCGGCGTCTGCGCGAAGGCCACGGACGACGCGCCGGCGCCGAGGGCGATCGCGAGGGCGGCGGACAGGGCCGCGCGGCCGGCGAGGCGGCGCTGGCGTTCGGAAGGACGGAGGCGGTGATTCATTGCAGTGTCCCGGGCGGACCGCAGCGCAGGCCGCGGTCGAGGAGGGGCGCGTCGTTCAGTCGGACGCGGAAGTGTCGTCGGATGGGGGCGGCGGAGCGGACGGCAGACGCCCTGACTTGCGCAAGGCGTCGCGCAGCACGTATTCGATCTGGGCGTTGAGACTGCGCAGTTCGTCGTCGGCCCAGCGCTGTGCCGCCGAGAGGATCTCGGCGTTGATGCGCAGCGGATAGGCCTTCTTCTCGGACATGGCGCGATGTCTGCTTGATGCGGGGGATCAGTACAGCGAACCGGTGTTCACGATCGGCTGGGTGGCGCGTTCGCCGCAGAGCACGACCAGCAGGTTGCTGACCATCTGCGCCTTGCGCTCCTCGTCCAGATGGACCACGCCATTCTTCTGCAGTTCGGCGAGGGCCATTTCGACCATGCCCACGGCACCGGCGACGATGCGGGTGCGCGCGGCGATGATCGCATTCGCCTGCTGGCGCTGCAGCATCGCCTGGGCGATCTCCGGCGCGTACGCGAGGTGGCTGATGCGCGCGTCGAGCACCTGCACGCCGGCGTCGGCGAGGCGTTCCTGCAGTTCCTTCTGCAGATGGTGGCCGACCTCGGTGGCGTGGCTGCGCAGCGCGAGCTGGCCGTCCTCGTGCTGGTCGTACGGATAGCTGGTCGCCATCGCGCGCACCGCGGATTCCGACTGGATGTGCACGAAGCTCTCGTAGTCGTCGACGTTGTAGACGGCCTCGGCGCTGTCCACCACCTGCCAGACGATGACCGCGGCGATCTCGATCGGGCTGCCGTCCAGTTCGTTGACCTTGAGCTTGCTGCTCTCGAAGTTGCGCACGCGCAGCGAGACCTTCTTCTTGCCGTAGAAGGGGCTGTTCCAGCGCAGGCCGCCGTCCTTCACGGTGCCGACGTACTTGCCGAACAGGTTCAGCACCGCGGCCTGGTTGGGCTCGACCTTGTAGAGGCCGAACATCAGGAAGAAGCCGACGACCAGCAGGGCGACGCCGGCGAGGGCGAGGGTGCCGCCGTTGCCGTCGGCGGCGGAGGCGACCAGCCAGGCACCCAGGAACATCAGCACCAGCAGGAACAGCAGCACCGGGATGCCCGGGAGCGATTGCGAGGGATTTTCTTTCATGGCGGCACTCGAAGGTGGCGGGCGGGTGAATGCATATGTGATATCAAAAAGATATCAATCGACGCAAGCGGCTCCGGACGAACGGCGAGACGTGCCGACCGGGATTCCGCAAGTGTCTGATTTACAATGACCGCCTCCTCCGCGCATCCCCACGAGCCCCACCCATGACTTCTCCGTCCGCGCCGGTGTTCGGCACCCCCTCGTCTCCGTCCGCCCTCCGGGTGCTGCTGCTGGGCTCGGGCGAACTGGGCAAGGAAGTCGCGATCGAACTGCAGCGCTTCGGCTGCGAGGTGATCGCCGCCGACCGCTACGCCGACGCGCCGGCGATGCAGGTCGCGCACCGCAGCCACGTGCTCAACATGCTCGACGGCGACGCCCTGCGCGCGCTGATCGCCGAGGAACGCCCGGCGCTGATCGTCCCCGAGATCGAGGCCATCCACACCGAGACTTTGGTCCAGCTGGAGCACGAATTCGCCGGTCGCGGCACGCACACGCGGATCGTGCCGACCGCCCGCGCCGCGCGGCTGACGATGGATCGCGAAGGCATCCGCCGGCTCGCCGCCGAGACGCTGGGGCTGGCGACCTCGCCGTACCGCTTCGTCGACACGCGCGACGACTACCGCGCGGCGGTGGCGGAGATCGGCCTGCCATGCGTGGTGAAGCCGGTGATGTCGTCCTCGGGCAAGGGCCAGAGCCTCGTGCGCACCGCCGACGACGTCGACCGCGCCTGGGACTACGCCCAGACCGGCGGCCGCGCCGGCGCCGGCCGCGTGATCGTCGAGGGCTTCATCGACTTCGACTACGAGATCACGCTGCTGACCGTGCGCCACGCCGGCGGCACCGACTTCTGCGACCCGATCGGCCACCTGCAGCGCGACGGCGACTACCGCGAGAGCTGGCAGCCGCAGCCGATGACGAAGACTGCACTCGAACGCGCGCAGGCCATCGCGAAGATCATCACCGACGACCTCGGCGGCTGGGGCCTGTTCGGCGTCGAACTGTTCGTGAAGGGCGACGACGTGTGGTTCTCGGAAGTCTCGCCGCGGCCGCACGACACCGGCCTGGTGACGCTGGTCTCGCAGGACCTCAGCGAGTTCGCGCTGCATGCGCGCGCGATCCTCGGCCTGCCGATCCCCGCGATCCGCCAGTACGGCCCGTCGGCGTCGTGCGCGGTGCTGGCGCACGGCCACGGCGTGCCGGAATTCGAGGGCGTCGCCGATGCCCTGCGTGAACCCGACACCGCGCTGCGGCTGTTCGGCAAGCCGAAGGTCGAGGGCCACCGCCGCGTCGGCGTGACCCTCGCCCTCGGTGCGGACATCGACGCCGCCCGCGCGCAGGCGCGCGCGTCGGCCGAAGCGCTGACGATCACCTTGCGGTAACGTGCCGGTTTTCCCGACCCCGAGGCGGACGATCGCGCCATGAACGACACCAACGGCTACGCCGTGTTCTTCTTTCCGCAGGCGCTCGACGCGCTGGGCGAGGCGATCAAGCCCTTCCTGCAGGACGGGCCGGCGGGGCCGCACGTCGCCTGTGCCACGGTGGACACCGGCGGCGCCTTCATCGAGATGACGCTCGAGGGCCGCACGCCCGAGGGCGCCGCGGTCGCGCTGGACCTGATGGTGCCCAGCGGCATGGTGCGGATGATCGTGTCGACCCAGAACGAGGCGGCGTTCGGCTTCGGCATCCGCGGGCCGGTGGAACATGCATTGCCGGTGGTCGGTCCGACCGCCGAACCCGCGGGCGCGCCACCCGACGCGCTGCCGTCCACGGCCACCGTGCCGCCGGCGAACGGCTGACGCCGCGCCTCAACCGCCGGTCTGTCGCCGGCGTCCGCCCGCGTTGCGGCGGGCGATGGGGCCGGGCACGCCCAGCAGGAAGCCCTGGCCGTACTCGCAGCCTTCCTCCAGCAGGATCCGGCGCTGGCTTTCGGTCTCGATGCCCTCGGCGATGGTGTCGATGCCGAGCGTGCGCGCCATCGCCAGGATCGCGCGCACCAGCGCCAGGCTCTCGTTGCCGGCTTCGCCTTCCAGCCCGGCGATGAAGCTGTGGTCGATCTTCAGGCCGCGGATCGGGAAGCGGTGCAGGTACGACAGCGCCGAGAAGCCGGTGCCGAAATCGTCGAGCAGCGCGGCGATGCCGTGGCCGCGCAGTTCGCGCAGCACGCGCAGCGCACGCGCGGCGTCCTCGATCAGCGCGACCTCGGTGATCTCGATGCGCAGCCGGCTCGGATCCTGGTGCGACTCGTCGAGCATCCGCAGCAGCCGGTCGCTGAAGTTGTCCGAGAGGAAATGCCGCGGCGAGACGTTGATCGAGACGTAACGGTCGGGGTATTCGCTCATCGAGGCGATGACGTGGGCGTACATCAGCCAGTCGACCTGCTCGATCAGCGTGCCGTCCTCGCCCACGCCGATGAATTCCGACGGCAGCAGCAGGCCGCGGCGCTCGTGGTTCCAGCGCACCAGCGCCTCGTAGCCCACGCCGTGGCCGTCCCTCAGGCGCAGGATCGGCTGGAAATACGGCTCGAACGCGTCGTGCATGATCGCGCGGCGCAGGTCCGCTTCCAGGTCGAGCAGGCGCATCGCCTCGGCGCGCATCTCCTCGTCGAACACTTCGCTGCGGTTGCGGCCCAGGCGCTTGGCGCGGTACATGGCGGCGTCGGCGTCGCGCAGCAGTTCCTCGCTGCGGCGATAGCGCGGATGCCACAGCGTGATGCCGATGCTGGCCGACGGGAAGATCTCGCGGCCCTCGATCCACAGCGGCTGCCCCAGCACGCGCAGGATGCCGGCGGCGTAGCGTTCGGCCTCGGCGTCGTTGGCGATGTCCTCGGCCAGCACCGCGAACTCGTCGCCACCGAGCCGGGACACCAGGTCGCCGCGCCCGATCGCCTGCGAGATGCGGCGGCTGGATTCCACCAGCAGTTCGTCGCCGGCGACGTGGCCGACGCTGTCGTTGATCAGCTTGAAGCGGTCGATGTCGAGGAACATGACCGCGAACGGGCGGCCGTCGGGCTCCGAGGCGCGGGCGATCGCGTCGTCGAGGCGTTCCTGCAACTGGGTGCGGTTGGGCAGCCCGGTCAGCGCATCGTGGCGCGCCTGGTGGCGCAGGCGCTGCTCGGCGCGCAGGCGCTCGGCGATCTGTTCGCGCAGCTCGCGGTTGGCCTCGGCCAGTTCGCGCGTGCGCGTTTCCACCCGCGTCTCCAGCTCGGCGTGCGCGGCGACCAGGCGGTCCTGCGCGCGCTTGCGCGCGAGCGCGGCGTCGACGTGGTGGCCGACGAAGGTCAGCAGTTCCTGGTCGCGCTCGGCGAAACGATGCGCCGGGTTGTAGCTCTGCACGCTGATCACGCCCTGCGGCGTGCCATCGCGGGTGAGCGGCACGCCGAGCCAGCAGCAGGCCAGCGGCCCGAAGCTGCTGACCAGGCCTCGCTGCTCCAGGGCCTGGATCCGCGCCCGGTCGGCCAGCAGCGGCAGCCCGGTCTCGATCACGTATTCGGTGAGGCCCTTGGCGCGCTGGCGATCGCGGTTCGGGCGCTTGTCGACTTCGTCCGCGGCGTAGGGGAACTCGATCCGCTGGCCGTCGGCGCTGAGGAAGGCGATGTAGAAGTTGCGGGCATAGAGCAACTCGCCCACGATCGAATGCAGGTCGGCGTAGAACCGTTCGAGGCTTTCGGCGCTGGTCGACAGCTCGGTGATGCGGAACAGCGCCTGCTGCAGTTTCTCGCCGCGCTGGCGCTCCTGCACTTCGGCCTGGAGTTCGAGGTTGGCGTGCTCCAGCGCCTGCGTGCGCTGCTTGACCCGGCGTTCCAGTTCGACCTGCGCGGTCTTGCGGTCCAGCGCGGTCTGGATGTGCATCGCCACGTAATCGAGCAGGGCGCGCTCTTCGTTGGCATAGCGCTGCGCGTGCTCGTAGTCCTGCACGACGATCGCGCCGCAGACCTGGCCGTCGCGCAGCAGCGGCACGCCCAGCCAGTCCTCGCTCATCGGGCCGCCGGCGTATTCGTCGTCGGGGATCTCCAGCCGTTCGATGATCTCGCGCGGGGCGCCCAACAGCGGCCGGCCGTGCTGCAGCAGCGCGGCGGTCAGGCTGTGCATGGTGTGGTCGACGGAGAATTCCGTGTCCGGGTCGGGATCGAACGCGTCGCGGCTGTCGGCGAAATACAGATAGCGGATGGTCCGGTGGCGCTCGTCGTACTGGACGATGTAGAAATTCTCCGCCGGCATCAGTTCGCCGACCACGCGGTGGATGCGCGCCAGCATCTCGCCCATCTCCAGGCCCGAGCCGGCGAGATCGGAGATTTCGTACAGCGCCTTCTGCAGGCGCTTGGATTTCTCCAGGGTCACGATGCGGACGTCGGCTTCGGCCAGCCGCAGCGCCACGATCACCATGTCGCGCGCGATCCCGAACCAGGCGTCGAGCGACCCGTCGTCGGGCGGCGGCGTGGGGAAGGCGACGCCCAGCGACAGCCGGTGATCGTCGTCGTCGTGGCGGCGGATCAGCCCGCCAGGCACCTGGTCCACGTAGGCACCATCGTCCAGCCGGGCGAGCACGGCCCGGTGCAGGACGTCGTCGCCTGCACCGTTGTGCGCGCTGCCGGAACCGAGCCGGGCGTGGCGCCAGGCGATGGCCACCTGGGCGCCTGCGGGCAGCGTGTTCGTGAGCGAGGCCAGCACGTTGCGTGCAGCCTCGTCCGCGGTCAGAGCTCCCCCGACTCCGCCTCCGGCCCCGACCGTCGCATCGGGATGGTCAGGAATCATGCCGGAAGCATATACCCGATTCCGCAGGGGCAACAACGAACGCCGAAGGGCGCCGCACCCGTTGTCACGTTGGTATCGATGACGTCTATCGCGCCGGCGTTTCGGCCATCAGATCGAGCCACACCGGGTGATGGTCCGACGCCTTCGCCGCAGCGGCGTACGGGTCGTCCGACGTCGGCCAGTCCACGCCGCTGGCGACGACGAGCAGGCCGACCGAAGGCAGCACGTAGTCCAGGCGCAGGTTGCCGACCTTCGGGCCGAAATCGCCGGTGTCCTCGGCCGGGTCGCCGCGCTGGCCGACGTTGCCCTGTCCGGTCAGTCGCGCGGCTTCGGCGGCCCCCGCGCTGCGCGGCGCGGGCGCCTGCAGCACGCGCGGATGCCGCAGCAGGGCGAGGATCGCGTCGTGGCGGCCGTCGCCGTCGACCGGATCGTTGTTCATGTCGCCGGCGATGACGAAACGCTCGCCCGCCGGCAGGCCGCCGCAGCGGCCGGCGTCGTCGCACAGCCAGGCGCGGTCGGCCGGTGCGTCGTCGAGATACGCGCGCCACAGCGCGAGTTCGTCCGCGTTGCGCGCGCCGTTGCGGTCCTCGGGGCCGTCGAACACCGGCGGCGTCGGATGCGCGACCAGGAAGTGCAGTCGGCCCAGCGGCGTGTCGACCGGCACGTCCCAGTGCGACTTCGACGACAGCCGCAGCGCGTTCCACACCGCATCGGGATGGAAGAACTTCCGCGCGCGCGGGTCGACCGGGCGGGAGGCGTCGGGCATCGCGCTCCACTTCAGCAACTGGAACGTGCGCACCGCGGCGGTGTCGATCGGATATTTCGATAGCACCAGCATGCCGTACTGGCCGGGATGCAGGCCGAAGCCCCAGGCGTCGTCGCCGCGTGCGCGGCCGTCGGTGGCGACGCGGCCGTTGCCGTCCAGATCCAGCCCGCTGGGCACGCCGGTGTTCACCGGCGCGAGGTAGCGATACGGATAGTGCAGCGGCGACAGGCCCGGGCCCTGCGCGTGTTCGAGATAGCCACGCTGGAACAGGTCGGCGGCGCGGCCTGCGGCGTCGTAGTCGAATTCGTTGAGCAGCACGAGGTCGGGATGCACGCGCTGCAGCATCGCGGCGACCGCGCGCGCCGACGGATCGTCGTGTTCGAGCCGGCGGATCAGGCCGCCGTTGGCATCGTCGTTGAGCGAGGTGTTGTACGTGGCCACGCGCAGCGGCGCGCCGGCGTTCGCGGCGGCCTCGGCTTCGTCGGAGGTGTCGTGCGGCACGGCGGCACGCCCGGGATCGCCGTGGATCTTCACCTGCACGCAGCCGGTGAGCGTGGTCGCCATCGCGACCGTGCAGAGCAGGGCGAGCGGACGAAACGGGGAACGCGAGGTCATGGCGGGTCTCCGGACATGGGCGACCAGCCGTGCCCGTCGTAGGCTTCCAGCGGCCGGTAGCGGCGTTTGTAGTCCATCTTGCGATGGCCGTCGATCCAGTATCCGAGGTAGAGATGACGCTTGCCGTCGCGGCGCGCCCAGGCGATCTGCTGCAGGATCGCGAACGTGCCGAGGCCGCGCGCCTCCTCGTCGGGATCGTAGAAGGTGTAGACCGCCGACAGTCCCTCGGGCGCGACGTCGGTCACCGCCACCGCCAGCAGCCGGCCCGGACCGGCCGGCGTGGGGTGCGTGCGGATCTCGAGGAACCGGCCCTGGCCCCAGGTGCCGATCAGGAACTGGTCGAACTCGGCGACGCCGTGGTCGTCCATGCCGCCGCCGGGATGGCGCGCGGACAGGTAGCGGCGGTACAGCGCGAAGTGTTCGTCGCGGCGTTCGTTCGGGCAGATCCGGGTGTCGAGGTCGGCATTGCGCGCGAGGCAGCGGCGCTGGCTGCGATCGGGGCGGAAGTCGTCGACGGGGATGCGCACCGCGACGCAGGCGCGGCAGTGGCGGCAATGCGGGCGGTAGATGAGGTTGCCGGAGCGGCGGAAGCCCCAGCTCAGCGCCAGCGGATAGAACGTGCCGAGGCGCGGATCGCCCGGATCGAACACCAGATCGCGCGCCTCGCGCTCCGGCCAGTAGCCGCAGGGATGGTCGGGCGTGTGGAACAGCCGCAGCGGCGCATCGTCGTCGCGCGCCGGATCGCGGCCTTCGGATTCGGCGTCGCCGTGCGTGCTCATGTCGGCAGCGCCCCCGCCAGTGCGCCGTGCGCGAGGCCCGCCGCCGCACCGGCCAGCGTGCCCGCGACCAGATCGCGCGGCCGGTGGCGCGCGAGCCGCAGCCGCGACCAGCCGATCAGCGCGGCGAACGCCAGGCCCGCGACGAGCACCATCGTGCCCGACGGCCGCAGCAGCACCGCCGCGAACACCGCGAAAGCGACGTGCAGCGACAGCGTCCAGACGCGTGCGGTCAGCAGCGCGAGCGCGATCAGGGCCGCGCCGAGCGCCAGAGCGAGGGCCGTGATCGCATCGTGCGCGATGCCCCACGCCACCAGCGCCGCGATCGACAGTCCGACCAGCAGGCCGCGGTTGAGGTCGCGGCGTTCGCCCGGCGCACTGGCATCGACATGCGCCCAGCGTCCGCTGCGCACGCGACGCCACGAGGCGAACATCACCACCACGCCGACCGCCAGCGCGCCGGCGGCGATGCGCAGCGCACCGGCCGGATCGTGGCGTTGCAGCGCCGTCGTCAGCGCCAGCGCAGCCGGCAGCGTCGCCAGCGGATGGCCGAGGATCGAGACGCTGCGGGCGAAGGCACGGGACATGCCATCAGCATACCCGCTGCGCGCGCACCGGCTGCGACGCGGGACGACGCGCGCGTCGCGATCGGAGCTTGAAATCGTCGATCAAAGCCGCCCGGCGGCGTGCAGCCCGAGCAGCAGGCCGCCGAAGCCGCCGATGAAACCGACGAGGCCGCCGATCCACGACAGCGCGCGTTCGCGCTGCAGGCGCCGTGCGGCGGCGACGGGATCGCGCTGCGCTTCCAGCGCATGCCGCCGCGCCATGATCCGCGGCTGCACCACGACCGTCTGGTAGTAGACGACGCCCATGAAGCCCAGGCACGCCACCACCGGCCACGCCCAGCCGTGGTCGTTGCGGTCCAGCAGCATCAGGTACAGCACGAAGCCGACCGACGCCATGGCATTCAGGCCGGCGCTGCGGATCAGGCCATGCCGCTCCTCGTCGTCGATCGCGCCCTTCAACTGCCGGCGCAGGCCGAACCAGATGCCCGCGAACCCGCTGAGGATCGCGAAGCCGGCGCTGCCGGCCGCGCCCAGCGCGACCTTGGCCGCGGTCTTCGCGCCGATCGCCGCGCTCACGCCGATCAGGCCCTTCGCCGCCGCCGGCGGGCTGGCCATCGACAGTGCGGTCGCGATCACGCCGGTGAAGGCCGCGCCCGGCGCGGTGTCGCGCGCGAATTCGCCGAACCGCGCCAGCAGGTCCTCGCGCAGGCTCTGGCGCGCGCGCGACAGGCGCTTGCGCACGGCCGCGTCCGACAGCCCCAGCAGCGCCGCGACCTGCTGCGAACTCTGGCCTTCGCGATAGAACAGCAGCAGCGTTTCGCGGCTCTCTTCGGGCAGCGCGGAGATCAGTTCGATCGCGGCGCGCTCGCGCTCGTCTTCCTCGATGCGTTCGCCCGGCGTCGGCGAGGGATCGGCCGCAAGTTCGACCGCGAGTTCCGCGCCTGCGCCGTCCAGCGGCCGGTGAGCGCGGGCGCGCAGATGGTCGCGGGCGAGGTTGCGCGCGATCTGGCGCAGCCACGGCAGGAAGCTCGACGGGTTCTGCAGCCGGCGCAGGTGCTGCCACGCGCTGAGGAAGGCGTCCTGCGCGATGTCCTCGCTGGCCTGCACGTCGCGGGTGATCGCCAGCGCCACCGCGGTCACTGTGTTCTGGCAGGCGACGACGATGCGCCCGTAGGCGTCGCGGTCGCCGTTGCGCGCGGCGGGCAGCTCCGCGGCGATCAGGCGGTCGATGGCGGCGGGTTCGATGGCGACGGCGTTCATGCGAGGCGCGCCGGTCGATCAGTGCAGCGCGGCGTTGAACACCGCCATCGCGCCGAGATAGAGCACGCCGGTCACCACGATCGCGGTCGGGCCGTAGGTGTAGTCATAGGCGCGGTAGCGGCGCCGCGCGCCCTCGGGATCGCGCAGGCGGTCGCGGGCGATCAGCGGCCGCAGCGTCCGCCGGATGGCGAGCAGGGTGAGCAGCGAAGCGAATTCGGTGAAGACCGCGGCGCCCATGCCGATCGCGAACGTCGGCGCCAGCGGCACGGCCACGAAGGCGAGCGTCATCAGCACGAGCGTGACGGCCATGTAGATCCAGTAGCCGCGGAGGATGGCCGCGCGCTCCTCGCGGGTCTCGGCGTACGCGAGCAGGGTGGGGCGGGTGAGATGCGCCGCCAGTGCGCCGGCGGCGACCGAACCGCCGAGCGTGCCGGCGACCACGCCGCTGCCGCCGCCGAGCACGGCCACCACTTTCGCGAACAGGCCGGCGCCGGCCGCCGTCCCGGTCACGGCCGCCGCGGCGCTGGCCGGCTTGGCGGCGATGCCCAGGCCGCCGACCACCACGGTCGTGAACGCCGCACCGGGCGCGGAGTCGCGGGCGAACTCGCCGAAGCGGCGCAGCAGGTCGTCGCGCACCTGCTGCCGCGCGCGCGACAGGCGCTTGCGCACGGCGGCGTCGGTGATGCCCAGCAGCAGCGCCACCTGCTGCGAGCTCTGGCCTTCGCGATAGAACAGCAGCAGCGCTTCGCGGCTGTCCTCGGGCAGCGCAGCGATGAGTTCGGCGGCCGCGGCTTCGCGTTCCTCGTCCAGCAGGTGGTGCATCGGCTGCGGGCCGGGGTCGGCGGCCATCGCCATCGCCAGTTCGGCGTTGGGGCCGTCCAGCGGCCGTTCGCCCTGCCGGCGCAGGTGGTCGCGGGCGAGGTTGCGCGCGATCTGCCGCACCCAGGGCAGGAAGCTGTCCGGGTTGTGCAGGCGGTCGAGGTGCTGCCAGGCGTTGAGGAAGGCCTCCTGCGCCACGTCCTCGCTGGCCTGCACGTCGCGGGTGATCGCCAGCGCCACCGCGGTCACGGCGTTCTGGCAGGCGGCGACGATGCGGCCGTAGGCAGCGGCATCGCCGGCGCGGGCGGCAGGCAGGGCGTCGCGGATCGAGGCGTCGACGGACAGGGACAGGGTCATGGGCGGCGGTTCCGGGGAAGCATGATGCCAAGACGCGGCCGGGCGGCGGATGTGACCGGCAGCCGAACGACCGGCCGTCGCGCCGGCCCCGGAGCGGTCAACCGGCCGTGGCCGGGCGCGTTGCCAGTGCCATGCGGACCGCCGGTCCGTTTCCGAACACGAGGATGCCCATGAAGCGCACGACCCTGCTTGCCCTCGGCCTGGCCATCGCCGGCGCCGCCCCCGTCCTGCTCGCCCAGACCGCGCCCGGCACCGCGCCGGCCGGTCGCCCCGCCGCCGGCCAGCCGGGCCAGCCCGGCCATCATCCCAAGATCGACGCCAACGGCGACGGCGTGATCGATCGCGCCGAGGCCGCGAAGTCGCCGCGCTTCGCCGGAATGTTCGACAAGTTCGACGCCAACCATGACGGCAAGCTCACCGCCGACGAACGCCCGCAGCATCGCGGTCGTGACGGTCGCGGCGGCGACCGGCTCGCCAAGCTCGATGCCAACGGCGACGGCGCGATCGATCGTGCCGAGGCGGCGAAGGCGCCGCGCCTGTCCGAGCACTTCGACAAGCTCGACGCCAACCACGACGGCAGGATCTCCGCCGATGAACGCCCGAAGGGCCATGGCGGCCGCCACGGCCCGGGTGGCGCGGGCGGCGACCGTGGCCAGCGCATGGCGCAGCTCGACAAGAACGGCGACGGCAAGTTCAGCCGCGACGAACTGGCCGGCCACGAACGGGCGCTGTCGCACTTCGGCGACATCGACGCGAACAAGGACGGGTTCGTCACCCACGAGGAAATGAAGGCCTACCACCAGGCGCATCGCGGCGAACGCGGTCCGCGCGGCCCGCAGGGCGCGGCGCCGACGCGCTGAGCGATCGGTCCGGCGATGCATCGACGGCGAAGGTCGCGCGACCTTCGCCGTCGTCGTGTCAGGGCTTCGCGGGACCGACGATGTCCCAGCGCTCGTCGTCGCGGCGCACTTCGAGCCTGCGCAATGCCTCGGTCGGCTTGCTGCCCGGGCGGGTGACGGCGACTTCGATCGCGCCGCCGCCGGAGCCGTCGGTGCGGTAGTCGCGCACGGCAATCGCCAGCGCGCCCGCGGCGTCGGCGCAGGCCGACTGCGGTGCCAGCGAACGGCCGTCGGCGGCCTTCAGCTGCGCGAGCACCGTCTGCGACGGATCGGCGCCGTCGACCGACACGCAGACGTCCTTCGCGTCGCGGGCGGCCTGCAGTTCTTGGTCGATCAGCAGCGCCGCCAGCGCGCTCGGCGTCGCCACGACGTAGCGTGCCTCGGCGCCGGTGGGCGCGAGGTATTCGGGCTTCGCCGGCGCGGTGTCGGCCGAGGTGGCGACGTGCGCGGCCGGTGTCGCGGGCGCGGCCGTCGGTGCGCCGGCCCGGTGCCAGGCCATCAGCCCGAACGCCAGCGCGATCGCGATGCCCAGCATCAGGCCTGCGCGGATGCGGAACGCGCGGCGACGCGCGACAGCTTCGAGGGCGTCGTCGCCGCGGGTCACGGTCGACACGTCGAGATAGCGCGTGGGCGACCGTCCCGAGTCGAGCAGGCCGGCCTCGCGCAGGATCTGCCGCGCCTGCGGCTGGTCGTCGGACTTGACCACCCATACCGCGGGCTGCGGGCTTTCGTTCGCGGATTCGCGATAGCTGAAGTTGCCGCGGCGTGAGCCGCGGTACGAGCGGCCGTTGGTGACGCGCACCTCGATGCCCTGTTCGCGCAGCAGCTCGGCGACGCGCTCGACGTTTTCCAGACGCGGGCTGGAGAAGACCTGGCGCATGCGGTCAGGCCTTCGGTGCGTCGACGGGGAGCACGCGGATCATGCCTTCCTGCGCGGTGCTCGCCACGAGCCGGCCTTCGAGGTCGTAGATCATGCCGCGGGCGAGGCCGCGCGCGTTCTGCGCGCTGGGACTGTCGATCGAGTACAGCAGCCATTCGTCTGCGCGGAACGGGCGATGGAACCACATCGCGTGGTCCAGCGACGCCATCTGCACGTTCGGCTGGTAGTAGCTGATGCCGTGCGGGAAGGTCGTGGTGCCCAGCAGGTGGAAATCGGAGGCGTAGGCGAGCAGCGCGCGGTGCAGCTCGGGCGAATCGCCGACCGCTTCGCTCAGGCGGAACCAGACCTGCTGGTAGGGCGGGCGCTTGGGCGGGTTGAGGTCGTCGCGCGGATAGATCGGACGGAATTCGAACGGCCCCATGCGGTTGAGCCAGCGCTGGATCTTGCTGGGCAGCGTCGCCAGCACTTCCGGCGAGGGCGGCGTGGTGGGCGCGATGTCCTCCGGGCGTGGCACCTCGGGCATCGAGATCTGATGCTCCGGGCCGGGCTCGTGGATCTGGAACGACGCGGCGAACACGAAGATCGGCTGGCCGTGCTGGATCGCCGTCACCCGGCGCACCGAAAAACTGCCGCCGTCGCGGGTGCGGTCGACCTCGTAGACGATCGGCGCGGTGATGTCGCCGGCGCGCAGGAAGTAGGCGTGCAGCGAGTGCGCGGCGCGCGGGCCCTTGTCGGGATCGACCGCCGCCAGCGTGGCCTGCGCCGCGGACAGCGCCTGGCCGACCACCTGGCCGCCGAACACGTACTTGGTGCCGATGTCGCGGCTCTGGCCGCGGAACAGGTTGTCTTCCAGCCGCTCCAGCGACAGCAGTTCGATCAGTTCGGAGACGGGCGAGGTCATGGGCGTGCCGAGGGGAAGGTGCGGCGATTATAGGCGTCGCCCTTCCTTCCCACCCGGATGCCTCCCCCCGGCCAACGCACGGGGGGCGCCAGCGCCATGGCGGCACCCTCGGCCCGGCGGACATTGCGCGGACTATCCGCCTGCGCCGTCCAGGGGCCGGGGTCATCCCGGCCGCCTGGAGGCAAGGCACCTGCATGATGCAGGCCGGCTTCAGAAGCTCCGCGACACGCCGACGAACACCACCGGGACCGCATTGGTGTCGTCATCGACCAGCGGGCTGTCGGTGAGCTTCTTCGGCAGCACGTCGACGTTGACACCGAGGATGCCGGACCAGCGATCGCCGATCGGGGCCAGCACCGTCACGCGCGCATGCGGAACGGAGGCGGCGTCCGGCTTGTAGGCTGGAACGCCGCGCGCCACTTCGGACGGCAGGATGCCGTAGTAGTAGTTCGCGTACTTGCTCGAGAGCATGGACACGCCCACGCCGGGGACCACGGCGACCGATCCGATCTGGAAGGGATAGCTGTAGTCGAGCGTCAGGCTCTGGCCCTTGCTCTGGCCGCTGACGTCGGAGCGCAGTTCCAGTTCCAGCTCGCCGGCGGATTCAGAACGCAGGCTCGCGGCGATGCCGCCATCCAGGCCGACGTTGCGGTTCTTCAGCAGGTCGCGGTTGATGCCGTGCGCGGCCAGCGCCTTGCGGCCGAAGTCCTTGCGGTCGACGCCGTCGAAGCTGAAGCCGACGAACGCGGAGACCGAGAAGGTGTCGTTGTCGTAGAACTTCCAGCCGGCCATGGTGCCGCGGACGTAGAAGTGCTCGCCTTCATGGGCGATGTACGGGAAGGGAATCACCTTGCTGCTTTCGCCGGCATAGAGCGGGCTGCGGGCAGCGACGGCGATGCCGACGTTCCAGTCGTCTTCCTTCTTCTCGGCGTGGCACAGCAGGGGGGCGGCCAGCAACAGCGCGAGCGTGCCGGACAGGAGGCGGGGGAGGGGGAAGGGCATGAAACAATCCTTTGTTGTTCGATGATGAAATCGATGATTGAAGTGGATGCAACAGGGGGGGACGACCGCATCCACGAGCCGCGTCCATGTTGCTCTGCGCAAAACGACTCGGAGTCTAGGCGAGTCGCCGTGACGCACGCAACTTGACGCAGCGGCCTGCCCGGCAGGCAACGGCAATATTTGAAACTGTTGTTTTTGCAGGGTTTTCAGGCGTGCGGCCGCGCCCGCGGCACCGTTTCCATGATGCGAGCCCACGGGAAAAGCGGGCCCGGGTCACGCTTGAGCGGGACCTGCAGGGGCGGGTCGTTCATGGCCTGTTCCATTTCGCGATCCGGATCCTCGTGGTCGGCGACGAATCGCATCGACGGGAACTGCGTCTGTAACGGCGCGAGCAGGGCGATCTGTTCGCAGACGGCGAGGTCATGGGCGTACCGAGAGGGAGGTCACCGGATCATGGGCGCCCGCGCTGGATACCGCCCCGCCGGACGGCAGGAAACGCTGCGTCGCGTGGCTGCGCTCGCCGGGCCTCCGTGTGCGTGCGACCCTGTCGGCCCGTCCCGAGGCCCGCCGCCATGACCACGCTCATCGCCCCCCGCGTCCACGATCTCGGCGGCTTCGAGGTGCGCCGCGCCGTGCCGTCGATCCAGGCCCGCAGCGTCGGGCCGTTCGTGTTCGTCGACCACATGGGCCCGGCGGTGTTCGCGCCGGGCCGCGGCATCGACATCCGCCCGCATCCGCACATCGGCCTGGCCACCGTGACGTTCCTGTGGGCCGGCCGCATCGACCATCGCGATTCGCTGGGCAGCGAACAGACCATCGGCCCCGGCGACGTGAACTGGATGACCGCCGGCCGCGGCATCGTGCACTCCGAACGCACGCCGCCCGGGCCGCGCGCCGAAGGGCACGCGCTGCACGGGCTGCAGACCTGGGTCGCGCTGCCGCGGGCGCGCGAGGAGACCGCGCCGGCCTTCCACCACCACGCCGCCGCGACGTTGCCGGTGCTCGACGTGCCCGGCGGCCGGCTGCGCGTCGTCGCCGGCCGCGGCTACGGCGAAGCGTCGCCGGTGCGCGTGTTCGCCGACACGCTGTACGTCGCGATCGATCTCGACGCCGACGGCGAGGTCGTGCTCGATGCCGGCCATCGCGAACGCGCGCTGTACGTGCTCGACGGCGAGGCGCAACTCGACGGCGCGGACATTCCCGCGATGCATCTGGTCGTGCTCGACGACGGCGTGCGCCACCGCCTGCGTGCGAAGACGCCGCTCAAGGCCATGCTGCTCGGCGGCGAGCCGCTGGATGGTCCACGGCACCTGTGGTGGAACTTCGTGTCGTCGTCGAAGGACCGCATCGAGCAGGCGAAGGATGATTGGCGCGATGGGCGCTTCGGCCCGGTGCCGGGTGAGAGCGAGTTCATTCCGTTGCCGGAGCGGTGAAGGCGCCTGCCGCCTACTTCCACTTCCTGCTGTATCGCTGGCGGACGAAATCGGTGATGAAGCTGTTCAGTCCTTTGCCCGCCATCGCCAGTCTGTGCATTTTGGAGACATGATCGACTCCGGCGCTTTGGTGGGTGTATTCGTATTTCCAGCCATCCTTGAATTGGACGATGATGTAGTGGGGCCCGATTTCAAAGCCGGAAACCGATGAGTTTCCGCCTCTGTTCGCATAAGGTTGCATGGCTGCCCCGATCGTGGCCGGTGATGGCCCGAGATTAATTCCCGGCTCGCCGGCACATCGAGCTGTCTGTCTTTACAGGTTGGTGGTCGTCACTCGACCTGGTCGCGGCCTGGCGTCGCGCCTCAAGGCCGCAGCCGCTCCCAATCCACCGTCTCCATGATCCGCGCCCACGGGAACAGCGGGCCGGGGTCGCGCTTGCGCGGGACCTGCACGGCGGGGTCGTCGATGGCCTGTTCCATCTCGCGATCCAGATCCTCGTGGCCGGCGATGAACTTCACCGACGGGAACTGCGCCTGCAACTGCGCGAGCAGGCCGATCAGCGCGACGATCTGCGCTTCGGGGTAGGGCTCGTCCATCGCCTGGTGCTTCGAATCGCGCCAATAGGGATACCGGCCGGTGTTGACCAGTTCGATGCCGATCGAGCGCGGGTTGTAGCCGCGCACATGGTGGGCCACGCGGTCGGGGCGCACGTAGAGCGTGATGCCGCCGTCGCGATCGACGTAGTAATGGCCGCTGTTGCCGGTGCCGCTGCCTTCGTACAGGACCTTCTCGCCGAATTCGCGGGCGGAGGCCAGCGTCGGCGTTTCGGTGCAGTGGATGACCACGAGATCGATCTGCGACAGCGGGCGCGCGTCGAGTTTCAGCTCGTACGGCAGGGGATCGACGTGGATCGGCGGCAGGGGCGGGAGGTCGGGCAGCATGGCCCGGATGCTAGCATTGCCGGATGTCGCTGCCGTCCCCCGATTCCGAGCTCCACCGCCTGATGACGCAATTTCCGCGCCCGGGCACGGTGCGCTGGATCGGCCTGCGCGCGGCGCGCGGCGTGCCGATGCGCGAAGTCGAGGCCGCCGAGGCGGTGGCCGGCAAGGGCCTGGTCGGCGATCGCTATGCCTCGGGCAGCGGCAAGCGCGGCCTCACCCTGATCCAGGCCGAGCACCTGCCGGTGATCGCCGCGCTGTCCGGGCGGGACACGGTGTTGCCCTTCCTGCTCCGCCGCAACGTCGTGGTCGAAGGCCTGCCGCTGATCGCGCTGAAGGGCCGCCGTTTCCGCATCGGCGACGCGCTGTGCGAAGGCACTGCACCCTGCGAGCCGTGTTCGAAGATGGAAACCGTCCTCGGCCCCGGCGGCTACAACGCGATGCGCGGCCACGGCGGCCTGTGCGCCCGCATCCTCGAAGGCGGCACGCTCCGGCTCGGCGATGCGGTGACCTGGATCGAACATTGAAGAGCACCATGCGCGGACACTGCATCCTTTCCCACGGTTTCGAGAGCGGCCCCGACGCCGGCAAGGTGACGGCGCTGGCCGCGGTCGCCGAGCGTTTCGGCTGGACCCACGAGCGCCCCGATTACACCGATCTCGACGCCAAGCGCGCGGTCAGCGAACTCGGCGACGTGCCCACCCGGTTGGAGCGCCTGCGCGGGCTCGCGCGGATGGCGGCGAGCAGCGGGCCGCTGGTGCTGGCCGGTTCCAGCCTCGGTGCGTACATCTCGGCGCGGGTGTCATTGGATGTGCCGACCGTCGGCCTGTTCCTGATGTCGCCGCCGCTGCGGATGGGGCCGATGCCGGGGCTCGATGCCGCGGCCGTGCCGCTGTCGATCGTCCACGGCTGGGACGACACGCTGATCCCGGCGATGGACGTCGCGCACTGGGCGGAGGCGCATCGCGCCCGCCTGCTGATGGTCGACGACGGCCATCGCCTCGATGCGCACGTGCAGGACGTCGCCGACGCCTTCGCCGCGCTGCTCGCCGGCCTGTCGGCCTGATCCTTTCCTTTCGGTTTCCTTCGACATGAAATTCTTCGTCAGCTGCGCGAAAGGCCTGGAATACCTGCTGGCCGACGAATTGCTCGCGCTCGGCTGCACGCGCGCGACCGCCGCGCGCGCCGGCGCGAACGCCGAGGGCACGCAGGCCGATGCGCTGCGCGCGGTGCTGTGGTCGCGGCTGGCCAGCCGCGTGCTGTGGCCGATCGCCGAATACGACTGCGCCGACGAACACGCGCTCTACGCCGGCGCACGCGCGGTCGACTGGTCCGTGCACCTGCGCCAGGGCATGACCCTCGCGGTCGATGCGCATGTCTCCGGCGACGCGATCACGCATGCGCGTTACGCCGCGCAGCGGATCAAGGACGCGGTGGTCGACAGCGTTCGCGCCGCGGGCGGCGAGCGTCCGGACGTCGATCTCGACGCGCCCGACCTGCGCCTGAATCTGGTGGTGCGCAAGCAGCGCGCCGTGCTGTCGGTCGATCTCGGTGGCGGCCCGCTGCATCGCCGCGGTTGGCGGCAGACGCAGGGCGAAGCGCCGCTGAAGGAAACGCTCGCGGCCGCGGTGATCATGCGTGGCGACTGGTCGCGCGTGCATGCCGAGGGTGGCGCGCTGCTCGACCCGATGTGCGGCAGCGGCACGCTGCTGATCGAAGGTGCGCTGATGGCCGCCGACGTCGCGCCCGGGCTGATGCGCGAGGCGCAGGCGCTGCGGACGCCGTCGCGCTGGCGCCAGTTCGACGCGGTGACGTGGCGCGCCTTGATCGACGAGGCCGAGGCGCGCGCGCAGGCCGGCCGCGCCGCGCTGCGCGCCTGTGTGCGCGGCAGCGATCTCGATCCTCATGCCGTTCGCGCCGCACGCGAGAACGCGAAGCGCGCGGGCGTGGAAGACGCGATCGCGTTCGACGTGCGCGATGTCGCCACGCTGCCGGCGCAGCCCGAGGCGCGCGGGCTGGTCGTCTGCAATCCGCCGTACGACGCGCGTCTCGCGGCCGATCCGATGCTGTATCGCGCGCTCGGCGACGCGCTGAAGCGCGCGGCGCCCGGCTGGAAGGCCAGCCTGCTCTGCGGCGACGCCGACCTCGCGCGCGCCACCGGCCTGCGCGCGGCGAAGAAGTACCAGGTGTTCAACGGCGCGCTCGAGTGCGCGCTGATCGTCTGCGACCCGATCGCGCCGCCTGCGCGCGAGCGTCCGGTCGATGCCGCGCCGATCGTGCTGTCGGAAGGCGCGACGATGGTCGCCAACCGCCTGCGCAAGACGCTGAAGGCGTCGAAGACGTGGCGCGAGCGCGAAGGCGTGCGCTGCTGGCGCGCCTACGACGCCGACATTCCCGAATACGCGGCGGCGATCGACGTCTACACCGACGACGACGGCGCGCGCTGGCTGCACGTGCAGGAATACGCCGCGCCCGCGGACATTCCCGAAGACATCGCGCGCGGCCGCTTCCGCGACTTGCTCGCCGGTGCGCGCGAGGCCTGCGACGTGCCGCGCGAACGCGTGGCGATCAAGACCCGCGCGAAGGGCAAGGGCGGCAGCAAGTACGCCGACAGCGGCGCGTTCAAGCGCGGCGAAACGCTCGCGGTGCGCGAAGGCGGCGCGCGATTGATCGTCAACCTGTTCGACTACCTCGACACCGGCCTGTTCCTCGACCACCGGCCGATGCGGCTGCGGCTCGCGGCCGAGGCGAAGGACACGCGCTTCCTCAATCTCTTCGCCTACACCGGTGCGGCCACCGTGCACGCCGCGGTCGGCGGTGCGGCGCAGACCACGTCGGTCGACCTCTCGGCGACGTACCTGCAGTGGTGCTCGGACAACCTGCGCCTCAACGGCCTCGCGGGTGCGCGGCACCGGCTGGTGCAGGCCGACGTGCTGGCGTGGCTGGAGTCGGACCGCGGCCAGTACGACCTGATCTTCTGCGACCCGCCGACGTTCTCGAACTCGGCGCGCGCCGACGATTTCGACGTGCAGCGCGACCACGTGCGCCTGCTGCGCGCGGCGGCGGCGCGGCTGTCGTTCGGCGGCACCCTGTATTTCTCGAACAACTACCGGCGCTTCCGGCTGGACGAGGCCGCGCTGGCCGACGTGCTCGACATCGAGGACATCACGGCGTCGACGCTGCCGCCGGACTTCGCGCGCAATCCGCGCATCCATCGCGCCTGGCGGATGCGCGCGCGCTGAGCGAAGAAGAAGAGCGGGCCGGACGACGCGCGTCCGGCCCGGTGTCGCGTTGCGTCAGAGGCTGCCGTAGACGATCAGGTCCCACATCTGCTTGCGCGCCTTCGCCTGCGCGTCGTCGGGCTTGCCGGCGGCGCTCAGCTTGGCGCGCACGTCGGCGGGCGGGTAGATGCCCGCGTTGCCGGTGATGGCCTTGTCGACCAGCGCCGTCGCGTCGCGGTTGGCATTCGCATAGGCGACTTCGTTGCTGATGCCGGCGATCACGGCCGGATCCATCAGGTAGTCGAGGAAGCGCTGCGCGGCTTCCGGATGCGGCGCGTTCTTCGGGATCGCGACGGTGTCGATCCAGCGGATCGCACCTTCGCGCGGGATCACGTAGCGGATCTCCGGTGCGTCACCGCCCTTCTGCTTCGCCAGCTCCTCGGCGCGGGCCTGCGCCTGCTGCACGTCGCCGGAGAAGGTCAGCACGAGACAGAACGTGCCGTTGCCGAGACCTTCGATGATCTCGTCGTCGTTGCCGTACTTGCGCACGTACGGGCGGATCGCGCCGTAGATCGCGCGCACGCTGTCGTTCGCCTGCGCGCTGTAGTCCTTGGGGTCGGCGCCCTTCCAGATCAGCGCCGGCGGGAAGGCTTCCAGTTCGTTGTCGACGACCGCGATGCCGCACGAGGACAGCTTCGCGGCGGTCGCGGGGTCGAACAGCAGGCCCCAGGTGTCCAGCGCCACGTTCGGACCGAGCACCGCGCGGGCCTTGGGCACGTTGATGCCGAGGCCGGTGGTGCCCCACATGTACGGCAGGATGTGCGCGTTGCCGGGGTCGATCGTGGCCAGTTCGGCCAGGATCGCCGGGTCGATGTGCTTGAGGTTCGGCAGCAGCTTCCTGTCCAGCGGCGTCAGCTGGCCCGCGTCGACCATGCGCGCGGCGTAGGGACGGGCGGTCGGGAACACCACGTCGTAGGCGTTCGGCGTGGACGCCAGCTTTTCCTGCAGGGCGTCGTTCGTCGAGTAGACGGCGTAGGTGACGTGGATGCCGGTCTTCTTCTCGAAATCGCTCAGCGTGTCCTTGCCGATGTAGTCGGACCAGTTGTAGACGCTCAGGGTCTGGCCCTTGCCGGACGCGGTTTCCGCGTTGGTCGGCCCCGCGTCGCGGCCGCAGGCGGCCAGGCCAAGCAGGGTCGACGCCACGAAAGCCAGGCGGATGAAGGAATGATGCATGCTGCTCGAACTCCTTGAGGGTTTGGTCACGACGCGAATGTGACGTGCGTCGCGCTGTGCCCTTAAGCAAGCAGCGTGCCATCCCCTGCCGGCGGCGTAGGGGCGGACCCACCCCGTTGCGATGGGCGCCCGGGGCGGAGGTGGAGCGGGCAGACGTGGAGCGGCGGACGTGCAGCGGCGGACGTGCAGCGGGGCAGGGCGTGGCGCACCTGCCCCTGGAGATATTGCTGGAGAACCCGGGCCGGACGATGCACGCCCGGCACGGGACGGCCCGTCAGAGGCTGCCGTAGACGATCAGGTCCCAGACCCGCGCGCGGGCCTTGGCCTGCGCTTCGTCGGGGCGGCCGGCGTTGGCCAGCTTCGCGCGGACGGCCGCCGGCGGATAAATGCCGGGATCGCCGGCGATGGCCTTGTCGACCAGCGGCGTGGCGGCTGCGTTGGCGTTCGCATACGCGACCTCGTCGCTGATCGAGGCGATGACGGCCGGCTCCATCAGGTAGTTCATGAAGCGCAGTGCGGCTTCGGGATGCGGCGCGTCCTTCGGGATGGCGATCGTGTCGATCCAGCGGATCGCGCCTTCGCGGGGGATCACGTAGCGGATGTCCGGCGCCTTGCCGCCGGTCTTCGCCGCCTGTTCCGCGGCCCGGGCGCGGGCCTGCCGGACGTCGCCGGAATAGGTCAGCACGAGGCAGTAGTTGCCGTTGGCAAGGCCGGCGATCAGGTCGTTGCCGTTCTCGAACTTGCGGATGTGCGGCCGGATCGCGTCGTAGATGGCGTGCACGGTGTCGTTCGCGCCGTCGCTGAAATCACGCGGGTCCATGCCCTTCCAGAACAGCGCGGGCGGGACCGAATCCAGGCTGCTTTCGAGCACGCCGATGCCGCACTTCGAGAGCTTGGCGGCGTTGGCGGGATTGAACAGCAATCCCCAGCTGTCGAGGGGCGCGGAAGGGCCCAGCGCGGCGCGGACGCGATCGACGTTCACGCCCAGCCCGGTCGTGCCCCACATGTAGGGAATGAGGTGGGCGTTGCCGGGATCGCTTTCGGCCAGTTCGGCCAGGATCGCGGGGTCAAGGTGGGACAGGTTGGGCAGCAGGCGCTTGTCGAGTTCGGCCAGCCGGCCGTCCGCCACCAGGTCGCGGGCATAGGGCGTGGCGGTCGGGAACACGACGTCGTAGGCGCGCGGCGAGGCCTTCAGCCGTTCCAGCAGGGCTTCGTTGTTCGCGTAGGTGCAGTAGTCGACCTGGAGGCCCGTCTTCGCCTCGAACGCGTTCAGGGTGTCCTTGCCGATGTAGTCGGACCAGTTGCAGACATTGACGGTGCCGGCATGCCCGGGGACCGGTGCCGGGGCGGGCACGGTGGCGGCAGGGGCGGCCGACGGGGGATTGCGATCGCAGGCGGCCAGGAAGGCCAGGGACAATGAAAGGGCAACGCAGGTGATGCGGATTGAGGGCATAGAGTCCGACTCCTTCGGGTTGTGACGATTCCATGGGGTGGTGCGACGCCGACGCCGAACGCTCCCCTCGGGGGGAGGTCCGGTGGCGTGGTGGCTTGCCGGTGGCCGGGCCGCAAGACATGCGGCGGCGGCCTACATCCTAATGGGGTTCCGGCGGGAGTGTCCGGATCGCCGTTCCGGAATCCGCATCGGCGCCCGCGGAAGCGGGCACCGCAGGCGCCTCGGGGCGGCGAGGGCGGCGCTCGATCCGCCGCAGCGGGAAGTGCCGGGTCGGAATCCGACCCTCCGCGTCGCTTCCCGACGCGGAGGCCCGCGACGCGACGCGTCAGCGGGTGGCCAGGCCGTCCTGTTCGAAGTGCAGATCGCCGACGATCCCCTGGTAGCGCTTCAGGGCGGCCGGGTCCTCGGTGAGGATCGAGACATGCACCACGCGGTCCGGGCCGAGCTTCGACAGCGTTTCCCGGGCCAGTTCCTCGGGGCGGCCGGCGATCTCCGTGCGGTACCACCAGATCTGTTCGCCCTGCAACTGGCCGGCCTCTTCGCGCAGGCGGCTGTTGGGCTTGAACGGGGATTTCTTCGACAAAGTCAGTGCGAAGGCCTCGCCGCCGTCGTCCCTGCGCAGTGCGCGGCACAGCAGGGCGCTGTCGGTGCGCAGCACGGTCCATTGCAGGTCCCCGGCCTGTTCCGGAAGTCGCGGACACTGCGGTGCGGACTGGGCGGAAGCGGTGCCGGCGGCGGCCAGCAGGAGCAGGGCGAACAGCGATTTGAACGACATGGCGGTATCCCTCGTCGCGAAGCGGGTGCGTCATCCGTGTCGGCAGGCGAATCCTGCAGGAGATGAAGCATCGACCGTGCCATTGACGGTCGCTTTCGAGAGCGGGGAATCGCGGGACATGCCGAACGCGGCCATACGGCCGCGCAGGGTGATCCGTCGAGGACGATCAGTCTTCGCGGTAGGCGGGGAAGGGCAGCGACAGCACCATCTGCTGGCGTTCCGCCAGCGCTTCGGCCGACGGGGCGCGCATGGAGACGTGGACGACCTGGTTGGCCGCCACGCGGATCAGCGCCTCGCGCGCCTGCGCCTTGTCGTCGCCGGCGATCTCGGTGCGATACCACTGCACCTCCTGGCCATTGAGCGAACCGAGTTCGGCGCGGTCGCCACGACGCGGTTTGAAGGGCGATTCCTGGCTGATCGTGAGCGCGAAGCCTTCCTCGCCCGAATCGACGAAGACGCCGCGGCAGAGCAGCATGTTCGGCACCTTGAGCACTTCCCAGCGGACTTTCTGTGCGATGGCTTCCGGCAGCGTCGGGCAGTCGGACAACGGGCCCGCGCCGGCGGCCTGCGCACCGGCGTGCCCCGCCGAGACGGCGACGAGCGAGAGGAACCAGATCCGGAACAGCGATTTCACGACGCATCCCCCGTGGCCGAGCGTTGAGGGCATCCATGCGAGCGGTGAAGCGGACGCTCGCATGCGAGTCACCCGTTCGTGGACGACTCGATTCGTCCCCGATTGCCAGAAACTAAGGCACTGCGGGTTTCGATTCCAGTCCCCCGATGCATTTTTTCCGATCGAAGGGCGATCGCGGCGATCGCGGCGCGATCAGCGGCGCCTGCAATCGATATCAGCGACGCCGGAGGATCAGTTCGAGCACGATGCCGGTGCCGAAGAAGGCGAGCACCAGCATCGCCATTGCGGTGAGGGTCCAGCGCACCGCGGTGGCGCCGCGCCAGCCGTAGCGCCGGCGGCCGAGCAGCAGCCCGCCGAAACCCAGCCACGACAGCACGCTGAAGACGGTCTTGTGCGCGAGATGCTGGGTCATCAGGTTCTCGACGAACAGCACGCCGGTGAGCAGGGTGGCGGTGAGCAGCGCGAAACCGACGGTGATGGTCCGGAACAGCAGGGTTTCCAGCTCCACCAGCGGCGGCAGCACGCGCAGCCAGCCGTGCAGCCGGCGCTGGCGCAGGGCGCGTTCCTGCACCCACAGCAGCATCGCCAGCACCGTCGCCACCGCCAGCGTGGCGTAGGCGAGCAGCGCGCACCACGCATGCAGCAGCAGGCGCCAGTCCAGCGACTGGACGTCGTGGCGGCCGAAGCCGGCGTAGAGCAGCAGGCACGCGGCGGCGATCGGGAACACGATCACGCCGAGGGCGGCCATCCGCCCGCGCAGCCCCATGAGCACCGTCACCGCCGACATGCCCATGCCGACCAGCGACAGCGCGGAGAAGAAATGCAGGTTTTCCCCGCCCGCCGCGTGCCAGGCGAGGCCGTGCGCGGTCAGGTGCGCGATCACCGCGGTGGCCGGCAGCAGCCACCACGCCATGGGCACGCCGGGGCCGGCCTGCGCCAGACGGCGCGCGAGCAGGCCGGCGGACGCCAGATACAGGGCGATCGCGATCAGGGCGAGGGTCATCGCGCCAGTGTCGCATACGGCGGCGGCGGCGCGCACGGCTTATAATCGCCGTCTTTTCCGCAGCGGTGCCCGCCATGTTCGAGTCCCTCACCCAGCGTCTGTCCGGCACCATCGAGCGCCTGCGCGGCCGCGGCCGGCTGACCGAGGAGAACATCCGCGAGGCCACCCGCGAGGTCCGCATCGCGCTGCTGGAGGCCGACGTCGCGCTGCCGGTGGTGCAGGCGCTGATCGAGCGCATCAAGGTCCGTGCCGTCGGCCAGGAAGTGCTGAAGTCGCTGACGCCGGGCCAGGCGCTGATCAAGGTGGTCCGCGACGAGCTGACCGCGGTGATGGGCTCGACCGCGACCGAACTCAACCTCAACGTGCCGGCGCCGGCGGTGATCCTGATGGCCGGCCTGCAGGGCGCGGGCAAGACCACCACGGTCGGCAAGCTGGCGAAGCACCTCAAGGAGCGCCGCAAGAAGAAGGTGATGGTGGTGTCGGCGGACGTGTACCGCCCCGCCGCCATCGAGCAGCTGAAGACGCTGGCGCAGCAGGTCGACGTGCTGTTCTTCCCGTCGGATGCCTCGCAGAAGCCCGAAGCCATCGTCAGGGCGGCGATCGACGATGCCCGCAAGTCCTACGTCGACGTGCTGATCGTCGACACCGCCGGCCGCCTCGCCATCGACGAGGCGATGATGGCCGAGATCAAGGCGCTGCATGCCGCGGTGAGCCCGGTCGAGACGCTGTTCGTCGTCGATGCCATGACCGGCCAGGACGCGGCCAACACCGCCAAGGCCTTCAGCGAGGCGCTGCCGCTGACCGGCGTGGTGCTGACCAAGACCGACGGCGACGCCCGCGGCGGCGCGGCGCTGTCGGTGCGCTACATCACCGGCCGGCCGATCAAGTTCATCGGCACCGGCGAGAAGACCGACGGCCTCGACGTGTTCCACCCGGACCGCGTGGCCAGTCGCATCCTCGACATGGGCGACGTGCTGTCGCTGGTCGAGCAGGTCGAACAGCAGGTCGACAAGGACAAGGCCGCGAAGCTCGCCGAGAAGGTCGTGAAGGGCAAGAAGTTCGACCTGAACGACATGAAGGACCAGCTCGAACAGATGCAGAACATGGGTGGCCTGCACGGCCTGATGGACAAGCTGCCGGGCATGGGCCAGATCCCCGACGCGGTGAAGAACCAGGTCACCGGCAAGGAAGTGCCGCGGATGATCGCGATCATCAACTCGATGACGAAGAAGGAGCGCCGCCATCCCGACCTGCTCAACGGCTCGCGCCGCGCCCGCATCGCCCGCGGCGCCGGCCTCACCCCGGCCGACGTCAACCGTCTGATGAAGCAGTACCAGCAGATGGAAAAGATGATGAGCAAGCTCAGCCAGGGCGGCATGAAGGGGCTCATGCGCGGCATGAAGGGCATGATGGGCGGCCGCGGCGGCATGCCGTTCCGCTGATCCCGGCTGCCTGAGGGGCGCGGGGCGGCGGCCGGGGTTCCTCGGCGCGGATCGACCCGCTATACTTGCCGGCTTACCCTGCCATCCCGGCAGCTGGGCAACACCGAGAACCTCATGGTCAAGATCCGCCTCACCCGCGGCGGCGCCAAGAAGCGCCCCTTCTACCACATCATCGTCACCGACAGCCGCAACGCCCGTGACGGCCGCAACATCGAGCGCCTGGGTTACTACAACCCGATCGCCACCGGCAACGAGAAGCGCGTCGAGCTGGATCTGGATCGCACCAAGTACTGGGTGGGCACCGGCGCCCAGATGACCGACAAGGTCGCCGACCTGTACAAGCAGGCCGCCAAGGCCGCGGCTCCCGCCGCCTGATCCCGGGCCGCGCCCTGCGCGCGGCCAACGCAACGCATGAACGACCCGACGCGCCGCATCCTCGTAGGCAGGATCCACGGCGCGTTCGGCGTGCGTGGCGAGGTGAAACTCGAATCCCTGACCGAGCCGGAGGGCAATCTCCTCCGCTACCAGCCGTGGATCCTGCGCGATGCGCTGGGTCGCGAGCGGGAGGTCACCGGCGCGCGCGCGCGTCCGGGCGGGAAGGGCCTGATCGGCACGCTGCCGGGCGTCGACGACCGCGACGTCGCCGAGGCCCTGCGCGGCGCCGAGCTGTTCGTCCCGCGCAGCGCGCTGCCGCCGCCGCGCGACGGCGAGTTCTACTGGGTCGACCTCGAAGGCCTGCGCGTGTCGAACCTCGACGGCGTCGACTTCGGCACCGCCGTGCGCGTGTTTTCCAACGGCGCCAACGACGTGCTGGTCACGCGCGGCGACCGCGAACGCATGATCCCGTGGGTCCGTCCGGATTTCGTCCGCGAGCTGGATTTCGACGCCGGCCGCATCGTGGTCGACTGGGACGCGGATTTCTGAGCCGCGACGCCGGCCGCCCGCCATGCGCATCGACATCGTCAGCCTGTTCCCCGAATTCGTCGTCCAGATCGCCGGCCACGGCGTGGTCGGGCGCGCGCAGGAGCGCGGGCTGCTGTCGATCCACGGCTGGAACCCGCGCGATCACGCCGAAGGCAACTACCGCCGGGTCGACGATCGCCCGTTCGGCGGCGGCCCGGGCATGGTGATGCTGATCGACCCGTTGCGTTCGGCGCTGCAGGCCGCCCGCGACGCCGACCCGCGGCCGGTGCGGGTGGTCTACCTCAGCCCGCAGGGCGCGCCGCTGACCCAGCCGAAGGTCCGCGAACTCGCGGAATGCGAGCGCCTGATCCTGCTGTGCGGCCGCTACGAAGGCGTCGACGAGCGCCTCCTGCAGGCGGAGGTCGACGAGGAACTGTCGATCGGCGACTACGTGCTGTCCGGCGGCGAGCTGGCCGCCGCGGTAGTCGTCGACGCCACCGCCCGGCTGCTGCCGGGGGCGCTCAACGACGCCGAATCCGCGGCTCAGGACAGTTTCGAGGGGCCGGACGGCCTGCTCGACTGCCCGCATTACACCCGGCCGGTGGAACACGCCCTCGGCAGTGTTCCATCAGTGCTGCTGTCCGGCCACCACGCCGAGATCGCGAAATGGCGGCGCCAGCAGTCGCTGGGTCGCACCTGGCTGCGGCGGCCGGACCTGATCGACCGGGCGGCGCTGTCGAAGGCCGACCGGGCCCTGCTGGACGCCTTCCTCGCCGAGCGTGGCGACGACGGGGCGCCAAGGGATCCCTGATCCGGCGCCTCTGGTGCCGCGGGGAATTTTTCCTTTACAATGTGCGGCTTACCGTCGAACAGGATGGTAAGCAGGCTCTGCCATGACGCGGGTCCACGTGCACTCGCGCAATTACAGCTTCGGCCCACGACGGCCGGGCATCAACAACAAGGCTCCCGCAACCATGAACAAGCCCTCGCTCAACACGCTGCTGCAGCAGTTCGAAGCCGAACAGATCCAGCGCCAGCTGCCGGACTTCGGTCCCGGCGACACCGTCATCGTCAACGTGAAGGTCAAGGAAGGCAATCGCGAACGCGTCCAGGCCTACGAAGGCGTGGTGATCGGCAAGAAGAACGCCGGCCTCAACTCTTCCTTCACGGTGCGCAAGATCTCGCACGGCTACGGCGTCGAGCGCGTGTTCCAGACCCACAGCGCCGCGATCGACTCGGTGCAGGTGAAGCGCCGCGGCGCGGTCCGCGCCGGCAAGCTGTACTACCTGCGCAACCTCGAAGGCAAGAAGGCGCGCATCAAGGAAGACCTGTCGATGTACACCAAGGGCAAGGGCCAGGCCGACGCCTGATCCGTCGCGCCACGAATTCCCCGAACGGCCGCCGCAAGGCGGCCGTTCGCGTTTCCGGGAGTGCGCCTGTTTCAACGGCAGGCGCGTTTCGGGGTCAGGGTTTTCCGCCCGCATGCATCATCATGAGGATGCCGGCCACGAAGCCGGCGAGCAGCGGAATCGACATGTAGCCGCCGACAGTCACGAGGGCGCGGAGCAGTGTGCCGAACCGGCGCTCCGGGGTGCGGAACGTGTCCCAGAGCGCAAACACCTGGTACACCATGAAGAGTACGCCGCTGGCGAACAATGCCGATGACATCCACGCGCCGCCGTTGGTGATCATGTGGATCGGCATCCACGCCAGATTGATCACGCACATGAAGGCGAAGATGAAGGCGTTGATCGCGAGATGCTCGCCGTAGCTGCGATGCCTGCCCATGACCAGCCAGCTGATCAGGGCGATGATCGGCAACTGCACCATCAGCCCGAGCGAATAGTTGACCATCAGGCTCTTCACGAACGCGGTGGTCCTGGCGGCTTCCTCCGCGGGCAACCCCGCGGCCATGGGTGAAAAATCGAAGGGGAACTTCGAGTACGCCAGTGCGCAAAGGCCGGCGAGCAGGACGAGCATCGAGAGCGGGTTGAAATAGCGGATCCGATGTCCGTCGAGATAGGCATTGATCGTGCGTCCCGGACGTAGCGCCAGTGCGCGGATCGTCACCAGCAGCCCGCGGTCGACATGGAAGATCGCATGCGGGATCTCGTGCATGAGGTGGGGAAGCGTGAGTGCGTGGATCTCGCCGCGTTGTCCGCAGCGGTGGCAGAAGGCACCGCTCAGTGCCGTGTCGCAGTTCGCGCAGGTTCCGGCCGGTGCGATCGGGTGCGGGTTCGTCATCTCGGATCGATCTGCATGTGGAGGCCGTACTATAACGTAGCGCCTGCCACGCCCATCGCCCTGCGCGTGCTGGTGGCGCTACACTCGCAGGACCTCTTCCGCCGGCCCGCGATGCACAGCGACACCGCCACCGTTCGCCTCGATCTCTGGCTCTGGGCCGCGCGCTTCTTCCGCACGCGCAGCCTGGCGAAGCACGCGATCGAGACCGGCAAGATCGAGATCGGCGGGCAGCGCGCGAAGGCCTCGCGCGGCGTGCGCGTCGGCGACGCGCTGCGCATCGTGCGCGGCGACGAAGTGTTCGAGATCGAAGTGCTGGGACTGAGCGACCAGCGGGGTTCCGCGCCGGTCGCGCAGGCGCTGTACGCCGAATCCGAAGCGTCGAAGGCGCAGCGCGCGGCGACGCTCGCGACGCTGCGTGCAGCGCGCGCGGGCTACCAGCCGCCGGAAACCAAACCGGACAAGCGTGCACGGCGACTGATCCGCGCGCTGGGCGACATCGACGCGCTCTGACGCGTCGCGCGCCAACGCCGTCCCGCGCTCACAGCGGCACGGTGTCGGGCACGCGGATCTGGATCGTGCGTCGTTTTTCCGGCGCGGTGTTGCCGACGCGCGCGGCCCACGCTTCTTCGCTCGCCATCCACGGCGGCGTGCCCGCAGGCAGGTCGGCCATCGGGATGTCCGGCAGATCGGCTGCGGTGAAGGCGTTGCCGTAGAGCGGCGCGGGCGCGGCGTCGGTCTTCGTCAGCGCCGGGCGCAGTTGCTGCAGCGCGGTGTTGTACTTCGCCAGCATCACGGCCGTGGCCGTCGCGGCCTGCGATTCGCTGGCGCCGCCGGCCGTCGGCGAGGTCGGGTGCGGCAGATGCGCGTAGGGCAGGGCGGGGCGCCCTGCGGCCGAGGGTGAGGCCCGCCATTGCGACCACGCCTGGTCGGCGAGGCCGCCGAACGCGACCACGATCTCGATCCGGCTGCGATCAAGCACGCCGGCGATCCAGCGGTTGCGGTAGGCGGCGATCGCGGCATCGCCGATGTGCGCGTTGCCGCCCTGCTGTCCGTACACGCTGTAGAGGAACGTGTTGAGGATGACGTAACGCTTGCGGATGCCCAGCGCGTGCAGGAAGCCCTGCACGCGCTTGCCGGCGTTGCCGACGAGGATGCGCCGGACCACGGCTTCCGACTGCGCCGGGTCCTGCCCGATGACCAGCACGCGGGCGGTGCCGTCGAGACGGCCGCGATGGAAGATCGGCCCCCATTCGGTACGGAAATCGGCGGCGGGATAGACGTCGCTGCCGGGGTAGTCGCGGGCCAGCGGCTTGAACGTCGTGCCGGTGTAGCCGGGGCAGAAATCGACGGACATCGTGGCGTCCTGCTGCGAAGGGGGCATCCGGAAGAACGGCGTCGGCCGGTGCGGACGGTCATGCGTCCGCACCGGCCCTTCGATCATGTGCTCTCGATCGTGCTGCGTCGATCGTGCCGCGTCGATCGTGCCGCGTCGATCAGCGCAGGTCGAACCGATCCAGCTGCATCACCTTCGTCCAGGCCGCGACGAAATCCTGCACGAAGGTCGCCTGCGCATCGTCGGCGGCGTAGACCTCGGCGATGGCGCGCAGCTGCGCGTTCGAGCCGAACGCGAGGTCGACGACGGTCGCCGTCCACTTGCGCACGCCGGTCGCGCGGTCGATGCCTTCCAGCACGTTCGCATCGCCCGCGGAACGCTGCCAACGCGTGCGCATGTCGAGCAGGTGTACGAACACGTCGTGGCTCAGCACGCCGGGGCGATCGGTGAGCACGCCGTGGCGCGCGCCCCCGACATTCGCGTCCAGCGCGCGCAGGCCGCCGATCAGCACGGTCATCTCCGGCGCGGTCAGCGTGAGCAATTGCGCGCGATCGATCAGCCGTTCCGTCGCGCTCGCTTCGAGGCCCGGCTTCGCGAAGTTGCGGAAGCCGTCGGCCTGCGGTTCCAGCACCGCGAACGAGGCCGCGTCGGTCTGCGCGTCGGTGGCGTCGGTGCGCCCCGGTGCGAACGGCACGGTGATGGCGTGGCCGCCGGCGCGCGCCGCGGCTTCCACCGCCGCCGCGCCGCCGAGCACGATCAGGTCGGCCAGCGACACGCGCTTGCCGCCCGTCTGCGCGGCATCGAAGTCGGCCTTCACGCGTTCCAGCGTCGCCAGCACCTTCGCCAGCCGCGCCGGTTCGTTGGCGGCCCAGTCCTTCTGCGGTGCGAGGCGGATGCGCGCGCCGTTGGCGCCGCCGCGCTTGTCGCTGCCGCGGAACGTCGACGCCGAGGCCCATGCGACGAACACCAGGTCCTGCACCGACAGGCCGCTGGCCAGCACCTTCGTTTTCAGCGCCGCGATGTCGTCGGCATCGATGAGCGGATGGTCGACGGCGGGCACCGGGTCCTGCCACAGCAGCGTTTCCTGCGGTACGAGCTTGCCGACATATCGGGCGCGCGGACCCATGTCGCGATGCGTGAGCTTGAACCACGCGCGGGCGAAGGCGTCGGCGAACGCCTGCGGATCGGCGTGGAAGCGACGCGCGATCTTCTCGTAGGCCGGATCGAAGCGCAGCGAGAGGTCGGCGGTGGTCATCATCGGCGGATGCCGCAGCGACGGATCGTGCGCGTCGGGAATCATGTGCTCGGGTTTCGGCGACGTCGGCGTCCACTGGTGCGCGCCGGCGGGACTCTTCGTCAGCTGCCAGTCGTTGCCGAACAGCACGTCGAAGTAGCCGTTGTCCCAGGTGGTCGGGTTCGGTTTCCATGCGCCTTCGATGCCGCTTGTCGTGGCGTGCACGCCGACGCCGCTGCCGTGACGGTTCGCCCAGCCCAGGCCCTGCGCCTCGATGTCGGCGGCTTCGGGCTCGACGCCGACCAGCGTCGGATCGCCCGCGCCGTGCGCCTTGCCGAAGGTGTGGCCGCCGGCGATCAGCGCGACGGTTTCCTCGTCATCCATCGCCATGCGCGCGAAGGTCTCGCGCACGTCGCGGCCGGAGGCGACGGGGTCGGGGTTTCCGTCGGGTCCTTCGGGGTTCACGTAGATCAGGCCCATCTGCACCGCGGCCAGCGGATTCGCCAGTTCGCGATCACCGGAGTAGCGGCTGTTGGGCTTGTCGCTGGTCGCCAGCCACGCGGTCTCGGCGCCCCAGTCGATGTCCTGCTCCGGCGCCCAGACGTCGGCGCGGCCGCCGGCGAAGCCCAGCGTGCGGAATCCCATCGATTCCAGCGCGACGTTGCCGGCGAGGATCATCAGGTCGGCCCAGCTCAGCTTGCGGCCGTACTTGCGCTTGATCGGCCACAGCAGGCGGCGGGCCTTGTCGAGGTTGCCGTTGTCCGGCCAGCTGTTGAGCGGCGCGAACCGCTGCGTGCCGTTGCCGGCGCCGCCGCGGCCGTCGTGGATGCGGTACGTGCCGGCCGAGTGCCAGGCCATGCGGATGAACAGCGGGCCGTAGTGGCCCCAGTCGGCCGGCCACCAGTCCTGCGAGTCGGTCATCAGCGCGGTGAGGTCGGCGACGACGGCGTCGAGATCGAGCGTGGCGAATTCGGCGGCGTAGTCGAAGTCCGCGCCCATCGGGTCGGCCTTCGACGAGTGCTGGTGCAGGAGATCGACGTTCAACTGGTTCGGCCACCAGTCGCGGTTGCCGCGGTGCGCGCCGGTCGCGGGGCGGGCGGCGCCCGAAAACGGGCACTTCGGTTCGGTCGTCATGGGGGTCGCTCCTGAAGGGGTGCGCCCACGGTAGGCCTTTGCGAGGGATCGTGAAAATCGTTTGTTTCGACGATTTCGATAGTCAAAGACTATTTATCGATGCCCGGATGCCAGACACGACGACGGCGGGCCTGCGCCCGCCGTCGTGTCGATGCCGCGGGCGTGCGCGATCAGCGGTTGCCGCCACCCAACAGCCCGCCGCCGATCTTCAGCAGGTCGCCGAGGCCGAGCTGGCCGTCGCCGTCCTGGTCGAGCACGGCACCCAGCAGGCCGCCGCCGACGCCGCCCTGCTGGCGGACCGCCTGGTGCTCCTGGCCGAGGATCGCCCCCAGCACCTGCGCCGTGGCGCCGCCGCCGAGGCCCGAGGCCGCCGCGGGCGCACCGCCACCGCCATCCGCGCCGCCGCTGAACATGCGCTTGGCGAGGTAGGCCAGCACGATCGGCGCGAGGATCTTCATCAGCTGCCCGGCGCGGTCGCTGCCGAGGCCGGTCGCGGTGCCGAGGTGCTGCTCGGCGGTCGCCTGCTGGCCGCCGAAGATGTGGCCGAGCATGCCGGCGCCGTCGGTCTGCCGGGACTGCGCGCCGCCGAGGACCATGCCGAGCAGGCCGCCGAGGTCCGGGGCCGCGGCGTGGTCGCGCTGCAGCGCGCCGAACAGGGCTTCCGCGCCCTGCGGCTGGCTGGCGTTCTTGCCCAGCGCGCCCATCAGCAGCGGCAGGGCCGCCCCGACCGCGCCCGCCGCCTGGCCGTCGTCGACGCCGAGCTGCTGCGCGATCTGCTGCAGCGGCGCGCCCTGAAGCTGGGAAAGGAGGTCGTTGGTGAGTGCGGTCATTGCGGGACTCCAGGTTCGGGCGGCCATGCCGCGGAAGAGACGGCTACTGTAGCGCCGGCCCTGCAATCGATGTCGCGGTTCCGGGCTTTTTCGAAGCAGCGGACGCGCGGGCCCGCTCGACCGGCGCCGCTCCCCCGCGGATCGCGGCGATCTGCGTCGCGACGGCGTCTGCGCATCGTCCCGTTCCCGCCGTTCCATGATTGCCTGCCGGGAATTGCCTGTCGGAAGCGCATGTGGCAGCGTCCGGGTCATCCACGGGTGCGGGTCCGGTCGTCGCCGAGCGGAAGCGAGGTGGACGCTGCGCGGACCAGGCCCGTATCTCCGCGGCAGGACGACCGGCGTCCCGCCGCGCATCCCCGACCGAGGACGCCATGGGACGCCTGACCTTCGCCATCAACCTCACCCTGGACGGTTGCGTCGACCATCGTGAAGGCATCGTCGACGACGAGACGCAGGCCTTCTTCATCCGTCTCATGGACGAGAGCGGCGCGATGCTGTGGGGCCGTGTCACCTACGAGATGATGGAAAGCCACTGGCCGGCGGTCGCCCGCGGCGATGCGGCGGTGCCGCCGGTGATGCGCGATTGGGCGGTCAAGCTGGAAGCGAAGCCGAAGTACGTGGTGTCCACGACGCGCCAGGATTTCCCGTGGTCGCACAGCCACCACATCGCCGGTGACCTGCGTGCCGGCGTGCAGGCGCTCAAGGACGCGACGCCGGATGGCGTGCTCCTCGGCAGCGGCCGGCTCGCGGCTGCGCTGGACCGGCTGGACCTGATCGACGACTACCGGTTGCTGGTCCACCCGATGATCGCCGGCCACGGCCCGACCCTGTACGCAAGCGGGTTGCCTGCCACGCGACGACTCGACCTTGTCGCGGCGACACCGCTGCGCAACGGTGCGGTCGCCATGCACTACCGGCGCGCGCGCTGACGCGCGGCCCCGGTGCAGTTGCCTGGCTGTCGCCTCACTCGCCCATGATCACGTCGAAGTCGCCGGCGAGCACGCGGTCGATGCGGCCCGTGCGCCAGCCGCGCACGGCGTCGCGCACCAGCGGCGAGGGCGCGGCGCGGTAGCGGCGGCAGATGCGCAGGTCGTCGTCGGCGGGCGGCTGCGCGGGCCGCGTGCGGCCGGGCAGGTCGGGGGCGACGCGCACCGCGCAGGCGACGCGCTGCACGCCGTCGTCGCCGTCTTCCTCGGCGACGTGCAGGCCGTGCTCGGCCTCCAGCAGCGCCAGCGCGCCGAACCCGCTCACCGCCAGCTGTGCGCGGCCGCGCTGCGGGTCCTGCGCCAATACGTCGACGCGCATGTTGCGGCGCTCGGCCCACGCCATGTACATCGCCAGCCACTGCTGCCACCAGCGCCGGGTGCGCGCGGGATCGCGTTTGAGGTCGGCTTCGCCTACGACCAGCCACAGCAGCGCGTCCTGCGGCTGCCGGTCGGCCACCGCGTCGACCGCGAGCTGCATCAGCCACAGCAGTTGCGCGTGGCGACCGATGAAGCCGGCGTCGGCGCCGTCCCGGGCCAGCCGCGCATCGAGGCGCTGTGCGGTGTCGAACGCGTCCTCGATGCGGTGCCGGCGTTCGATCCGGTCGAGCACGACGAAGCGCTCCGGCGCATTCCAGAACTCCGACGCCTGCATCGTCGCGTAGTCCGCGTCGCGCGCTGCGGTCCAGACATCATCGGCCAGCATCGATCCGAGTCGCACGAACGCGGTATGCAGCGCGGTGATCGCCGCCGGTGACGCGTCCGGCGCATGGACCAGCGCACGCGGATCGGTGTCGACGTTCGCGACGACCGCGGTCGTCGACGCCGCCTGCGCCGGCGCGTTCGGATCGACGAATTCGACTTCAAGCCGATCGCCGGCGCTGCGCACGAACAGGAACTGGTCGCCCTGCGGCGTGCGGTGCTCGACGATGCTGCGCGCCAGCGGCGCGAGCAGGTGCTGTTCGATCGCGCGGCGCAGCGGACGCGCGCCGAGGTCGGGCGTGAAGCCGCGGTCGAGCAGGAATTCGATCGCCGACGGTTCCCATTCCACCGCCCAGTCCCGATTCCTGAGGCCGCGGCGGGTCATCGCGCGCTGCAGTTCCTTGTGCAGGATTTCCCGCATGAGGGTGCGGTCGAGCGGCTGGAACAGCACGATCCGGTCGAGGCGGTTGAGGAACTCGCGGCGGAAGGTCTCGAACAGTGCCTTCTCGACCACGCCGCGCGACCAGCCGCCGGCGGCCGAGGTGAAGCCCGGGCCGGCGCTGCGCGACAGCGTCGAACCGACGTTGCTGGTGAGGATCACGATGCTGTGGCGGAAGTCGGCGACGTTGCCGCTGCGGTCGCCGAGGCGGCCGTCGTCGAACACCTGCAGGAACAGGTCCCACACCTTCGGGTGCGCCTTCTCGAATTCGTCCAGCAGCACCACCGAGAACGGCTGCTCGCGGATGCGCGACACCAGCGAACGCGCGCTGCCGTCGCGCGAGACCTCGGTCAGCCGCCACGCGCTGTCCTCGGACTGGTATTCGCTCATGTCCAGCCGCAGCAGGCGTTCGGCGCTGCCGAACAGCAGCTCGCCCAGCGCCTTCGCGAGTTCGGTCTTGCCGGTGCCGGTGGGGCCGGCGAACAGGAACACGCCGATCGGCCGGCCCGGATCAACCAGGCCCGCCTTCAGCATCGAGATGCGGTCGACGAGGCAGTCGACGGCTTCGTCCTGGCCGAGCACGCGCTTGCGGAAGAACGCGCGCAGCGTGTCGAGATCGAGACTCTGGCGATCGTCGATGACCTCCAGCGGCAGGCCGCTGCGGCGCGCGATGCCGTGCAGCAGCGCATCGGGCGTGAGCGGCAGCGCGCGCGGTTCCGCGGCGACGGCGGTGCGCAGGCCGTCCTCCAGCAGGCGCAGGCTGCGGCCGGGTTCGTGCTGGTCGGGAAAGAACTGCGCGGCCATGCGCTGCGCTTCGTCGAGCGTGCGCGCATCCGCGACGGTCGCGCCCAGCGCGGCCTCGCGCGCGGTGCGCCAGCGCGCGAGCAGGTCGCGCATCTCGGCGTTCGACGGCGCGGCCAGCGTCACCGTCTTCGCGAGATGGCGCAGTGCCGGGCGCGCGATCAGCAACTGCGCGAGCTGCGCCGGCGACAGTTCGCCGACCATGCGCAGGCGGCCGCGCTCCATCGCCGGCAGCAGCAGGTCGAGGATGCCGCGCGGGTCCTGGCTGTGCGCGCCCTTGTGCAGAAGGTCGTGGAAATCCTGCACGCGCCACAGCGCCTTCGGGCGATCCAGCGCGGACAGCAGTTCGCGCATGCGCTCTTCCAGTTCGCCGATGTATTTCTGCCCGGCCAGCACCTCGGCGGCGGAGGCCTCGAACAGCAGCCAGCCATCGTCGCGCAGCCGCGCGAACAGCCGATCGACCAGCACCGTCTTGCCGGTGCCGCCGTCGCCGGCGACCAGCACCGACACCGGCGGCGTCGCCAGCAGCAGATCGTGCAGGCGATCGACCTGCCGCTCCAGCGCGGGATGGTCGACGATGCCGAACGCATCGTCGGCCGCCGCGGGCGACCAGATCCGGCCGACGCCGCCGAGCGCGCGATGTTCGTTGCGGCGCGCGGCTTCGGCCTCGACCTGCGCGAGGTAGGGCGCGAGCACCGGCGACTGCAGCAGTTTCAGGCCTTCGGCCAGTTGTCCGAGGTCGTGGTCCTCCAGCGTGTCGACCGCCATCGGTGCGGTGCCGGGCGCGTGCGTCCCGGCCCATTCGAGGGTTTCGCGCATGCGCTTGCGCAGCGGCGGTGCGTCCCACCACCACTTGCGCACGTGGCGCAGGAACGCGGGCAGCGCGGACGCATCGTCGCGGCTGCGCAGGTAGTCGAGCATGTACCACGCCGGATAGCGACCGACGCCGGCGCTGGCGGCGAACGCGTCGACGGCGGCGATGTCGGTACGCGCGGGCAGCGCGGCGTAGATCATGCTGGCGAGCACGTAGCCGTCGCCTTCCAGCAGTTCCAGCACTTCGCGCGGCGAGAGCACCAGGGAGGACAACAGCGCGACGCCTTCGCGGAACTGGGCGAAGCCGGCGATGTCCTCGGGCCGCTGGATGCGGTCGTCCTCGGCCTCGATCTCGCGGCGCAGGCGATGCAGGCGGTCGAGCGGGTCTTCGATCGGCGCTGCCTCCGTCGCCGGCGTTTCGGGAGCGGGAGGCGCGGTGTCCGCCGTCGCCGGCGCATCATCGGTCGGCGGCGCGATCGCGGCCGTGTCGCCCGTTGCGATCGCGGTGTCGTCGGCGATGCGCGGCGACGGCGCGTCGCCCGGCGGGCGGCGCAGCCAGAGCGTCAGCACGACGCCGAACAGCAGGCCGGCGATGAAGAGGGCGAGGGTCACGTGGCGGACTCCGTGTCGGACGCAGCGACGCACAGTGTAGGCGGAGGCCGTCGCGGCCGCTGCGTCGGACTACGGTTTCTTCTTCCTGATGCGTTCCATCAGGTCGACGACCTTGTGCTCCGCGTCGCGCTTCATCGCGCGGTGCCGGCGCGCCAGCCGGAAGCGGCGGGCGATGTCGTCCACGCCGTTGCGCCAGCGCGTTTGCAGCGACTTGCCGAGCGGGCGCAGCACGCGCCAGGCGCGATGGCCGTCCAGCGGCGCGACCGGCAGCAGGTTGAAGGCGATGATCCACAGGTTCGTCCAGATCAGCACCCGGAACAGCGGCGCGAGCTGGATCGAGAGCATCGGCGACAGCGTGCCGATCGCGGCCGACAGCGCCAGCGCCACCAGCAGCACCGTCGCCTGCGCCAGCACGCCGCCCCAGGCGATGAAGACGTCGTCGCGTTCGCGCGCGGGCGCCGCATGGCGGCACAGTCCGTGCAGCAGGTAGAGGCGGATCTCGTGCACGCGTACCCGCCGCGACTGCGCGGCGATGGCGTGGCCGAGTTCGTGGATCGCGAGCAGGCCGAGGAAGCCGGCGAAGGTCAGCAGCGCCGGCAGCCACTGGCGGTAGCGGTAGCCGAACCACGCCAGTCCCAGCCACACCGACCAGTGCAGCAGCACCGGAACGCCGCGCCAGCGGCCGAGCGACCACAGTCCCTGTGTCATGGCGGTGTCCTCCGTGGCGCGCGCATGCGCGCTATTCCAGCGCCTTCAGCCGGTACAGCGCTTCCAGCGCCTGCTTCGGCGTGAGTTCGTCGGGATCGATCGCGGCCAGCGCATCGAGCGCGGCCGACGACGGCGAGAACAGGCCGAACTGTTGCGGCGTGTCCAGCGCCTGCGGCGTGAGCACCGGCGCGGGCGTGTCGCGGCGCTGTTCGAGTTCGGCCAGCCGGCCGCGGGCCTCGCGCACCACCGCCTTCGGCAGGCCGGCCAGCGCGGCCACCTGCAGGCCGAAGCTGCGGTCGGCGGGGCCATCCTTCACCGCGTGCATGAAGACGAGCGTGTCGCCGCCTTGCTTGTCGTGGTGCTCGACGGCGTCGAGATGCACGTTGGCGATGCCGCTTCCGGCTTCGGCCAGCGCGGTCAACTCGAAGTAGTGGGTCGCGAACAGGGTCCAGCAGCGGTTCGCGTGCGCGAGGTGCTTCGCGCAGGCCTCGGCGAGGGCGAGGCCGTCGTAGGTCGAGGTGCCGCGGCCGATCTCGTCCATCAGCACCAGCGACTGCGGCGTGGCGTGGTGCAGGATGTAGCTGGTTTCGCTCATCTCGACCATGAAGGTCGACTGGCCGCGGGCGAGGTCGTCGCCGGCACCGATGCGGGTGAGGATGCGGTCGATCGGGCCCAGCGTCGCGGTCGTCGCCGGCACGAAGCTGCCGATGTGCGCGAGCAGCACGATCAGCGCGTTCTGGCGCATGTACGTCGACTTGCCGCCCATGTTCGGGCCGGTGATCACCAGCATGCGGCGATCGGCGTGCAGGTCGAGGTCGTTGGGCTCGAACGGATCGTCGCGCACCGCTTCGACGACGGGATGGCGGCCGCGCTCGATGCGCAGCACCGCGTCCTCGACCAGCCGCGGCCGCGACCAGTCGAGTTCGCGCGCGCGGTCGGCGAAGCAGACCAGCACGTCGAGTTCGCTCAGCGCCGCGGCGCAGCGCTTCAGCGGTTCGAGATGCAGGTTCAGTTCGTCGAGGAGCTGTTCGTACAGCACCTTTTCGCGCGACAGCGACCGTTCGCGCGCCGACAGCACCTTGTCCTCGAACGCCTTCAGTTCCTCGGTGATGTAGCGCTCGGCGCCGGTCAGCGTCTGCCGGCGGGTGTAGTGCACCGGCGCCTTGTCGGCCTGGCCCTTGCTGATCTCGATGTAGTAGCCGTGGACGCGGTTGTAGCCGACCTTCAGCGTCGGGATGCCGCTGCTTTCGCGCTCGCGGGCTTCGAGGTCGATCAGGAACTGGTCGGCGTGCGTGCTGAGCTGGCGCAGTTCGTCGAGTTCGGCGTCGTAGCCTTCCGCGATCACGCCGCCGTCGCGCGCCAGCAGCGGCGGCTGCGGCACGATCGCGCGCTGCAGCCACGCCGCCTGCGCGTCGTGTTCCCCCAGTTCGGCGACCAGTGCGAGCAGCCGCGGCGAATCGATCCCGTCCAGCGCGTTGCGCACCTGCGGCAGCAGCGATAGCGCGTCGCGCAGCGTCGACAGATCGCGCGGGCGCGCGCTGCGCAGGGCCACGCGCGAGAGGATGCGCTCGACGTCGCCGAGGCCGCGGAAGGCTTCGCGCACGTCGGCGTCGGCGCGCGAGTCGATCAGCCGCTCCACCGCGTCGTGGCGCTCGCCGACGATGCGGCGGTCGCGCAGCGGGCGATGCAGCCAGCGCCGCAGCAGGCGGCCGCCCATCGGCGTGATCGTGGTGTCGAGCACGCCGAGCAGCGTGTGCCGCGTGTCGCCGTCGACGCGGGTGTCGAGTTCGAGATGGCGGCGGGTCGCGGCGTTCATCGCGATCGCGCCGTCGCTGGTCTCGATCCGGATCGAGGTGAGGTGCGGCAGCCGCTGCTTCTGCGTCTCTTCGACATAGCCCAGCAGCGCCCCGGCGGCGGCGATGGCGAGCGGCTTGTCCTCGATGCCGAAGCCGCTGAGGTCGTGCAGCGCCTGCCCCGAACCGGAGGCCGGCGCGAAGAAGCGCAGCAACTGGCGGCGGCCGCTGTCGGGATCGAACAGCCACGGCGCGCGGCGACGCAGGCCGCCGCGATCGACGATCGCCGCCGGCCAGCCGTCCTCGTCGGGCACCAGCAGTTCGGCGGGATCGAGCCGCGCGAGTTCGGCGTCTAGTTGGTCGTCGTTGGCGATCTCGTTGACCAGGAAGCGGCCGCCGGCGAGATCGGCCCAGGCCAGGCCGTACCCGCTCTTGCCACGCGCCACCGCCATGAGCAGCGTGTCGCGACGATCCTGCAGCAGCGCTTCGTCGGTGACCGTGCCCGGCGTGACGATGCGCACCACCTTGCGTTCGACCAGACCCTTCGCCAGCGCCGGATCGCCGATCTGCTCGCAGATCGCCACCGATTCGCCCAGCGCGACCAGCCGCGCGAGATAGCCTTCGTACGCATGCACCGGCACGCCGGCCATCGGGATCGGCTGGCCGGCGGAGGCGCCGCGCTGGGTCAGGGTGATGTCGAGCAGCCGCGCGGCCTTGCGCGCGTCGTCGTAGAACAGTTCGTAGAAGTCGCCCATCCGGAAGAACAGCAGCACGTCCGGATGCTCCGCCTTGGCGGCGAAGAACTGCTTCATCAGGGGCGTGTGTTCCTGCGGGGGCTGGGGCTTCATCGGGCGATCGCGGCGGCGGGGGAGGCGTCCGCGGCGGTGGCGGGACGCGCCGTGGACCGGGGCATCCCCGGCGTGCCCGCGGAGCCGCCCATGATAGGGAATCCGGCGGGGCGGCGGCCACGCGCCGTCGTGGTCATCGACGCGGTGTCATCGGCCCGGCCTCATTCGTCGTGCATCTGCGCGAAGCGCTCGGCGAGGAAGTCGATCAGCCCCCGCACCGACGGCAACTGGCCGCGGCGCGAGGGGAACACCGCGTGCACGATCTCCTCGCGCGGCGCCCAGCCGTCCAGCACGTGCACCAGCCGGCCTTCGGTGACGAGGTCGCGGGTCACCATCATCGGCAGCTGGACCACGCCCACGCCGGCCACCGCGGCGTCGCGCAGGGCCAGCATGCCGCGGGTGACGAACCGCGGCTGGTGGTGGATCGCGACGTGCGCGCCGTCGGGGCCGTGCAGGTCCCAGACGTGCTGGTTCTGCGGCAGGCCGAGGTCCATGCTCGGCCAGCCCATCAGCGCGGCCGGGGCGTCCGGCCGGCCCAGCCGCGCCATCAGCGCCGGGCTGGCGACCAGGCACTGCTTGCGCGTCGCCAGCGTGCGCATCGCGAGGTCGGAATCGGCCAGCGGCGGCGGGCGGACCCGCAGCGCGAGGTCCAGCCCTTCGCCGAGCACGTCGACCCGGCGGTTGGTGGCGTCCAGGTGCAGCTCGACCTGCGGATGCTGGCGCAGGAAGTCCGCCAGCATCGGCCCGACGCGGATGTCGAGCAGGGTGGTCGGGCAGCTCATGCGCACGATCCCGCGCGGCTCGGCGCGGGTGCGCTGGATCGCTTCTTCGGCCGCGGCGGCCTCGACCAGCGCGGCGCGGGCGTGGCCGTAGTAGGTGCGGCCGAGGTCGGTCACGACGAACTTGCGGGTCGAGCGCTGGATCAGGCGCACGCCGAGGCGTTCCTCCAGCAGCGCGATCCGCCGGCTGAGCTTGGACTTGGGCATGCCCAGCGCCCGCCCGGCCGGGGCGAAGCCGCCGTGGTCCACCACCTGCACGAAATAGAAGAGGTCGTTGAGGTCCTGCATCCCGGCACCCGTGGCTCTTGTCCCCATGTTCATGCGCCATCGTTCATTCGATGGGACGATCATTCCACGAATCGGCGGCTACCGCCCGCATCGTTCGAAAAAGAAGATGAGCGCCTCGGAGGCACTTCCGCCTCCCCGACACCGGAGCGACCCATGAGCACCACCCTCGTCCGCGACAAGAAGATCCTCGGGATCGGCCATGCCCCCGGCCGGCATTGGGTCGGCGACGGCTTCCCGGTGCACGGCATGTTCGGCTACAGCGGCCCGGGCGTGGCCCAGCGCAGCCCGTTCCTGATGCTGGACTACGCCGCGCCCACGACGTTCTCGCCCAACCCCGGCGGCCGCCGCGGCGTCGGCCAGCACCCGCACCGCGGCTTCGAGACGGTCACGATCGTCTACGCCGGCGAGGTCGAGCACCGCGATTCGACCGGGCAGGGCGGGGTGATCGGCCCCGGCGACGTGCAGTGGATGACCGCCGGCAGCGGCATCCTCCACGAGGAATTCCACTCCGAGGCCTACAGCCGCAGCGGCGGGCCGTTCGAGATGGTCCAGCTGTGGGTGAACCTGCCGGCGAAGGACAAGATGACCACGCCGGGCTACCAGGCGGTGCTCGGCAGCGCGATCCCCGAGGTGGCACTGCCCGACGGCGCCGGCCGCGTGCGGGTCATCGCCGGCGACTTCGACGGCGCGCAGGGCCCGGCCCGCACCTTCACCCCGATGAACGTCTGGGACGTGCGGCTGGTCGCCGGCGCGACCGCGACGCTGCCGCAGGCCGAGGGCTGGACCACCCTGCTGGTGGTGCTGGACGGCACGGTGCAGGTCAACGGCGAGGCGGTGCTGCGCCAGACGCAGATGGTCACGCTGTCTACCGAAGGCGAGGGCGTCGTCATCGAGGCCAACGCCGACGCCAAGGTGCTGCTGTTGGCCGGTGCGCCCATCGACGAGCCGGTGGCCGGCTACGGCCCGTTCGTGATGAACACCCAGGCCGAGATCGCCGAGGCCATCCGCGATTTCAACGCCGGCAAGTTCGGCCGGATGTCCTGACGGCCTCGCCGGCGCCGCGCCGGCGACCGTTCCTTCCCCGCGTTCCCTTCGACCAGGAGCTCCGCCATGACCCGAATCCTTGCCCTCTCCGGCAGCCTGCGCGCCGCCTCGTTCAACACCGCCCTAGCGCGCGCCGCGCAGCGCCAGGCACCCGATGGCGTCGAGGTCGAGGTCGCCACGCTGCACGGCATCCCGCTGTACGACGGCGACCTCGAAACCGCCTCGGGCATCCCCGAGGCCGTGCAGGCGCTGCGCGCGAAGATCATCGCCAGCGACGGCCTGCTGCTGGTCACGCCCGAGTACAACAACGGCATCCCCGGCGTGTTCAAGAACGGCGTGGACTGGCTGTCGCGCACCGGCGACGCGGTCTTCGCCGGCCGGCCGGTCGCGCTGATCGGCGCCTCGCCCGGCGGCTTCGGCACGATCCTGTCGCAGGCCCACTGGTTGCCGGTGCTGCGCACGCTGAAAACCCGGTTCTGGGCCGAGGGCCGGCTGATGGTGTCGAAGGCGCACACGCTGATGGACGCGGACGGCGAACTGGCCGACGCCGCCACCCTGGCCCAGCTGCGCCAGTTCGTCGAAGGCTTCGCCGGATTCGCGGCCGGACGGCGCACGCCGGACTGAGACTGCGTTGTCATTCCCCTCGTGATCCGCTTCGTGCCTTGCCGGACTCGTGCCCGGCAGGCGGGCTGTGTTACCGTCGCGGCGCTGCGTCACAGTTCATCGAAGGGTCGCCCCGTCGCCGTTTCCCCCCACGGCGTCCCCGGGACGGCATCCGTCCCCATCGACGAACCGGCGCCGCCACGACAACGACAAGACACGGTCCACGAATCGCGACGAGGGGAACGATGATGAATCGCCATGCACCGCAACGCACGCGGCTGAGCCATGCACTGCTGATCGCCATGGTCGGCCTGATGCAGGCACCGCTGGCGCTGGCGGCCGAACCCGCCGGTGACGACGACCAGGCGGCCACGCTCGACAAGATCACGGTCACCGCGCAGAAGCGCGAAGAAGCACTCCAGGACGTGCCGGTGATGGTCACCGCGCTGTCCCGGCGCACGCTCGAACAGAACGGCGTCCACGACATCCGCGAACTGCAGACGGTGGTGCCCGGCCTCACCGTCACCAGCACGCAGAGCGAATCGCAGACCGTGGCCCGCATCCGCGGCATCGGCACGGTGGGCGACAACGCCGGCCTGGAATCCTCGGTCGGCGTGGTCATCGACGGCGTATACCGCCCGCGCAGCGGCGTCGGCTTCACCGACCTCGGCGAGCTCGAACGCATCGAAGTGCTGAAGGGCCCGCAGGGCACGCTCTTCGGCAAGAACACGTCCGCCGGCGTGATCAACGTCGTCACCCGCCGCCCGACCTTCCAGCAGCACGTCGAGGCCGAACTCACCGCCGGCAACTACGGCGCGCTGGGCGTGGCCGGGTCGTACAGCGACGGCATCAACGACGTGGCCGCGTTCCGGCTGTACGGCGCCATGCGCACGCGCGACGGCTACATGGACGTGCACACTGGCGCCGGCCCGCGCACCGAGAAGGAAGACCAGGACCAGAACTTCCACGCCTTCCGCGGCCAGCTGCTGCTGCAGCCCAGCGACACGCTGGACATCCTGCTGACCGGCGACTTCACCAACCGCGACGAGAACTGCTGCACCAGCGTGACCACGATCCGCGGCCCGACCGCGGCGATCATCGACGCGCTGGCGGCCGATTCGGGCGTCATCCCGGTGGCCGATCCGTTCTCGCGCCAGGCCTGGGCCAATCGCGGCACCCAGCAGTACATCAAGGACAAGGGCATCAGTGCCGAGGTCGACTGGCAGACGCCGTGGTTCGATGGCGCGAAGCTCACCTCGATCACCGCGCAGCGCAACTGGGAGTCGACCAACGGCATCGACTTCGACTTCAGCTCGGCCGACCTGCTGTACCGCAATCCGCAGAAGGGCGACAACTACACCGCCTTCGACACCTTCAGCCAGGAATTCCGCCTGACCGGCAGCACCGACAAGGTCGACTGGCTGGTCGGCGCGTTCTACGCCGACGAGAACCTCAGGCGCAACGAGTCCTACCGCGTCGGTTCGGCGTACGAGCCGTACCTGTCGATCGCGCTGCTCTCGCGCATCAACCCCGCGCTCGGCGCCAGCCCGACCGCGGCGCTGTTCCTGTCGCAGGCCTCGGGGCGTCCGTTCGGCACGGTGTTCGCCGGCCACGCCGCGTCCGATCGCTACGTGCAGGATTCCAAGAGCATGGGGTTGTTCACCAACAACACCTGGCACGCCACCGACGCGCTCGACCTGACCCTCGGCCTGCGCTACACCGCCGAGAAGAAGGACCTGTCCTCGCGCTACAGCAATCCGAACGGCGGCCTCGGCTGCGGCGCGATGCTGGCGAACCCGGCGCAGGTGGTCGCGGCGCTGGTCGCGCGCGGGCTGACCGTCGCGCAGGCGTCCGCAGCGGCATCGTCGGTGGTCGGCTTCGCCTGCCTGCCGTGGACCAACGTGCGCCACGATGGCCGCGCCACCGACCAGAGCCGCAGCGAGCGCGAATGGTCCGGCACGTTCAAGGCGGCCTACCGCTTCAACGAACACGCGATGGCCTATTTCTCGGCCGCGCGCGGCTACAAGGCCGGCGGCTTCAACCTCGACCGCGTGCAGTCCAACACCGGCCTGTCCAGCGGCACCTCGGGCATCGTGCCGGTGGACGATACCTCGTTCCCCGGCGAGTTCGTCGACAGCTACGAGCTGGGCACGAAGACCACGTGGCTGGGCGGCAACCTGCTGCTCAACGCCACGCTGTTCCACCAGACGTATTCCGACTTCCAGCTCAACAGCTTCCTCGGCACCAGCTTCGTGGTGCGTTCGATCCCGAAGGTGACCTCGCAGGGCGTCGACGCGGAACTGCTGTGGAAGACCGGCGGCTGGATGGTGCAGGGCGGCCTGACCTACGCCGATACCCGCTACGGCAATGATCCGCTGCCCGATACCGACCTGGTGCTGCTGCCCGGCAGCCGCCCGAGCTTCGCGCCGGAGTGGTCGGCCACGGCGTCGGTGGGCTACGACTGGCGCATCGGCGGGCTCAAGGCCGGCGCGCACGTCGGTGCGAAGTACATGTCGAAGTACAACACCGGCTCCGACCTCGACCCGCAGAAGATGCAGGACGCCTACACGCTCGCCAACGCCCGCTTCACGCTGGGCTCGGCGAACGACCGCTGGAGCGTCGAGCTGTGGTCGCAGAACGTCACCGACGTCGACTACTACCAGGTCGTCATCGACACGCCGCTGCAGACCGGCTCGTGGAACGGCTTCCTCGGTACTCCGCGTACCTACGGCGTGACCTTCCGCGTGAAGTACTGACGCTCGCGGCATCGCGCCCAAGTTTGACGACGCGCCCGACGGCCCGCCTTGTGCGGGCCGTCGGCGTTCCGGGGCCGTCGCGCGTGGCCGGCGACGCTCCCGGGACCTCCCCGGCCGCTATCATGCCGGCGATGCCCGGACCTCCGCCGGGCGCCGGAACCCGCATGCCCCTGCCCACCGATTCCGAGCTCAGCGTCCGCGCCGAGGCCCTCGGCCTCCGTTTCCGCGCCGCAAGGCTCAGCCTCGTCACCGCCGAAAGCTGCACCGGCGGCTGGATCGCCAAGACCGTCACCGACATCGCCGGTTCGTCCGACTGGTTCGACTGCGGCATGGTCGCCTACAGCTACGAAGCCAAGCAGGCGATGCTCGGCGTGCGTCCCGAGACACTGGAACAGCACGGCGCGGTCAGCCGCGAGACCGTGATCGAAATGGTCTCCGGCGCGCTGGTGCACTCCGGCGCAGGCGTGGCGGTCGCCGTCACCGGCATCGCCGGCCCCGGCGGCGGTGCGCCCGACAAACCCGTCGGCACGGTGTGGATCGGCTGGAAGCGCCGCGGCGGCTACGCCCGCGCCAAGGTCTTCCACTTCGAAGGCGACCGCGAGGCCGTGCGCCGGCAGACGGTGGCGGCGGCGCTGGAGGGATTGGACGATCTGCTGGGCGCGCCCTGATCGATGGCGGGCCTCCTGCCGCGGCGCCCGGCGATGCGCGATCTTCTGTTCGCGTCGATCTTCGCGCTGTGGTGCGTCGCGTGGCCGGCCGGGCTGGTGTGGCTGGTCGATTCGGCGCCGGCGTTCGTGGCGTTGCTGGACGACGTCGCGCCGCGCAAGGCGATCGAGTCGTTCTCGCCGCTGTCGTACCGGCTGACGCTGTGCGCGCTGGGCGGTATCGCGTTCGTCGGAATGGGGTTGCTGCTGCGCCTGCGCCGATGGCTGGATCCGCAGGCGCAGGCCGTGCAGGCGATGCGCTGGACGTTCTCGTCGCGGAGTTTCAACGCGACGCTCCTGTTCTCGATGATGGTGGTCACCAGCCTGTTGCTGGCCGGATTCTCTGCGGAATCGCTGGCGCTGTCGTTGCCTGCATTCCCCGATGCGGGCCGCTTCTTCGTGGCTTGGTGGTTCCCCATCGCGCTGGCCACTCCCGTGGTCATCCTTATCCTGGCGTTTTTCCTCTTGTTCAATCCGGACACGCTGGCGCGCAACCGTCTGGAACGCTGGTGGCGGCCCTTCTGGCCGGGCCTGCCTGCGCTGGTGGTGGCGGTCGTCGGCTGGGTCCTCGTCCCCGCCGTGATGGCGCAGGCGAAAGCGCCCATGTTCTTCGTGATCCCCGCGGCGGGCGGGATGCCGGCGGGTGCGATCGACATCATCGGTTACGTGATCGAACTGCTTTTCGATCTGCTCGTCTTCGCGTTCCTGTTCTCCCGGCGCAGCGGGCCCGGGCTTCGTGACGCGCTGCGCCGGCTGTTCCGTTGGTCGACGGTGCGTGCCCACATCGGGCTGGACGCGCTGGTCATCGCCTGGATGCTGGTCATCGCGGCGCCCCTGCTGTCCCTCGGCGTGTTCGACGCCTACATCCTGCCGAGCTTCGAGGCATGGCGGCAGGAAAGCGGGGACGGGGCGACGACGCGGCTCGCGGCGTGGGCCGACGTCCTCAACAGTCTGCGCGGGTTCGAGACACCGCCGCTGCTCCTGCTCATGCCGTTGGACCTGTGGCTGCAATTTGTCCTCGGGCGACTGCTGTACCGGACCGCGTTCGCCGTCCCGGCCGGCGAGGCACCCATTCCCGAGCGTTGACGGGCCGGGTCGTTAGTAGTAATACTACTAACCATGGACCTGACCGATACCCAACACGCCATCCTCGCCCTGATCGCCGAGCGCATCGCCGCCGACGGGGTGCCGCCCTCGCAGACCGAGATCGCCCACGCCATGGGCTTCAAGGGCGTGCGGGCGGCCCAGTACCATCTGGAGGCGCTGGAGCAGGCGGGCGTGATCCGCCGGGTGCCGGGTCAGGCGCGCGGCATCCGTCTGGTGCACGAGCCGGCCAACGAGGCGCTCGACCAGTTGCCCGAACCCGCGCTGCCCGACCACGCGCTGCGCCTGCCGGTGCTGGGCCGCGTCGCCGCCGGCCTGCCGATCGGCGCCGACCTGCGCTCCGACGACTACGTCCTGCTCGACCGCGCGCTGTTCTCGCCCGCGCCGAACTACCTGTTGAAGGTGCAGGGCGATTCGATGGTCGACGAAGGCATCTTCGACGGCGACCTGATCGGCGTGTACCGCACCCGCGAGGCGCGCGACGGCCAGATCGTGGTGGCCCGCATCGACGACGAGATCACCGTGAAGCTGCTGAAGAAGGGCAAGGACCGCATCCGCCTGCTGCCGCGCAACCCGGACTACCGGCCGATCGAGGTGCTGCCGGACCAGGATTTCGCGATCGAGGGCCTGTACTGCGGCCTGGTGCGGCCCAACCGCTGAGCGCGATGCGGACTTTTCCGACCCCGCGCCCCGGCCATTCCCGATCCCGTCCGCACCCTCGTTTTCCTACCTTTTCCGGGCGTCGCAGGTTTTGCGACGGATGCTCCCTAACCTGACGCCACTCCGGTTCCACACCGCCTTTCACAGCTACATCCACTGACGAGGATTCCACGATGGACGAAAACAAGAAGCGCGCGCTGTCCGCCGCCCTGAGCCAGATCGACAAGCAGTTCGGCAAGGGCTCGGTCATGCGTCTGGGCGACCGCCCGGTCGAGGTGGTCGAGGCCATCGGCACCGGCTCCCTGATGCTGGACATCGCGCTCGGCATCGGCGGCCTGCCCAAGGGGCGCGTCGTCGAGATCTACGGGCCGGAATCCTCCGGCAAGACCACGCTCACCCTGCAGGCGATCGCCGAATGCCAGAAGGCCGGTGGCACCGCCGCCTTCATCGACGCCGAGCACGCGCTCGACCCGACCTACGCGCAGAAGCTCGGCGTCAACGTCGACGACCTGCTGCTGTCGCAGCCCGACACCGGCGAGCAGGCGCTGGAAATCGCCGACATGCTCGTGCGCTCCAACGCCGTCGACGTGGTGGTGATCGACTCGGTCGCCGCGCTCACGCCGAAGGCCGAAATCGAAGGCGAGATGGGCGACCAGCTCCCCGGCCTGCAGGCCCGCTTGATGAGCCAGGCGTTGCGCAAGCTCACCGGCAACATCAAGCGCAGCAACTGCCTGGTGATCTTCATCAACCAGCTGCGCATGAAGATCGGCGTGATGATGCCCGGCCAGAGCCCGGAAACCACCACCGGCGGCAACGCGCTGAAGTTCTACGCCTCGGTGCGCCTCGACATCCGCCGCATCGGCAGCATCAAGAAGGGCGACGAGATCATCGGCAACCAGACCAAGATCAAGGTCGTCAAGAACAAGCTCGCCCCGCCGTTCAAGCAGGTCGTCACCGAAATCCTCTACGGCGAAGGCATCAGCCGCGAGGGCGAACTCATCGACATGGGCGTCGACGCCAAGCTGGTCGACAAGTCGGGCGCCTGGTACGGCTACGGCGGCGAGCGCATCGGCCAGGGCAAGGAAAACGCCCGCCAGTACCTCAAGGAGAACCCTGCGGTCGCGGCGAGGCTGGAAGCCGAACTGCGCTCGAAGTTCGTCGCCGCCGACGCCCCGCGCACCGAGGGCGATGACGACGACAAGGAAGATTGAAGGATGCGGAGGGGGCGGGCCCGGAAACCTCGTCAGTGGACGGCCCGCCCCTGAAGCACATTCGCGCTCGCCAGCGAGTGACGAATGTGCCGACAACCGATCCGGCGCGTCATGGACGGCGTGCCGGCGACGCGGGGCCCCAAACCCGCGTTGCATCGCGATGTTGCTCGCCGGCGGCATCGCTCGCCGGGAAACCCCAGGAAGGCGGTTTCCCGGTTTTTTTCGTGGTCGATGGAAGACGCCTGCTGACAGACCCTGTCAGTGGTGCGCCGGAGAATGCAGGCCTGCCTCGCACACCTCCCACGGAGCACCGCGCCATGCATGACGAAACCTCTTCCCGTTACCTTGGCGGCTGCCTCTGCGGCGCCGTTCGCTACGTCGCCACCGGCACACCGCCAATCGAAGGCAACTGCCATTGCCGCGACTGCCGTCGCGTGTCCGGCAGCGCCTATGCGCCGACGCTGTTCTTCCCCGTGGACGCGGTGGAGATCGCGGGCGAACCGGCGTGGTACGAGAGCACCGGCGGCAGCGGCCAGCCGATCCGTCGCGGATTCTGCGCGACCTGCGGGACGCAGCTGTTCGGCCGGCCCACGCTGCGGGCAGGCATGATCGGCATCCGTGCCGGCACGCTGGACGATCCCGCGCAGTACCGGCCGCAGGCGGACATCTTCACCGCGCATGCACCGTCGTGGGATCGCATGCTCGACGCCACGGCGAAATTCGAAACCGCGCCCTCCCTGCCGCCGGCATGACGATCGGGCGACGGCATGTCCTGGGCATCGCGTGCATCCTGGCTGCCGCGGCCGTGCTGCCCGGCTGCGCCACACTGACTGGAGGAGAACGCACGATGTTCGGTCTGATCGGAAGCCTGCGCGCCACGCCCGGCCAGCGCGATGCCCTCATCGCGATCCTGCTCGACGGCATCGCCGGCATGCCCGGCTGCCTGAGTTACATCGTCGCCCGCGACGCCGAGGACGACGACCTGCTGTGGGTCACCGAAGTCTGGGATGCCGAATCCAGCCACAAGGCGTCGCTGTCGCTGCCGCAAGTGCAGGCGGCGATCGCGAAGGCGCGGCCCATCCTCGCCGGCTTCGGCAGTCACACCGTCACCGCGCCGGTGGGCGGGCATGGCCTGTCGCCATCGGCGGCATCCGGATAGGATGCCTGCACCTCACCGGCGGGAGTGCGCCATGCGTCGTCTGTTCCTTGCGGGCCTGCTGTTGCTCGCGTGCGCCGGCGTCCGTGCCGGCGAGCCGCCGAAGGCGGAGATCCACCTCACGCCGGGCGCGCCGCCGCCGTCGCCCGAGGTCGTCGCTGCCCTCGCCGAGAAGGACCGCCAGCTGTTCGACGCCGTCTTCGGCTGCAAGCTCGACGTGCTCGCGACGCTGGTCGCGGACGACTTCGAGTTCATCCACGACAAGTGGGGACGCAACGCAACCTCGGGTGCCGCGTTCATGCAGAGCATGCGCGACAACTGCAAGGCGCAGGAGACCGGGCAGAACTTCCGCGCCCGCCGCGAGCTGGTCGAAGGCAGCATGCGCGTGTACATGCTCAACGGCTTCGGCGCGATGCAGATGGGCGAGCATCGCTTCTTCGCGCTCCAGCCCGGTCAGCCGGACCGGCTGACCGAGGCGGGCAAGTTCATCGATGTCTGGCAGCAGGTCGACGGCCAGTGGAAGCTGGCGCGGGTGATCAGCTACGACCACCAGTTGGCCGAGTGAGCCGGCGCCGCGGTCGGCCGTGGTTCGGGTCGGCGTTCAGACCGAGAACACCACCGTCCGCTGGCCGTTGAGCAGCACGCGGTCGTCCAGCCAGCAGCGCAGCGCCTGCGCCAGCACGCGGCGCTCGATGTCGCGGCCGATGCGGATCAGGTCGGCCGGCGTGTCGTGGTGGCTCACGCGCTGCGTGTCCTGCTCGATGATCGGGCCCTCGTCGAGGTCCGCGGTGACGAAGTGCGCGGTCGCCCCGATCAGCTTCACGCCGCGGGCATGCGCGCTGTGGTACGGCTTCGCGCCCTTGAAGCTCGGCAGGAACGAGTGGTGGATGTTGATGCAGCGCCCGGCCAGCTTCCCGGACAGTTCGTCCGACAGCACCTGCATGTAGCGCGCCAGCACCACGAGTTCGGCGCGCGTCTCCTCGATCAGCGACCACAGCCGCGCTTCCTGCTCGGCCTTGCCGCCCGGCGGCAACGGCAGATGGTGAAAGGGAATGCCTTCGAAATCGAGGTGGCGGTAGGTCTCGCGCGGATGGTTGGAGACGATCGCCACGATGTCCATCGGCAGCTCGCCGTTGCGCCAGCGGTAGAGCAGGTCGGCGAGGCAGTGGTCGAACTTCGACGCCATCAGCAGCACGCGCCGGCGCTCGCCGCGGTCGCGCATCGTCCACTGCATGCCGAAGCGCCCGGCCGGCACCGCGAACGCCTCGCGCAGCGCCTCGAACGACGCGCCGGTTTCGACCAGCGAGAAGACGGTCCGCATGAAGAAGCGGCCGCTGTCGGGATCGCTGTACTGCTGCGATTCCAGGATGTTGGCGCCATGCCCGAACAGGTGGCCCGAGACGGCGTTGACGATGCCGGGTTTGTCGGGGCAGGAGAAGGTCAGGACGTACTGGCGCGGGGACATGCAGACTTCACGAACGGAGGCGGGTCCGTGACTGTACACGCTGGCGGCCGGCCGCCGCGGCTGGCGTCGTTTGCAGCCGGCACCGCCGTGCCGGGCGCAGGTGGGTCAGCGGTCGCCGTCCACCGCGCGCCGGCCCAGCGCCGGATCGTCGGTGAAGAAAGCGTCGATGCCCAGCGCCAGCGCATCGCGGATCTGCCGCACCGAACCCGCTTCGCTGCGCGCGGCCGGGCCGCCGTCGCCGGCATACGCGCCGAGGAAATGGTTCTCCGGGCGGAAGGTGTAGACGATCACCTGCAAGCCGGCGGCGTGCGCCGCGTCGACCAGCGCGCTGCGGCCATCGCGCGGGTCGAGGTCGCGATACGCCGGGCCGATGGCATCGGCGTACTGCGCCACCTCGCGCAGGCCGTCGGCGCGCATGAGGTCGCCGTAGCGGCGCGGATGACCCGCGGCCACGGTGTCGTACGGCGTCTCGTGCGCGCTGCCGAACAACTGCAGCAGCCGCACGTTGGAGTCGCGTGGCACCTTCGCGCGCAGTGCGCGCAGGTTCGCGATCTCGAACGACTGGATGAGGACCGGCGCGGTGCGCGTGTACGCATGCGCGCGCAGCGCGTCGAGCAGGCGATCCTCCATCGCGAGGCCGGCCTGCGCGAAATGGGTCGGATGCTTGATCTCCGGCGCCAGGCCGATGACGTGGCCGCGGCGTGCGGACTCGGCGGCGACGAATTCCACGATCTCGTCGAAGGTCGGAATCTCGTACTGCCCATCGCGCGCGGTGCCGCGCAGTTCGGGCAGGCGCTCGCGCGCCCGCAGCGTCTTCAGCTCGGCCAGCGTGAAGTCCTCGGTGAACCAGCCGGTCACGCGCTCGCCGTCGATGGTCTTCGTCGTCTTGCGCGCGGCGAACTCCGGATGCGCGGCCACGTCGGTGGTGCCGGAGATCTCGTTCTCGTGCCGCGCGACCAGCACGCCGTCGCGGGTGCTGACGAGGTCGGGCTCGACGATGTCCGCGCCGTCCTCGATCGCCTTGCGATAGCTCTCCAGCGTGTGCTCCGGCCGCAGCGCGCTGGCGCCGCGGTGGCCGATGACGAGGGCGTGCACGGGCGGCGAAGGCATGCGGGCGTTTTCCTGCGGTGCGGACGCGCATCCTGCCACGACGGACGCGATCGCGAGGAGGCAGGCGGGCAGGAGGTGACGCAGGGAGATCGGGCGCATGCGCACAGTGTCGCCCAAGCGTGCGACAACGGCATGTCGATGCGGCAGGACGCTCACGTCGCGGGTGCGTTCGGGCGCCGCGAGGCGAGGGCGTCGGCCTGCCGCGTCGGTTCCGGCAGCCGGTAGCGGCCGACCTGCCGCAGCACCAGCGGTACCACGCTCGCCATCGCGACGCGGTGCCCGGGCGAGACCACCAGCGGCAGGCAGCGCGGCTTGCTGCGCAGCAGCCAGCCAACCTGGCGTCCGCGCAGGCGCAGCGGCACGTGCGCGCCGCGGACGTCGTCGAGCGGGCCGTCGGGCGTGCCGGCGAGGATCTTCTTCGCGACGCCGAGGGTGGGCAGCCCGGTCACGAGGCCGAAATGCGCGGCGATGCCGAGCCCGCGCGGATGGGCGATGCCCTGGCCGTCGACGAACACCAAGTCCGGCGTGCGCGAGAGTTGCGACAGTGCCGCGAGCAACGCCGGCAGTTCGCGGAACGACAGCAGGCCGGGCACGTAGGGCATCGTCGTCGGCACGCGCGCGACGTGCGCTTCCAGCACCTCGGCCGTTTCCGCATCCAGCAGCACCGCCGCGGCGCGCGTGGTGGTGCCCTCATCCTCGAAGCCGACGTCGAAGCCGGCGATGGTCCGCAGCGGCTGCGCGAAACCATCCTCGAGCGAGACCTGCGCCGCCAGCGTGCGCTGCAACGTGCGCGCGCCGGCGATGCTGCCGTCCCAGTCGGCGAAGGGCGTGGCGGCTTCGACCTGCGCAGGGCGCGGGATGGGGTCGTCCGTCATCGTCATCGATCGGTCCTCCTGCGTTCGCGGAAGTCGATCGTGTCCCCGCCGGTCTGAATTGCGCCGGAAGCGCAGGCCCGGAGGTCAGACGCCGTAGAACCCGCGATACCACGCGACGAAATTCTTCACGCCGACCTCGACCGGCGTGGTCGGCTGGTAGCCGGTGTCGCGGGCGAGGGCGGAGACGTCGGCGGCGGTGTCGGGGACGTCGCCGGGCTGCAGCGGCAGCAGGTTCATCGTCGCCTTGCGGCCGAGACACTCTTCCAGCACTTCGATGTAGCGCAGCAGTTGCACCGGATGGTTGTTGCCGATGTTGTAGACGCGGTACGGCGCCGACGACGTGGCGGGCGTGGGGTGGAGCGGGTCGTGCGAGGGATCGGGGCCGGGCACGCGGTCGAGGGTACGGATCACGCCCTCGACGATGTCGTCGATGTAGGTGAAGTCGCGGGTGTGTTTGCCGTGGTTGAAGACGTCGATCGGTTCGCCGGCGAGGATCTTCTTCGTGAACAGGAACAGCGCCATGTCCGGGCGGCCCCACGGGCCGTAGACGGTGAAGAAGCGCAGGCCGGTGGTCGGCAGGCCGAACAGGTGGCTGTAGGTGTGCGCCATCAGTTCGTTCGATTTCTTGCTGGCCGCATACAGGCTGACCGGATGGTCGACGCTGTCCTCCACCGCGAACGGCAGCTTGCGGTTGGCGCCGTAGACCGAACTGGACGAGGCGTAGACCAGATGCTCGACGCCGCGATGGCGGCAGGCTTCCAGGATGTGCAGGAAGCCCACGATGTTGCTGTCGATGTAGGCGCGCGGGTTTTCCAGCGAATAGCGCACGCCGGCCTGCGCGGCGAGGTTGACCACGCGCTGCGGTTGGAAGGCGTCGAACGCGGCTTCCAGTGTGTCGCGATCTTCCAGCGAGCCCTTCACGAACGAGAAGCCCGGCAGCGGCGTCAGCCGCGCGAGGCGCGCGTCCTTGAGCGTCGGGTCGTAGTAGTCGTTGAGGTTGTCGTAGCCGAGGACTTCGTCGCCGCGCGCGATCAGGCGCTCGGTGAGTCGGGAACCGATGAAGCCGGCGGCGCCGGTGACGAGGATGCGCATGGGGGTGTCCGCGACGTACGAAGCTGCAATTTTAGGCGCGAATGGTCGGAGATGTGCGATCCGGACTCCGCCGACGCAAACCGCCCCCTCCCCAACCCTCCCCCGCATGCGGGGGAGGGAGATTCGCGCGCAGCGCGAATGGGTGGGGGCACGCAACTCCCCCGCATGCGGAGGAAGGAGATTCGCGCGCAGCGCAGTCGAGGGCCTCAGCGTCGCCCGCAGACCTGGGGCATCAGAGCCGCCCGTCGACCTGGTCGCGCGGCAGCACGCCCTTGACGTCGAACAGCACGGCGCCGGGCTTGCCGAAGCGGCGGATGCCTTCCACGCCGAGGGCGACGAATTCGCGATGGGCCACGGCGAGGATCACCGCGTCGTAGGCGCCTTCGGCCGGCGCGTCGGTCATCGCGAGGCCGTACTCCTCCTGCGCGAGGTGCGCGTCGACCCACGGGTCGTGCACGTCGACCTGCGCGTGGTAGCTGCCCAGTTCGGCGAGGATGTCGACCACGCGGGTGTTGCGCAGGTCCGGGCAGTTTTCCTTGAACGCCAGTCCCAGCACGAGGATGCGCGCGCCGGCGGTGGGCAGGCCGCGCTTCGTCATTTCCTTCACCGTGCACTGCGCGACGTGCGGTCCCATGCCGTCGTTGATGCGGCGACCGGCGAGGATGACGTCGGGGTGGTAGCCGATCTGCTGCGCCTTGTGCGTGAGGTAGTACGGATCGACGCCGATGCAGTGGCCGCCGACCAGGCCGGGCTTGAACGGCAGGAAGTTCCACTTGGTGCCCGACGCGGCCAGCACCTCGTGGGTGTCGATGCCGAGGCGATGGAAGATCAGCGCCAGTTCGTTGATCAGCGCGATGTTGACGTCGCGCTGGATGTTCTCGATGACCTTCGCCGCTTCCGCCACGCGGATGCTGCTGGCCTTGTGCGTGCCGGCGGTGATGATGCCGCCGTACAGCGCGTCGACGAAGTCGGCGACTTCCGGTGTGGAACCGGAGGTGACCTTCATGATGGTTTCCAGCCGATGCTGGTGGTCGCCCGGGTTGATGCGTTCGGGGCTGTAGCCGGCGTAGAAGTCGACGTTGAATGTCAGGCCGGATTCGCGCTCGACGATCGGCACGCAGGCTTCCTCGGTGGCGCCGGGATACACGGTCGATTCGTAGATCGCCACGCCGCCCTTGCGGATCGCGCGGCCGACGGTGCGGCTCGCCGATTCCAGCGGACGCAGGTCGGGACGCTTGTACTCGTCGATCGGCGTGGGCACGGTGACGATGAAGACGTTGCAGCCTTCGAGGTCTTTCGCGTCGCAGCTGAAGCTCAGTTGCGCGGCGGCGCGCAGCTCGTCCTCGCTGGTTTCCAGCGTGCGGTCGTGGAAGCGCCGCAGCTCGTCCACGCGCTGCGCGTCGATGTCGAAACCGACCACGGGATGATGCTTTCCGAATGAGGCGGCGAGCGGCAGGCCCACGTAGCCCAGGCCGATGACGGCGATGCGGATGTCGTTGCGATCGGGCAGTGCGGCCTGCATGAGAGAGGGATTCCGTGTCTGGGCAGTGGAGATTCTACCGTGCGCCGCATGGCACACGTCGCGATCGGCCGTGCGGTCTTGCCCGCTCCGGGCCTTTCCCGCAGCATGGCGGCCGGCCCGGCAAGGGCCCGGCGACGAGCCAGGCAGGCGGGCAATCGCGGTTCGGCGTCACTCACGTGAAAAGCGCTGTCGTCCGGTCATCCGGCTCCGCGGCGGGTCCGTGTTCCCACGATCCAGCTTCATGACCCAGCTTCATGACCCAGCTTCCCGGAGGTTGCATGCGCGTTCTGGTCTGCGGTGGTGCCGGTTACATCGGCAGCCACACCTGCGTCGCGCTGGCCGCGCGCGGTCACGAGGCGGTGATCGTCGACAACCACGTCAACAGCGCACCGGCGGTGCTCGATCGCCTCGCCCGGCTGATCGGCCACGCGCCCGAAGCGCATCGTGTCGATGTCCGCGACGCCGCCGCGCTCGACCGCGTGTTCGCCGCAGGCCGTTTCGATGCCGTGATCCACTTCGCCGCGCTCAAGTCGGTCGGCGAATCGGTGTCCAGGCCGCTCGAATATTTCGACAACAACCTCGGCGGCACGATTTCGCTGCTGCGCGCGATGCAGGTGCACGGCGTGCCGCGGCTGGTGTTCAGTTCGTCGGCGACCGTCTACGGCGAGCCGGAAAGGCTGCCGCTGGACGAATCCGCGCGACTGTCGGTGACCAATCCCTACGGCCGCACCAAGCTGATGGCGGAGGAGATCATCGCCGACGCCTGCGCGGCCGACCCGCGGTTGAGCGCGATCAGCCTGCGCTACTTCAATCCGGTCGGCGCGCATCCGTCGGGCCTGATCGGCGAGTCGCCGAACGGCATCCCGAACAACCTGATGCCCTACGTCTGCCAGGTCGCGGTGGGGCTGCGACCGCGCCTGCAGGTGTTCGGCGGCGACTGGCCGACGATCGACGGCACCGGCGTGCGCGACTACATCCACGTGGTCGATCTCGCGCGTGCCCACGTGCACGCGATCGAAGCGCTGGCGGGCGAGGGCGGTGCGGCGCCGGCGACGGGCCATCCGCTGCATGGCCACAGCGCGATCAACCTCGGCGTGGGTCGCGGGATCAGCGTGCTGGAATTGGTGCGCGCGTTCGAGGCCGCGAGCGGTCGGCCGATTCCTTTCGACATCGTCGATCGCCGCGTCGGCGACGTGGCCGAGGTCTACGCCGATCCGCAACTCGCCGAGCACCTGCTGGGCTGGCGCGCGGAACTCGACGTCGACGCGATGTGCCGCGACGCGTGGCGCTGGCAGTCGATGAATCCGAACGGCTACGAGGTCTGAAGCCCGCGGACGAGCGCGTCCGCGACGGCCTCGGGCCGGCGCATCCAGGCGAAATGATCGGCGCGCGTGCCGAGCTGTGCGGCGTCGAGCACGCTGCGATGCACCGCGACCGGCCGCAGCTTGCCCAGCAGCCAGTCCAGCGAACCCGACGGCACCAGCCAGTCGTCGGCCAGCCGCACCGCATCGACTTCGACCTGCACGCCGGCGAGTGCGGCGTCCAGATCGGTCGCCATGCCCGCGGCAGCGTAGCGTCCGCTCAGCCCGCTGCGGGCCCAGTCGCGGATCACGCCGCGGGCCTCGCGTCCGCCGAAACCGATCGTCCGCCCCGGCAGATGGCCGCGGCGATCCGCCAGCCACGGCGCGAAGCGATAGGCCAGCGGCAGCAGCCAGCCGCGTGGCGCCGGGAAGCTGCGCCAGTACGGCGCGCCGCCGGCGACCAGCCACAGCCGCTGCGCCGCAGCGGGCTGCAGCGCGAGCAGGCACGTCGCCAGCTGCGAGCCCAGGCTGTGGCCGCCGACGATCCGCGGCATGTCCGGGCAGGCGGCCTGCATCGCCGCGAGCGCGGCCGGCAGGTCGTCTTCCAGCAGGGTGCGGTAGCCCCAGTTGCGATCATGGCCGGCACGGACGTCGCTGCTGCCGTGGCCGCGCCATTCGTGGACGAACACCGCGACGCCGCGCGCGGACAGCGCTTCGGCGAAGGGCAGGTAGTGTTTCGCGGCCACGCCCAGCGCGGGCAACCACAGCAGCGCCGCGACCGGCGTCGCCGGCCGGCGCACCAAGAGCCGGAAGCGATGGCCGTCGGTGGCGGCGACCGGCAGGCCGTCGTCGTCCAGGCCGTCGTCGATCGCGGGCGCTTCCGCGTCGCGCGGTGACGCGGTCACGCGGGTTCGGCGGCGCCGAAGTGGTCCAGCACCAGCACGTTGCCGCGGCCCGGGCGCGTTCCGCCGAGCAGCGCGCGATGCACGTAGTCCGAGGCACCGCGGCAGGCGTCTTCCAGCGACGCACCCAGCGCCAGCCGCGCGGCCAGCGCGGCCGCCAGCGTGCAGCCGGTGCCGTGGGCGTTGACGTCGAGCCGCGGGTGGACGATCTCGCGATGCATCCGCCCGCCGGTGTCGCGGCGCGCGGAGAACAGGTCGATCACGGTGTCGCCGCCCTGCAGGTGGCCGCCCTTGAGCAGCACCGCGCCGGCGCCGAGGTCCAGCAGGTCGTCGCAGGCGGTGCGCATCGCGGCCAGGTCGGGGATCGACCGGCCCAGCAGCAGCTCGGCTTCGTGCAGGTTCGGGGTGATCACCGTCGCCATTGGCAGCAGGCGCTTGCGCACCACTTCGATCGCGCTGTTCGCCAGCAGCTGCGCGCCGGAGGTCGCGACCATCACCGGGTCGACCACGATGAACTGCGGGCAGTGCTGGTCGAAGGCCTTGACCACCGCTTGCACGGTGTCGGCGTTGCCGAGCATGCCGGTCTTCACCGCGCCGATGTCGAAATCGTCGAAGCAGGCCGCGATCTGCGCGCGCAGGAACGGCAGCGGCGGCGATTCCACCGCCGTCACGCCGCGGGTGTGCTGCGCGGTCAGCGCGGCGATCGCGCTCAGCCCGTGGATGCGGTGGGCGGCGAAGGTCTTGAGGTCGGCCTGGATGCCGGCGCCGCCGCCGGAATCCGAGCCGGCGATGGTGAGGGCGGAAACGGGACGGGTCACGACGGGTCATCCTCCATTGCGGTGCCTGCGATCAGTTCCTGCGCCAGGGTCAGCGCCGCATCGTAACCGGGAACGATGTGCAGCATGCCGTGCCGGGGGTGCAGGTGCATCTGCGCGAGCACCCGCCGGGGCTGCGCCTGCAGGCCGGAGACGATCAGGACGATGCCGCGGCGCTGGCAGCGTTCCAGCAGCGCCTCCAGCGCGTGCACGCCGCTGGCGTCGATCACCGGCACCAGCCGCATGCGCAGGATGAAGATCTTCGGCGGGACCCGGAACTGGTCGAGCAGGTCGTCCAGGCGGTTGGCGGCGCCGAAGAACAGCGGCCCGCTGATCTGGAACGCCTCCACGCCCGCCGGCAGGCGCTCGCGCTGGGTCGGGTCGGCGCCGTCGTCCTCGTCGCCGCCCGTGCCGCCCTGGATCTCCACCGCCTCGGCCATGCGGAACATGAAGACGAACGCCGCCAGCACCACGCCGACCTCGATCGCCACGGTCAGGTCGAAGAACACCGTCAGCAGGAACGTCGCCAGCAGCACCACGCGATCGCCCTTCGGCGCCGACAGCGTGTGGCGGAAGGCTTCGACCTCGCTGATGTTCCAGGCCACGATCAGCAGGATCGCCGCCAGCCCGGCCAGCGGCACGTAGCGCATCAGCGGCGCCAGCAGCAGCATGAACAGCAGCAGGAACGCGGCGTGCAGCATGCCCGCGAACGGCGTGCGGCCGCCGGCGCGGATGTTGGTGGCGGTGCGCGCGATCGCGCCGGTCGCGGGCAGGCCGCCGAACAGCGCCGAGGCGGTATTGGCCACGCCCTGCGCGACCAGTTCCATGTTCGAGCGATGGCGGCCACCGGTCATGCCGTCGGCGACCACGGCCGATAGCAGCGATTCCACGCCGGCGAGGAAGGCGATGGTGAACGCGCTCGGCAGCAGCTCGCGGATGCGATCGAACGGGATCTGCGGCAGGTCGAAGGTCGGCAGCGCCGAGGGCAGGCCGCCGAACTTGCTGCCGATGGTCTCCACCGGCAGCGCGGCGCCGGCCGCGGCCAGCGTGCACAGCAGCAGCGCGATCAGGAACCCCGGCCACGCGGGGCGCCAGCGGCGCAGTCCGAGGATCGCGACCAGCCCCAGCACGGTCAGCGCGATCGTCGCCGGCTGCGCGCTGCCGAGGTGCGCGGCATAGGCTTCCCAGCGCGGCAGGAACTCGGCCGGCACCTGGCCCATGCGCAGGCCCAGCGCGTCCTTCACCTGGCTGGAGAAGATGCTGACCGCGATGCCGGCGGTGAAGCCGGTGACCACCGGCTGCGGCATGTACTTCATCAGCGTGCCGAGCCGCAGCAGGCCGGCGGCGATCAGCATCAGCCCGGCCATCAGCGTGCACAGGATCAGCCCGCCGTAGCCGAACTTCTGGATGATCGCGAACACCACCGGGATGAAGGCCGCGGTCGGCCCGCCGATCTGCACCTTCGAGCCGCCGAGGAAGGAGATCAGGAAGCCGGCGATGATTGCCGTGTGCAGGCCCTTCTCCGGCGTGGTGCCGCTGGCGATCGCCAGCGCCATCGCCAGCGGCAGCGCGACGATGGCGACGGTCAGGCCGGCGATGGCGTCGGCGCGCAGGTCGGCCAGCCGGTAGCCGCCGCGCAGCACGGTCAGCGCCTTGGGTGTGAAGCCGCTGCGCCAGTTCGCGGGGCTCATATGGCGGTCTCCTTCAGGCGCACGCCGCGGCCCTGGCCCTGGCTGGGCTGGCCGTTGCCGATGAGTTCGACGCCGGCCGCGTCCAGCGCGTCGACGATGCGGGTGAGGGTGGCGACCATGCCGCGCACGTGGCCCTGGCTGGCCTCCATGCGCTGGATGGTGGGCAGGGACACGCCCGACAGTTCGGCCAGCCGGCGCTGGTCGATGCCGAGCAGGGCGCGCGCGGCGCGCATCTGGGCTGAGGTGATCATGCGGACTCCATCGGAGGACCGCAGTATCCATGTCCCAGATCGCTTGTATCAAGTATCAGATGGTCGAAGTGATGTATGAAACATCATTTGGCCGGGCGCGCGGGCGGATCCTCCCACAGCGCCATGTCGTCCGGGATCAGCGAGTGGACCACGCTCTCCACCGAAGTCTCGCCCACCAGCAGGCCGTTGCGGGCGATGCCCTCGCAGACCGCGCCCAGCTTCATCGCCACGCGCAGGCTGGCGCGGTTCTCGGGTACCACCTGGATCGTGATCCGGCGCAGGCCCAGGGTGTCGAAGCCGAAGCGCACGACCTGCCGCGCCGCCGCCACCGCGATGCCGTGGCCGCGCACGGTCTCGACGACCCAGTAGCCGAGGTTCGCGCTGCGGTGCGCGGGAATCCGCTGGTTCAGCCCGACGCTGCCGAGCAGGGCGCCGGTGGCGGCGTCGAACACGCCGAAATGGTGCTCCGCGTCGCCCTCGCGCATCCGCGTGCAGAACGCGATCCAGCCCTCGGCCTGGGCGAGGTCGTAGGCGGGCGTCGCCCACGGCAGCCACGGCGACAGCGACGGCAGCGACGCGCGCACCGCCGCGTGCAGCATGCCGGCATCGTCGGGACGCCACGGGCGGATGACGGGGCGGAAGGCAGCATCGGTCATGGCGGTTCCGGGGACGGCGATGTCGACGATGGTAGCGCCACGGTCGCGTTGCCGCGCGTCAGCGCACCATGCTGCGCATCAGCGCGACGACCTGCTCGCGCTGGCGGTTGGGCATGCGCCGCAGGCAGCGCAGGCAGTCGAGTTCGAGGTCGCTCTCGGCGCACGCGGACGGTTCGTCGTCGGGCGCGAACGGTGCCGCGTCCTCCGCACGCGGCGGACCGTGTCCCAGCGCCAGCCATTCCATCCGCGTGCCGGTGCAGCGCGCGATCGCGATGAGGTGGCGCGTGCTCGGTGCGTTGCCCGCGGGATGTTCCCAGCGCGTCACCGCGCCGCGCTGCACGCCGAGGCGCGCGGCCAGTCCGCTCTGGCTCAGGCCGCAGAGGCTGCGTGCGCGGCGGATCCGTTCGTTCAACGTCGGCATCGTGCGGCCCTCCATGGACGTGGACAACGCGACCTGCACCTCTGGAAGTTGTATCAAAACGCTTTCCCCCGCAATGGGAATGCAGCCTGCACGACGCGCGCGATCGATCGATTCGATCGCGCAGCCGCGCGGCGCGCATCGACCTTGCGCACGGTCGCATCTCCGGCGCGGTCGCATCGATGGCATCGATGATCGCGCGTCGCCCGATCCGCCGGCCTGCGCGTTTCCTGCGCGATATCGCGCCATGTGCGCCGCTTCGGACATTGTCGGCCGCATCGCGATCGTCGAGATTCGGAGCGCGGGCCAGTACCCGCTCCAGGACAAAGGGGTTTGACATGCGTTCGATCCTCAGGAAGTCGATCCTCATCGCCGCCGCGTGCCTCGCGCCGGCCGCCGTGGCCGGCGTCTCGTGGTGGTCGTCGACGATCACCCGCGACGGACGCGCGCCGGAAGCGATTCGCGGCGAACTCGCCGCGAACATCGTGAAGACGTGGTCCACGGACGCCGCCGCGCGGCATGGCGTGTCGCCGCAGGCCTGGTCCGCGCGGATGGCGCCGACCTTGCACCAGGTCGACATGGCGAACCTCGAACGCGCCGCAGGCGAGCCGACCCTCGACGGCATGCAGGCCGCGCTGCTCGGCGCGTCCACCGCCAGGCGCGCCGGTGCGCCGACCAAGCTGGGCGCGGCCGGCGCCGATCTGGTCTACACGCCGCTGACGCCGTGCCGCATCGTCGACACCCGCGTCGTCGGCGGGCCGATCGGGAACAGTGGCGCACGCAGCTTCATCGCGTACAGCGCGTCGGGTTTCGCCGCGCAGGGTGGCGATCCCAGCAACTGCGGCATCCCGCAGAACGCTTCCGCGCTGCAGGTGAAGCTCACCGCGTCGCGTCCCATCCTGGACGGCTACTTCACGGCGTATGCGTCCGATGTCGCGCGGCCGCTGGTGTCCTCGCTCAACTACCTCGCCGGCAAGGACACGTCCAACGGCGAGATCGTCTCGCTCTGCCGCCCGGGCTGCGCCACGCAGTTCACGCTGTTCACCTATGCGCAGAGCGATGCGGTGATCGACGTCGTCGGCTACTACATGGAGCCGGTGGCATCGGCGCTGGACTGCACGGTGGCGCAGCAGACCGGCAGCCTCGATCTGCTCGGCGGCCTGCAGACGCGTTCGGTGAATTGCCCGGTCGGCTATGCCGCGACCAGCGGCGGCTGCGGCGGGCCGCTGGGAATCGGCATCAGCAACTCGCAGCCGGTGATCACGTCCGGGCAGCCCACCGGTTGGCGCTGCGATCTGGTCGGTTCGCTGCTGTCGGTGCTCACGTACCAGGTCAGCGCGACCTGCTGCCGCACCGCGGGACGTTGAGTCCGCGCCGCACGCGAATCTCCGGGGGAGAGCCTTCGCGCAGGGACGCGCAACGAAAACGCCCGCCGATCGGCGGGCGTTTTCGTCGGCAACGCGAACGCCGTCAGAGCACTTCCGAGGCGTAATCCGCCAGCCGCGAACGCTCGCCGCGACGCAGGGTGATGTGCGCGCTGTGCGCCCAGCCCTTGAAGCGGTCGACGGCGTAGGTCAGGCCGGAGGTGGTCTCGGTGAGGTAGGGCGTGTCGATCTGCTCGACGTTGCCCAGGCAGACGATCTTCGTGCCCGGGCCGGCGCGCGTGATCAGCGTCTTCATCTGCTTGGGCGTGAGGTTCTGCGCTTCGTCCAGGATCAGCCAGCGGCTGAGGAAGGTGCGGCCGCGCATGAAGTTCAGCGAACGGATCTTGATGCGCGACGCGAGCAGGTCATTGGTCGCCGCGCGGCCCCAGCTGCCGCCCTCGGCGTTGTTCGGCATCAGCACTTCGAGGTTGTCGGTCAGCGCGCCCATCCACGGCGTCATCTTTTCCTCTTCCGTGCCGGGCAGGAAGCCGATGTCCTCGCCCACGCTCACCGTCGCGCGGGTCATGATGATCTCGCGGTAGCGCTGCTGGTCCATCGTCTGCGCCAGGCCCGCGGCCAGCGCCAGCAGCGTCTTGCCGGTGCCGGCGGTGCCGAGCAGCGTCACGAAGTCGATGTCCGGATCCATCAGCGCGTTGAGCGCGAAGTTCTGCTCGCGGTTGCGCGCGGCGATGCCCCACACCGCGTGCTGGTGGCTACGGTAGTCGTCGACGATCTGCACGGTGATGCGGTCGCCGTCGACGCGCGCCACGCGCATCTCCGCTTCCTCGTCGCCGGGCAGGAACAGGAACTGGTTCGGGAACCAGTCCTCGTCGCCGTCGCGGGTGAATTCGTAGAAGGTGCGGCTCTTCTCGGTCCACGAGCGCAGGTTCGCACCGTGGCGCTGCCAGAAATCCTCCGGCAGCGCGGAGACGCCGGTGTAGAGCAGACTGAAGTCGTCGAGCGCGCGGTCGTTCTCGTAGTCCTCGGAGGCGATGCCCGCGATCGAGGCCTTGATCCGCAGGTTGATGTCCTTGGAGACGAACACCACCGGCGTTTCGGCCGAGGTTTCCTGCAGCAGCAGGATCGCGCCGAGGATCTGGTTGTCCGGCATCACCGCGCCGAAGCGCTTGGCCGAATCGAAACTGCCGGTCTGGAAGCGCAGCTTGCCGATGCTCTCGGCCGCACGCAGCTGCAGGCCCTTCGGCCGGGTCAGCGGGATGCCGGTGACGAGCTTGTCGGTGCCGTGCGCCTCGATCAGTTCGTTGATGAAGCGGCTGACCTGGCGCGCGTTGCGGCTGGCTTCGGAGGTGCCCTTCTTCGCGTTGTCCAGTTCCTCGATGACCTGCATCGGCAGGAAGACGTCGTGCTCCTCGAACTTGAACAGCGCGGTGGGATCGTGCATCAGCACGTTGGTGTCGAGGACGTAGATGCGCTTGCCTTTGGTCATCATGCGGATGCGGGGCCTCGGCCCGTGGGCGGGAACGTGGAGGAAGGCGGGAATGGGAACAGAAGCGCATGACGCGCGCGCGACGAGGCCGCCGCGACCCGCGGGGCGGGGCGTCGGCGCAACCTGAAACGAGCGTCGGTCACTGCGACTGTGCGGCCTGGAGCGCGTCGAGCACGGCCCGGGCGTGGCCCGGCACCTTCACGCCGCGCCATTCGGCGGCGAGCTTGCCCTTCGGGGCGATCAGGAACGTGCTGCGGACCACGCCGAGCACCTTCTTGCCGTACATGTTCTTCTCGCCGATCACGCCGAAGGCGTTGCACAGCGCTTCGTCGCCGTCGCTGACCAGCGGGAACCTGAATCCCTGCTTCGTGCAGAAGTTCTGGTGCGACTTGATCGAGTCGCGCGACACGCCCAGCACGTCGGCGCCAAGCTTCGCGAACTCCGGCAGCAGCGCGTTGAAGTCCAGGCCCTCGGTGGTGCAGCCGGGAGTGGAATCCTTCGGATAGAAATACAGCACCAGCCAGCGGTCGGTGCGGGCCGAGAGCGTCGTCGTCGTGCCGTCGGACAGCGCCAGCGGCAGGGCGAGGGTGGACTTGGGAAGCGCTTTGCCGAGGACGGGAAGGGGCGCGTCGGTCATCGTCAGAACTTCATCGGGTCCATGATGGCGTCGAGGTTCAGATGGTCGCAGAACTCGAGGAAATCGTCGCGCAGCGCCGCGATGTGCATGTCGGCCGGCACGCCGATGGTGACCTGCGCCGAGAACATGTCGGCGCCGGTCTGCATCGCGCGGTAGCGGGCGCAGTGCAGGCTTTCGATGGTGATGCCCTGGCGGTCGAAGAAGTCCGCCAGCTGGTAGAGGATGCCCGGCTTGTCCGCGGCCACCACTTCGACCACGTACGGCAGCAGGTTGGACTGCGGCGGCTTGGGGCCGGTGCGGTACCAGATCAGCTTGAAGCCTTCCTCGCGCTCCAGCCGGGTCAGCATGGCCTCGAGCTTGGCGATCGCGTCCCACGGGCCGACCGCCAGCGCCGTGACCGAGACGTCGCGGCCGACGGTGGACAGGCGGGCGTCGACGAGATTGCAGCCGCTGTCCGAGATCCGCCGGGTCACCGACAGCAGCGGCGACTGCGGATGCGTCGTGTAGGCGTTGATCAGCAGGTAGTTCTCGTTCGGCGCAGGCCGGGCAGCGGGGGAAGACTCGGTCAAGGTGGCGTCCGCGGCGGGAAGTGGTGCGAAGAGGATGGTGCGCAGGTCCGTCGTGCGCACGGCGCCGGGGACACGGTGGTCAGCATACTGGTCCATGGTTTCGCGCCGCAAGGCAAACCTTGTCCTCGCCGGGGTGCCGGCGCGCGCCAAGTGATTGATTCCCGGTTCCCGGACACGGTGTCCGCGGGGCTTGCGCCGGTCCCGCAGGAAGGCAGTGTCGCGTCCCGGTGCCCCGGATTCGCATGGGATGGCCTGTTCAGACCTTCCCAAGTAACATCGCCGCACCGTCGTCGCCCGCGTGCGGCTTCCGGTTCCGCTCCACTCTTCTCGCTCCCTCTTTTTCCGTCAGGCATTCCCAGGGCATCCGCGTGCACCTCTCCGGCAGCATCACCGCGCTGGCCACGCCGTTCACGGCGTCCGGCGCCCTCGATTCCGACGCCTGGGACCGGCTGCTGGAGGCGCAGATCGCCGCCGGCACGCAGGCCGTGGTGGTGGCCGGTTCGACCGGCGAAGCCAATGCCCTCGACGATGCCGAATACGACGCGCTGCTGCGCCGGGCCGTGGCCGTGGTCGCGGGCCGGATCCCGGTCCTCGCCGGCACCGGCCTGCCGAACACCGCCAGGACCATCGCCCTGACCCGTCGCGCCGCCGACTGCGGCGCCGACGCTGCGCTGGTGGTCACGCCGCCGTACGTGCGCCCGACGCAGGCCGGGCTCGTCGCCCATTTCCTCGCCGTGGCGGAGCAGGGCGGTCTGCCGGTGGTGCTCTACAACGTGCCCGGCCGCACCGGCTGCGACCTGCTGCCGGCGACGGTGGCCGAACTGGCGCCGCATCCCGGCATCGTCGGCATCAAGGAAGCCCGGATCGAACCCGAGCGGATGGACGCGCTGCTGGCGCTGGCCTCGCCCGGCTTCGCCGTGCTGTCCGGCGACGATCCGACCGCCGCCCGCGCGATGCTGGCCGGGGCGGCCGGCGTGATCTCCGTCGCCTCGAACGTGATTCCCGCCGCGATGCGCCGGCTCTGCGACCTCGCCCGCGCGGGCGATCGCGCCGCCACCTCCGCGCTTGACGCCGCGCTGGCGCCGATCTTCGATTTCATGGGCGTCGAACCCAATCCGATCCCGGTCAAGGCGATCCTCGCCCGCCAGGGCATCGGCCACGGGCTGCGCCTGCCGCTGACGTCGCTGTCGGCCGCGCATGCCGCCGCCGCGGACGCCGTCGCCGCGCAGGTCGCGACGCTCGAACGCGACGTGGCCGCCGCCGGCACCCGTTTCGCCGCTGCGGGCTGAGCCCGCGGCCGCACCGTTTCCTCCAGGAGTCCGCATGTCCCCGATCCGCCCGAATCTCCGCCTCACCTCGTCCCGCGTCGTGCGGGTCGCGACCCTGGTCGCGATGTCCGCCGCGCTGCTCGGCGCCTCGGGCTGCCACTGGTTCCACAAGAAGGACTACTACTCGGCGGATGCGGCCAACCGCCCGCTGGAATTCCCGCCGGCGTTCGATGCCGCCGAAGCCGAGCGCGCGTCCCGGCCGACCGGCCCGGTGACGCGTTCGTCCCTGCCCGGGGGCGGCGACTCGCCGGTGGTGCAGGCGTCGAGCTTCGCCATCGCCGGCGACCGTGCCACGGCGTTCGCGAAGGTCGGCGAGGCGCTGGCGGCGACGCCGGACCTCAAGGTCGCCAACCGCGCGCAGTTGCTGGGCGCCTTCGACGTCGACTACGGCGGCGAGAAGTTCCTGCTGCGCATCACCGATCTGGACGGCGGCCGCAGCCTCGTGGCCGCGGTCGATCCGCGCGGTCTCCCGGCCGGTGGCCAGGCCGCGGCGAAGCTCATCGCGTCGCTGAAGAAGACCCTCGGCGGGCAGTAAGCGCGCCCGTCGCCGGCGGACACGAAAACGGGCGCCTTGGCGCCCGTTTTCCTTTGCATCGCCGCAAGCCGGGGCCAGCGGCGATCCGGGTCTGCGACGTATGCCGGTCAGCGCTGCAGCAGCGACAGCTTGTCGGGCTTGCCGTCCCATTCCTTGGCATCGGGCAGCGGCTCCTGGCGCGCGGTGATCACCGGCCAGCCCTTCGACAGCTCCTTGTTGAGCGCGACGAATGCCTCCTGGCCGGCCGGGACGTCGTCCTCGGGGTAGATCGCGTTGATCGGGCATTCCGGCTCGCAGAGCGTGCAGTCGATGCACTCGTCCGGATCGATCACGAGGAAGTTGGGGCCTTCATGGAAGCAGTCGACCGGACAGACTTCGACGCAGTCGGTGAATTTGCACTTGATGCAGTTTTCGGTGACGACGAAAGGCATGGGTTCGGTCGGGTCGGGGACGCAGGGCCGCATAGTGTAAGCCGTGCGCGCCCCGGGGCGAAGCCACGGCGATGCACGGGCGACGACCGTGCATCCTGCGGCCGGCGATTCCGGTCTGCGAACCCGCCGAACCAGTTCGTCGAACCCGGGGTTCGATCCCTGCGGTCACGCAAAGAAAAACCCGCGTCTCGCGACGCGGGTTTTCCGGGATTGGCGCTCCCTACGGGATTCGAACCCGTGTTTTAGCCTTGAGAGGGCCACGTCCTGGGCCTCTAGACGAAGGGAGCATTGGAAAGATCGGACTCCGTGGTCGGTACCGGGTTCGTTGGCCGCGAGGGCCGCGCCGGGAGGGCGGGATCGAACGGTCGGTGCCGACATGCCTGCTAGTATAGCGGGTCCCCCGGTCTTGACCAACCTCCTGTTCCATTCGAGCCAGCGATCACCGTTTGATGACCGAATCCACATTTCCGCCGGCCGCCTCCAGGACGATTCCCCGGGACCAGCACGCCATCTCGCGCAAGGACATCAGTCCGAGTGCCTTGCGCGTGCTGTATCGCCTGCACGAGAGCGGCTACGCCGCCTATCTGGTCGGTGGCGCCGTCCGCGACCTCCTGCTGGGCGAGCATCCCAAGGATTTCGACGTGGCCACCAATGCCACGCCGGAGCAGGTCAAGCATCTGTTCCGCAACTGCCGGCTGATCGGTCGCCGTTTCCGTCTGGCGCACGTGGTCTACGGCCGCGAGATCATCGAGGTCGCCACGTTCCGCGCCAACAGCGACGATGGCAGCGGCGACCGCGAGACCGACGAGGACGGGCGCGTGCTGCGCGACAACGTCTACGGCACGATCGAGGACGACGCCGTCCGCCGCGACTTCACCGCCAACGCGCTCTATTACGCGATCGCCGATTTCTCGGTGCGTGACGACGTCGGTGGCTTCGAGGACGTGCAGAACCGGGTGCTGAAGCTGATCGGCGATCCCGAGACCCGCTACCGCGAGGACCCGGTGCGCATGCTGCGCGCGGTGCGCCTCGCGGCGAAGCTGCGCTTCACCATCGATCCGGCCAGCGCCGCGCCGCTGCCGGTGCTGGCGCCGCTGCTGCAGGAAGCGGCCTCGGCGCGCCTGTTCGAGGAATGCCTGAAGCTGTTCCTGTCGGGCAATGCCGAAGCGAGCTTCCTCGGGCTGGAAGCGCACGGCCTGCTGCCGGCGCTGCTGCCGGAGACCGCGAAGGCGCTGGCCGCCAATCGCAGCGGTGCGCTGCGGCGGATGCTGCTGGCGGGCCTGAAGGCCACCGACACCCGCATCGCCGCCGACGAGCCGGTGTCTCCGGCGTTCCTGTTCGCGGTGCTGCTGTGGCCGGCGTATTGCCGCACGCTGGCGATGCTGCAGGCGCAGGGCGTGCATCCGGCCGAAGCCGAACGACGCGCTGCCGATCGCGTGACCCTACACCAGGTGAACACGGTCGCGCTGCCGCGCCGGTTCTCGCTGCCGATGCAGGAGATCTGGCTGTTGCAGTCGCGCTTCCCGCTGCGCCAGCGCAAGCGCGTGGTGCGCCTGCTGGCCCAGCCGCGGTTCCGCGCGGCCTACGACTTCCTGCTGCTGCGGCAGGCCGCGTCGCCCGATCACGCCGCCGACATCGCCTTCTGGGCCGAGGCGCAGCGCGATCCCGACCATGCGCTCGCGGTCGCGGCCCTGCGCACGGCGCCGTCCGACGAGGACGACGGCGGTAGCGGTGGCGAGGGCGACGCCGCGCGGACGCCCCGTCGTCGCCGGCGCCGCCGGCCGACCGCCGTCGGCCACTGATTTCCGGCAGGGCAGACGACGTGGTGGCGCAGCGTCGCGACCCGGTGGTCGCCTACGTCGGTCTGGGCGGCAACGTCGGCGACAGCCTGGGCACGCTGCGCGGGGCCGTCCACCGGCTGATGACCGTGCCGCGCAGCCGCTATCTCGGCGCCTCGCGCCTCTACCGCACGCCGGCCTGGGGGCTCGAGGAGCAGGCCGACTTCGTCAACGGCGTGGTCGCGCTGGAAACCGCGCTGCCGCCGCGGCTGCTGCTGGACGAACTGCTGCGGATCGAACGCGACTTCGGCCGCCGGCGCGTGCCCGGCCGGCGCTGGGGGCCGCGCAGCCTCGACCTCGACCTGCTGCTGTACGGCGACCAGATCGTCGAGACCGCCGGCCTGCGCGTCCCGCACCCGCACCTGCACGAGCGGGCCTTCGCGCTGGTGCCGCTGCTGGATCTGGTCGACGACCTGATCATCCCGGGGCAGGGCAGCGCCCGCGCCGCGCTGGACCGGCTCGGCCGCGCCGGCATCGCCCCGCTGCCGGAACGCTGAGGCGCACCGGCCGGCAGTGCCGGCCAATTCCCCCGAACTGTTACCCTTTACGCCCCGCGGCCGGTCCGCGGCGCCTTCCGGAGCGACATGGCCCTTCCCGACGACAAGCCCTGGACCGTGCCCGCGCTCGCCGATGCCAAGCGCGACGGCCGCCGGCTGGCGATGCTGACCGCCTACGACGCCGTGTTCGCGCGGGTCCTCGATCGCAACGGTACCGACCTGATCCTCGTCGGCGATTCGCTGGGCATGGTGGTGCAGGGCCACGATTCGACCCTGCCGGTGACGGTCGACGCCATCGCCTACCACACCGCCGCCGTCGCCTCGCATCTCAAGCGCGCGCTGCTGGTCGCCGACCTGCCGTTCCAGGCCGACGCCACGCCCGAACGCGCGCTCGACGCCGCCACCCGCCTGCTGCAGGCCGGCGCGCAGATGGTCAAGCTCGAAGGCGCCGGGCCGCACAAGCTCGAGGTCATCCGCTTCCTCGTCGAACGCGAGATCCCGGTGTCCGCGCACCTCGGCCTGACCCCGCAGTCGGTGCTGCGCTTCGGCGGCTTCAAGGTGCAGGGACGCGAGGAACGCGCCGCCGCGAAGCTGCGCGAGGACGCGCAGGCCGTGGCCGACGCCGGCGCCGCGCTGCTGGTGCTGGAATGCGTGCCGACCCCGCTGGCGCAGGCGATCACCGCCGCCAGCCCGATCCCCACCATCGGCATCGGTGCCGGCCCGCACTGCGATGGCCAGGTGCTGGTGCTGCACGATCTGCTCGGCCTCGACGGCGGCCATCGCCGGCCGAAGTTCGTGAAGGATTTCCTCGCCCACGGCGGCTCGGTCGCCGGTGCGGTGCAGGCCTACTGCGCCGCGGTGCGCGACGGCACCTTCCCCGATGCGGAGCACGCCTACCAATGAGTCGACTGATGCCGCTGTTCCCGGCCGCCGTCGCGGTCGCGCTGCTCGCCTCGACGCTCGCGGTCGCCGCGCCGCGCGACGTGCCGGTCGTGGTGGGCGAAGAGGCCGAACTCGACGCCTGCGGCAGTTGGGCGAAGGTCAAGGGCCTCGACCCGAAGGGCGACGGATTCCTCGCCGTGCGCGGCGGACCGGGGTCGGCCTACGCGCTACGTGATCGCTTGCGCGAAGGCGACGAATTCTTCGTCTGCAGCTACTCGCGCGACAACAAGTGGCTGGCGATCGTCTATCCGCGCAAGGGACAGCACCCCGGCGACTGCGGCGTGTCCACGTCACTGTCGAAGCCGACCGCATACCACGGCCCCTGCGCCTGGGGCTGGGTCCACGGCAAGTGGACCGAATTCCTGGCCGGCTGAGCCCGTCCCGGCGCCTCGCACACTCCTTTCGGAAGCCCATGATCGAAACCATCACCGACCTGTCGCGCCTGCGCGAACGCATCCTCGGCTGGCGCCGCGAGGGGCTGCGCATCGGCTTCGTGCCGACGATGGGCAACCTGCATGCGGGCCACTATTCGCTGGTCGCGCTGGCGCGGCAACACGCGGACCGGATCATTTCCAGCGTGTTCGTGAACCCGACCCAGTTCGGGCCGAACGAGGACTTCACCCGCTACCCGCGCACGCCCGAAGCCGACACCAGCGGGCTCGAAGCCGCCGGCTGCGATGCGCTGTGGCTGCCGACGGTGGAATCGATGTATCCGTTCGGTGTCGATCTCGCGGTGCGCATGCGCGTGCCCGGCGTCGCCGACGTGCTGGAAGGTGCGCATCGCCCCGGGCATTTCGACGGTGTCTGCACGGTGGTCGCGCGCCTGTTCAACCAGGTGCAGCCGGACGTGGCCGCGTTCGGCAAGAAGGACTACCAGCAGCTCGCGGTGATCCAGCAGATGGTCACCGATCTGGCGTATCCGCTGACGCTGCTGCGCGGCGACATCGTGCGCGAGGCGGACGGCCTCGCGATGAGCTCGCGCAACCAGTACCTGTCGCCGACCGAGCGCGTCACCGCCGCGGAAATCAATCGCACGCTGCACTTCATGCGCGAACGCCTGGAAAGCGGCGCGCCGCGCACCGAGGTCGAAGCCGAGGCGACGCTGCGCCTGGTGCGCGCCGGTTATCTCGTCGACTACGCCGCGATCCGCGCGCCGGACCTGTCCGAGCCTGCCGACGGCAGCGGCCCGCGCGTGGCGCTGATCGCGGCGCGGCTGGGCCGGACCCGATTGATCGATAACATCGAATTCAACATCGGCGAACTCGTCGTCGATTGAGGCGTTGCGCCGGCGTAGCGGAACGCGTCGGCGCTGGATTCGTATGCAGCGGCCGCGCGCCCGTCCCGCCGCGGCGCGATCTGGCAAGATAACGGCCTCGCGCACGCTTTCGAGGTCGTCATGTCCCTGCCGCCCGATGCCCTGTCCGCCGCGCTGCTGCCGCATGCACGGCGCCTCGACGCCACGCCCATCGCCCGCCTGATCGCCGACGACCCGACGCGGCCGCGCGATTTCGCGCTGCGCGTCGGCCCGCTGTACGCGAACTTCGCGCGCCAGCACGTCGATCGCGACGCGGTCGAAGCGCTGTTCACGCTGGCCGAGGCCGCGGATCTGTCGTCCGCGATCCGCCGCCTGTTCGACGGCCATCCGGTGAACGCCACCGAAGGTCGCGCCGCGCTGCACACGTCGTTGCGCAGCGAACTGTCCGACACCGTCCACGCCCGCGAGGCGTCCGCGCAGGCGCGCGAAGCCCGCGCGCGCATGGCCGCGCTGGTCGCGCAGGTGCGCGCGTTGGGCGTGACCGACGTGGTCAGCGTCGGCATCGGCGGCTCCGACCTCGGCCCGCGGCTCGTGGTCGACGCGCTGCACGATGCGGTCGACGGCGAGGCCGGCCTGCGCGTGCACTTCGTGTCGAACGTCGACGGCAACGCCGTGCGCCGCGTGCTCGCGCTGCTGGATCCGGCGAAGACCGCGGCGGTGCTGATTTCCAAGACCTTCGGCACCCAGGAAACGCTGCTCAACGGCCGCGTGGTGCGCGACTGGCTGGGCGACGACCGCCGCGTGTACGCGGTCAGCGCGAACGTCGATCGCGCCGCCGCGTTCGGCATCGACGCGGACCGCATCCTGCCGATGTGGGACTGGGTCGGCGGCCGCTATTCGCTGTGGTCGGCGGTGGGCTTCCCGATCGCGCTGGCGATCGGCATGGACGGCTTCGAGCGGTTGCTCGCCGGCGCCGCCGTCATGGATGCGCACGTCCACGCGACGCCGCTGCGCGAGAACCTCGCGGTGTGGCATGCGCTCACCGCGGTCTGGAACCGCAACGCCGAACATCTCGCTTCGCAGGCGGTGCTGCCGTACGACGAACGCCTGCGCCTGCTGCCGAATTACCTGCAGCAGTTGGTGATGGAAAGCCTCGGCAAATCGGTGCGCCTCGACGGCGACCTGCTGACCAACGACACCGTGCCGGTGTGGTGGGGCGGAGCGGGCACCGACACCCAGCACAGCTTCTTCCAGGCGCTGCACCAGGGCACGCAGATCGTGCCGGCCGACTTCATCGGCGTGATCCGCGCCGACCACGCGCACGAAGCGAACCATGCGGCGTTGCTCGCCAACCTGCTGGCCCAGACCGAAGCCTTCGCCAACGGCCGCGCCAGCGACGATCCGCATCGCGCCTACGCCGGCGATCGCCCGAGCACACTGCTGCTGCTCGACGCGCTCACGCCGGAATCGCTGGGCGCGCTGATCGCGCTGTACGAACACAGCGTGTACCTGCAGGCGGTGCTGTGGGGCATCAACGCTTTCGACCAGTTCGGCGTCGAACTCGGCAAGGAAGTCGCGAATGCCCTGCTGCCTGCGTTGCGCGGCGAAGGCGAGGCCACGGACCCGGTGACGCAGGCGCTGCTGGCGGAGATTCGCGCGCGCGGCTGATCCTGCTTCTGGTAGAGCGGCCTTCAGGCCGCTGCTTTCGAGAGACAAAAGAGCAGCGGCCTGAAGGCCGTTCTACCAAAAGCAACATTCGGCCGAACTGCGTTCCGCTCTAAGCTGCGATGCCATGTCGCGCCAGCGCCCATTCGACGTGTTCGCGCACCATCGCGCTGTCGAAGGTCGCGGCGTCGAGGGTGCGGCGGGCTTCGAGCGCGGCGACGACTTCGGGTGTCGTCGGCGCATTGCCCAGCGCAATCGCGAGGTTGCGCAGCCAGCGGGCGTAGCCGCTGCGGCGGATCGGCGAGCCTTCGGTGCGTTGCAGGAATTCGTCTTCGGTCCATCCGAACAAGTCGACCAGCGACGCCTTGTCGAGATCGTTGCGGGTGCGGAAATCCGGCTCGTCCGTGCGCTGCGCGAACTTGTTCCAGGGGCAGACGAGCTGGCAGTCGTCGCAGCCGAAGATGCGGTTGCCGATCAGCGGGCGCAGGTCTTCGTCGATCGCGCCTTCGTGCTCGATGGTGAGATAGGCGATGCAGCGGCGCGCGTCGAGCCGGTACGGCGCGACGATCGCCTGCGTCGGGCACACGTCGATGCAGCGCGTGCAGGTGCCGCAGTGCGCGGTCGCCGGCGGATCGACCGGCAGCGGCAGGTCGACGTAGAGTTCGCCGAGGAAGAACCACGAGCCGCCGTCGCGATCGATCAGGCAGGTGTGCTTGCCGATCCAGCCGAGGCCGGCGTTGCGCGCGAGGGCGCGCTCCAGCACCGGCGCCGAGTCGACGAACACGCGATGCCCGAACGGCCCGATCTCCGCGGCGACGCGGTCGGCCAGCTTCTGCAGGCGCATGCGCATCAGCTTGTGGTAGTCGCGGCCCAGCGCGTAGCGCGCGACGTAGGCGCGTTCGCCGTCGTCCAGCGTCGCCCAGGCTTCGTCGGGATCGCGGCCGTAGTCGAGGCCGACCGAGATCACCCGCACCGTGCCCGGCACCAGTTCCGCCGGCCGGCTGCGCTTGTCGCCGTGCTCGGCCATCCAGCGCATCGACCCGTGCAGCCCCTGCGCCAGCCAGTCGCGCAGATGCGTCTCGTCTTCGTGCAGCGCCACGTCGGCGATGCCACAGCGGCGGAAGCCGAATTCGCCCGCCAGCGCCTTGATGCGCTGCGCCAGGGCGTCGAGGTCGGGCGTCGATTCGCGGTCCACCGCGGAAGTATAGAATCCCGGCATGCGCCCGTTCCCGCTCCACGATCTGCCGAAGCTCTACCGCAGCGGCGCCGTGCGCGCCGCCGAGCAGGCCGCGATGGCGCGGTTCGGCCTCGACGAGGACGACCTGATGGCGCGCGCCGGGCTCGCGGCCTGGCGCCTGCTGCTGGAACGCTGGCCGCAGGCGCAGCGCATCGGCATCGCCTGCGGGCCGGGCAACAACGGTGGCGATGGCTACGTGCTGGCCGAACTGGCCCGCGCCTCCGGCCGCCACGTGTTCGTGGTGCGGCTGGACGACAGCGTGAAGCCCGGCGCCGCGCAGCGCGCGGCCGAGGCCTTCGTGCAGGCGGGCGGCGAGGTGTCGACCTATCGCCCCGACGGCGCATTGCCGTCGGCCGACGTCTGGGTCGACGCGCTGTTCGGCATCGGCCTGCATCGCGCGCTGGACGGGGCCGCTGCCGCCTTCGTCGCGGCGCTGAACCACGACGCGCCGATCCTCGCCCTCGACGTGCCGTCCGGCGTCGATGCCGACACCGGCGACGACCACGGTCTGTCGGTGCGCGCGACGATCACCCAGACCTTCATCGCCGGCAAGCCCGGCCTGTTCACCGGCCGCGGCCGGGTCGCGGCGGGCGAGGTGGTGATCGATCCGCTGGGGCTGGTTGAACACGTCTTCGGCGATCTGGAACCGGCGGCGCTGCTCGCGCGGCCACCGGCACTCGCGCACGGGTTCGCGCCGCGCGCCCGCGACGCGCACAAGGGCCATTTCGGCACGGTGCTGTGCATCGGCGGCGATCACGGCTACGGCGGTGCGATCGCGCTGTGCGCCGAAGCCGCGCACCGTGTCGGCGCCGGGCTGGTGAGTGCGGCGACCCGCGCCGAGCACGTGCCGGTGCTGCTGGCGCGTCGCCCGGAAACGATGGCGCGCGCGGTCGATACCACCGACGCGCTGTGGCCGCTGCTGGATCGCTGCACGGTGATCGCCGTCGGTCCGGGACTCGGGCACGAGGCGTGGGGGCGCATGCTGCTCGACGCCGCGCTCGCCGCGGGCCGTCCGACCGTGGTCGATGCCGATGCCCTGAATCTGCTCGCGGCTACGCCGGAACGCCTGGCGGGGCATCCGCTGGCGGTGTTCACGCCGCATCCGGGCGAAGCGGCGCGCCTGCTCGGCCGCGCCGTCTCCGAACTCGAAGCCGATCGCGTCGGCGCCGCGCGCACACTGGCCGAGCGCACCGGCGGCGCGGTGGTCTGGAAGGGCGCCGGCACGGTCATCGCCGCGCCCGGCGCGACGCCGGTGCTCGTCGATGCCGGCAATCCCGGCATGGCCACGGGCGGCATGGGCGACGTGCTCACCGGCACGATCGCCGGCCTGCTTGCGCAGGGACAGGCGCCATTCGAGGCCGCGGTCTGCGGCGCACTGCTGCACGCCGCCGCCGGCGATGCCGCCGCGCGCGAGGGCGGCGAACGCGGCCTGCTGCCGTCGGACCTGTTCCCGCACCTGCGCCGGCTGGCGAACCCGGGCGCCGGCGCGTGAGCGACCCGGTCGACCTCTTCCTCGCGGATGCCGAGGCCACCGCGCGGCTGGCGCAGGCGCTGGCACGGACGGCACCGCGGCCGGCGGTCGTGCTGCTCCACGGCGACCTCGGCGCCGGCAAATCCACGCTGGCCCGCGCCTGGCTGCGGGCGCTGGGCGTGATCGGCGCGATCCGCAGCCCGACCTACACGCTGGTCGAGCGCTATCCGCTGGCGACCGGCGGCGAGGCCCTGCATCTGGACCTGTACCGGATCGGCGACGGTGCCGAACTGGAATTCCTCGGTCTGGACGACGCCGATGCGCTGCTGTGGCTGGTCGAATGGCCGGAGCGGGGCGGGGATGCGCTGCCGCCGGCCGACCTGCGGATCACGCTGGCGATGGAGGCCGACGGACGGCGCGCGACGCTCGTTCCCCTCGGTCCGGCCGGGACGCCGTGGCTGGCCCGGGCGACGGCCGGGCAGTCGCTTGCCGCACCAACCTGACCCTGAGCGAAAGGAAGTTCCGTCAGGTCACGGATTATCAAGGGAAAACCGCTTGAAAAATCCCCGGGCTGGTGGTTGACTACCGCCCATGCGCGTGAAGGGGATCACTGTTCAGCAGATCATCCTGGGCCTCGCCTTGCTGGCGGCCCTGTGCTGGAACCTTGCCCACGCCAATGAAATCAGCCAGTTGCAGGTGACCGAGGGTCCCACCGGCACCCGTGCCGAGCTGCATCTGAGCGCCGAGGCGCCGTACCGCACGCTGCGGCTGTCCAATCCCGAACGTTTCGTCGTCGATCTGCCCGACACCGCGGCCGCACGCCTGCGGCTGCCCGCGCCGGCCGGCGTCGTCCGCGCCGTGCGCAGCGGCCAGCCCGCGCCGGGCACCACCCGCATCGTCTTCGACCTCGCCCAGCCGGTCGTGCCGCTGAAGCCGCACGTCGAGCGTGCCGGCGATGGCAGCGTCCGCCTGGTGCTGGAGTGGCCCGGCGACGGCAAGTTCGCCGCGACGCCGCCCGCGCCGGTTCCGGCAGCGTCTGTTCCGGCAGCGCCAGTCCCGACCGCTCCGATTCCTGCCGCGCCGCAGCCGTCGGCACCGACTGTGTCCGCGCCGGCGTCGACGGCCGGGACGACTTCGCCCGCGACCAACCGCCCGATGACGCCGGCCGCCCCGGGCGTGCGTCCGGCCATGCCGACGACCCCGCCGGCCTCGGCATCGCAGCCGCCGGTCGTGCAGGCGCCGCCGCTCGCCGCTCTGCCGCCCGCCGACAAGCCGGTCGACAAGCCCGCGCCGGCCGCCGATCCGCTGCCGCCGCCCGGCAAGCCGCTGCGCGACCTGCGCCCGGGCACGCGGCCGCTGATCATCGCCATCGACGCTGGCCACGGCGGGCAGGATCCCGGCGCGCACGGCCCGACCGGCAAGCGCGAGAAGGACGTCACCCTCGCCATCGCCCGCGAACTGGCCCGCCAGGTCAACGCCACGCCCGGGCTGAAGGCCTACCTCACCCGCGACACCGACGTCTTCCTGCCGCTGCCGCGCCGCACCCAGCTCGCGCGCCAGGCGAAGGCGGACATGTTCATCTCGATCCACGCCGACGCGGCCGAGAACCGCGCCGCCAAGGGCTCGTCGGTGTTCGTGCTGTCGCTGCGCGGCGCGTCCTCGCAGCGCGCGCGCTGGCTCGCCGACAAGGAAAACGCCGCGGACATGATCGGTGGCGGTGCGCTGCCGCGCGCCGACAACACGCTGGCGTCGGTGCTGATCGACCTCACCCAGAGCGGCCAGATGAAGGCCTCCGAGGATGCGGCCGGCCACGTGCTGTCCGGACTCAAGGCGATCGGCAACAACCACAAGCCGGGCATCGAGCGCGCGAACTTCGCGGTGCTGCGCACCTCGGACATGCCGGCGATGCTGGTCGAGACCGCGTTCATCTCGAACCCCGCCGAAGAGAGCCGCCTGACCGATCCCGCCTACCAGCGCACGATCGCGAAGGCCGTGCTGCAGGGCGTCGACACCTATTTCACGCGGCAGCCGCCGCCGGGCACCCTGTACGCGGTGCGTGCGCGCATGTCCGAGGCGACCGTCGTCGCCAGCGCCGGCAGCCTGACCGCGAACGGCGGCAGTCCGTAATCCCGCAACGGTCGCGGCGACGCGCACGGTTCGCCGCTGCGGGCGGGCGGTATCATCCCGGGTCATCCCCCGACGCCCCACGGCGACCGCGCCCGACGTGACCATCCGCCCGCTGCCCGACACCCTCGTCAACCAGATCGCCGCCGGCGAGGTCATCGAACGCCCGGCGTCGGTGGTGAAGGAACTGGTGGAGAACGCGATCGACGCCGGCGCGCGCCGCATCGACATCGACCTGGAAGAGGGCGGCGTGCGGCTGATCCGCATCCGCGACGACGGCGGCGGCATCGCGCCGGACGAGCTGGCGCTCGCGGTGCAGCGTCACGCCACCAGCAAGATCGCATCGCTGGACGATCTGGAAGGCGTGTCCACGCTCGGTTTCCGCGGCGAGGCGCTGCCGTCGATCGCGTCGGTGAGCCGGTTCCTGATCGCCTCGCGCCGTCACGACGACGACCGCGGCACCGCGCTGAACGTCGACGGCGGCAAGGTCGGCGACCCGATCCCGAAGCAGCAGCCGACCGGCACCACGGTCGAGGTGCGCGACCTGTTCTACAACGTGCCGGCGCGACGCAAGTTCCTGCGCGCCGAGCGCACCGAACTGGGCCACATCGAGGAATGGCTGCGGCAGCTGGCGCTGGCGCGCCCCGAGGTCGAACTGCGCGTGAGCCACAACGGCAAGCCGCTGCGCAGGTACAAGGGCGACGGCGACGCGCTGTTCTCCGGCGACCGCCTCGGCGAGACGCTGGGCAAGGAGTTCCTCGACCACGCGCTGCGCGTCGACCACGAAGCGCCGCTGTCCACCGACAGCCGCAGCCTGATCCGCCTGCGCGGCTGGATCGCGCAGCCGGCGTATTCGCGCGCCGGCACCGACCAGCAGTACCTGTTCGTCAACGGCCGCGCGGTGCGCGACCGCAGCGTGGCGCATGCGGTGAAGCAGGCGTACGCGGACGTGCTGTTCCACGGCCGCCAGCCGGCGTACGTGCTGTTCCTCGACGTCGATCCGCGCCGCGTGGACGTCAACGTGCATCCGGCCAAGCATGAAGTGCGCTTCCGCGATGCGCGCGCCATCCACGATTTCGTCTACCGCACGCTGCAGGCGGCGCTGGCCGAGACCCGCGCCGGCGCGCCGGCGGGCGCATCGACGGCGGAGGCGTTGCCCGCGTTCGGCGAGATGCCGTCGTCATTCGCGCAACCGGGCGTCGGTGCGCCGTCGCCGATGGCGTGGAACCGGCCGATGCCGCAGACCGGCCTCGGCCTGCGCGTGGACGACGCGCGCGCGGCGTATGCGGCGCTGTATGCCGGACCGCCGTCGTCCTCGCCGCAGCCCGCGGTGCGGCCGCTGCCGGAGACCGCCGACGGCGAGGTGCCGCCGCTGGGCTACGCCGTCGCGCAGCTGCACGGCATCTACATCCTCAGCGAAACCGCGGACGGCCTCGTCGTGGTCGACATGCATGCCGCGCACGAACGCATCGGCTACGAGAAGCTGAAGTCGGCGCACGACGGCGTCGGCGTGCGCGTGCAGCCGCTGCTGGTGCCGCAGACGCTGGCGGTGTCCGAACGCGAGGCCGAGGCCGCGGAGCGCGAGACCGACACGCTGGCGGCGCTGGGCTTCGAGGTCACCCGCAGCGGGCCGCAGACGCTGATCCTGCGCGGGGTGCCGGCACTGCTGGCCGACGGCGACATCGAAGCGCTGTTGCGCGACGTCGTCGCCGATCTGGTCGAGCACGGCGCCTCGCGGCGCGTCGCCGGTGCGCGCGACGAACTGCTGGCGACGATGGCCTGCCACGGCGCGGTGCGCGCCAACCGCCGGCTCACGCTGCCGGAGATGAATGCCCTGCTGCGCGAGATGGAAGCCACCGAGCGCTCCGGGCAATGCAATCATGGCCGTCCGACCTGGGCGGCGTTCACGCTGGGCGAGATCGACCGCTGGTTCCTGAGGGGGCGCTGATGAAGACGAAACACCTGACCGTCGCGATGCTGGCGGGCCTGATCGCGATGACCGCCTGCGACCGCACGCCGCCCGCGGCATCGACGACGCCCGCGCCGACGCCTGCCGCGGCACCTGCCGCCGCGCCGGTGCCGGCCGATTACGTCGCCGGCGAAGACGCGTGGCGGCGCGAACAGGACGCGGCGCTGCGCGATCCGAAGAGCAGCTGGCTCACCGTCGTCGGCCTGCACTGGGTGACGCCGCAGACCCGCACCGTCGGCAGCGCCGAGGGACAGGACCTGCGCCTCGCGTTGGGCCCGGTCCGGCTGGGCATCGTCAACCTGGACGGCACGCAGCTGCATTTCACGCCCGCTCCGTCGGCCGACGTGACCGTGGACGGCAAGCCGGTCGTGGGCCGCATCGCGCTGCAGGACGACAAGTCCGGCGCACCGACGCGGCTGTCCTACGACGGCGGCAAGGGCACGCTGTGGGTGATCGAGCGCTCGGGCCGCTACGGCCTGCGCGAACGGCATGCGGACGCGCCGGCGCTGAAGGCCGTGGTGCCGCAGGTCTACTGGCCGGTCGATCCGTCGTGGCGCGTCGAGGCGACGCTGGAACCGCACCCGGCGGGCACCACGATCGAGATCGTCAACGTGCTCGGCGACCGCAACCAGGTCCCGAATCCCGGCGCGCTGGTGTTCACGCGCGACGGCAAGTCGTTCCGCATGGAAGTGACCGGCGAGAACCTGTCCGAACTCTCGGGCGTGTTCGCCGACCGCACCAACGGCCGCGAGAGCTACGGCGCCGGGCGCTTCATCGACCCGCAGGGGCCGGATGCGCAGGGCCGCTACGTGCTCGACTTCAACCGCGCCTACAACCCGCCGTGCGCGTTCACCGCGTTCGCGACCTGTCCGCTGCCGCCGCCGTCGAACCGCCTGGACCTCGTGGTGACCGCCGGCGAAAAGAAGTATCCCGGCAGTCCGCACTGACCCCGGTACCGACCCCCGGCACCGACCCCCGGCACCGACCCTCAACCCTGATCCCGACTGCGCCAACGGAGGGCGCTGCACGATGCCCGCGAGCCTTGCCATGACGATCCCCGCGCCTGGAATCCGTTCCCGATCGATGCGCCCGTTCGCCGCCCTGCTGCTGCCGCTGCTGGGCGTGCTCGCCGGCTGCGGCGACAAGGCCGGCGAGAAGATCGCCGCGCCCAGCGCAGAGCAGCAGCAGTACATCGCCGGCGAGCAGCTCTGGCGCACGCAGCGGCGCGAGGCGCTGGTCACGCCCGACGGCTGGACCACGCTGGTCGGCCTGCACTGGCTCACGCTGAAGTCGCACTACATCGGCAGCGGCGAGCGCAGCGGCATCCGTCTCGCGGCGGGGCCGGTGGCGCTGGGCATGGTCACCCGCAACAACGGCTCGGTGACGTTCACGCCCGAGCGTGGCCTCGTGCTCACGCTCGACGGCCAGCCGCTGACCGCTTCGCGGGTGGATTTGCGCACCGATCGCGAAGGCCCGGCCAGCGTGGTCGGGTTCGACGACGGCCGCGGCCAGATGACGGTGATCGACCGCGCCGGCAACCTCGCGTTGCGCATCAAGCACGCCGATGCGCTGACCCGCACCCAGTTCAAGGGGCTCGACTACTGGCCGCCGCAGCTCGACTGGCGGATCACCGCGAAGTTCATCCCGCACCCGGCCGGCACCACGCTGGACGTGGTCGACATCGCCGGCATGACCGAGACGCTGCCGAATCCCGGCGCGCTCGAATTCCAGCGCGACGGCCGCACCTTCCAGCTCGAGACCCTCGACGAGGGCGACGAAACGCTGTCGGTGATCTTCGCCGACAACACCAGCGGCCACGAGACCTACGGCCAGGGCCGGCGCATCGACGTGCTGCGCCCCGACACCAGCGGCCAGGTGGTGATCGACTTCAACCGCGCCTACAACCCGCCCGCGGCCTTCACCCTGTTCTCGACCTGCGCGCTGCCGCCGAACCAGAACCGCATCGATCTCGCCGTCACCGCCGGCGAGAAACGCTACGGCGGCCCGCGCCAGTGACCGGCGGCCCGTCCCGCGTCTCCCCCGCACGCACAAGGATTCCCATGCGCCTGTTCCCGTCGTCCCGAATGCTCCGCACCCTCGCGCCCGCGCTGCTCGCTGCCGCACTGCTGCCGGCGATCGCCGGCGCGGCCGCCAAACCGGCGCCCGCCGCGTCCGCCTCGACCGCCTCGCCGCCGGTGCCGCTGCTGTGGAAGGTGTCGGATGCGGACAACGCGATCTACCTGCTCGGCTCGTTCCATGTGCTGAAGGCCGACGACTACCCGCTGTCGAAGGACATCGACGCCGCGTTCGACGACGCCGAGGCGCTGGCGTTCGAGATCGCGCCGGAAGAGATGACGTCGCCGCAGCTCGGCATGGCGATGGCCAAGGCCGCGCTGCGCACGGACGGCAAGCGGCTGGGCGACACGCTGCCGCCGGAGACCGCGAAGCAGTTCGATGCCTGGGTCGCCGCGAACGGCGATGCGCTGATGAAGACCGGACTCCCCGGCCCGGCGTTGCAGATGTTCGAGCCGTGGTTCGCCGGCATGATCGTGTCGCTCACCGAGATGGGCAAGTTCGGGCTCGATCCCGCCAACGGCCTCGACATGCGCATGATCCAGCGCGCGGCCGGCGCGTCGAAGCCGGCGACGGGCCTGGAGCTGGGCAGCGACCAGATCGCGCTGTTCGACGGCATGGAACCCGACCAGCAGGTGCAGTTCCTGCAGGAATCGCTGGGCGATGCCGAAGGCGCGCGCCAGGAGATCGAAAAGCTGCACGCCGACTGGCGCCGCGGTGATGCGAAGGCGCTATGGAACGGCATGGCTGCGGACATGCGCGCGAAGTATCCGGCGCTGTACCAGCGCATCAACGTCGCCCGCAACGACGCCTGGGTGCCGAAGCTGCAGCGCATGCTCGACGACGCGCACGACAAGGACACGCTGGTGGTGGTCGGCAGCCTGCACCTGCTGGGCAGCGACGGCGTGGTCGAGAAGCTGCGCGCGAAGGGCTACAAGGTCGAGCGCGTCTGCTCGGGCTGCACCGACGCGTCGGCGAAGTGAGGCGTTGACCGCGTGCCGGCGACCGCGGCTCAGCCGTGGCCGCCGCGCTCGCGCAGGTTGTCGAGGATGACGATCTTCTGCCAGATCTTCGACGACAGCCCCGTGGTCAGGCCCTGGATGTCGTTGACCGCGGCCAGCACCTCGCTGTCATCGAGGTCTTGCGCGTACAGCGCGGCGATCTTGCTCAGGATCGACAGCAGTTCGCTGCAGTAGTCGAGATAGCGCGACAGCCCGAAGGCGTCGAGATCGTGCCGCGGCGACGAGGCCGTCGCGGCCTCGGGCGACAGCAGATGCTCCGGATCCTTGGTCAGCTGGTGCATGTCGATCACGTGCGCCAGGCTGCGCAGCTGGTGCAGCGCGCGCAGGGCGGCGCGCCGCTGCTTGCGCGCTTCCAGCGACAGCAGGAACACCACGGCGATGCCGAGGAACACGACGTCGTTGATCGCCGATTCGACGATCTGCAGCAGCGGGAACAGTTCGAGCCGCGACGACGTGGCGGGCATCGAGACGACCATCGCGACCAGCATCGCCGCGCCGAGCGCCAGCACGGCCCAGATCCACAGCCGCTGCGCGGGGCGCGGCCGGCGCACCGCCGCGATGTCGGCGCGGGTGTCCTGCGCCACCGCCAGCACTTCGGCCGCGACCTTCGACAGCCCCGAATCCGGGAAGCGCTCTGCGATGCGTGCGCTCAGTCGCGCGGCCGTGACGATGATCGCCTGCGGATCGAGCGCGCGGTAGCTCACGCCGGCGCGGGCTCGGTGGAGGTGAGCATCGCGATGCAGTCGACCGGGCAGGCGGGGACGCACAGCTCGCAGCCGGTGCACAGCGGTTCGATCACCACGTGCATGTGTTTCGCCGCGCCGATGATGGCGTCGACCGGACAGGCCTGGATGCACTTGGTGCAGCCGATGCAGTCGTCCTCGACCACGAGCGCCACCTGTGGCGGCTTGTGCGTGCCGCGCGTGCGGTCATACGTGCGCGCGGGCACGCCGAGCACGCGCGCCAGCGCGCGGGCGCCGGCGTCGCCGCCGGGCGGGCAGCGGTCGATGTTGGTTTCGCCGCGCGCCATCGCCTCGGCGTAGGGCCGGCAGCCGGCGAAGCCGCACTGGCCGCACTGCGTCTGCGGCAACAGCCGGTCGAGGCGTTCGACGAGATCGACGGTCACGGCGTGGCCGGCGCGTCCTTCGCGTTGCACCAGGCGTCGTAGCCGCCCGGCGAATTGTCGAAGCCTTTCTCCTTCGCCAGCTCCCACGGCCGCACGCACTGCTGCACGCGCGCGCACCAGGCGTAGCCGGCGGCGGGGAGGCAGCCGTGCGCGTCGCGGTCGCCGCCGATCGGGCGCGGCGCGTCGGCGGGCGCCGCGGGCGCGGGCGTGTCGCGCGACGTGCCCGCGCAGGCGGCGAGCGCGAGGCAGGCGAGGGCGCAGAGCGTGTGGATCGATTTCATCGGAGCGGCTCCTCGATCAGCGGACGGGCATGCCGGGCTGCGCGCCGGCGTCGGCATCCAGCAGCGCGAGCGCGCCGCCGTCGAAGCCGGCGGAGAGGATCATCCCTTCGCTCAGGCCGAAACGCATCTTGCGCGGCGCGAGGTTGGCGATGAACACCACGTTGCGACCGACCAGCTTCTCCGGTTCGCCGTAGCTGCCGCGGATGCCCGAGAAGATCTGGCGCTTGCCCAGCTCGCCGGCGTCCAGCTCGAAGCGCAGCAGCTTGTCCGAGCCGTCGACGAACTCGCACGCCAGTACCTTGCCGATGCGCAGGTCGAGCTTCGCGAAATCGTCGATGCCGATGTAGGCCGGCGCGTCGGTCGTCGCCGGTTCCGGGGCCTTCTCCGCGGCTTTCGGTGCATCGGGCTTCTTCACGGGCGCGGCGGGGACGGCGGGCTGCAGCGATTCCTTCGAGGCTTCGGTCATGGCGTCGATCTGTTTCGGGTCGATTCGGGTGAAGAGCGGAGTGTAGGGCTGGATCGCGTGGCCGAGCAGCGGCGCGTCGAGATCGGACCACTGCGTGACCGGCGACGCGAGGAAGGCTTCCGCCTGCGTCGCGAGGTTCGGCAGCACCGGCTTGAGGTACGCCGCGAGCAGGCGGAACAGGTTGAGCGCGGTCGTGCACACGGCGTGCAGGCGTTCGCTGCTGCCGGCGACCTCGGTCTGCTTCGCGATCGCCCACGGCGCGCTGTCGGCGACGTAGGCGTTGGCTTCGTCGCAGGCTTCCATGATCGTGCGCAGCGCGGCGGCGGCGTTGTTCGCGGCATACGCCTCGACGATGGCCTCGCGGCGAGCGAGCGTGGTCGCGTACAGTTCCATGCCGCGGCCGGCTTCGAGCGTCGTGCCGAGGCGCCCGTCGAACTGCTTCGCGATGAAGCCCGCGCAGCGACTGGCGATGTTGACGAACTTGCCGACGACGTCGCTGTTGATGCGCGCGACGAAATCGCCGAGGTTGAGGTCGAGGTCATCGACGCCGCCGCTGGTCTTGGTCGCGAAGTAATAGCGCAGCGCCTCCGGCGGCAGGCCGGCGTCGAGGTAGGTCTTCGCCATCACGAACGTGCCGCGCGACTTCGACATCTTGGCGCCGTCGACGGTCAGGTAGCCGTTGACGTGCAGCTTCGTCGGCGTGCGGAAGCCGCTGCCCTTCAGCACGGCCGGCCAGAACAGGCCGTGGAAGTTGACGATGTCCTTGCCGATGAAGTGGTGCATCTCGGCGGTGCTGCCGGCGCGGGTGAAGGCGTCGAAGTCGTAGCCCTTCGCCTCGCACAGCGCCTTGAAGCTGCTGAGGTAGCCGATCGGCGCGTCCAGCCAGACGTAGAAATACTTGCCGGGCTGGCCGGGGATCTCGAAGCCGAAGTAGGGCGCGTCACGCGAGATGTCCCACGGGCGCAGGCCGCCCTCGGCATCCAGCCACTCCTGCAGCTTGGCCTTCACGCCGGAGACGGCGACGTCACCGGACAGCCACTCGCGCAGGAAATCCTGGAACTGGCCGAGTTCGAAGAAGAAATGCTCCGACGCGCGCAGCTCCGGCGTGGCGCCGCTGATGACCGAACGCGGGTCCTTGAGGTCGGTCGGCGCGTAGGTGGCGCCGCAGACCTCGCAGTTGTCGCCGTACTGGTCGGCGCTGTTGCAGTTCGGGCAGATGCCCTTCACGTAGCGGTCGGGCAGGAACATGCCCTTGGCCGGGTCGTAGAACTGCTGCACCGACTTGCGGCCGATGTGGCCGTTGGCCTCCAGCTTCAGGTAGATCGCCTCGGTCAGCGCGCGGTTGCCGGCCGAGTTCGTGGAGTCGTAGTGGTCGAAGGCCACGCCGAAGGCGGCGAAGTCGCGTTCATGGGCGGCCTGGACGTCGGCGATGAAGGCTTCGGGCGTGACCCCGGCCTTTTCGGCCGCCAGCATGATCGGCGTGCCGTGGGTGTCGTCGGCGCAGACGAAGTGCACCGTGTCCCCGGACATTCGACGCGCGCGCACCCAGATGTCGGCCTGGATGTAGCCCACCAGATGGCCGAGGTGGATCTGGCCGTTGGCGTAGGGCAGGGCGTTGGTGACGAGCACCTGCGGTCGGTCGGACGCGGGAGACATGGGCGGGTCGCACTCCGGGGGAAACGATCGACGATTATCGCACGCCCCTCGCGGCCGCCCCGCCGCCGGCGCGGGTCACTCCCGCTGCCAGACCTGCGTGCGGCCGAGCAGCGCGAAGCCGAGGAAACCGCGCACTTCCAGCCGCCGTCCGCCGTCGGTCGGCGTCATCTTCACCGCGTATTCCTTGCCGTTCTCCGGATCGAGGATGCGGCCGTCGCCCCAGACGCCGTCATCGGGCTTCAGCCCCCAGGCGATGACCATGCCGACCATGGGCTGGTTGCGGCGCTGGCCCTTGCAGGCCTTGCAGACCGGGTTCGGCCCGTCCTTGAGGTCGAGGATCTTCACGATCCGCGCCGACAGCGTGCCGTTGCCGGCGTCGGCGATCTCGATCACCGCCTTGGGCTTGCCGGTGGCGTCGTCGATGCTGCGCCAGCGGCCGAGCGGCGACGACTGGGCGAAGGCGAGGGCGGGCAGCAGCAGGGCGACGACGGCGATCAAGCCGGCAATCGGGCGGGCGATGCGGGGCATGGACGGGCTCCGGAAACGGACATGGAACGGCCCGGACGCCTGCGCGGCCGGGCCGTGGTCGATCGATGCGGGGCGTGTACGGCCGATCAGGGGACGCGGACCCAGGTCCCCGTCTTGCAGAACACCATCACGCAGCCGGTGACTTCGAGCTTGTTGCCGTCGGCGCTGAGCTTGACCGACTTGACCTTGAAGCTGCGGTCCTCGGACGGCTTGTAGCCGTTGCCACCGCCCCAGCCGCCGGCGATCGGCTTCAGGTTCCACAGGGTGACGATGCCGACGATCGGCTTGCCCTTGTACGCGCCGCTGCAGTCGGCGCAGGTCGGCGGCAGGCCGAGGTTCTCGACGATCTTCGCCGCGAGCGTGCCGTTCTGGGTCTTGTAGACCTCGGAGATCGTCATCGGCTTGCCGGTCTCGTCGTCGAGCGTCTTCCAGCGGCCGATCGGCGACGGCGATTCCGCCGACGCCGTGAAGGACGCGGCGAGCAGCGTCAGCGCGAGCGGCATGAGGATGGATTTGATGCGCATGGTTCCCCTCCCAGGGCGTTGGATCTCGTTGTCGTGTCTTGCGTCGGCGGAACCGGGCGCGTCGCCCGGGCCGGAGCGGTTCTTTATACCGTATCCGGCGGGGGTGGGAAGCGGGGGACCGGCCGGATTTCGGGGCGGTTGGGCAAGGTGAATGCCGGAAAAGGAAGAGCCCGGCGGGTGCCGGGCTCTTCGGGTGACGCAAGGTGGTGCGGGATCAGTTGAGCTTGTAGCTCAGTTCCAGGCCGATCTCGCGACCGACCGGGCTGTAGCCCTGCCAGTAGTACGGATAGGAATTGAAGGTGTCGTCGTTCGGGTGGATGTGGTCGAAGATGTTGTTGATGTTGCCGCGGACGTAGAGCTTGTCCGTGATCTTCTTGCCCACCGTCATGTTCCAGGTGATGTTCGGGCCGGTGCGGCTGCCGATCCGGCCGCTGGTGAAGTTGAGGTTGTTCGGATTCCAGATCGGGAAGCTGCCCGTGCGGTTCATGAACACCGTCGCGTCCCAGTCGCCCATGCTCCAGTTCGTCGACCAGCGGACGCGGCTGCGGTAGTCGGAGGTCGAGTTGAGGTCGCGGTAGCTGATCAGCGGATCGCCCACCGACGCGCGCTGGGTCTGCTCCAGCGTGTGCGACCAGGCCAGCGAGGTCTTGAACTTGCCGAAGCGCTCGGTGTCGAGGGCGTAGTTCACCGTGGCGTCGATGCCCTTCGTCCCCTGCTCGGCGAGGTTGATCGGCCCGCTGCGGATCTCGAGGAGCGCGTTGGTGTTCGGGTCACGCGAGATGCGCGAGAGCGTCTCGGTGCAGAACGCCGAACCCGGGGCGAACGGGAACGTCGAGCCGTTCGGGTACCGGCCCGTGCCCGACAGGCAGCCGTACTCCGCGTTGAGGATCGACGTGCCGGACTGCACCGTCACCACGTCCTCGAGCTGGATGCTGTAGTAGTCGGCCGAGATCGAGAGCGAATCGGTGATGTCCCACACCAGGCCGGCGGTCCACGACTTGCCGGTCTGCTCGCGCAGGCCGGGCTGGCCTTCGGACGTGGTGAACGCCGAGTAGTTGTAGGTGGCACCGGCGCCCGAACAGACACCCGCGGGGATGCCGGCCTGGAAGCAGCGGTAGTAGTCCGTGATCGCGCCGAAGCTGCCGCTGCGCTCGGAGAAGATGTAGTGCATGTCCGGCGCCTTGAAGCTCGTGGCGTAGTTGCCGCGGATCAACAGGCTCTGGAACGGACGGTATTCGAAGCCGGCCGCCCAGGTGGCGGCGCCGTTGACATCGGTGATGTCGTCGTAGCGGTCGTAACGCGCGGCGAGGCTCAGTTCCAGCGCGCTGAGCACGGGCACGCGCAGTTCCAGGCCGGCCGCGTACTTCGAGCGGTCGCCGCCGCCACCGGTGCCGGTGAGGTTGTAGATCTCGCGCACCGACGGGAAGATCCGGGCGTCGGCCTTCAGGTCGTACGACTGCTTGCTCGCTTCCAGCACCGCCGCGAAACCCACCGGGCCGGCCGGCAGTTCGAACAGGTCGCCGGTCAGCACGAAGCTGGTCGCCGCGTTGTCGGAGACGCCGTGGTACTTGACCATCGTCGACATCGACGCGTAGTCGGCGGCCGAGATCGGGCCGTAGAAACGGTCGAGGTTGAGGCGGTAGATCGGCAGGCCGTTGGGCACGCCGGGGATGCCGCTGGTGGTGCCCAGGCGCGAACCGAGGAAGTAGGCCGTCGCACCGCTGACGGTCAGGCGCGGACGCTCGCGCTTGGCGTCGTACTTGGCGCCGCCGATGGTCCACTCCCAGTCGAAGCGGTCGGCGATGGTGCCGCGCAGGCCGAAGGCGACGTCGTAGGAATTCTCCTCGAACTTCTGGAAGGTGCCTTCGCTGCCGCCGTAGGTTTCGGGCGTCAGCGCGCGGATCGGCAGGATGCGCATGCCGAGGTTGGGGTCGTAGAACGTGGCGTTCGGCTGCGGGCCGCCGAACCACTGTTCGACACCGCCGCTCAGGCGCGAGCGCGAATTGAAGACCATCGCGGTCGCCCAGGCTTCCAGGTTGTCGTTGAACTGGTAGTTGCCGTAGACGTAGCCGGACAGGTCGTTGTTGCCGTTGAGGACGGTCTGCTCGGCGGGGTAGCGGTCGTAGCCGCAGCCCGGGCCCAGCGTGGCGCCGCTGAGGCTGCTGGTGTAGGTGTGCGGACGGTAGAAGCTGCTGCCGCTGCAGGTGCGGCCGGCCGGCTGCACGTAGCCGACGGTGCTGCCCGACGAATTGAGGCGACGGATCTGGATGCCGATCGGCGGCTGGTAGCCGCCCACGCCGGTCGAGCCGTTCACGCCAGGAGGCGCCGGGTTGTCTTCGGCCGAATCCATGAAGTCGCGCTGGTAGCCCCACAGCGGCTCGGCGTTGAACGACTCGAACGCGTACACGACGCTCCAGTTGTCGCCGGTCTTGCCGCCCACCCACTGCAGGTCGCCGATGTCGCGGCCGCCCTGGGTGCTGGTCTGGCCCTTGAGCTTCAGCAGGTTGCCTTCGAAATTCCGCTTCAGCACCACGTTCACCACGCCCGCGACGGCGTCGGAACCGTAGATGGCGGACGCACCGCCGGCGAGGATTTCGATGCGCTCGACCGCGGCGGCCGGGATGCTGTTGAAGTTCTGGAAGTTGCTGCGACCGTTGTACGGGAACGGATAGTCGTTCGCGCGACGGCCGTTGATCAGCAGCAGCGTGAAGCCCGGGCCGAGGCCGCGCAGGTTGATCACGCTGGCGTTCGGCGTGAAGCCGCCGGCGGCGTTGAAGTCGTTCTGGCCGAAACCGGTGTTCTGGCTGAGCGTCTCCAGCGCGTCGAACACGGTGTTGAAGCCTTCCTTTTCGATCTGGGTGGCGGTGATCACCGTCACCGGCGAAGGACCTTCGACTTCGGCGCGCTTGATGCGGCTGCCGACGACTTCGATCTTGTCGAGGGTCTGTTGCCCGTCCTGCGTGGACTGGGCGGCGGGCTGCGGCTTCTGGTCGTCGCCGGTGGCATCCTGCGCAAGGGCGGCGCCAGAGAACAGGAGGCCGGCGATGATGGCGCTGGTGAGCGGGAGGCGCCGCAGGCGGCGCGGATCGTTCGGATTCATGGGTTCCCCGGTGTGTCGATGAAAGAAATGCTTTCTGTCCAGGAGGCTTTTCCCCACCCCCTGTCCCCGGAACTTAACATGACTTTAACGAGCATGTCATGTGGCCTTGCTACCCGCCAATTCCGGCAATGTCGAGGGGATTTCACGGGGCCCGACATGGCCCCGGGCGGTCCGATTGGCGGCCGTCCCCCGGGCCGGCGACAATGGCGGCATGACCACTGCCTCCCGCCTGCCTGCCCACGCCGTCCAGCCCGGCCTCGCCCCGCTGCCGCGGGTCCGCAACCTCATCGCCGTCGGTTCCGGCAAGGGTGGGGTGGGCAAGTCCACCACCGCCGTCAACCTGGCCGTGGCCCTGGCCGACCTGGGCTACCGGGTCGGCGTGCTCGACGCCGACATCTACGGCCCCAGCATCCCGACCATGCTCGGCCTCGACGGCCGGCCGGACAGCCCGGACGGCAAGTCGATCGTGCCGATGCGCGCCCACGGCGTGGAGACGATGTCGATCGGCTTCCTCGTCGAGCAGGACACGCCGATGATCTGGCGCGGCCCGATGGCCACCTCGGCCCTGACCCAGCTGCTGAACGACACCCGCTGGGGCGAGCCCGGCGATGAAGGCCTCGACGTGCTGGTCGTGGACCTGCCGCCGGGCACCGGCGACATCCAGCTGACGCTGGCGCAGAAGATTCCGGTCGCCGGCGCGGTCATCGTCACCACGCCGCAGGACGTGGCCACGCTCGACGCCCGCAAGGCGCTGAAGATGTTCGAGAAGGTCAACGTGCCGGTGCTGGGGCTGGTCGAGAACATGGCCCAGCATGTCTGCTCGCACTGCGGCCATGTCGAACATCTGTTCGGCCACGGCGGTGGTGAACGCATGGCGGCGCAGTACGGCGTGCCGCTGCTGGGCGCGCTGCCGCTGGAGATCGACATCCGCGAGCAGGGCGACGTCGGCACGCCGGTGGTGCGCGCGAAGCCCGACGGCGCTGCGGCCGCGGCGTATCGCGCGCTCGCCGCACGCGTGCTGGAAGTCCTCGCGGAGCGCCCGCGGGTGCGCGCGGGCATCGGCGCGAGCCTGGTCTGACCGGGCGCGCGATCGCAGCCGTCGCGGGCCGTCGCGGGCCGCCGCCGGCGCTCCCGTAGAATCCCCACCTTTCCGCATCACTTCAGGGCCCCCGGGCCGGGAACACCGCATGAGCATCAAGAGCGACCGCTGGATCCGCCGCATGGCCGAGACGCAGGGCATGATCGAGCCCTTCGAGCCCGGCCAGGTCAAGCACGCCGCGGACGGCCAGCGCATCGTCAGCTACGGCACGTCCAGCTACGGCTATGACGTCCGCTGCTCGCGCGAGTTCAAGATCTTCACCAACATCAACTCCACGATCGTCGATCCGAAGGCGTTCGATCCCAGCAGCTTCGTCGACGTCGTCTCCGACGTCTGCATCATCCCGCCGAATTCCTTCGCGCTGGCCCGCACCGTCGAATACTTCCGCATCCCGCGCGACGTGCTGGTGGTGTGCCTTGGCAAGAGCACCTACGCCCGCTGCGGCATCATCGTCAACGTGACGCCGCTGGAACCGGAATGGGAAGGCCACGTCACGCTTGAATTCAGCAACACCACGCCGCTGCCGGCGCGCATCTATGCCAACGAGGGCGTCGCACAGATGCTGTTCTTCCAGTCCGACGAGGTCTGCGAGACGTCGTACCGCGACCGCGGCGGCAAGTACCAGGGCCAGACCGGCGTGACGCTGCCGCGGACGTGAGCCACGCCGTCTCTTTCGTTGCAGCGGACGCACGGCGATGAGCGATCTCCAGCCTCGCCTCCAGCAGCTTTACGCCCTGCTCCAGCAGACGCGCGTCGTCGAGGCAGAACAGGTCATGCAGGCCCTGCTGCGCGACTTCCCGCAGCAGCCGGCGGTGTTCCGCGCGCTGGCGACGCTGCAGCAGATGGCCGGCCGCCACGACGCGGCGATCGAAGCGATGCGGCTCGCCGTGTCGCTGGCGCCGGGCGAGGCCTCGCTGCAACTGGATCTCGGGCAGGTGCTGGCCGGCATCGGTCGCGCGGACGAGGCGATCGCCGCGTTCACCCGTGCGGTCGAACTGCAACCCGGGCTGGTCGGCGGCTGGTACCTGCTCGGCATGACCCTGTACGGCGCGAAGCGCGACGCCGAGGCGCTGTCCGCGCTGCGTCGCGCGAATGCGCTGGCGCCGGAGCAGCCGCAGATCCTGCGCGCGCTGGCGGAAGCGGAATACGCGGTCGAGCACCATGCCGACGCGCTGGCGCTGTTCGACCGGCTCGTCGCGGCCGGGCAGGGCGGTGATCCCGGTGTGCCGCTGCGCCGCTCGCAGTGCCAGCGCCACCTCGGCACGCCCGAGCGCGCGCTGGCGACGGTGCGCGAAGGCCTCGCGCGTTTCCCCGACCAGGCGCCGCTGTGGCTGGAGCTGGGCTGGGTGCAGGAAGACCTCGGCGACGCGGACGAAGCGCAGGCGGCCTACGCCCGCGCCCATGCGCTGGCGCCCGACTGGGGCGATCCGCTGGGCTCGGCGATCGCGCTCGCCCGCGCCGTCGCGCCCGAAGACCTCGTGCGCAGGGCTGAGGCGATGAGCGCCGATGCAGCCGTGCCCGGCCCGCAGCGCGCCTACCTGCACCACGTGCTCGGCAAGCGCGAGGACGCGCGCGGTGAATACGCCGCCGCCGCGACGCACTGGGCCGAAGCCAATCGCCTGCGTCGCGAGAGCGACGGCGGGTTCGATCGCGCCGATGTCACCGCCAAGGTCGACGCCGCGATCGCCGCGTTCACGCCCGAACGGCTGGTCGCGTGCCGGCGCGAGGCGCTGCGCGATCCGCGACCGATGTTCGTGCTCGGCATGCCGCGCAGCGGCACCACGCTGGCGGAACAAATCCTCGCCGCGCATCCCGCCGTGCATGGCTGCGGCGAGCGCACCGGCATCGTCGCCATCGCGCAGACGCTGTCGGACGAACGCGGCGCAGGCTGGATGCAGCGGCTGGAGGACATCCCGGCGGACTGGCTGCGCAGCCGCGCCGACGCCTATCTCGCCGGTGCCGGCGAAGCGGCGCAGGACGCGCAGCGCCTCGTCGACAAGCAGCCGTACAACTTCCTGCACGTCGGCCTGATCGCGATGCTGTTCGCCGACGCGCGCATCGTCTGGTGCCGGCGCGATCCGCGCGACATCGCGCTGTCGATCTACAGCGAAAGTTTCTCGCCGCTGTCGACCTACGCCACCGACCTCGACGACATCGCGTTCATGATCGCGGAACAGGAACGCCTGATGCGCCACTGGCAGGCGGTGTCGCCGCTGCCGATCCTCGAACTGCGCTACGAGGACGTGGTCGCCGACACCGACGCGCAGATCCGCCGGCTGATCGATTTCGCCGGGTTGCCGTGGGACGACCGCTGCCTGGCCTTCCACGCCAGCGGCCGCTCGGTGCAGACGCTCAGCCGCTGGCAGGTGCGCCAGCCGGTGCATGCGCGCTCGGTCGGACGCTGGCGCCGCTATCCGCAGTGGTTCGGCGGCGACGACGTCACGGCTTCTGGTACGTGACGAAGAAGCCCTGCAGGTCGCCGTTCTCGATGTACGGTTGCACGCTCACCACCTTGTAGCCGTATTTCGCGAACGCGCCGTGCGCCTTCGTGAGGCTGTTCGCCGCGCCCTGGTTGCGCATGCCCCAGGTGGCTTCGATCCAGAGCGTCACCGCGGGCAGATTCGCGGCCTGCGCTTCCTCCGCGACGGTTTCGGGCTTCTTCGCGAACACGCCGGCCTGCGCGGACGGCGCGACAAGCGCGAGGGCGAGCAGGGCAGTGCAGGCGATGGATGCAAGGTGCATGGGGGCATTCCGGTGCGGGGATGCATCGAACTTTAGCCGCAGAGCGCCTCGTCGCGAGTGTTTGCCTGTGGTCAACCCCATCCCCACCCCGACCCTCCCCTTGAAGGGGAGGGAGCAGGGCGCGGCACTTTGAAGCGTTTCGCCTGCCGGGGAGAACAAAAAACATTGATTCGAAGGTCTGCGTTCCACAGGGACAGCAGCGCTTGTGGTCGATGACCGGAAAGCAAGGCGTTGCGCCTTGAAGCCCTCCCCTTCAAGGGGAGGGTTTGGGTGGGGATGGGGTGGGCTGTAGCAGACAGCATCGATCCAGCATCCGGATTCCTGAATGCGGAACCCTGCCGGATGGCGACGTCAGTCGAGGGTGCCGGCGGCGAAGTGCGCGTCGTCGTGCGTGCGCAGCGCGACGTCGATGATCAGGCGAATGCCGTCAACCATCGTCTCCAGCGGCATCGCGCGCGCCTGCGGCGAACGCAGCGGCATGCCGGGCAGCGGGGGCACGTGGACGAAACCGCCGCGTGGCCCGGCGGGATCGCCGGCGAGGGCGTGCATCAGCACGTGGAAGACGTGGTTGCAGACGAAGGTGCCGGCGGTGAGCGACAACTCGGCCGGGATGCCCGCGGCGTTCAGCGCGCGCAGCGCCGCCTTCACCGGCAGCGTCGTGAAATACGCGTCGGGCGTGCCGGCGACGCAAGGGACGTCGACCGGTTGCGCGCCGTCGTTGTCGGGAATGCGCGCGTCGATCAGGTTCACCGACACGCGCTCCAGCGAGAGCGCGCCGCGATTCGCCGCGAGGCCGGTACACAGCGTCAGCACCGGGCGATGCCGATCGAGCGCGTCGAGCAGCGCCGTCGCGCCGCGGCCGAAGGCCGTCGGCAACTCCACCGCTTCGATGCGGTGCCCGTGCAGCGTGGTGCCGTGCAGTCGGCGCACGGCTTTCCAGCTCGGATTGACGGCATCCCCGCAGAAGGGATCGAAGCCGGTGAGCAGGACGACGGGGACGTGGCGCATTCGATGCCCTCAGCGGAACACGATCACGTACATCAGCACGACGTTGCAGGCCAGCAGCAGCGCGCCGGTGCGCCACTGCGCGCGGATCACGCCGTACGGGTCCTTGAGTTCGAGCAATGCGGCCGGCACGAGGTTGAAGTTCGCGGCCATCGGCGTCATCAGCGTGCCGCAGTAGCCGGAGAGCATGCCGATCGCGCCCAGCGCCGCGGCGTCGGCGCCGTGCAGGTCGACCAGCAGCGGTAGGCCGATGCCGGCGGTCATCACCGGGAATGCGGCGAAGGCGTTGCCCATGATCGCGGTGAACAGCGCCATGCCCAGCGCGTAGGCGACGACCACGAGGAAGGCGTTGTCGACCGGGATGATGCCGCGGACCACGCCGGCGACGGCCTGGCCCACGCCCGCGGCCTCGAACACGCTGCCCAGTGTCGCCAGCAGCAGCGGCAGCAGCGCGGCCCAGCCGATGGCGTCGACCAGCCGCCGCGACTGTTCGATCGCGACGCCGGGCGCTTGCCGCGTCAGTACGCAGGCCGCGGCGAGTGCGACGAGGCACGCGACGGCGAGTGCGGTCAGCGTGCCGGTGTTCGCAGTGTCGAACAGTGGCTTGCCGCCGACGACGAGATGCTTCGCCGCGAGCGTGCCCGCGACGGTCAGCAGCGGGATCAGCAGCGCCGGCAGGAACAGCCGATTGCCGAGTCGCGCGGCTTCGGCGCGCTTCTCGTCGGCGCTGCTTTCGGCGTAGCGGCCGCTGCGCAGGCCGCCGAAACCGGCGATCAGCACCAGCACCACCACGCAGCCGCCGACGACGCGCACCGGCAGGCGTTCGGCGGCGAACAGCAGCGCGGCAAGCAGCGCCCAGAACGCGGCGGTGGTGATGCGCCGCGGATTGCCGGTGTCGCGCGCGCCGCGCCATGCCAGCACCGCGAAATAGGCGCCGAGCAGCCAGTAGACCGGCGTCATGCCGATCACGCGCCGTCCCTCGTCGTCGTCGCGTCGTGCGCATGCGCGCGGGCGAGCGCGCGCTCGAACCGGTGCAGGCGCCAGGCGTGGATCAGGAATGCGCAGACCGCGGTCGGGATGCCCCACACCGCGATCTGCAGCGGTTCCAGCGCATGGCCGTGGTCGGCGAAGAAGCCCTGGATCAGCAGCACCGCGCCGAAGGCGATGAAGATGTCCTCGCCGAAGAACAGGCCGACGTTGTCGGTGGCGGCGGCCATCGCGCGGATGCGCTCGCGTTCGGCATCGGTGAGCGCGCCGTGCGTCGTTTCCGCGGCGCCTTCGGCCATCGGCGCGACCAGCGGCCGCACCGTCTGCGGATGGCCGCCGACGCTGGTCAACCCGATCGCGGACAACGCCTGGCGCAACAGCAGGTACGCGGTGAGCAGGCGGCTCATCGTCGCGCCGTGCAGCCCGGCGATCCACGCCTGCGCGCGTTCCTTCAGGCCGTGGCGTTCGAGTAGGCCGATCACCGGCAGCGTGATCAGGAACAGCAGCAGGTAGCGTTTCTCGGTGAAGGCCTTGCCGATGAGGTCCAGCACCTCCAGCGGCGACAGCTTCGCGGCGAGGCCGGTGATGAAGCCCGCGCCGACCACGACCAGCGCCGGGTTCAGCCGCAGCGCGAAGCCGGCGACGACGGCCAGCACGCCGATCAGCGGCCAGTAGTTGACGAACTCGTAGTTGACGAGCTCGGCGGTCACGCGGCGAGACCAGCGCGCGCAGCGATACGCACGTCTGCATCCAGCAGGCGCGTGCGCACGGCCTGCGCGATCGCGACCGCGTCGTCGCGATCGCCGTGCAGGCACAGTGTGTCGCTGCGCAGCAGCAGCGGCCGGCCGCGTTCGTCTTTCGCCAGGCCCATCGCGGCGAGCAGGAATGCGCGGTCGGCCACGTCGGCGGGCGCGTCGATCACCGCGCCCGGCTGGCTGCGCGGCAGCAGGCGGCCCTTCGTGTCGTAGCCGCGATCGGGAAAGACTTCGTGCACGACCGGCAGGCCCGCGTCCGCGGTGATCGCCAGCAGCACCGAGCCCGACAGCCCGACCAGCGGCAGCGCGGAATCGAACGCCTGCACCGTCTTCACGATCGCGGCCGCGACGTCGACATCCTCGGCGGCGCGGTTGTAGAGCGCGCCGTGCAGCTTGACGTGCGTGACCACCACGCCGCATTCCTTCGCGAGCGCGGCGAACGTCGCCAGTTGCTCCGCGACGCTGCGCGCGATGGTGTCGGGATCGTCGCCGGTCTCGCGCCGGCCGAAGTGTGCGCGATCGGCGTAGCCCGGATGTGCGCCGGCGGCGACGCCGTGCGCGGCGCACAGGCGCAGCGTCGCGCGGATCGTGTCCGCGTCGCCGGCATGCGCGCCGCACGAGATGTTGGCGGAGGAGATCAGCGGCACGAGCTCGGCGTCATGGCCGCAGCCTTCGCCGAGATCGCAGTTGAGGTCGATGGTGGTCAAGGCGGTCATTCTTCGGTGGGTTCCAGCAGCCCGCGGTCGCCGCGCAGGATCGCTTCGGCGATCATGGCGATGGGCTTGTCCGCGTATCGGTATTGCCGTGCATAGCGCGTGCCGAGGGGCTGGTCGATCCGATGGATCGCGAGCAGTGCGTCGCTGCGGAAATAGGCTTTTTCGCCGGCATTCTCGAGCAGGCCGACCAGCGTCGGCACCGCCTTGCGGTCGCCGATGTAACCCAGCGCGCCGATCGCGTAGCGACGGTATTTCATGTCCTGGTGCGAGATGGCCTCGCAGATCGCGGGCACCATCGGGCGACCGGCGGCGATCAGCGGGTCGTCGATCTCGGGTTCGTGGTCGGACAGGTCGTAGAACGCGTGCCACACCTTCGCGAAGCGCTTGCCGCCGGTGCGGTAGTCGACGTCGTCGGCGCGCGCATCGACGGCGGCGAACAGCAGGGCGGCGAGCGCAAGCGAGGCGGTGGCCGGTCGGAGCAGGGTCATGGCGCGGTCTCCCGGGTGATGGCGAGGTCGATGGCCCATTCTAGTCGCGCGATGCGTGCGGTCCGCTGCATCCACGCCGCGCGGGCTTCGTCCCGCGTCACTGCAAAGAAACGCAGCGCGTCGCCCGCGCGACGCTGTGCGAGCCGCGGCAGGTCGGCGGCGATCACGTGACCGAGGCGCGGATAGCCGCCGACGGTCTGCGCATCGGCCAGCAGCACGATGGGGTGGCCGTCCGGCGGCAGTTGCAGCGTGCCCGGCGCGACCGCGGCGGACACCTGCTCCGGCAGTTCGGCGGCAAGCGCATCGCCGGCGCAGCGCAGGCCCTGGCGATCGCTGCGCGGATCGACGGTCCATGCATGCGACGCCAATCCGGCGGCGATCGGCAGCGCCGACGGCAGGTAGCGGATCGGTGCGTCGGGCGGGACGTCGGCGTCGAGATCGATCCACCAGCCGGGCGCGACCGGTGCGTCGAGGTCGTCCACGACGGCTTCGCCCAAGTCGAGATTACCCACCCGCAGCAGGTCGCCTGCGCGCAGTGCGCGCCCGTCGAGGCCGCCGAAGCCGCCGCGCAGGTCGGTGCTGCGGCTGCCCAGCACCGGCGGCACGTCGAAGCCGCCGGCCACCGCCAGCCACGCGCGCAGGCCGTGGCCCATGCTGCCGAGGCGCAGCAGGCCGGCCGGAACCGTCACCGGGCGACCGGGCGGTACGGCGTGGAGGGTGCCGCCGGCATCTTCCAGCGTCGCCGTCATCCCGGCCCCGCACAGCGCGATCCGCGCGGGCGCCGGCAGCGCCAGCGTCGGGCCGTTGAACGTGAGTTCCAGCACCGCGGCCTCGGGCGGATTGCCGACCAGCCGGTTCGCGAGCGCGGCGAGATCGGGATCGAGCGCGCCGGCGCGGGCCACGCCGAGGTGGCGCCAGCCGTGGCGCCCGCCGTCCTGAACGGTCGTCAGCGCGCCGGGGCGCAGCACGCGCCATGCGGTCGCGCTCATGCGTCGCGCGCCAGCGGGTCGAACGCGGCGTCGTCGATGGCGACGAAGCGCACGCGGTCGCCGGGCAGCAGCCGCGACGGCGGGTCGGCCGCGGGATCGAACAGCGTCAGCGGCGTGCGCCCGAGCAGCCGCCAGCCACCGGGGCTTTCGCGCGGGTAGATGCCGGTCTGCGCGCCGCCGATGCCGACGCTGCCGGCGGGCACGCGACTGCGCGGCGTGGCCAGCCGCGGCAGCGCCAGCGCCGGATCGAGCCCGTCGAGGTACGGAAAGCCCGGCGCGAAGCCGATCATCGCGACGGTGTAGAGCGGCGCGACGTGGCGTGCGATCAGCGCCGCGGGCGCCAGCCCGAGTTCGGCCGCGGCCGCGTCGAGGTCGACGCCGTGTTCGCCGCCGTAGCGCACGGGAATCTCGATCATGCGCGGCGTGGCGAGCGTGGCGCCCGGGCCATCGTCGCGATGGGCTTGCAGCCACGCCAGTGCGGCATCCGGGTCGATCTGCGCCGGATCGAAGCACACGCCGACGCTGTCCCAGGCCGGCACCACGTCGCGCAGCCACGCGGGCGCGTCGGCGCGCAGGCCTGCGGCCAGCGCATGTGCCCGCGCGTTCGCGTCGGCGCCGGGCGCGAGCCGCAACAACCAGGCGTCGTCGGCGAGCGCCTCGGCAACCGGGCCGTCGCGCTCGCCGTCGCTCATGCCGACAGGGCGTCGCGCAGCCGGGCCACGCGTTCGACCAGCGCCTCGGGCGAGTAGGGCTGCGCGGCGGCCGTGCCCCAGACCGGGCGCGGCCACGCGATGTCGTCGCGGAAGCGGGCGATCACGTGCACGTGCAGCTGCGGCACCACGTTGCCCAGCGCCGCGACGTTCAGCTTGTGCGGCTGTACCGCGGCCTGCAGCGCGCGGCAGGCGCGGTCGATCTCGGCGGTGAGCGCGGCCTGCTGCGCGGGATCGAGGTCGGTCAGCTCGGTCGCGCCTTCGATGCGCGGGACGAGGATCAGCCACGGGTGGTGGGCGTCGTCCATCAGTTGCACGTCGCACAGCGGCCAGTGCGCCAGCGGATGGGTGTCGTCGGCCAGTTGCGGATGCAGGTGCCAGCCGGGCGGGGCGTCGGCGTGCCGGGTCATGTCAGGTGCTCGGTCAGGAAGGCGAGGGTGCGCGTCCATGCGATTGCCGCGGCGTCGGCGTCGTAGTCGGCGCGTTCGTCGCAGTTGAAGCCGTGTCCGGCGGCGTAGACGTGCACGGTCGCCTCGGGATGGTGCAGGCGATGCTTCTCCACGTCCTCGGGCGGGATGATCGGGTCGCGTTCGCCGAAGTGGAACAGCATCGGTGCGCGCGCCGGTTCGCCGAGGAACGGCACGCTGCGGCCGCCGTAGTACGTGACCGACGGCATGTGCAGGCGGGTGTTGGCCAGCATCGCCAGGGTGCCGCCCCAGCAGAAGCCGACCGCCGCCACCGCGTGGCCGGATTCGTGCAGCCAGCGCGAGGCCGCGCCGACGATCTTCAGCCCGCGCTCGAAGCCGATCGACGCGGCGTAATCGCGCCCGCGGGCCACGCCGTCCTGGTCGTAGCGCAGCTCGACGCCCGGGTCGACCGGGTCGAACAGCGCCGGCGCCATCGCCGTGAACCCGGCCGCGGCGAAGCGGTCGGCCACGTGCCGGATGTGCGCGTTCACGCCGAAGATCTCCTGGATCACCACCACCGCGCCCAGCGGCGCGGTCCCGGGGCGGGCCAGCCAGGCCTGCACGGGGCCTTCCGGGGTGGACAGGGTCAACCACTCGCCCATGGCGTCGCTCTCGTCGTCGGGACCGGCATCGTACCCCTCTGCCCTGCAGCTCGGGAAAACGGCGCCCGGGGCTATAATTGCCGGCTTGTCCGGGCATCCGCGCGGACCCCGCCCGACGCCAGGCCACTGCCATGTCCGCCATCGATCCCACCACCGGCCGCCGCGTCGGTTTCGTCAGCCTCGGCTGCCCCAAGGCGCTGGTCGACTCCGAGCGCATCCTCACCCAGCTGCGGGTCGAGGGTTACGACATCGTCCAGACCTACGACGACGCCGACGTCGTGGTGGTCAACACCTGCGGCTTCATCGATTCCGCCGTGGCCGAGTCGCTGGACGCCATCGGCGAGGCCATGGCCGAGAACGGCAAGGTCATCGTCACCGGTTGCCTGGGCAAGCGCCCGGAGCAGATCCGCGAGGTGCATCCGGACGTGCTGGCGATCACCGGCCCGCAGGACTACCAGAGCGTGATGACCGCCGTGCACGCGGCGCTGCCGCCGACGCACGACCCGTACACCGACCTGGTGCCGCGCCGGCTCGCCGAGCACGACATCGGCGTGAAGCTGACCCCGAAGCACTACGCCTACCTGAAGATTTCCGAAGGCTGCAACCACCGCTGCAGCTTCTGCATCATCCCGTCGATGCGCGGCGACCTGGTGTCGCGGCCGGTCGACGACGTGCTGCGCGAGGCCGAGAAGCTGGTCATGGGCGGCGTGAAGGAACTGCTGGTGATCTCGCAGGACACCAGCGCCTACGGCGTCGACGTGAAGTACGCCGAGCGCACCTGGCACGGCAAGGCCTACCAGACGCGGATGAAGGCGCTGTGCGAAGGACTGTCGGAACTCGGCGTGTGGACGCGCCTGCACTACGTCTATCCGTATCCGCATGTCGACGAGATCGTGCCGCTGATGGCCGACGGCAAGCTGCTGCCGTACCTCGACATCCCGTTCCAGCACGCCAGCCCGCGCATCCTGAAGCTGATGAAGCGCCCCGGCGCGGTCGACCAGACGCTGGAGCGCATCCGCCGCTGGCGCGAGACATGCCCCGACATCACCCTCCGCAGCACCTTCATCGTCGGCTTCCCCGGCGAGACTGAGGCGGAGTTCGAGGAGCTGCTGGATTTCCTCGACGAAGCGCAGCTAGACCGCGTCGGCGCGTTCGCGTATTCGCCGGTCGAGGGCGCGGCCGCGAACGCCTTGCCCGACGCATTGCCCGAGGACGTGAAGCACGACCGTCTCGCCCGCTTCATGGAGCGGCAGGCGGAGATTTCGGAGGCCAAGCTCGCGGCCAAGGTCGGCAGCGTGCAGCGCTGCCTCGTCGACATGGTCGACGGCGACCTCGGCCTGGCGCGCTCGATGGCCGATGCGCCGGAGATCGACGGCCTCGTGCAGATCCAGAACAGCCGCGAAGCCGGCCTGCGTGCGGGCGAGTTCGTCGACGTCGAGATCATGGGTAGCGACGAGCACGACCTCTACGGCGAAGTGATCTTCAACGACTGAGCGCGCATTGGGACGGGCGAAGCACTGCTGAAATGTCCTTCGTTTCGTCCTGTCATCCCGAGCACCGCGAGGGACCTGCTTTGGCCGGGACGGACATGCGGGGTTTTCGCACCGTCATCGAAAAGCAGGTCCCTCGCTGCGCTCGGGATGACATGGTCAGGCTTTGCCGGCCATTTGCATGAGCAGACGTCGTTTCATCGCGCCGCCGCGCGACGGCGTCGATCCGGCCTGCTTCGACCATCCGATGCATGCGGGCTACGTGGCGCATCGCGACTGGTGCGTGTCTTCGGAATGGCCGTCCATCGATGACTTGAACGCGGCACTGCCGCCCGACGGACCGCGCTTCGTCGCACAGGACGTGGTGCTGCTCGATGACGGCCTCCACTACGAAACCCGCATCGCCGAACGCGGCGCCATCGCCACGCGCTCAGGCAACTGGCACGACCTGTTCAACGCGATGGTGTGGTGCCGCTATCCCGCGCTGAAGCGCGCGCTCAACGCGCGGCAGTGCGCGCACATCGCCACGATGGGCCCGGCCGTGCGCAACCGCGCGCAGTACGCGCTGACGCAGTTCGACGAGGCCGGCGCGATCGTGCGCGTGCGCGATCCGGCTCTGCTCGCCGCGTGGGACTGCCACGACTGGTCGACGCTGTGCTTCGACCATGCCGACGCGTGGCGTCGCGGCGACATCGCCATCGGCGCGATCGTCGGCCACGCCCTGCTGGAGATGTCGCTGGCGCCCGCGCTGTTCCCGGTCGCGAAATGCCTGGTCGTGCTCGGCGATGCGGACGACGCGACCTGCGTCGCGCGCGTCGCCGCGGCCATCGCCGCCGGCGAGGTGCTGGGCGATCCGCTCGAACTGCGGCCGCTGCCGCTCGCGGGCCTCCCGGGCTGGCATCCGGGGCAGGACGCGGCCTTCTACGCGACCGCGCCGTGCTTCCGTCCCGTGCGCCCGGATCGCGCGTATCCTGCGCCGATCGCCGCCACGTGAGCGTGCGGCCGGGTCGCGCATGGCCTCGCGACCCGCCGGCCGACGTTGACGCAGACACGAACCGGCTTCCCTTGCCACGGAGTTCGCCATGCCGTTTGCCCGCTGCCTCGTTCCCGCCTTGCTGTTGATCGCCGGTGCCGCCGGTGCTGGCGATCGCGTGCCGCCGGTGATGACCGACGAGACGCTGCAATTGTCGCTGCCCGATGGCGCCCGCGTCGAAGCGCGTCTCGACGCCGACATCAACGGCGACGGCCTGACCGACGTGGTTGTGGTCGCCCGCAACGACACCGATCGCGTGCTCAAGGCGTTCGCCGCCTACAGCAGCGAGACCGACAACGGCTTCGACCCGGTCGGCGAGATGCGCATGGCCTACGCGCCGCTGGCGAAGACCACGCTCCGCCTGCTGCACGGCGTGGTGATCGTGACCGACACCGATGCCGCCGCGACGTCGATCGACGCGACCTACCGCTTCCGCTTCGAGCGCCAGCCCGACGCCATCGGCCAGGGCCGCATGCGCCTGATCGGCGATGACGTGCGCGTGCACAGCCGCACCGGCGCGCATGAAAGCACCGCCGTCAGCACGAACCGGCTCACCGGCGAACGCATCGTCCGGGTATCGACGCCCGGACCGAACGGTGATGTGAAGCAGCCGCCGAAGACCTCGAAGGTCGCAGCGAAACCGCTGTACATGGAAGACGCGCCGACGCCGGGGCAGACGCTGGAGGCGGTGCGTTGAGCGAAGCGCGTCCCGCGGTGAAGCGCGCGCGCCTCGACCCGCGCGTGATCGCGGCGTGGAGTGCGGTCTGCGCGCGGGATGCAGTACCGAGGCGGCGGTTGCGGACGGTGTTCCAGCTGGCGATCCTGCTGGCGATCGGCCTGTGTCTCCTCGCGGCCATGCTGAAACCGCATGTCCCCGCCGTGCTGATCGTCGCGGCGGGGCTCGCCTTCGCGATCGCCATCGGCGCGCTGATCCGGAACAACCGACTGGTCGGAAAGCCCGCATGCCCCGCATGCGGCGAATCGATCACGCTGTGGATGAATGGAAACGGATGGTCGACATCGAATCCGGAATCCCTCGAATCCTGTCCGCGCTGCTTCGTCTGGCTCAAGCATCCCTTGGACCCGCATCGGCCGCTGACCTGAAGCCTTTCAAGGGGGCTGCCGCCCGCAGGATGGTGGCGGCGACCAGCCCCTGTCATCCCGAGCCGCAGGCGAGGGACCTGCTTTCCTGCATGCCGGCAAGCTGCCGCGTTCGCGATCAATCGCGCCGCGAAGCCTCGTCGTCCCGCACCGCCTGCCGGGTCTCGCGCCTGCGTTCTCCCACGTCGCGCCACTTTTGCCACGCCCGGAAGCCCAGCCCGAACAGCAGCGCCAGCGCCACCGCGACGATCGTCACCAGCGCCGCGACGTTCGGGATCGGCAGCCCGCGACCGCCGTGATAGATCTCCGTGCCGTGGCCGCCCATCACCCGCGTGACGATGGCGAACACGAAGCTCGCGATCGACAGACCGAACAGCGTGTAGGCCGTGAAGCGGAAAAGGCGGGAATCCTTGAGTGCCATGGGGACGTCCGGAGTTCGCGTCGAGCAGGCTTGGTGCACAGGAGTTGCGGAGTGGATGGGAGGCGTCGCACTGGGCGATCAGCGTAGCCGAAGTCCCCGATGTCATCTTCGATCCGCAGCGCAGTGGCGACGATCGAATCGTGTCATCCCGAGCCGCAGGCGAGGGACCTGCTTTCCACGGATCAGGGTGGATTGCAGTCGGTCCCCCTCGTTTCATCCATGCCGTTCAATGCAAAGACGATTTCCAGGTTGTCGGCTTCCTCCGGGTCCTCCCTGGAGGTCACCTTGCGCAAGTGACCCGAAGATTCGAGGCTTTCCAGATGCCCGAGCGTCCATCCCGTCGGAAAGTCTCGGGAGATGTCGTTCCCGTGCGGAACTTCGACCCAGTGGTACAGGCCGAAGGGAAGATAGCCGAGCCATTCAGAGCGATAGACGATGTCGGCGTCGGGGCAGGAAGCGAGGGCCGCGCGGATCTTCTGGAGGATGTGGGCTTCGTCTGCTTGCAATCTGATGGCGAGCGGTGCGACATGCGTTGGCGACGTGACCCGCCACACCGCCGGCGCCACGGCGAAGAAGACCAGCGACGCGAGATAGACGCTGCCCGAGACCGGATCGCGCGAGGCGATGTAGTCGGCGGGCGGGCGTGCGCCAAGGGTCCACGCGACGCCGAGTTCCGCGCCGACGAGCAGGCAGAACGCCGTCACGCCCGCGGCCAATCGGCCTCCGCGTCCGAATTCGGGATGCCGCTGCGCGAGGCGATGCGAGGCCCATGCGATGACCGCCAGCATCACCGGCATCTCCATCAGTTCGGCGATGCGCACGCCGAAGCGCGGGACGAGGAAGGGAATGCGGATCAACGCCAGCGCGAAGCCGGTGCCGAAGACCTGCAGGAAGTAGAGTGCAGCGGCGCGGAAGAGGCGCATGGGGGTGTCACGGACGACTGTCGTACGTGCCCCGGATCGTCGCATGCTCGCCGCCGGATTCGATCACGACATCGACGCGGTAGACAGCGCCGTCTTCGGTGCGCGCGATGCGCTTGCGCGGCAGCACGCGCACGGTGACGCCGTCGCCGCGGTACGTGCCCGCGTAGGTGACGTCCGGATGCGGCGCCGACGGTTGCCGCAGGACACGGTGCGTTTCGCCGTTGAAGCTGACGAAGGCGCCATCCTCCGGCGCGCCGCAGCGGTCCGTGAAGAACACGATCGTCGGCTGGCGCTCGACGTTGCGCAGGCACGTGGCGCGGGCTGCGGCATCCTCGTTCGCGGCGCAATAGCGCTCGTCGTAGGGGCGATTCCGCGGCGTGCGCTCGGTGGTGATGGTCGCGGCGACGCAATCGCTGCCGGGGGCGTCGGTGGGTAAGATGGCGGCGGAAGTCATGACGAGAATTATTAAGAGGAGTTCTTCAAATGCCATTTGCATGCATCTCGTATCTCATGAAGCATCCTCATCGAAGTAGTCGGAGTCGACCTTCGGGATTCGAATGATGCGGGAGCTAATCCCGACTTCGTACTCGATCATAAGGCCGGCCAACCTGGGGCCATCGATCAAAACCATTCCGTCAACAGATTTTGCAAAATCGCGTGCCTGCTGTGTGAATGTCGATGTCGTAATGAATACCCCTTTCTTCGCCTTCTGGCCAGCAAGCGCTCCATAGAAGGCTTGTAGTTCTGGTCGACCTATTGTCTGTTGCCAGCGCTTTGCTTGTACGTAGACTTTTTCAAGTCCAAGGCGGTCGAGATTGATTATTCCGTCGACGCCTCCGTCTCCAGGGCCTCCTGTTTGTACTAGATCGGCTCGAGATGCGCCGTACCCCATTCGATGAAGTACATCAAGCACTAATTTCTCAAAAAAGCTTGGTGAGATGCTGGCGAGGCGCTCCAGTAAATCGTCGCTGGCTGCCTGTCGTAGCTCGGAAATTGCGGTTTCAAGTTGGTCGTCTGGAGTGGCGGCAGGCAGCGGTTTTGAATCCTGTTCATTTAAAAAATTTTTCGTCGATGAATTATTGTTTGAAGAGATTGGCTTCAGCATGACTCCAAGGTACTCGCTAGCGAGTTTCTGGATTGAAGCATTGGAAAGTGGGGCGGGATTGGCTTTTGCAAACTCACGCCCTTTTTCTGTGAGTTTCCAGAATCCGTGCTTTGGCGAGCTTGACAAGCCGGCACGTTTCAGTCGGTCGTGTGCCCAGCCGGCCCTGTTTTTGTAGACGCGTTGAATCCCACTGGGAAGAATAAGCGCCTTGTCTTCCTCGCTAAGCCCTAGCTGCTTTGCAGCTGCATCATGCGCGGCAGGGGCTGGTGATCCATCTGGGTGCGTCGCAAGATAGCGAAGAATTGGCTCGATGAATTGGTCGTATGTGGGTACGGGCATGGTTGTTTTGACTCCTTGTATTCCTAGTTGGCCGCTTTTCTTTAGCGCCTATGATCCCTTGGGCCGCTCGACGCAGTCGGGCGCTTTAATTTTTAACCATCAGCCATAAACGACACCGATGATGTAGAACTTCTGCATCCCCCCCGGCAATTCCGCCTCGAACTCATCGTCGACGCGTTTCTTCAGCATCGCACGTGCAAGCGGGGAGTCGATGCTGATCCAGCCGAGTTTGGCGTCGGTCTCGTCGGGGCCGACGATGCGGTAGCGGCGGGTGTCGCCGGTGACGGCGTCTTCGACTTCGATGGTGGCGCCGAAGAAGACGGCATTCGGGTCGCTGGGGGCGTCCTCGACCACGCGCAGGTGTTGCAGGCGCTTGCCGATGTAGCGCACGCGGCGGTCGATCTCGCCGAGCTGTTTCTTGCGGTAGGTGTATTCGGCGTTTTCGGAGCGGTCGCCCTCGGCCGCGGCGGCGGCGAGGGCTTTCACCACTTCGGGGCGGCGCACGCGCCACAGTTCGTCGAGTTCGGCCTTCAGCCGGTCGTGGCCCTCGCGGGTGATGAGGGCCGTGCTCTTCTCGCCCGGTGGGCGCCAGCGCGACATGCGGCGACCGTCAGCGGCGACTGCCGCTGCCGCCGAAGAGGCCGCCGAGGAGGCCGCGCAGGATCTGCTTGCCGACCTGGCTGCCGACGGTGCGCGCGGTCTGCTTCGCCATCGTCTCGATCATGCCCTGGCGGCGGTTGGTGCCGAACACCGCATCCTTCACCGCGTCGCCGAAGCCGTGGCCGTCGTCCTTGTCGTCGTCGGCGCGGGTGCGGGCGGGCGGGGCCTTGGCCTGCTCGGGCGCGGCCTCGACCTTCTTCGCCAGCATTTCGGCTGCGGATTCGCGATCGATGCGGGTGTCGTACTTGCCGCCGACCGGACTGCCGGCGCGGACCTGCGCGCGTTCGGCCTCGGTGATCGCGCCCATGCGGCAGCGCGGCGGCGCGATCAGCGTGCGCTCGACCGGCATCGGGATGCCCTTGTCCTGCAAGGTGGAAACGAGCGCTTCGCCGGTGCCGAGCTGGCCGATGGTGGCGGCCACGTCCAGCCCGGGATTGGCGACGAAGGTCTCGGCCGCGGTCTTCACCGCCTTCTGGTCGCGCGGCGTGAACGCGCGCAGGGCGTGCTGGAAGCGGTTGCCGAGCTGGCCGAGGATCTCGTCCGGCACGTCGTCGGGGAACTGCGAGCAGAAGTACACGCCCACGCCCTTGGAGCGGATGATGCGCACGACCTGCTCGATGCGCTGCTGCAGCGCCGGCGGGGCGTCGTCGAACAGCAGGTGCGCCTCGTCGAACACGAACACGAGCTTGGGTTTGTCGAGGTCGCCGACTTCGGGCAGCGTCTCGAACAGTTCGGACAGCAACCACAGCAGGAAGCTGGAATACAGCTTGGGCTTCAGGATGAGCTGGTCGGCGGCGAGGATGTTGACCACGCCGCGGCCGTCGGTCGTGGTGCGCATCAGGTCGGCGAGTTCGAGCGCCGGTTCGCCGAAGAAGAGGTCGGCGCCTTCCTGTTCGAGCCGCAGCAGCGCGCGCTGGATCGCGCCGATCGACTGCGTGCTGACCAGGCCGTAGCTGGTCGAGATGTCCTTGCGCTCGTCGGCGACGAGGCCGAGCAGGGCGCGCAGGTCCTCGAGGTCGAGCAGCAGCAGGCCGCGGTCGTCGGCCAGCTTGAACACGATGTCGAGCACGCCGGCCTGGGTGTCGTTGAGTTCGAGGATGCGGCCGAGCAGGGTGGGGCCCATCTCGCTGACCGTGGTGCGCACGGGGTGGCCGAGCTTGCCGTACAGGTCCCAGAACACGGTCGGGCTGGGCTCGTTGCGGTAGTCGGGGTTGCCCATCTGCGCGAGGCGCTGCTGGATCCGCTCGTTCATGGCGCCGGCGGTGGCCAGGCCGGCCACGTCGCCTTTCACGTCGGCCAGGAACACCGGCACGCCGATCCGCGAGAAGCCTTCGGCGAGGGTCATCAGGGTCACGGTCTTGCCGGTGCCGGTGGCGCCGGCGATCAGGCCGTGGCGGTTGCCGAACTTCGGCAGCAGGAAGACGTTGCCGGAGGTCTCGGTGGAGATGGCCTTGCCGACCAGGATGGGGTCCATGGGGGGTCCTCGAATGCGATCCGGGAATTCTATGCGGGATCGCCGGCGGCAGGCGGCGGGCGCCGGGCGCCGGGCGGCGGGCGCGGGGCTTTCGCCGGCATGACTTTTCGCCCGGTTGCCGCCCTGCTGCCCCGGGGCTAACCTGCCTGTCCTCCGTCGTGGTCTCCCCCGTGTTCATGCTCCGATCCCTGTCTGCCGGTGGGCGTGTCGCCCGCCCGAACGCCCTGCTGCGTTCGTTCGCGCCGCTGCTGGCGCTGTCCCTGCTGCTGGTGCTGCCGTCCGTCCACGCCCAGTCCCGCCGCGAGCGCGATCTCGACGCGCTGAAGGCGCGGATGACCGTCGCCGAGACCCGCTACCGCGAGGCGCTGGTGAAGGTCGCCAACAACGACCCGGCCGGCATGCAGGACAGCAACGCGGCGCTGGAGGACATGGAGGACGTCATCACCGCCTGCCTGAAGATCAAGGGCTGCCCGATCTCGCAACTGCTGACGACCTACAAGCGCCTGCTGAAGTCCGACGTCGACCAGCGCGCCACCGGCGAGGCGCCGGTGGGCGAGGACGAGCAGGGGATGATCGACAGCGAGATCGCCAGCGCCGACGTGCCGCGCGCGGCCGAGGCGTCGTCGCTGCTCAGCGCCGACGGCCAGCGCTTCGTGAACATGGTGCAGATGAACCCCGCGGTGCAGGCCGGCATCCGCCGCTGGCTCACCGACATGCGCGGCGCGCTGATCAACACCCACGAGAACTACCAGTACCTGCGGCCGTCCATGGCGCCGGCGTTCCAGCGCAACGGCCTGCCCGAGGCATTGCTGTTCGGGATCATGGCGAAGGAATCCACCGGCCGCGTGCACATCGGCTCGCGCGCCGGCGCGGTGGGCCTGCTGCAGTTCATGCCGTCGACCGGTCGCCGCTTCGGCCTGGGCCAGGACGGCACCGGTTTCGACACCCGCTACGACCCGAAGATGTCGTCCGAGGCCGCGGCGGCCTATCTCAGCGAGCGCTACGCCGAGTTCGGCAACATGATCGAGCTGTGGCTGGCCGCCTACAACGGCGGCGAAGGTCGGGCGCTGCGTGTCTACAAGAGCAGCGGCGGCCGCAGCTTCTGGGACGAGGACGTCTACAACCAGTTCCCGGCCGAGACCCGCGACTACGTGCCGATGGTGATCGCCGCGGCTTGGCTGTACCTGCATCCGAAGGAATACGGCCTGACCTTCCCGAAGATCGATGCGCGCGAGGCGACGTTCCGGCTGGTGCGCCCGGCCTCGATCTACCAGCTCACGATCTGCCTCGGCAACGGCGGCACCCGCGACGGCTTCATGCGCGCGCTGCGCAACCTCAATCCGCGCTACGAGGCCGATGCCTGGCTGCCGACCGGCACCGTGCTCAACGGCACGGCGAAGATCGCCGGCCTGTACCAGCGCTACTGCATCCAGGGCGAGCGCGCCGAGCTGGCGCAGCAACTGGTGAACAGCAACGCCAGCGCCGCGATCGTGCGCATCGGCGCGATCGAGGCCGTCACCACGACGGCGACCGGACAGGACGGAACTGCCGTGCCGGCGGATGGCGATGCCGCCGCGCAACCCGTGCCGCCGTCGGCGCCGAAACCCGCGACGCCCAAGCCGCAGGACAAGCCCAAGCCCAAACCGAAGCCGGTCCGCCACCATCGCGTCGCCCGCGGCGACACGCTGACCTCGATCGCCCGCAAGTACGACTGCGATCTGTCGGATCTGGCGAAGGCCAATCGCATCAAGGGACCGCGCTACCCGGTGAAGCCGGGTCAGCAGATCACGCTGGCGGGCTGCGGGGACTGACGTCCCGCGATTCGTCGAGGCTCACCGCCCCGGCAGCAGCGCGTTGGTGTCGACCTGCGAGAGGTCGACTTCGGTCAGTTTCCACTGCACGAGGTTGCGGCGCTCGAACACGAGCGTCGCCGGCAGCGACGGGTCGCCGCCGAGGTCGCCTGTGACGACGAAGGTCGACAGGTCGCGATAGCGCATCTGCAGGTGCCAGTCGGCGGTGGCGACGCCGCCGTCCGCGGTCGGCGCGGCGTCCGCGGCCGGGTCGCGCAGCGACGCGAGGGCGCCGCGGCCGGCGAAGAGCGCGGTGAGCCCCGCTTCCGAGGCGAGGCCGTCGATCCACGGGGTGGCGGCGGAGGCGAGCAGCGAGGCGCCGAGATCGCGCCAGCCGCCGGTGCCGTCGCCGTCGGCGCCGAGCCGGCGACGTGCCGTGTCCGCCAGTTGCGCCTTGAAGTGCGTGCTCACCGACGGGAAGTCGACATGCGCGGCCAGCGCCGCCGCGTCGCCGCGCGCGGCGGCCCGTTGCATGGCGTGGACGGTGAGCCAGGGCGCGGCCGCCACCCAGGCGAGCAGGCCGAGGACGCCGACGACCAGCGCGATCGTGACGAGGCGGTGGCCGGTGCGGGGTGTGCGGGGTGCGTCGATGCGTGACATGCGGACTCCTGCGTCGCGGGGCAGCGACGCAGGAGTGTAGACCGCAGAATGGAAGCTGCGCGGTCAGCCGTTGACCGTGCCCATGCTCGATTCGGGATAGCGCAGGCCGGCGACCGCGTGCTCGGCCAGCACGGCGTCGATGCGGGCGCGTTCGTCGGCGGTGAGCGCGACCCGCGCCGCGCCGGCGTTCTCGTCGAGGCGACTGATGCGGCGGGTGCCCGGGATCGGCACGATGTCCTCGCCCTGGTGCAGCAGCCACGCGAGCGCGAGCTGCGCCGGCGTGCAGCCGCGGGCCTGCGCGAGGGCAGTCACGGCGTCGACCAGCGCGCGGTTCTGCGCGGCGTTGTCGCCCTGGAAGCGCGGGTTCTGGCGACGCCAATCGTTGTCGGCCAGCGTGTCGGTGGCGGTGATCGCACCGGTGAGGAAACCGCGGCCCAGCGGGCTGTAGGGCACGAAGCCGATGCCCAGTTCGCGGCAGGTCGGCAGGATCTCGGCCTCGACGTCGCGGGTCCACAGCGAATACTCGGTCTGCAGCGCGGCGATCGGATGCACCGCGGCGGCGCGGCGGAGCGTGGCCGGCGCGGCTTCGGACAGGCCGAGGTGGCGGACCTTGCCGGCCTCGACCAGCCGCGCCATCGCGCCCACGGTTTCCTCGATCGGCACGGTGCGGTCGACGCGGTGCTGGTAGTACAGGTCGATGCAGTCCACGCCCAGCCGCTGCAGGCTGGCGTCGCAGGCGGCGGCGACGTACTCGGGGCGGCCGTTGACGCCGAGGAAGGCGCCGTCGGGACCGCGCACGTTGCCGAACTTGGTCGCCAGCACGATCTCGTCGCGGCGTTCGCGCAGGACCTGGCCGAGCAGGCGCTCGTTCTCGCCGACGCCGTACATGTCGGCGGTATCGAGGAAGTTCACGCCGATGTCGAGCGCGTGGTGGAGCACGGCGAGGTTGGTCGCTTCCTCGCTGGGGCCGTAGAAATCGGACATGCCCATGCAGCCGAGGCCGAGGGCGGAAACGACCAGGCCCTGGCGGCCCAGGGTGCGGCGGGGGAAGGCGTCGGTCATGGCAGGCATCCGGTGGGGGAGAGTGGGCGCATCGTGCGCTTCGGGGCGCGGGTGGCGTTAGCGGGAATCTCGCCCATCCTTGCCCGATCCTCCGGCGCCGCCGCCGCGCCCTTGGCGCCGGGCAGCGGCCGCGGATAATGCCGGGCATCGTCGAACCGGGACAACGCCATGGAATCCAGCGGGTTGCACGCAGCGGACGCCGCAGGGGCGGAGGACAACCTGCGGCACGAGCTGGCGGCGCGGATTGCCGCAATCTCGGCGCTCGACGGCGCCCACCCCAGCGGATTGCCGGGCGTGGACGGCATCCGCATGAGCGCGCCGTCGGGCCCGCTGCCGGCGGTCTACCACCCGTCGCTGTGCATCGTCGCCCAGGGCCGCAAGCAGGCGACGTTCGCCGGCGAGACCTACGTCTACGACCCGCTGCACTGCCTGCTGGTGTCGACCAGCCTGCCGATCAACGGGTGCATCCTCGAGGCCACGCCCGAGCGCCCGTACCTCTGCCTGCGCATCGATCTCGACCCGCGGATCGTCGATGAACTCCTCCCGCAGCTCGGTGCGGACGCACCGGCGCGCGAGGCCGACGACGCACGCCGGCTGATGTTGGCGCGCACGTCGCCGGCGTTGCTCGACGCCGCCGTGCGCCTGCTGCGGCTGCTCGATGCGCCCGCGACCGCGGCGCTGCTGGTGCCGCTGATCGTGCGCGAGATCCACGTGCGGCTGCTGACCGGCGAACTCGGGCCGCGGCTACGCGCGGTGTGTGCGGTCGACGGCACGCTGCGCCGCGTCGGCGGCGCGCTGGCGCTGCTGCGCGAACGCTACGCCGAGCCGCTGCCGGTCGAGGCGTTGGCCGAGGCCGCGCACATGAGCCCGTCGGCGCTGTACGCGCATTTCCGCGAAGTCACCGGCCTGTCGCCGCTGCAGTTCCAGAAGCGGCTGCGGCTGCAGGAAGCGCGCCGGCTGATGCTCAGCGACGGCCTCGACGCGGCCGCCGCGGGACACCGCGTCGGCTACGAAAGCCCGTCGCACTTCAGCCGCGAATACCGGCGCCTGTTCGGTGCGCCGCCGCGCCGCGAGGTGGCGGTGGCGCACGGGGCCGACTGAAGGCGTCGGACGCGGCGGCGCGGCGTCAGCCCGGGAACTGCAGCCGCATCGACTGTTCGTCGACGTAGTGGTTCTGCACGAACACGTCGCCCTCGGTGCCCTTGCCGACGTTGCGGTAGGTGTCGAACCCGAGGCCGTCGTCGTTTTCCCAGACGATCACGTCGCCCGGGTCCAGCGCCCATTCCGGGCCGACTTCGACGATGGTGTATTCGCCGTCCGCGGTGCGGATGGCGATGGCGGATTGATCGCGGTCGATGACGGCGATGGTGCCCTGTCGGCTCATGCGTACGCTCCCTGTCCACGGCGCCCGATCCGGGGCGCGCTCCGTTCGCGGCCGAAGCCGCGGTCCTTGTGCGCAGCGTTGCCGTCGCGCATGTCGGCACGTTACGGGATGCGTCGCGCCGCGATCAATGCATGCGATTGCCGCAGTCGGTGCGCTGTGCCGATCCGTGTGCGGTGCCGCGCGCCGTGTGCGACGGCGTTCACGTTGACCGGCGGCTGGCCAGTCGCTGGCCCAGGCGCACCGGGCATTCGGCAACGAGGGCGGGGTCGAGCGACGCGACGTCCTTCGGCAGCAGCACGATCACGGTCGAGCCGTAGTTGAAGCGCGCCATCTCGGCGAAACGATCCAGCGCGATGCCGCGGCCGCGGTAGTCCTTGCGGGTGATGCGGTCGCCGTAGGCCGGGATCTCCACGCCGCTCCACACCGTTTCCACGCCCGAGACCAGCAGTGCGCCGACCATCACCAGGCACATCGGCCCGAAGTCGGTGTCGAAGTGGCAGACCAGACGCTCGTTGCGCGCGAACAGTCCCGGCACCGAGGCGACGGCGTCGGTGCCGACGCTGAACAGCCGCCCCGGCACGTGCACGGTCTCGCGCAGCGTGCCGGCCCACGGCATGTGCACGCGGTGGTAGTCGCGTGGCGAGAGGTAGACGGTGGCGTACAGGCCGTTCGCGAACGGCGCCGCGGCGTCGGCGTCGCCCAGCAGCTCGGCGGCGGTGAACGACTGGCCCTTGGCCTGGAAGATGCGGCCGTCCCCGTTGCCCAGTGGTTCGATCGGCCCACACTGGCTGATGTGGCCGTCGGCGGGCATCAGCAGGCTGTGCGGATCGGCGTCGGCCGGCCGGGCGCCGGGCTTCAGCGCGCGGGTGAAGAAGGCGTTGAAGGTCGGGTAGGCGGTGGGGTCGGGCTCGGCGGCTTCGGACAGGTCGACCTTGAACTTCCGGGTCACGGTGTCGATCAGCCACTGCTTGACTGCGCGGTTGCGCGAGTACGCCAGCCGGCGCGCCAGCGCCGACAGGAATCGGTGCGGCAGGACGTAGGTGAGGGCGGTGACCGGGCGCATCAGCCGCCCGTCGCCTTCGACGTGCTGCGGGTCAGCGCGATCAGGTCCTCGGCGATCGCCTTGGGCTTCAGCGGCGGCTGGATCACGCCGGCCATGCGGCCCTGCGGGTCCAGCACCACCAGCGTGGCCGAATGGTCGATTGTGTACTGGTCCGGCGGCGCGTCCTTGCCCAGCGGCACCTTGGCGAACACCAGCGACAGCGCGCGGGTGAAGTTCTCCAGCGTCGGGATGTCGGCGGTGGCGGACAGCGTGTCCTTGTGGAAGCCGTGGGCGTATTCGCCGAGGCGGTCCAGCGTGTCGCGCTCGGGGTCCACCGACACGAACAGCACCCGCGGCCGCGTGGCGTCGGGCAGCGATTCCCATTGCTTCTGCGACCCCGCCAGCTCGCCGAGCGTGGTCGGGCAGACGTCGGGGCAGAAGGTGAAGCCGATGAACACCACGGTCCAGTGGCCGCGCAGTTCGCCGGGCTGCAACTGGGTGTGATCGGTCTGCTGCAGGGTGAACGACGGCAATTCGCGCGGCGTGCCGAGCAGGCGGACGGTCTGCAGCGGCGGACCGGCGGGCGTCTTCGGGCGGAACACGAACTCCGCGGCGACCAGACCGGCGGCGGTGGCCAGCGCGACCAGCAGGATCAGCAGAGTGGATCGGTTGAACATGCGCGGAGCCCCGAATGGCCGAAAAAACCGGTCCATGATAACCCCGCGACGGCTATACTTCGCGGTCACGCCCGAAACGCCGCGCTTCCGCGGCCATGCCCGATCCCGGACCCAATGACCGACGAGCTGCAGACCATCATCGATCTCATCCGGTATGGCGCCAGCCGGTTCAACGCGGCCGGGCTCACGTTCGGGCACAGCTACGACAACGCCCTCGACGAGGCCACCCAACTCGTCCTGCACGCGCTGCACCTGCCGCACGACCTGCCGCCGGTCTACGGCCAGTCGCGGGTGACGCTGGCGGAGAAGGAAGACGTGCTGAAGCTGTTCCTGCGCCGCATCGAGGAGCGGATTCCCGCCGCCTACCTCACCGGCGAGGCCTGGTTTGCCGGCCTCAGCTTCAAGACCGATGCGCGCGCGCTGGTGCCGCGCTCGCCGATCGCCGAACTGATCGAGGCCGGCTTCGAGCCGTGGCTCGGCGGTCGCGACGTGCGTCGTGCGCTGGACCTGTGCACGGGCTCGGGCTGCATCGCGATCGCGATGGGCCACCACAATCCCGAGTGGCACGTCGACGGCGTCGACATCAGCGACGACGCGCTGGCGCTGTCGGCCGAGAACAAGGCGCGCCTGCACGCCGACAACGTCCGCTTCCTGAAGTCGGACCTGTTCGGCGGCCTGCAGGGCGAGCACTACGACCTGATCGTCACCAATCCGCCCTACGTCACCAACGACGAGACCGACGCGCTGCCGAAGGAGTATTCGCACGAGCCAGAGCTGGGCCTGCGCGCCGGCGACGACGGACTGGACCTCGCGCTGCGCATCCTGCGCGACGCGCCGCTGCACCTCACCGAGGACGGCCTGCTGATCTGCGAGGTCGGCGAGGCCGAGCGCGCGCTGTCGCGGCTGCTGCCGGAACTGCCGCTGGCGTGGGTCGAGTTCAAGGTCGGGCAGATGGGCGTGTTCGTCGCCGAATGCCGCGACCTCGTGACCTACCACGCCCGCATCCGCCAACTGGCCGATGCCCGCGACCCGGCACTGCGCGGTGCGGCCGCGCCGGCCGCCGCGGCCGCTTCCGGCCTGTTCTGAGGGCGCCGCGCGTGAGCAACTCCTTCGGTCGCCTGCTCCGCGTCACCACCTTCGGCGAATCGCACGGGCCGGCGATCGGCTGCGTGATCGACGGCTGCCCGCCCGGGCTGGCGATCGCGGAAGACGAATTCGCGCACGATCTCGAACGCCGCGCCACCGGCCGCAGCCGCCACACCTCGCAGCGGCGCGAGACCGACGCGATCGAGATCCTCAGCGGCGTCTACGAGGGCCGCACCACCGGCACCCCGATCGCGCTGCTGATCCGCAACACCGACGCGCGCAGCAAGGACTACAACGACATCGCCGCGCAGTTCCGCCCGGCGCATGCCGACTACACCTACTGGCAGAAGTACGGCCACCGCGACCCGCGCGGCGGCGGGCGCAGCAGCGCGCGCGAGACCACGATGCGCGTCGCCGCTGGCGTGATCGCGAAGAAGTGGCTGGCCGAGCGCCATGGCGTGACCGTGCGCGGCCATCTCTCGCAGCTCGGTGAAGTGCTGCCGGACGCCACGCTCGGCGCGTTCGACTGGGCCGTGGTCGAGACCAATCCGTTCTTCTGGCCGATCGACGCCCAGGTGCCGGCGCTCGAAAGTTACATGGACGCGCTGCGCAAGTCCGGCGACTCGGTCGGCGCGCGCGTCACCGTCGTGGCCGACGGCGTGCCGCCCGGCTGGGGCGAACCGATCTACGGCAAGCTCGACGGCGACCTCGCCGCGGCGATGATGTCGATCAACGCCGTGAAGGGCGTGGAGATCGGCGACGGCTTCGCTTCGGTCGCGCAGAAGGGTTCGTTCCATCGCGACGAGATGACCCGCGACGGGTTCCTGTCGAACCACGCCGGCGGCATCCTAGGCGGCATCAGCAGCGGCCAGCAGGTCGTGTGCTCGGTCGCCTTCAAGCCCACGTCGAGCCTGCGCCTGCCCGGGCGCGGCATGAACGTGCTGGGCGAGGAAGTCGAGGTGATCACCACCGGTCGCCACGACCCCTGCGTCGGCATCCGTGCGACGCCTATTTGCGAGGCGATGATGGCGCTGGTGCTGATGGACCAGGCGCTGCGCCATCGCGCGCAGTGCGGCGACGTGGGCGAGATTTCGCCGCGAATTCCGGGCGCCATCGGCAAGACCGACGCGAAACGATAGCGGCGCGCCGCCAGTTCGCCCCCCACAGGCAGCGACGCGCCGCAGCGAAAGAAGACGTCCTACAACCCTTTTTCGTAGGAGCGACGTGAGTCGCGACGCGGTTGCCCATCCGGGCCGCATCGCCGGCCATGTCGGCGGGTCGCGACTCACGTCGCTCCTACACCCCCACATTTTCAGGTGAAACCCCCATGAGCAGGCAATTCAAGGTGGCAGTGGTCGGCGCGACGGGCGCCGTGGGCGAGGTGATGCTGTCGATCCTCGCCGAGCGCAAGTTCCCGGTCGGCGAAATCATCGCGCTCGCGAGCGAGCGTTCCGCCGGCGAGTACGTGAAGTTCGGCGACGACGAGGTGATGGTGCGCGACCTCGCGACCTTCGACCCGACCGGCGTCGACATCGCGCTGTTCTCGGCCGGTGGTTCGATCTCGAAGGAATACGCGCCGAAGTTCGCCGCCGCCGGCGCGGTGGTGATCGACAACTCCTCGGCCTTCCGCTACGACGACGACGTGCCGCTGGTGGTCAGCGAAGTGAACCCGGAAGCGGCGAAGCAGCGTCCGCGCGGCATCATCGCGAATCCGAACTGCTCGACCATGCAGATGATGGTCGCGGTGGGCCCGATCCACCGCAAGGTCGGCATCTCGCGGATCAATGTCGCGACCTACCAGTCGGTGTCCGGCGCCGGCCGTTCGGGGCTGGAGGAACTGGGCCGGCAGACCGCCGACCTGCTGAACTTCCACGAGATCGAGCCCAAGCGCTTCCAGGCGCAGATCGCGTTCAACCTGATCCCGCACATCGACGACTTCCTCGACAACGGCTTCACCAAGGAAGAGATGAAGCTGGTGTGGGAGACCCGGAAGATCCTCGGCGACGACAGCATCCAGGTGAACCCGACCGCGGTGCGCGTGCCGGTGTTCTACGGCCATTCCGAGGCCGTGAACGTCGAGACCCGCCAGAAGATCACCGCCGACGAAGTCCGCGCGCTGCTGGAACAGTCGCCGGGCGTGGAAGTGGTCGACGAGCGCAAGGCCGGCGGCTACCCGACCCCGGTCACCCATGCCTCGGGCCGAGACCCGGTCTACGTGGGCCGCATCCGCGACGACCTGTCGCATCCGCAGGCGGTCAACCTGTGGGTGGTGGCCGACAACATCCGCAAGGGCGCGGCGCTCAATGCCGTGCAGATCGCGGAGCTGGTGGCCGCGGAAGGCTGAGGACCGACGTTGCGTGCGACCCGGAGACCCGGCTACAGTCTCCGGGTCGTGTCAGGGGGCAAGCGTGATCAATCACTTGCGGATCACAGTTAGCGCGCTACTCGCACTGGCGTTCGCCTTCATGGCGGCGCCGGCGTGGGCGCTCGGGCTGGGCCAGATCAAGGTGCTGTCCCAGCGCGACCAGCCGCTGCTGGCCGAAATTCCGGTCATTTCCGCCGATCCGTCCGAGCTGGAGGCCCTGCAGGCCCGGCTCGCGTCCCCGGACACCTTCGCCCGTGTCGGCCTGGCGCCGCCGCAGGGCATCGTCTCCGACCTGCAGTTCGCGGTGGCGCTGGACGCCCGCGGCCGCCCGGTGGTGCGCGTCACCAGCGCGGCGCCGGTGCAGCAGCCGCTGTTGACCTTCCTGCTGGAAGTGGACTGGGGCCACGGCCGCCTGGTCCGCGAATATTCCGCGCTGCTGGACACGCCGCAGACCGCGGCCGCCCCGGCGCAGCCGCCGATCATCGAGGCCACGGTCGACCCGGTCGACGTCGTGGTCCGTCCGCCGGCGGTGGAGCCCGAGAACCCGCTCGTCGCCACCGCGCCGAAGCCGGTGCCGCTGCCGGCGCCCAAGCCGACGCCGCCTGCTCCCGCGCCGACGCCGTCGAACGTGCTGCAGGCGGACGCCCCGGTGCCGGTGCCGTTGCCGGCGCCGAGCGAGCGCGAAGTCGCCGCCGCCGCGCCGATCGAGGTGGTGGCCGACGAACAGACCCGCACGGTGCGCCCGGGCGAGACGCTTGCCGGCATCGCCGCCGAGGTCGGCCGCGGCCGCAACCTCGACCAGACCCTGGTCGCATTGCTGCGCGCCAATCCCGAGGCCTTCATCGGCGGCAACGCCAACCGGCTGCGCGCCGGCGCGGTGCTGCGCATCCCCGCGGGCAGCGGCATCGACCGCTATTCGCCGGACGAAGCCGCGGTGGTGGTGCGCGAGCAGGCGGCACAGTGGCGCGGCGCCGGTCGCGCGCTGCCGCAGCCGCCGGCCGTGGTGGGCGCGGCGCCGGCCGACGCCGTCGCGACACCGGCTGCGCCCGCGAAGCCGCGGACGCCGCGCACGGCCGCGCAGGCGCGGCTGGAGATCGTGCCGGCTGCCGGCAACGAAGCGAAACGGGCAGGGCAGCGATCCGGCACGAGCGCCGGCGGCGAGGGCGACATGGTGCGACAGGAATTGCAGCAGACGAAAGAAAACCTCGCCGCGCGCGATGCCGAGGTGCAGGAGCTCAAGGCGCGCGTGGCCGAACTGGAACAGCTCCAGCAGAAGCAGTCTCAGCTGCTGGCGATGAAGGACAACGCGCTGGCCTCCGCCCAGCAGAAACTCGCCGCCGGCCAGCAGGCCGTGGCGGCGCCCGCGCCGAAGCCGGACAACGGCAGCCTGCTGCCGTGGATCGGTGCCGCCGTCGGGCTGGTGCTGCTGGCGGTGGTCGCCGTGTTCTGGCTGCGCCGCCGCGCCGCCGAGCCGGCGGTCGTGACCGCGCTGCGCAACGACGTCGCCCGCGACCAGGTGCCGCCGGCCGACGCCTTCGATACCGAGACCTTCGACACGACGGCCTTCGACAGCGAGGCCTTCGATGCCGAAGCGGCCGACCCCGTCGCGGACGAGGCCCCCGTGCTCGCCGACGAAGCGCCGGCCGCACCGCCGCCGTCCCCGGACGAGGCGCCCGCGACCGAGGCCTCGCCGGCGTGGAGCCGGCTGGCGCCGTCCGCGGATCCCGAGCCGCCGAAGCCGGCCGTGCCGGCGCGGCCGGTGCCGACCTGGCATTCCGGCGGCGTCGAAGTGAGCCCGCTGAATCCCGCAACGCCCGGCCAGGGCCGGCTGGATCTCGCCAAGGCCTACCTCGACATGGGCGACCGCGACACCGCGCGCAGCCTGCTGCAGGAAGTCGCCGCGCGCGGCGACACGCTCGGCGTCCGCATGGAAGCCGACCGGCTGCTCCGGGACCTCGGCTGAGCCCGGGCGCGCGACGCCCGGCACGTTGGGACGCCCGCCCTCGACGCCTCGCCCTCGACGTCCGATCTTCGACGCATAGTCCTCGACTCCCATGACGCGTTACGCCCTCGGCGTCGAATACGACGGCAGCGACTTCCACGGCTGGCAGCGCCTGACCGCGCACGGCGAGGCCGGCGGCCCGCCGACGCTGCAATCGACGCTGGAAGCCGCGCTGGCCAGCGTCGCCGATCATCCGGTCGAAACCATCTGCGCCGGCCGCACCGACGCCGGCGTGCATGCCGAATGCCAGGTGGTGCATTTCGATTCCGACGCCCGCCGCGACCCGCGCGGCTGGACGCTGGGCACCACCGCGCGCCTGCCGCCGTCGATGCGCATCCGCTGGTGCACGCCGGTGGCCGACGACTTCAACGCACGCTTCTCGGCCCGCGCCCGCCGCTACCGCTACCGGTTGCTCAACCACCAGGTCCGCCCGGCGCTGGGCCGGCAGTGGCTGGCGTGGGAGCGCAGGCCGCTGGACGCCGACGCCATGCATCGCGCCGCGCAGCAGTTGCTGGGCGAGCGCGATTTCTCGTCGTTCCGCACCGTGCACTGCCAGGCGCCGCATGCGCGCCGCGAGTTGCAGCGCCTGGACGTGACCCGCGACGGCGAGATCGTCACCTTCACCGTGCAGGCCAACGCCTTCCTGCACCACCAGGTCCGCAACATGGTCGGCTCGCTGCTGGAAGTCGGCGCCGGCGCGCAGCCGGAGGCGTGGATCGCCGAGGTGCTCGACGCCCGCGACCGCACCGTCGCCGGGCCGACCGCGCCGGCCGCCGGGCTGGTCTTCATCGGCCCGCTGTATCCGCGCGCCTGGTCGCTGCCCGCCGAGGTGTCGTTCGATGCCTGACGCCTTCCGCTTCCCGCTGCGCACGCGGATGAAGTTCTGCGGCATGACCCGCGTCGACGACGCGCTGGCCGCCGCCGCGCTGGGCGTCGACGCCGTCGGCCTGATCTTCGCCGCGCGCAGCAAGCGCCGGGTCGAGCCCGCCGCCGCCGCCGCGATCCGCGCCGCGCTGCCGCCGCTGGTCGACGCGGTCGCGCTGTTCATGGACAACGACGCCGACGAGGTCCGCACGACGATCGAGATCGTGCGCCCGAGCCTGCTGCAGTTCCACGGCGGCGAGGACGACGCGTTTTGCTCGGCATTCGGCCTGCCGTACCTCAAGGCGGTCGCGATGGGCGGCGAGGGCGAGCGCGCCGACACGCTGTGCGCGCGCTGGCCGCGGGCCGCGGCGTTCCTGTTCGACAGCCACGCGAAGGGCGAGGCCGGCGGCAGCGGCCGCACCTTCGACTGGGCGCGGGTGCCGGACGATTTCGCGCGGCCGTTCCTCGTCGCCGGCGGATTGACGCCCGACAACGTCGCCGAGGCGGTGCGCACCACCGGTTGCTGGGGCGTGGACGTGTCCAGCGGCATCGAGGGCGACGTGCCCGGCGTGAAGGATCACGTCCGCATGCGCCGCTTCGTCGACGAAGTGCGGCGGGCCGACGCCGCCCGCGCCTGATCGACGCACGAATTCGCCTTCAGACCGGCGCCAGCGCCGGCCGCAGCCACGCCGCCAGCCGCGCGATCCGCGGGTCCGCGTTGCGCTTCGCCGCGCACAGCACCCACTGCGCGTCGGTGTCGACGAAGCCCCACGGCGCGATCAGCCGGCCGCTGGCGAGGTCCTCGGCCACCAGCGGCTCGGGCGCGATCGCGATGCCCAGCCCGGCCGCGGCGGCTTCCAGCAGGTAGTACAGCCGATCGAAGCGGGTGCCCATGCGCAGCGTCGCCGGGTCGAGATGGATGCGCATGGCCCATTCCTGCCACGCCTGCGGCCGCGAGGCGGTGTGCAGTAGCGCGTGCGGCGCGATCGCCGACGGCGCCGCACCGCGCAGGGCGTCGGCACCGGGCCACAGCGGGCTGACCACCGGGCCGATGCGTTCGGTCGCCAGCGCATGCACCTGCCAGTCGGCCGGCCACGGGGGCGTGGCGATCATCAGCGCCGCGTCCAGCCCGGCGAGGCGGGCGTCGGGCCGGCTTTCGTTCGCCGACAGGTGCAGCGGCAGATCCGGGCACTCACGGGCGAGGCGCTCCAGCCGCGGGATCATCCAGCGCGCGAGGATGCTGCCCGGGCAGCCCAGCACCAGTGGCGCCCGCTGCTCCGGCCCGCGGCGCAGTTCGGCCCAGGCGCGGCGCAGCGGATCGAGCGCGTCCGCCGCCGCCGCGTGCAGCCGGCGGCCGGCCGGCGTGAGCGCCAGCCCGCGGCCCGCGCGGACGAACAGCGGCGCGCCCAGCGCCTCTTCGAGCTGGCGCAGCTGGCGGCTGACGGCGCCGTGGGTGACGTGCAGTTCCTCGGCGGCGCGGCTGACGCTGTCCAGCCGGGCGACGGCCTCGAAGGCGCGAAGGGCGTTCAGCGGGGGCAGGTCGCGGGCCATGATCTGTGAACTTTACTCACAGGTGGCGTTGATTTCATGCCTTATGTCGATCCGGACCCTGCGTTAAAGTGAGGGATCGCCGGCCGCCGTGGCCGGTGCGCGACCTCCACGCGCGACACCTTCAGGCCCCGCCGCCATGCTCGACACCAAGCTTCCCACTCAGCCCGCGCACCCGACGGACTACAACGCCTTCCCCGACGCCGCAGGCCATTTCGACCGTTTCGGCGGCCGTTTCGTCGCCGAGACCCTGATCGGCCCGCTGCAGGAGCTCGCCGCCGCCTACGACAAGGCGCGGGTCGATCCCGAGTTCATCGCCGCCTTCGACAAGGACCTCAAGCACTACGTCGGTCGGCCCAGCCCGATCTACCACGCGGAGCGGCTCAGCGCGAAGGTCGGCGGCGCGCGCATCCTGCTCAAGCGCGAGGACCTGAACCACACCGGCGCGCACAAGATCAACAACACCATCGGCCAGGCGCTGCTCGCCAGCCGCATGGGCAAGCCGCGGATCATCGCCGAGACCGGCGCCGGCCAGCACGGCGTCGCCAGCGCCACGGTCGCGGCGCGCCTCGGCCTGGAATGCGTGGTCTACATGGGCGCCACCGACATCGAGCGCCAGAAGATCAACGTCTACCGCATGAAGCTGCTCGGCGCGACCGTGGTGCCGGTGACCAGCGGCTCGGCCACGCTCAAGGACGCGCTGAACGAAGCGATGCGCGACTGGGTGACGAACGTGCACGACACGTTCTACATCATCGGCACCGTCGCCGGCCCCGATCCGTACCCGCGCATGGTCCGCGACTTCAACGCCGTGGTCGGCCGCGAGGCGCGCGCGCAGATGCTGGCCGAGTACGGCCGCCTGCCCGACGCGATCACCGCCTGCGTCGGCGGCGGCAGCAACGCGATCGGCATCTTCCACGCCTTCCTCAACGACCCCGGCGTGCGCCTGGTCGGTGCCGAGGCGGCGGGCGAGGGCATCGCCACCGGCCACCACGCCGCGTCGCTGGCCGCCGGCCGCCCCGGCGTGCTGCACGGCAACCGCACCTACGTCATCTGCGACGACGACGGCCAGATCATCGAGACCCACTCGATCTCCGCCGGCCTCGATTACCCCGGCGTCGGCCCCGAGCACGCGTTCCTCAAGGAGCGCGGCCGTGCCGACTACATCGGTGTCACCGACGCCGAAGCGATGGAAGCGTTCCACCTGCTCGCCCGTACCGAAGGCATCCTGCCGGCGCTGGAATCCAGCCACGCCGTCGCCCAGGCGATGAAACTCGCCCGCGACCTGCCGAAGGACGCCCTGGTGCTGTGCAACCTCTCCGGCCGCGGCGACAAGGATGTGCACACGGTCGCGGCGCGGGAAGGGATCGTGTTCTGAGTTCAAATGGCTGCATGACATCTGATTGCGAATCGCTGTTGCTTTTGCCCTTGTGATCTTGATCTGCCGGGGCCCCTGGTCGCGGCGGGATTCGCGGATCAGGCCCGCAGGGCGCGCGGCAGGACGCCGCGCGTTTTTCGACAGGATATGGACATCCTGTCGAAAAACCCCGCGAAGCCTGCGGACCCGACGCGCAGCGTCGGGCGCGACCGACGGGGTGTGCTTTCTTTGGGTCACCCTTTCTTTGCACAAGCAAAGAAAGGCGACTCGCTCGCGGCAGCGAGCGAAACAAAAGACCGGGTGGAAAACATCCGCCGGCTTTTCGTTCGCGAGTTGATGAACAGCAGGTCCCTCGCCTCCGGCTCGGGATGACATCAAGCCTCCACCACATTCCGACATCACCATGACCCGCATCGCCCCCCGCTTCGCCCAGCTCAAGTCCGCCGGTCGCAAGGCCCTCGTGCCCTTCATCACTGCCGGCGATCCGTCGAAGGAAGCCACCGTGCCGGTGATGCACGCGCTGGTCGCCGCCGGCGCCGACGTGATCGAACTCGGCGTGCCGTTCTCCGACCCGATGGCCGACGGCCCGACCATCCAGCGCAGTTCCGAGCGCGCGCTGGCGCGGCATGCCGGGCTGACCTTCGTGCTCGACGCCGTGCGCGAGTTCCGCGCGACCGACGCCGGCACGCCGGTGGTGCTGATGGGCTACCTCAACCCGGTCGAGATCCGCGGCTATGCCCGCTTCGCCGCCGACGCGGCCGCGGCCGGCGTCGATGGCCTGCTGCTGGTCGACCTGCCGCCGGAAGAGGCCGACGACTTGCGCGCGGCGATGCGCGAGCACGGCCTGTCGCTGATCCTGCTGGCGTCGCCGACCACGCCCGACGCCCGCCTCGACCGGCTCTGCGCCGACGCCGAGGGCTACCTCTACTACGTCAGCTACGCCGGCGTGACCGGCGCCGACCGTCTCGACGCCGGCGATGCGGGCGCACACCTGGCGACCATCCGCGCCCGCGCCGGCGTGCCGGTCGTGGCCGGGTTCGGCATCAAGGACGCCGCCAGCGCCGCGGCGATGGCGCGCTCGGCCGAGGGCGTGGTGGTCGGCAGTGCGCTGGTCGCGGCGCTGGCCGAGGCCGTCGACGTGGCCGACGCCGAGGCCCGGGCCCGGGCCTTCCTCGCCCCGCTGCGGGCGGCGCTCGACGCCGGCTGACCCGGGGTCTTCCGCCCGGCCGGCCACGGGCCGTCGGGCCGGTCTTTCGAATCAACGGGTTGCGCGGTGTCAGGGATGTCATCGCAGCTTCCGGGCGGCCTGCTAGACTGGCGGGCCGGTCGGGGAGAGACCGGGCTCCCGATTCCATTACCGAAAAGGCCTTCGAACGCATGTCCTGGCTCAAGAAACTGATGCCCGCGAGCATCCGCACCGATACCAATGTCGCGCGCAAGCGCAGCGTGCCCGAAGGGCTGTGGGAGAAGTGCGACGGTTGTGGTGCAGTGCTGTATCGCCAGGAGCTGGAAGACAACCTCGAAGTCTGTCCGAAGTGCGGCTTCCACGGCGCGATCCGCGCCCGCACGCGGTTGAACGCCTTCCTCGACGCCGGCACCGGCGTGGAGATCGCGTCCGAACTCGGCCCGGTCGACGTGCTCAAGTTCAAGGACCAGAAGAAATATTCCGATCGCATCAAGACGGCGCAGAAGAACACCGGCGAGCGTGACGCGCTGATCGCGATGGAAGGCGCGCTGCGCGGCCGCCCGATGGTCGCGGCGGCCTTCGATTTCTCGTTCATGGGCGGCTCGATGGGCTCGGTCGTCGGCGAACGTTTCGCCCGCGGCGTCGAGCGCGCGGTCGACCTGCACGCGCCGTTCGTGTGCTTCTCCGCCAGCGGCGGTGCGCGCATGCACGAGAGCCTGTTCTCGCTGATGCAGATGGCCAAGACCTCCGCGGCGCTGGGTCGCCTGCGCGCGAAGGGCCTGCCGTACATCTCGGTGATGACCAACCCGACCACCGGCGGCGTGTCCGCGTCGTTCGCGATGCTGGGCGACGTCAACATCGCCGAGCCCGGCGCGCTGATCGGCTTCGCCGGCCCGCGCGTGATCGAACAGACCGTGCGCCAGACGCTGCCCGAAGGCTTCCAGCGCCCCGAATTCCTGCTCGACCACGGCGTGCTCGACCAGATCTGCGACCGCCGCGAACTGCGCGAGCGCATCGCCCACCTCGTCGCGCTGCTGATGAAGCTGCCCGCGCCGGAGGACGAGGCGGCGGAGGGCTGATCCATTTGCGCGGCTTCCGCATCGTCGCCTGGTCGTTGTTACTCGCGGCGATTGCGGCAGCATCGCTGTTGCTGTGCTGGCGAAGCGAACGCGGAGGCCCGCATCCGCAGCCACCGGCGCGCATCGCGACCGATGCAGAGCAGGGGCAGATGCTGGTGGCGTTGCTCGACCACCGTCCCGACCTGTTCCCGGGCAGGCCGCTTCCGCCACCTGAACCCGGCGATCCGCCACGGACCCGACGGCCCGCTCAGCCCCTCGTCGTTTCCGACGAGACCATCGCGCTTTGCCTGAGCTCGCCTCCCGATGTCGCCGGAGATCACTGCAATCCGGCTGCCGCCCTGTATGAGCCGGCCGCGCTCGAAAAGCCGTCCGGGTGGCCGGACAAGTCGACGCTCGACGCTTTGCTGGCAGCCAACCGGCGTGCTGGCGGTTTCTCGCTGCCGCAGCACGCACGCATCGTGCCGGACACCAGCGGTGAAGCGGATCGGCGACTGGATAAGGGCTGGTGGCCGGCGTTCTACGCGCGCTATCCGCAGACCGCTGGCACGCTGGCGACCAGTCGGGGGATCATCGATCCGGACGGTCGGCACGGATGGATCTATGCGTCGACGATATGCGAAGGCACGTGCGGCGCGGGATTCCTCGTTTCGCTTTCGTCTGTCGAAGACGGCCGCTGGCAGGTCGATCGCACGTACATGCTCTGGATCAGTTGAACGACGCCCCCGCGGGCACCCACGAACCCTGCAACAAGAGACCAGCATGGCAAGACGATACTTCGGCACCGACGGCATCCGCGGACGCGTGGGCGAGGGCCCGATCTCCGCGGATTTCGTGCTGCGCCTGGGCAACGCCTACGGGCACGCGCTGCGCGAGGCGGGCATGCGCCCGGACGCGCGCGAGGGCGGGCAGTGGCGCAAGCCGCAGGTGGTGATCGGCAAGGACACGCGCATCTCGAACTACATGTTCGAGGCCGCGCTGGAAGCGGGGCTGGTCGCGGCCGGCGTCGACGTGCAACTGATGGGCCCCATGCCCACGCCGGCGGTGTCGCACCTCACGCGCTCGCTGGGCGCGGACGGCGGCATCGTCATCAGCGCCTCGCACAATCCGCACTACGACAACGGCATCAAGTTCTTCTCGGCCGAAGGCGAGAAGCTCGACGACGCCACCGAGCTGGCGATCGAGGCCGCGCTCGACAAGCCCTTCTCCACGGTGCCGTCCGACCAGCTCGGCAAGGCCGTGCGCACGCGCGATGCGATCGGCCGCTACGTCGAGGCCTGCAAGGGTTCGGTGCCGCGGCGGTTCGATCTCGGCGGCATGCGCATCGTGGTCGACTGCGCGCACGGCGCGACCTACCAGGTCGGCCCGCTGGTGCTGCGCGAACTCGGCGCGCGGGTCGAGAGCATCGGCATCGACCCGAACGGCGTGAACATCAACGACGGCGTGGGCTCGACCCATCCGGAGGCGCTGGTCGAGCGCGTGCGCGCCACCGGCGCAGACCTCGGCATCGCCTTCGACGGCGACGGCGATCGCGTGCTGTTCGTCGACGGCACCGGCGTGGTGCGCGACGGCGACGACCTGCTGTACGTGCTCGCCACCGACTGGAAGGACGGCGGCCGCCTGCGCGGGCCGGTGGTCGGCACGCTGATGACCAACTACGGGCTGGAGCGCGCCTTCGCCGAGCGCGGCATCGAATTCCTGCGCACGAAAGTGGGCGACCGCTACGTGCACCAGGCGCTGCTGGAGCGCGACGGCATCCTCGGCGGCGAAACCTCCGGGCACCTGTTGTGCCTCGACCGGGTGAGTTCCGGCGACGGCATCGTCAGCGCGCTGCAGGTGTTGGAAGTGCTGCACCGCCGCGGGCTGAGCCTGCAGCAACTGCTGGCCGGATTCGGCAAGGTCCCGCAGAAGACCGTGAACGTGAAGGTCGCCGCCGGCAGCCGCCCGGCCGAGGCCGACAGCGTCAAGGCCGCGCTGGCCGAGGCGCAGGCGGCGGTGCAAGGCAGGGGGCGTGCGTTCCTGCGTCCGTCCGGCACCGAGCCGGTGGTGCGGGTGACGGTCGAGGCCGACGACGCCGGGTTGATGCAGGCCACCCTCGACCGCCTGGCCGACGCGGTCCGCGCCGCGGTTTGATCGCGGTCCTTGACCACGCTCAAACCGGCCCCGGCCGCGCTCGCGCAGACTCCCGGTCCGCGCCACCTGCCGGCAGACCGCCGGCCGGGCGATAATCCGTCCCTTCAGACAAGCACGCACATTCCACAGGACGACACGACGTCATGAGCGACCAGCCGTACATTCCGACCCTCGACATCCGCCGCTTCGAGACTGACCGCGACGCCTTCGTCGCCGAGCTCGGCGCCGCCTACCGCGAATGGGGCTTCGCGGGCATCCGCGGCCACGGCATCCCGCAGGACCTGATCGACGGCGCCTACGACGCCTTCCTGAAGTTCTTCGCCCTGCCCGAGGACGTGAAGAAGCAGTACCACATCCCCGGCGGCGGCGGCGCACGCGGCTACACCCCGTTCGGCATCGAGACCGCCAAGGATTCCACGCACTTCGATCTCAAGGAGTTCTGGCACGTCGGCCGCGAAGTGCGCGACGAGAAGTACGCCGGCGTGATGGCCCCGAACGTGTGGCCGACCGAAGTGCCCGAGTTCCGCGAACGCGCCCTGGCGCTGTACGGCGCGCTCGACGCGCTCGGCTCGCGCATGCTCTCCGCGCTGGCGCTCGGCCTGGGCCTGGACGAGGGTTACTTCGCCGACAAGACCAACAACGGCAACTCGATCCTGCGCCCGATCCACTATCCGCCGATCACCGCCGACGACGTGCCGAACGTGCGCGCCGGCGCGCACGAGGACATCAACCTGATCACGCTGCTCGTCGGCGCCAGCGCCGAAGGCCTGCAGGTGTTGTCGCGCAAGGGCGAGTGGGTGCCGTACACCGCCGCCGCCGACACGATCGTGGTCAACATCGGCGACATGATGCAGCGCCTGACCAACCACGTGCTGCCGTCGACGACGCACCGTGTGGTCAATCCCCCGGGCGACAAGGCGCGCCAGCCGCGCTATTCCACGCCGTTCTTCCTGCACCCGAACCCGGACTTCGTGATCGACGTGCTGCCCAACTGCGTGAGCGCCGACAACCCGAACCGCTATCCGGAGCCGATCACTGCGCAGGGTTACCTCGAAGAGCGCCTGCGCGAGATCGGGCTGATGTGATCGTCCCGACCACCGGGCGATGCAACGCGAAGGGCCGGCAGTGATGCCGGCCCTTTCGTTTGCTGCGTCGACGGCATCGTGCCGTTTCCGTTGTCATCCGAACTTTCATGTCATCCCGAGCGCATGCGAGGGATTTGCTTTTCGAGTGTCGTACGGTGAATCAGAAGCAGGTCCCTTGCATGCGCTCGGGATGACAAGTGAGAGGTTTTCCGGTTCCGTTGCGCCGCCGCGATCAGCTTGCGAACCAGAAGAACACCGCCGCCATCCGCTTCGTTTCCAGCGTGTCGCCGCAGTAGGCGGTGGCGCTGTGGATGAGGTTGCTGTGGTAGACCAGCATGGTGTTGTAGCGGTAGGGGAAGGCCACGTCCTCGACGAACGAGTCCGGCGGCACGAAGCGCGTGCCCAGCGCTTCCACCAGGTTGGCGTGCGGCGGCGGGGCGATGTTGCCGCCGCGCTGGCCCATCGGCAGGCGCTGGCGGTAGAACGCGGTGCCGCAGTGCGGCGGCACGTTCGGATTGAGGTACAGCACCGCCGCGAACTTGCACAGCTTGCGCGAGTCGGTGTGCGGGCGCGGTTCGCATTCGTCGCGTCCGACCACCTGGATGCAGTTGTGGTTGAGCTTGGTGCGATCCTCGCCGGTCTCGCCGACCCACAGCTTCTTCGAGCCGGTGGCCTGCTTCACCTTGGCCTCGACGATCGCCAGTTCGTCCGGCTCCAGCCCGGGGATCACGCGCAGGCCCGGCCAGCTTTCGGGCTTGAACGGATAGCCTTCGATCCAGTCGGTGCGCTGCAGGGTGCGGGCGCGGACGGCGTCGGGGTCGGGCAGGGCGTTCTCGATCAGCCAGTAGTCGCGGCCCGGCGTGGGCTTGCGGTAGGGCAGGATCGGCAGGCGGGGCGGCAAGTGTGCGTTCATGGCCGGCGACTCTACCCGAACGCCGGGGCCCGGCGTTGACCGGGCTCAAGGCGCCGGCGCGGCCACCGATTCATTCGGCGTCGCGGAATTCCTTGCTGCGGCTCGCGACCAGCGCCCGCGCGAACGGGTCGGGCAGGTACTTCGAGACCGTGGCGATCGCCCGGTTGGCGCCGCCGGTGACCAGTCGCGTGCGTCCTGCCTCGACCGCGTCCACGCCCTGGCGGGCGACGGTGTCGGCGTCCAGCCACAGCCAGCGCGGCAGTTTCGACACCCGCTCGCGCATGCCGTTGACGTCGTGGAATTCGCTGTAGGTGAAGCCGGGGCAGAGGGCGCAGACGTTCACGCCGCGGTCCGCGACTTCCAGCGCCAGGCATTCGGAGAAGCGGATGACGAAGCTCTTCGCCGCGCCGTACAGCGTGTGCCCGGCCGACGCGGGCACCAGCCCGGCCAGTGAGGCGACGTTGAGGATGCGGCCGTGGCCGGCGGCTTCCATCGCCGGCAGGAAGCGGTGGCTCAGCTCGCAGACCGAGGTCACCAGCACCTGCAGGAAATCGGCGTGGGTCTTCCAGTCGACCGACAGGTAGCGCCCGGGCACGCCGTAGCCGGCGTTGTTGACGAGGTGCGCCACGTGCAGCCCGCGCGCCGCGATCTCGGCCTGCAGCGCGGCGGGCGCGGCCGGGTCGGCGAGGTCGGCGGCCAGCGTCACCGCCTCGACCTTGCCGCGCAGCTCGGCGGCCAGCGCCTCCAGCCGGTCGGTGCGACGGGCGGTGAGGATCACCGGCACGCCGCGGCGCGCGTATTCGCGGGCGATCGCGGCGCCGATGCCGCTGGACGCGCCGGTGATCAGGGCGAAGCTCCGGGAATCGGCCTGCATGCGTGGGGCTCCTTGGAAGGCGGCCGCACAGCTTAGCCGGCCCGCGGCGGGCGGTCTGCCGGCCTCGCGGGCCGCTTCGGCTATCCTGTCGCCCCCTTGTCCTGGAGTGCGTCATGCGTCGCAAGATCGTCGCCGGCAACTGGAAACTGCACGGGACCCGTGCCTTCGCCGCCGATCTGGTCGGCGCCATCGCCGCCGAGGTGGCCGGCCTGCACGGCGGGCCGGACGTGGTCGTGCTGCCGCCGCTGCCGTACCTGGGCGGGCTGATCGAGGCCTTCCCCCGTCGCGGCATCGAATTCGGCGCCCAGGACGTCAGCGCCAACGAGAAGGGCGCCTTCACCGGCGAGGTGTCGGCCGCGATGCTGGTCGACATCGGCGCTCGCTACGGGCTGGTCGGCCATTCCGAGCGCCGCCAGTACCACGGCGAGGGCGACGCGCTGGTCGCCCGCAAGTTCCAGGCCGCCAAGCATGCCGGGCTGGTGCCGATCCTGTGCGTCGGCGAATCCCTGCACGAGCGCGAGGCCGGCCAGACCGAATACCGGATCGAGACCCAGCTGTCGGCGATCTTCGAACTTTGCGGCCCGCAGGCGTTCCAAGGGGCGGTGGTCGCGTACGAACCGGTCTGGGCGATCGGCACTGGCAAGACCGCCACACCGGCGCAGGCCCAGGCCGTCCACGCCTTCATTCGTGGCGAAGTCGCGGCCCGCGATGCTACAATCGCCGGCTCGCTGTCCCTCCTGTACGGGGGCAGCTGCAAGCCGGACAACGCGGCCGAGCTGTTCGCGCAGCCGGACGTGGATGGTGGTCTGATCGGCGGCGCCTCGCTGGTGGCGGCCGATTTCCTCGCCATCGTCGCGGCCGCCCGGGCCTGATCGCCGACGCCTTCCGCGCCGGCCGTCCCGGACGGGACGCGCCGGCACGACGACCTTCCTGACGGGCGCTCAACCGATGATGCTGTTCCTCAATGTGATCTACGTGCTGGTCGCGATCTCGATGATCGCGCTCATCCTGCTCCAGCGTGGCGCCGGTGCGCAGGCCGGTTCCGGTTTCGGCGGCGGCGCTTCGTCCACGGTGTTCGGCGCGCGCGGCGCGTCCAGCTTCCTGTCGAAGACGACGCGCTGGCTGGCCATCGCCTTCTTCGGCATCAGCCTCTTCATGGCCTGGTTCGCCTCCCACGGTGGCAAGGTGAAGCCGGCGTCCGAACAGGATCTCGGCGTCGTGTCCTCCGCCGCCACGCCGGCGAAGCCGCCGGCCCAGCTGCCGACCGCACCCGCGCAGCCGGCCCCGGTGCCGACCGCTCCGGCGGTGCCTGCCGCGCAGACGGCGCCTGCGGCGACCCCGCCGGCCACGTCCGCTCCGGCACCTGCGCCTGCCGGGGAGAAGAAGGGCGGTTGACGTGATCCCGGGCGCGCATCGCCGCGCCCGATGACGTCGCGACGCATCGCAAGGCGGTCGTCGCGGCGGAGTTTCACCGGATCGGCCCGATGCCGGTCTTCGACGAAAGAAAAGGGTGCGTCTTTCCATCCGCATCCTTTACAATAGTCCGGCTTCGCGTCCCGCTCGGCGCGGAGCCGCGGAAATTGCCCAGGTGGCGGAATTGGTAGACGCACTACCTTGAGGTGGTAGCGACTTAGGTCGTGGGGGTTCGAGTCCCCCCTTGGGCACCACATCTTCGCGGCGGCACGCAGGCGCATCGTCCCCTTCCCGGGGCGCGCCAGGCGGACGGGCGTTCCCCCTCGCAACACCCTCGCCGAGAGAACACACGCGTGCTGGCCGAATATCTGCCGACCCTGCTGTTTCTGATCGTTGCCGCCGTCATCGGCATCGCCCTCATCGTCATCGGCAACATGCTCGGCCCCAAGCGCCCGAGCACCGAGAAGCTGTCGCCCTACGAGTGCGGCTTCAACGCGTTCGAGGACGCGCGCATGCGGTTCGACGTGCGCTACTACCTCGTCGCCATCCTCTTCATCGTCTTCGACCTCGAAATCGCCTTCGTGTATCCGTGGGCGCTCACGTTCCGCGAACTCGGCAACTACGGCCTGGTCGAGATGGGCGTGTTCCTGGGGTTGCTGCTGATCGGTTTCGTCTACGTGTGGAAGAAGGGAGCACTGGAATGGGAGTGACCGGTTCCATCCAGAAGATCGCGGATTTCGCGAACAACCCGATTCCGGAAGGCCGGGTCGACGACATCCTGCGCCCGGAGAGCCTGCTCTCCACCGAAGGCAACCCGCTGCTGGAGCAGGGTTTCGTCACCACCAGCATGGACGTGCTGTGGAACTGGGCGCGCACCGGCTCGATGTGGCCGATGACGTTCGGTCTCGCCTGCTGCGCGGTGGAGATGATGCACGCCGGCGCCGCGCGCCTCGACCTGGACCGCTACGGCGTGGTGTTCCGCCCGTCGCCGCGCCAGTCGGACGTGATGATCGTCGCCGGCACGCTGGTCAACAAGATGGCCCCCGCGCTGCGCAAGGTCTACGACCAGATGCCCAACCCCAAGTGGGTGATCTCGATGGGCAGCTGCGCCAACGGCGGCGGCTACTACCACTATTCCTACTCGGTGGTGCGCGGCTGCGACCGCGTGGTGCCGGTCGACGTCTACGTGCCGGGCTGCCCGCCGACTGCCGAAGCGCTGGTCTACGGCATCCTCCAGTTGCAGAAGAAGATCCGCCGCGGCACCAACTTCGGCGATCAGAAGCAGGGCGTGTACTGAGATGCGCGAAACTTCCCAGGCTTTCGCCGAGCGCCTGCGCGCGCGCTTCCCGGGTGCGACCGTCGAGGTCGCCGAGCCGCGCGGCGAAGTCGGCATCGTGTTCGCCGCCGCCGACTGGCATGCCGGCTGCGTTGCGCTCCGCGACGAGTTCGGCTTCGAGTCGCTGATCGACCTCTGCGGCCTCGACCACCTCGGCTACGGCAGCGACGAGTGGGACACCGACGTGTCCTCCGAAGGCTTCAGCCGCGGCGTCGAAGGCCGCAACGTCGGCCGCTTCAAGTACGGCGAAGCGCCGAGCCGCCAGGTCGCGCAGCCCGAGGCGGAAGCCGCGATGCCCGCGCCGGCGCAGCGCTATGCCGCCGTCGCGCAGCTGCTGTCCGTGCAGCACAACCGCCGCGTGCGGGTGAAGGCGTTCGCGCCGAACGACGACCTGCCGATCGTGGCCTCCGTGACCGACATCTGGCCGATCGCCAACTGGTTCGAGCGCGAGGCGTTCGACCTGTTCGGCATCATCTTCGAAGGCCATCCGGACCTGCGCCGCATCCTCACCGACTACGGCTTCGTCGGCCATCCGTTCCGCAAGGATTTCCCGCTGATCGGCAACGTCGAAGTGCGCTACGACGAAGAGAAGAAGCGCGTCGTGTACGAACCCGTCACCTCGGTCGAGCCGCGCGTCGGCGTGCCGCGCGTGATCCGCGACGACGCCCGTTACGCCACCGCCGCCGGCGAGCAGATGGCGCGGAAGGCGGGGAACTGACCATGAGCACCGCGCACCAGTCCCACGAGGCCTTCGCCAGCAACGCCGCCGAGGCGAAGCAGGAAATCCGCAACTACACGCTGAACTTCGGCCCGCAGCACCCGGCCGCGCACGGCGTGCTCCGCCTCATCCTCGAGATGGACGGCGAGATCGTGCAGCGCGCCGATCCGCACGTCGGTCTGCTGCATCGCGGCACCGAGAAGCTGGCCGAGTCCAAGCCGTTCAACCAGTCGATCGGCTACATGGATCGCTTGGATTACGTGTCGATGATGTGCAACGAGCACGCCTACGTGCGCGCGATCGAGACCCTGATGGGGATCGAGGCGCCGGAGCGCGCGCAGTGGATCCGCACGATGTTCGACGAGATCACGCGCATCCTGAACCACCTGATGTGGATCGGTTCGAACGCGCTCGACCTCGGCGCGATGGCGGTATTCCTGTACGCCTTCCGCGAACGCGAAGAGCTGATGGACGTCTACGAAGCGGTGTCCGGCGCGCGCATGCACGCGGCCTACTACCGTCCGGGCGGCGTCTACCGCGACCTGCCGGAGAAGATGCCGCAGTACCGCGAATCGCCGTGGCGCAAGGGCGGCAAGCTCAAGCGCTTCAACGAATGGCGCGAAGGCTCGATGCTCGATTACCTCGACGCCTTCACCGACGATTTCCCGAAGCGCGTCGACGAATACGAGACACTGCTGACCGACAACCGCATCTGGAAGCAGCGCACCGTCGGCATCGGCGTGATCCCGCCGGAGCAGGCGCTCGCGTGGGGCATGACCGGCCCGATGATCCGCGGCTCCGGCATCGCCTGGGACCTGCGCAAGAAGCAGCCGTACGCGCGCTACGCCGAAGTCGATTTCGACATCCCGGTGGGCGTCAACGGCGATTGCTACGACCGCTACCTGGTGCGCGTGGCCGAGATGCGCGAGTCGAACCGCATCATCAAGCAGTGCGTGAAGTGGCTGCGCGCCAATCCCGGCCCGGTGATCCTGGAAAACTACAAGGTGGCGCCGCCGAGCCGCGAGTCCATGAAGGACGACATGGAAGCGCTGATCCACCACTTCAAGCTGTTCAGCGAAGGCTATTGCGTGCCGGCCGGCGAGACCTACAGCGCGGTCGAGGCGCCGAAGGGCGAGTTCGGCTGTTACCTCGTCTCCGACGGCGCGAACAAGCCCTTCCGCGTGCACCTGCGCGCGCCGGGCTTCGCGCACCTGTCGTCGATGGACGCGATCGTGAAGGGCCACATGCTGGCCGACGTGGTCGCGATGATCGGCACCTACGACATCGTGTTCGGCGAAATCGATCGCTGAGGACGCACCCAGAATGAAAGCGACCGGAAATTTCGAAGCCTGCCGCAACGTCGACCCGATGGTCGCGTTGACCGACAAGACGCGGGCCCACATCGACCACTGGCTGGCCAAGTTCCCGCCCGACCGCAAGCGTTCCGCCGTGCTGCAGGGCCTGCACGCGGCGCAGGAGCAGAACGGCGGCTGGCTGAGCGACGAACTCATCGCCGCGGTCGCGAAGTACCTCGACCTGCCGCCGGTGTGGGCGTACGAGGTCGCGACCTTCTACTCGATGTTCGAGACCGAGCCCGTCGGCCGCAACAACGTCGCGTTCTGCACCAACATCAGCTGCTGGCTCAATGGCGCCGAGGAACTGGTCGCGCATGCCGAGAAGAAGCTCGGCTGCAAGCTGGGCGAATCCTCCGCCGACGGCCGCATCTTCCTCAAGCGCGAGGAAGAATGTCTGGCCGCCTGCTGCGGCGCGCCGATGATGGTCATCAACGGTCACTACCACGAGAAGCTCACGCCCGAGAAGGTGGACGAGCTGCTCGACGGTCTGAAATAAGGCGGTCGACGAGATGGCACACGACTCCCATGCTTCCGGTCCCGTCGGCCCCGCGCCGCAGGAGCACCAGGTCGTCTACACCACGCTGCATTTCGACAAGCCGTGGTCGTACGAGAACTACCTCAAGACCGGCGGCTACAGCGCGCTGCGGAAGATCATCGAAGAGAAGATCCCGCCGGAACAGGTCGTCGAGATGGTGAAGGCCTCCGGCCTGCGCGGCCGCGGCGGCGCGGGCTTCCCGACCGGCCTGAAGTGGAGCTTCATGCCCAAGGGCACCGGCATGCAGAAGTACATCCTCTGCAATTCCGACGAATCCGAGCCCGGTACCTGCAAGGACCGCGACATCCTGCGCTTCAACCCGCACGCGGTGGTCGAGGGCATGGCGATCGCCTGCTACGCGACCGGCTCGACGGTCGCCTACAACTACCTGCGCGGCGAGTTCCACCACGAGCCGTTCGAACATCTGGAAGAAGCCACCGCCGAGGCCTACAAGCACGGCTGGCTGGGCAAGAACGTGCTCGGCAGCGGCATCGACATCGACATCTACAACGCGCTCGGCGCCGGCGCCTACATCTGCGGCGAAGAGACCGCGCTGATGGAGTCGCTGGAAGGCAAGAAGGGCCAGCCGCGCTTCAAGCCGCCGTTCCCGGCGAACTTCGGCCTGTACGGCAAGCCGACCACGATCAACAACACCGAGACCTACGCGTCCGTGCCGGCGATCATCCGCAACGGCGCGGAGTGGTTCCTCAACCTCGGCAAGCCGAACAACGGCGGCCCGAAGGTGTTCTCGGTGTCGGGCCACGTCAACAAGCCCGGCAACTACGAGATCCGCCTCGGCACCTCGTTCGCCGATCTGCTGGCGATGGCCGGCGGCGTGCGCAACGGCAACAAGCTCAAGGCGGTGATCCCCGGCGGTTCGTCGATGCCGGTGCTGCCGGGCGAGACGATGCTCGGCCTCACGATGGACTACGACAGCATCCAGAAGGCCGGTTCGGGCCTCGGCTCGGGCGCTGTCATCGTGATGGACGAGACCGCCTGCATGGTGCGCGCGTGCCAGCGCATCTCGCGCTTCTATTTCAAGGAAAGCTGCGGCCAATGCACGCCGTGCCGCGAAGGCACGGGCTGGATGTACCGCATGCTGACCCGCATCGTCGAGAAGCAGGCGACGATGGACGACCTGCGCATGCTGAAGGCCGCCGCCGGCCAGATCGAAGGCCACACCATCTGCGCGTTCGGCGAAGCCGCGGCGTGGCCGGTGCAGGGCTTCCTGCGTCATTTCTGGAACGAATTCGAGTACGCGATCGTGAACAAGCGCTTCCTGGTCGACGACCAGTGCGCCGGCACCGTCGTCGGGGAGGTGGCCGCATGAGCACCGAGACTGCGACTCCCGCCGCGCCGGTCGTGCCCGAGGGGCACGTCAGCATCGAGATCGACGGCCGCGCACTGTTCGCGCCGAAGGGTTCGATGATCATCCAGGCCGCCGACAAGGCCGGCATCCCGATCCCGCGCTTCTGCTACCACGAGAAGCTGCCGATCGCCGCGAACTGCCGCATGTGCCTGGTCGACGCCGAAATGGGCGGCCGTCCGATGCCCAAGCCGCAGCCGGCCTGCGCCACGCCGGTGGCCGACGGCATGAAGATCTTCACGCGCAACGAAAAGGCGCTGAAGGCACAGCGGAACGTCATGGAGTTCCTGCTGATCAACCATCCGCTCGACTGCCCGATCTGCGATCAGGGCGGCGAGTGCGAACTGCAGGACCTGTCGCTGGGCTACGGCCGCTCGGTCAGCCGCTTCGCCGAGCGCAAGCGCGTGGTGGCCGACGAGGACATGGGCCCGCTGGTCGCCACCGAGATGACCCGCTGCATCCAGTGCACGCGCTGCGTGCGCTTCACCGCGGACATCGCCGGTACCTACGAACTCGGCGGCATGCAGCGCGGCGAGAACCTGCAGATCGGCACCTACGACGGCAAGCCGCTGACGACCGAACTCTCCGGCAACGTCATCGACGTGTGCCCGGTTGGCGCGCTGACCAACAAGGTGTTCCGCTTCCGCGCCCGTCCGTGGGAACTGGTCGCGCGCGAGTCGCTGGGCTGGCACGACGCGCTGGGCAGCAACCTGTTCCTGCACGTGCGCCGCGGCGACGTGCTGCGCACCGTGCCGCGCGACAACGAAGCGGTCAACGAATGCTGGCTGTCGGATCGCGACCGCTATTCGCATCAGGGCCTCTACGCCGACGATCGCGCGAAAAAGCCGATGATCCGAGTGGGCGAGGGCGGCGAACCCGAGGCTTTCCGCGAGGCGAGCTGGGACGAAGCGCTGGCCAAGGCCGCCGAGATCCTGTCTGCGCACCGCGGCGACGACCTCGGCGTGCTCGTGCATCCGTCGACCTCGAACGAAGAAGGCGCGCTGCTCGCGCGCCTCGCCGACGCGCTGGGCACCGGCAACGTCGACCACCGCATCGCGCAGCACGACCTGTCCGACGGCGCGGTCGCCGAAGCCTTCGGCATGGCCGTGGCCGATCTGGAAGCTGCCGACGCCATCGTGCTGGTCGGCACCAACCTGCGCCACGAAGTCCCGCTGCTGCATCAGCGCCTGCGCAAGGCGGCGAAGCGCGGCGCGAAGATCCACGTGGTCAATCCGGTCGACTTCGACTTCGCGTTCGCGATTGCCTCGAAGACGATCGTGCCGCCGTCGCAGCTGGCGTCGGCGCTGTCGGGCCTGAAGCTCGAAGGCGTGACCCGCGGTGCGGTCATCGTCGGCGCGGTCGCGGAAACCTCCGCGCACGCGGCCGCCATCCGCCAGGCCGCGGCCGCGTTCGCTGCTGCGCACAATGCCGCGGTCTGCCGCATTCCGCAGGGCGCGAACGCGCTCGGCCTCGCCCGCATGGGCGTGCTGCCGACCGCGCGCGACGCGCAGGCGATGCTCGCCGACGCGCGCAAGGCCTACGTGATCTACGGCATCGAGCCGGGCCTCGATTTCGCCCATCAGTCCCGCGCGCTGAAGGCGCTGGGCGCGGCGAAGGTCGTGGCCTTCAGCCAGTACGCCTGCCGCTCGACCCGCAACGTCGCCGACGTGATCCTGCCGATCGGTGCGCTGCCGGAAATCGAGGCGACGCTGACCAATCTCGCCGGCACCGACCAGCGCACCGTCGCCGGCGGCAAGCTGCCGGGCGAGGCGCGTCCGGGCTGGCGCGTGCTGCGTGCCCTCGGCGGCACGCTCGGCGCGAACGGCTTTGCCTTCACCGATCTCGCCGACGCCGGCCTCGCGCCGCGCAGCGTGCAGGTCGCCGCATCGGCGGCGCAGCCGCAGGCGGGCGAGGGCCTCGAGCTGACCGTGTCGCAGGCGATCTACCGCGTCGACGCCACCGTGCGTCGCGCCGCGGCGCTGCAGTCGCATCCGCTGAACGCCGGTCCGCGCGTCGTGCTGCACTCGGCCGATGCCGCCGCTGCCGGCGTGCAGGAAGGTGCGATGGCGAAGCTCGACAACGGTGTCGGCACCGCGACGCTGCAGGTCGTGGTCGACGACCGCGTCGCGCAAGGCGCGGCGTGGGTCGAAGCGGGCTACGGCCCGACGGCGGCGCTTGGCGCCGGCCGCGTGCGCGTGACGGGGGTGGTCTGATGGAGATGCTGTTCGACCCGCTGCGCGACTGGCTGCTCGCGCTCGGCCCGACGATCGGCCCGCTGCTGTGGATCGTGCTGAAGATCCTGTCGGTGGCCATGCCGGTGATCATCTCGGTCGCGTTCTACGTGGTATGGGAACGCAAACTGATCGGCTGGATGCATGTGCGCCACGGGCCGATGTACGTCGGCTGGGGCGTGCTGCAGGCGTTCGCCGATGTGTTCAAGCTGCTGTTCAAGGAAGTGCTGCAGCCGTCCAGCGCGAACAAGCCGCTCTATATCCTCGCGCCGATGATCGCGCTGGTGCCGGCCTTCGCTGCGTGGGCGGTGGTGCCGTTCGACGCGCGCGCGGTGCTGTCGAACGCCAACGCCGGCCTGCTGTACTTGCTGGCGATGACCTCGCTGGGCGTCTACGGCATCATCCTCGCTGGCTGGGCCTCCAACTCGAAGTACGCCTTCCTCGGCGCGATGCGTTCCGCCGCGCAGGTGGTGTCGTACGAGATCGCGATGGGCTTCGCGCTCGTCGGCGTGCTGATCGCCGCCGGCAGCCTCAACCTCACCGACATCGTGATGGCGCAGGCGGGCAACGCCGGTCCGTTCGAGTGGTTCTGGTTCCCGCTGCTGCCGCTGTTCGTCGTCTATTTCATCTCCGGCGTGGCCGAAACCAACCGCGCGCCGTTCGACGTGGTCGAAGGCGAGTCGGAAATCGTCGCCGGCCACATGGTCGAGTACTCGGGTTCGCAGTTCTCGCTGTTCTTCCTGGCCGAATACGCGAACATGATCCTGGTCAGCTTCCTGACCGCGCTGTTCTTCCTCGGCGGCTGGCTCAGCCCGCTGCAGGGCCTGATCACGGCCGACGTGTCGCCGTGGGTCGACTGGATCTGGAAGGGCGGCTGGCCGTGGCTGCTGGCGAAGGTGTTCCTGTTCGCCAGCCTGTTCATCTGGTTCCGCGCCTCGTTCCCGCGCTACCGCTACGACCAGATCATGCGGCTGGGCTGGAAGGTCTTCATCCCGGTGACCATGGCGTGGATCTTCGTCGCCGCGCTGCTGGTGCACTTCCAGATCTTCGAGGCCGGCCAGTGATGGACAAGATCCTCTCCTACCTCAAGAGCCTGCTGCTGCTGGAGCTGTTCCAGGGCATGTGGCTGACCCTGAAGTACCTGTTCCGTCCGAAGTACACGCTGATGTACCCGATGGAAAAGACGCCGCAGTCGCCGCGTTTCCGCGGCCTGCACGCGCTGCGCCGCTATCCCAACGGGGAAGAGCGCTGCATCGCCTGCAAGCTGTGCGAGGCGGTGTGTCCGGCGCTGGCCATCACCATCGATTCGGAGCCACGCGAGGACGGCACTCGCCGCACCACGCGCTACGACATCGACCTGTTCAAGTGCATCTTCTGCGGCTTCTGCGAGGAATCCTGCCCCGTCGACTCGATCGTGGAGACCCACATCCACGAGTACCACTTCGAGCAGCGCGGCGAGAACATCCTGACCAAGCCCAAGCTGCTGGCCCTCGGTGATCGCCTCGAGAAGGAAATCGCCGAACGTCGCGCCGCCGACGCGCCCTATCGCTGAGGACCGCCGTGGAAAACCTGCCGACCATCGCTTTCCTCTTCTTCGCGCTCGTCGCCGTCGTCTCCGCCGGCGCGGTGATCACCGTGCGCAACCCGGTGCACGCCGCACTGTGCCTGGTGCTGACCTTCTTCACCGTCGCCTGCACCTGGATCATCGCCGGCGCCGAGTTCCTCGGCGTGGCCCTGGTCCTCGTCTACGTCGGCGCGGTGATGGTGCTGTTCCTGTTCGTGGTGATGATGCTCGACGTCGACATCGCGCCGCTGCGCGAAGGCTTCGTCCGCTACCTGCCGCTGGGCCTGCTGGTCTCGGTGGTGATGCTGGTCGAGATGCTGACCCTGATCGGCGTGAAGGCGCAGCTGGCCGCCGGTTTCGGTGCCGACCCGGCCGAAGCGCAGGGCCTGTCGAACACCGAGTGGCTGGCGCGCACGCTGTTCACCGACTTCATGCTGCCGTTCGAGACCGCGGCGGTGATCCTGACCATCGCGGTGATCGCGGCGGTGATGCTGACCCTGCGCCGGCGCACCGGCGTGAAGCACCAGAACCCCGCCGAGCAGTCGCGCGTCCGCGCGCAGGACCGCATCCGCATGGTGAAGATGGCGGCCGAACAGCCGGTCGTCGCCGAAACCGCCGCGACCGAGGAGGTGAAATCGTGATCGGACCGCTCGCCCTCGGGCACTACCTGGCGCTCGGCGCCGCGCTGTTCTGCATCAGCGTGGCCGGCATCTTCCTCAACCGGAAGAACGTCATCATCCTGCTGATGTCGATCGAGCTCATGCTGCTCAGCGTCAACATCAACTTCGTCGCCTTCTCGCGCCACCTCGGCGACGCGGCGGGGCAGATCTTCGTGTTCTTCATCCTGACCGTGGCCGCTGCCGAAGCCGCCATCGGTCTGGCGATCCTGGTCACGCTCTTCCGCAACCGCCGGACGATCAACGTGACCGAAATCGACACTCTCAAGGGCTGACGGCACCGGTATGTACGCTATCTCGAAGTCCGTCCTGATCGCCGTCGTGCTCGCGCCGCTGTTCGGCGCGATCCTCGCGGGCCTGTTCGGCCGCCGCATCGGCCGCGCCGGCGCGCACACCGTCACCATCCTCGGCGTCGCCACCGCCTGCGCGCTGTCGGTGTACACGCTGTGGCAACTGCTGCAGGGCGCGACGCCGTTCAACGAGAACGTCTACACCTTCTTCCAGGTGGCCGGTTACGACGCCCACGTCGGCTTCATGATCGACAAGCTGACCGCGATGATGATGGTGGTCGTCACCTTCGTCTCGCTGCTGGTCCATATCTACACCATCGGCTACATGGCCGAAGACCCGGGCTACCAGCGCTTCTTCAGCTACATCAGCCTGTTCACCTTCTCGATGCTGATGCTGGTGATGGGCAACAACTTCCTGCAGCTGTTCTTCGGCTGGGAAGCGGTGGGCCTGGTGTCGTACCTGCTGATCGGTTTCTGGTTCAAGCGGCCCAGCGCGATCTTCGCCAACCTCAAGGCCTTCCTGGTCAACCGTGTCGGCGACTTCGGCTTCCTGCTGGGCATCGCCGCAGTGCTGTACTGGTTCGGCACGCTGGACTACGCCACCGTCTTCGCCAATGCCTCCAGCGTGATCGGCGGCGGCCAGACCGTGCAGATCTTCGCCGGCCACGAATGGTCGGTGGCGACGCTGATCTGCATCTGCCTGTTCATCGGCGCCATGGGCAAGTCGGCGCAGGTGCCGCTGCACGTGTGGCTGCCTGACTCGATGGAAGGCCCGACCCCGATCTCGGCGCTGATCCACGCCGCGACGATGGTGACCGCCGGCATCTTCATGGTCGCGCGCATGTCGCCGCTGTTCGAGCTGTCGCAGACCGCGCTCGACTTCGTGCTGTTCATCGGCGCGACCACCGCGTTCTTCACCGGCCTGATCGGCATCGTCCAGAACGACATCAAGCGCGTCGTCGCGTACTCCACGCTGTCGCAGCTGGGCTACATGACCGTCGCGCTGGGCGTGTCGGCGTACTCGGCCGCGGTCTACCACCTGATGACCCATGCCTTCTTCAAGGCGCTGCTGTTCCTCGCCGCGGGCTCGGTCATCATCGGCATGCACCACGAGCAGGACATGCGGAAGATGGGCGGCCTGCGCAAGTACATGCCGATCACCTTCTGGACGAGCCTGATCGGCACGCTGGCGCTGGTCGGCACGCCGTTCTTCAGCGGCTTCTACTCGAAGGACACCATCATCGAGGCCGCCGCCGAACACGCGCACGAAGCCCACGGCTGGATCGCGACCTACGGCTACTGGTCGGTGCTGCTGGGCGCGTTCGTGACCTCGTTCTACAGCTTCCGCCTGCTGTACCTGACGTTCTTCGGTGAGGAGCGCTTTCGCCACGCGGCCGCGCACGGTCACGACGATCATGCCCATGCCGACGCGCATGGCGACGCGCACCACGACGACCATGCGCATGACGACCATGGCCACGGCCATGGCGCACACGAACCGCACGAGTCGCCGTGGGTGGTCACGCTGCCGCTGGTCCTGCTGGCGATCCCGTCGATCTTCATCGGCTTCTTCACCGTCGGCCCGATGCTGTTCGGCAAGGACATGAGCGGGCATCACGAAGTGCTGCCGTACTTCCTCGGCGCGATCGAGGTGCTCAAGGACCACGACGTGGTCGCCAAACTGGCCGAGGAGTTCCACGGCTCCGTGGCCTTCGCGCTGCACGGTTTCGCTGCTCCCGCGTTCTGGCTGGCCTTCGGCGGCTTCGCGCTGGCGACCTTCCTGTACCTGTTCCGCACCGACCTGCCGGCGAAGCTTGCGGCGTTCCCGCCGTTCGCGCTGGCGGCGCGCGTGCTCAACAACAAGTACGGCATGGACGACCTGTGGATCGGCGGCTTCGCCGGTGGCGGCGTCAAGCTGGGCAAGCTGCTGCGTCGCCACGACGAGGTCGTCATCGACGGCGTGATCGTCAACGGCAGCGCCCGCATCGTCGACCTGGCTTCCGCGCTGCTGCGCCGCACCCAGTCCGGCTACCTGTACCACTACGCCTTCGCGATGATCCTCGGCCTGATCGCCATGCTGGCCGTGCTGATCAACTTCTGGCACTAATCGACACGAACCGACGGATACCGAATCGCGATGCAACACTGGCCCCTTCTCAGCATCCTGATCTGGCTGCCCATCGTCGGCGGTGCGCTGGCGCTCGCGCTCGGCCAGGGCCGCGCGCAGACCGCGCGCTGGCTGGCGCTGACGGTCGCGCTGGCGACCTTCGCGTTCAGCCTGCCGCTGCTCACCGGTTTCGACTACTTCACCTCGGGCATGCAGTTCGTCGAGCAGCGCGAGTGGATCCCGAGCTACGGCATCCAGTACCACCTCGGCGCCGACGGCATCTCGGTGGCGCTGATCGTGCTGACCACGCTGACCACCGCGCTGGTGCTGATCGGTGCGTGGACGTCGATCGACAAGCGCGTGAACCAGTACGTGGCCGCGTTCCTGTTCCTCGAAGGCCTGATGGTCGGCGTGTTCTCCGCCATCGACGCGATGCTGTTCTACGTGTTCTTCGAGGGCATGCTGATCCCGATGTTCATCATCATCGGCGTCTGGGGCGGCCCGCGCCGCGTCTACGCGTCGGTGAAGTTCTTCCTGTACACGTTCCTCGGCTCGGTGTTCATGCTGGTCGGGCTGATCTACCTGTACCTGAAGGCCGGCAGCTGGCAGCTGCCCGACCTGTACGCACTGCGCCTCGAAGCCCACGAGCAGATGTGGCTGTTCTTCGCCTTCCTGATCGCGTTCGCGGTGAAGGTGCCGATGTTCCCGGTCCACACCTGGCTGCCCGATGCGCACGTCGAGGCGCCGACCGGCGGCTCGGTGATCCTGGCCGCGATCATGCTGAAGATCGGCGGTTACGGTTTCCTGCGCTTCAACCTGCCGATCGTGCCGGACGCGAGCCACGACTACGCCTGGCTCGTGATCGCGCTGAGCCTGATCGCGGTGGTCTACATCGGCCTGGTCGCGCTGGTGCAGGAGGACATGAAGAAGCTGATCGCGTATTCGTCGATCTCGCACATGGGGTTCGTCACCCTCGGCACCTTCATCGCGCTGATGCTGATCCGAGATTCCAGCGACCCGAACGCCGCCAATGCCGCGCGCCTCGGCTTGCAGGGCGCGATGGTGCAGATGATCTCGCACGGCTTCATCTCCGGCGCAATGTTCTCCTGCGTCGGTGTGCTCTACGACCGCATGCACAGCCGCATGATCCGCGACTACGGCGGCGTGGCCAACGTGATGCCGTGGTTCGCGATGTTCTTCGTGCTGTTCGGTATGGCCAACTCCGGCCTGCCGGGCACGTCCGGCTTCGTCGGCGAGTTCATGGTGGTGCTGGCCAGCTTCCAGGCGCACCCGATGATCGCCTTCACCGCCGCCATCACCCTGATCGTCGGCGCGGCCTACACGCTGTGGCTGGTCAAGCGCGTGGTGTTCGGCGAAGTCGGCAACGCCCACGTCGCCGAGCTCGAGGACATCAATCCCCGCGAGTGGATCGTGCTGTCGGTCTTCGCGGCCGGCACGCTGCTGATCGGCGTGTATCCCAAACTGCTGACCGACCTGATGGAGCCGGCCATCGCCCAGCTCGCCAGCCAGTTGGCCGCCAGCAAGCTCTGAGAACGACACGCGGGTTCAACCCCCAGGTTCCGGGAAGATCATGATCACGACCAACGTCACCGCCGCCTCCCTGCTGCCGCTCCTGCCGGAGCTGGTGCTCGTGGGCGCCGCGTTCTCGCTGCTGCTGCTCGACCTGTTCGTCAGCGAACGCCAGCGCGGCCTCGTCCACGGACTCGCCGTCGCCACGCTGATCGGCGTCGCCGGCCTCATCGCGCTGGGCGTCGGTGGCGACGCCGCCAGCCTGCACGGCAGCTTCCTCGGCGGCATGTTCGTGCGCGACACCATGGCCGACGTGCTGAAGTGGGTGGCCTGCATCGTCAGTGCGGCCTCGCTGGTCTACAGCTGGGCCTTCCTGCGCGAGCGCGGCCTGTACAAGGGCGAGATCGCGGTGCTGATGCTGTTCGCGGTCGCCGGCATGATGCTGCTGATCTCGGCCGGCAGCCTGGTGATGGTCTATCTCGGCCTGGAACTGCTGGCGCTGTGCTCGTACGCGCTGGTCGCGATCGACCGCGACAGCCCGCTCGCCTCCGAAGCGGCGATGAAGTACTTCGTGCTGGGCTCGCTGGCCTCGGGCCTGCTGCTGTTCGGCATGTCGCTGGTCTACGGCGGCGCCGGCAGCCTCGATCTCGCCGTCATCCACGGTGCCGGCACGGACAACCCGCTGCTGCTCACCGGCGTGGTGCTGATGGTCGCCGGCATCGCCTTCAAGTTCGGCGCCGCACCGTTCCACATGTGGTTGCCGGACGTCTACGAAGGCGCGCCCACGCCGATCACGCTCTTCATCGGCGCCGCGCCCAAGCTTGCCGCGTTCGCGATGGCGTACCGCCTGCTGGAAGGCGGCGTCGGCCAGCTCGACGCCGAGTGGCGCCTGATGCTCTCGCTGCTCGCGGCCGCTTCGCTGGCGATCGGCAACCTCATCGCGCTGGCGCAGACCAACCTCAAGCGCATGCTCGCGTATTCGACGGTCTCGCACGTCGGCTTCCTGCTGCTGGGCCTGTCCGGTGGCGGTGCGTCGGGCTATGCCGCATCGATGTTCTACGCGATCTCCTACGCGATCATGGCGGCCGCGTCCTTCGGCACGATCATCATCCTGTCGCGCAAGGGTTTCGAGGCCGATCGCATCGACGACTACAAGGGCCTCAACGCGCGCAGTCCGTGGATGGCGTGGCTGGTACTGTGCGTGATGGCGTCGCTGGCCGGCGTGCCGCCGTTCCTCGGTTTCTGGGCGAAGCTCGCCGTGCTGCGCGCGGCGTGGGAGGGCGGCCAGATCTGGCTGACGATCGTCGCGATCGTGTTCGCGGTCATCGGCGCGTTCTATTACCTGCGCGTGATCCGCGCGATGTTCTTCGACGAACCGCAGGGCGAACCGATGGTGCAGCGCGACGACATCGCCCTGCGCGTGGTGTTCGCGGTGAACGCGCTCGGCCTGCTCGTGCTCGGTCTGGCGTGGGATCCGCTCATGGCCTGGTGCCAGCAGGCGTTCGCCTGAAGATGAAGACGCCTGCATTCAGTCTTCGCGACTGAACAGGGCTTGCAACAGCCGTACGGGATCGGCATAATCTCGTTTCTCTGCTGCGGGGTGGAGCAGTCTGGCAGCTCGTCGGGCTCATAACCCGAAGGTCGCAGGTTCAAATCCTGCCCCCGCTACCACGTTTCTTCCATGTGTTCCGGCTTCGACCGGAGCGCATGGGAAACGGGGCTTGTCGAAACGGTTGCTCCCGTTTCGACGCCGACATCCAGCGGTATCGGACAAGGGGCCCCACGGCCCCTTTTTCGTTTCCGATTTTTGCGTATTCCGACCCCCGGAGCATCGCCGCAACATGGCGGACAAAGCCACCGACATCGCCGCACTGCTGTCGCCGACCGTCCAGGCGCTCGGCCTGGAACTGCTCGGCGTCGAGTATCTCCCCGCACCGGGCGGCGCGACGCTGCGGCTGTACATCGATCGTCCGGCCACGGAACCCCTGCGCGGGCCGCTGCCGGAAGGCGAGGGCAGTGCGCAGCACGTCGGCATCGAGGATTGCGAAGCGGTGAGCCGCGAGGTGTCGGCGTTGCTCGACGTCGAGGACCCGATCAGCGGCCACTACACGCTCGAAGTGTCGTCGCCCGGCGTCGATCGCCCGCTGTTCACCGCGGCGCAGTGCGCGCGTTTCCTTGGCGAAGAAGCCAAGATCGTGCTGAAGCTGCCGCAGGACGGCCGCCGTCGCTTTCAGGGCCGCATCGCGGCGGTCGAAGGCGATCGCGTCGAGTTCTCGATCGAGGCGAAGCCGGAAAACGCGATCCTGTCGGTGACGTTCGACAACATCGAGAAGGCTCGCCTGGTGCCGGACTGGGCCGCGCTCGGTTACGCGCCGACGAAGCCCGGCAAGAAGCCCGCGGGCAGGAAGCCGGACGCGAAGCGTTCCGACGGCAAGGGATAACGATCCAACGATCGCGGGCCGTCCGGCCCGCGGGGACGCGGCGACGTGTCCCGGCCCCACGAATGAGTGAATCCAAAGGTTCTAGAGGCAAACAAGATGAGTAAGGATCTGCTGCTGGTCGTCGACGCGGTCGCCAACGAAAAGCGCGTGCCCGAGTCGGTCATCATCGAGGCGCTCGAAGCCGCGCTGGCCACCGCCGCCAAGAAGCGCTACCAGGACCAGGACGTGCTGACGCGCGTGTCGATCAATCCCAAGGACGGCAGCTACGAGACCTTCCGTCGCTGGGAAGTGGTCGCCGACGACGTGGTGATGGAATCGCCGGATCGCCAGATCCGCCTGATGGACGCGGTCGACGAAGTCGAAGGCGTCGAGGTCGGCGACTACATCGAGGAGCAGATCGAGAACCCCGAATTCGGCCGCATCGGTGCGCAGGCCGCCAAGCAGGTGATCGTCCAGCGCGTGCGCGAGGCCGAGCGCCAGCAGGTCGTCGATGCGTGGAAGGACCACGTCGGCGAACTGATCACCGGCACGGTCAAGCGCGTCGAGCGCGGCAACGTCTACGTCGAACTGCCCGACAAGGTCGAGGCGTTCATCCCGCGCGACAAGGCGATCCCGCGTGACGTCGTGCGCGCCGGCGACCGCATCCGCGGCTTCCTGTCCGACGTCCGCAGCGAACCGCGTGGCCCGCAGCTGTTCATCAGCCGCGTCGCCCCCGAATTCATGATGGAGCTGTTCAAGCTCGAAGTGCCGGAAGTCGGCCAGGGCCTGGTCGAGATCAAGGCCTGCGCGCGTGATCCGGGCGATCGCGCCAAGATCGCGGTCGTCGCCTACGACAACCGCACCGATCCGATCGGCGCCTGCATCGGCATGCGCGGTTCGCGCGTGCAGGCGGTGTCGAACGAACTGAACGGCGAGCGCGTCGACATCGTGCTGTGGTCGGACAACCCGGCCCAGTTCGTCATCAACGCGATGGCGCCGGCCGAAGTGCAGTCGATCATCGTCGACGAAGAGAAGCACTCGATGGACCTCGCGGTCGCCGAGGAACGCCTGGCGCAGGCGATCGGCAAGGGCGGCCAGAACGTGCGCCTCGCCAGCCGCCTGACCGGCTGGCAGCTCAACGTCATGACCGCCGACCAGGTGCAGGCCAAGAGCGAGGCCGAGCAGGCCGCCGCCCGCCGCCTGTTCATGGACAAGCTGGAAGTCGACGAGGAGATCGCCGGCATCCTGGTGGCCGAGGGCTTCAACACGGTCGAGGAAATCGCCTACGTGCCGGTCGGCGAGCTGCTGGCGGTCGAGGGCTTCGACGAGGACATCGTCGAGGAGCTCCGCTCCCGCGCCCGCGACGCCCTGCTGAACGAGGCGCTGGCGGTCGAGGAGGAACTGGACGAGCACCAGCCCGCCGACGACCTGCTGTCGCTGGACGGCATGGACAGCGAGACCGCCTACGCCCTGGCCGGGCACGGCGTCCGCACCGTCGAGGAGCTGGGCGAACTGGCGGCCGACGAAGTCGCCGAGTTCGGGATCGAGGGGCTGGACGAGGCCCGCGCCGCGGCGCTGATCCTGGCCGCCCGCGCCGAGGAAATCGCCCGGCTGGAACGCGAAGGCTGAGTCGTCCCCGGGCGCCCCGGCGCCCCCCGCAGTAGAATTGCCAGATACTGCCAGATCACATGCGCGGCCCGCCGCGTCATAGAGAAACGGATACCGAATGTCGCAGCAAACCACCATCCGCAAGCTGGCCGAACTGGTGAACACGCCGGTCGAGAAACTGCTGGAGCAGCTGGCCGAAGCCGGCATGACCTTCAGCGGTCCCGACCAGATCGTGACCAGTGCCGAGAAGCTGAAGCTGCTCGGCTTCCTCAAGCGCGCACACGGCAAGAGCGAACCGACCGTCGAAGACCCGGTCGCGGCGAAGAAGATCACGCTCAGCCGCAACAGCAAGCAGGAAATCACCGTCGGCGGCGGCAAGAACAAGACCACCGTCGACGTGGTGGTGCGCAAGAAGGTCACGCTGGTGAAGCGGCCGGAAGGCGGCGCCGATGCCGGTGGCAACGACGAGCGCGCCGAGATCCTGCGCAAGCTCGAGGAATCGCGCCAGCGCAACCTCGAAGAGCAGCAGCGGCTCGCCGCCGAGGACCGCAAGCGCGCCGAAGAGGCCGCCGAGCGCAAGCGCATCGCCGACGAGGCCGCCGCGCGCGCCGCGGCCGAGGCCGCGCTGGCTGCGGGGACGGTCGCCGAGACCACCGACGAGGCCGCCGCGCGCCCGAAGGTCGCCGGCCACGGTCATCCCAAGCCGGCGCGCCCCGATGCGCCGCGCGTCGACGACCGCAACGCACACAAGGCCAAGCCGAACCGCGGCTCGCACGCGATGGTGGCCGACGTCGAGGACGACGACGCCACCGCGCGCTTCGCCGGCCAGTTGCACCTCAGCACGGCCGAGCGTGAACGTCGCTCGACCTCGCGTGGCAGCAAGACCCGCCAGACCCGTCGCCAGATCGAACAGAGCCGCAGCGGCGGCGGCCAGCACGGGTTCACCCGACCCACGGAGAAAGTCGTGCGCGAAGTGTCGATCGGCGAAGCCATCACCGTGTCCGATCTCGCGCAGAAGCTCGCGCTGAAGGGCGGTGATGTGGTCAAGGCGCTGTTCAAGATGGGCGTGATGGCCACCATCACCCAGACCATCGACCACGACACCGCGGCGCTGGTGACCGAGGAACTCGGCCACAAGGCGATCCGCGCCGAGAGCGACGACGCCGAGACCGAACTGCTCGCGCACATCGAGGACCAGCAGGGCGACAAGCGCGCCCGTCCGCCGGTGGTCACGATCATGGGCCACGTCGACCATGGCAAGACCTCGCTGCTGGACTACATCCGCCGCACCAAGGTCGCCTCGGGCGAAGCCGGCGGCATCACCCAGCACATCGGCGCGTACCACGTCGAGACGCCGAAGGGCGTGGTCAGCTTCCTCGACACCCCGGGCCACGCCGCGTTCACCGCGATGCGCGCCCGCGGCGCCAAGCTCACCGACATCGTGATCCTGGTGGTCGCGGCCGACGACGGCGTGATGCCGCAGACGGTCGAGGCGATCCAGCACGCGAAGTCGGCCGGCGTGCCGATCGTGGTCGCGGTCAACAAGATCGACAAGTCCGACGCCGACCCGCTGCGGGTCAAGAACGAACTGCTCGCGCACGGCATCGTGGCCGAGGACTTCGGCGGCGAGACCCAGTGCATCGAAGTGTCGGCCAAGACCGGCAAGGGCATCGACGAACTGCTCGACGCCGTGCTGCTGCAGGCCGAAGTGCTGGAACTGACGGCGGTCGCCGACGGTCGCGCCTCGGGCGTGGTCATCGAGTCCGCGCTCGACAAGGGCCGCGGCCCGGTCGCGACGGTGCTGGTGCAGGAAGGCCTGCTGCAGAAGGGCGATTACCTCGTCTGCGGCGTGCAGTACGGCCGCGTGCGCGCGCTGTTCGACGAAACCGGTTCGCAGGTCCAGAGCGCCGGCCCGTCGATCCCGGTGCAGGTGCTCGGCCTGTCGGGCGTGCCGGACGCGGGCGACGACTTCGTCGTGGTCGCCGACGAGCGCCTGGCGAAGGACGTGGCCCAGCAGCGCGAGGCCAAGCGCCGCGAGCTGCGCCTGGTGCAGTCCGCCGGCAACCGCATGGAAGACATCATGGCCCAGATGGGGTCGGGTGGCAGCCAGCTGTCGCTGAACCTGGTGGTGAAGGCGGACGTGCAGGGTTCGGCCGAGGCGCTGCGCCAGGCCCTGACCAGCCTGTCCAACGACCAGATCCGCATCAACCTGATCGTCTCCGGCGTGGGCGGCATCACCGAATCCGACGCCAACTCCGCGCTGGCGGCGAAGGCCACGATCATCGGCTTCAACGTCCGTGCCGACGCCTCGGCGCGCAAGGTGATCGACGCCAACAACCTCGACCTGCGCTACTTCTCGATCATCTACGACGTCATCGACCAGGTGAAGCAGGTGGCGTCCGGCCTGCTGGGCAAGGAGATCCGCGAAGAGATCATCGGTACCGCCGAGGTCCGCGACGTCTTCCGCAGCTCCAAGTTCGGCGCGGTCGCGGGCTGCATGGTCATCGAGGGCGTGGTCAAGCGCAACAAGCCGATCCGCGTGCTGCGCGACAACACGGTCATCTTCGAGGGCGAGCTGGAATCGCTGCGCCGCTTCAAGGAGAACGTCGACGAAGTGCGCAACGGCACCGAGTGCGGCATCGGCGTGAAGGCGTACAACGACGTCAAGCCGGGCGACCAGATCGAATGCTTCGAGCGCATCGAAGTGCAGCGCACGCTGTGATCACGCCGTGATCATGTCGTCCCGCCGGATCCGCTGATGCCGAAGAAATCGTTCCACCGCACCGACCGCGTCTCCGCCCAGCTCCGCAGGGAGCTGGGTGCGATCGTGCACGCCATGGTGCGCGAGCACGGCCTGCCGTCGGTCAGCGTCTCCGACGTCGAGGTCAGCCGCGACATGGCCCACGCGAAGGTGTTCTTCACCGCGCTGCAGGCCGAGCGCGCGAAGGAAGCGCTGAAGGGCCTCAAGGAGGCCGCGCCGGAAATCCGCCGCGAACTCGCGCATGCCGTGCGCATGCGCCACACGCCCGAACTGCATTTCGAATACGACGATTCGGTGGATCGCGGCGAACGCATCGACCACCTGCTGCGGGACCTCGGCACCGATTCGTAGGGTGGGCCCCGGGCCCACCGTTTCGACGGTTCCGTTCGAGGTTGCGGACGGTGAGACGGCTTCGATCGTCGTCCGTCGTGATCCGCGATGCCGCAATGGCGGGCCAGGGCCCGCCCGACAAACCCCAGCGGTTGGGAATATGATCCCCTGATGGCCCAGGCCTCCAAGAAAACCTTCCGCAAGCTCGACGGCATCCTGCTGCTCGACAAGCCGCAGGGACTGAGCTCGAACCAGGCGCTGCAGCGCGTGCGGCACCTGTTCCGTGCGGAGAAGGCGGGGCACACCGGCAGTCTCGATCCGCTCGCCACCGGCCTGCTGCCGGTGTGCTTCGGCGAGGCCACCAAACTCGCGGGCGACCTGCTTGGCTCGCGCAAGGCCTACGACACCGTGGCGCGGCTGGGCATCGTCACCGACACCGACGACGCCGAGGGCCGGTCGCTGCGCGAGCGTCCCGTCGGCCATTACGACATCGCCACGATCGACGCCGCGCTGCGCGGCCTCACCGGCCACATCGCGCAGGTGCCGCCGATCTATTCCGCGCTCAAGCGCGGCGGCGAGCCGCTGTACGCCAAGGCACGTCGTGGCGAAACGATCGAGATCGAGCCGCGGATGATCGACGTGCATGCCTTCGAGCTGCTGTCGGAACAGGACCTGCTCGACGGCGACGCGCCGCAGCTGCGGTTGCACGTCGAATGCGGTTCGGGCACGTACGTGCGCAGCCTCGTGCGCGACCTCGGCGAAGCGCTGGGCTGCGGCGCGCACGTCGCCGAGCTGCGCCGGCTGTGGGTCGACCCGTTCCGCGATCCGCGGATGTGGACGCTGGCCTCGCTGCAGGCGCTGGCCGAGCGCGACCCGCACTGCCTCGATGCCTGCCTGCTGCCGCTGGAGATCGGCCTGGTCGGCCATCGCCGGGTCGACCTGACCGACGACGCCGCACGGCGCTTCCGCCAGGGCCAGCGCCTGCATCTGACCCACGAGCGGCCCGGCGACTGCGCGGTGTTCGATGCGGACGGCCGCGCCTGCGGGCTGGCCTCGATCGACGACGACGGCGTGCTGGCGCCGCAGCGCGTCTTCCACCGCCCCTCGCCCTGAACCCGACATCCGCGCCCTGCCGCGCCCGTTCCGCCGACAAGGAGTTCCCCGTGCGCCATCCGTTCGCTTCGTTTGCCCGTCCCGTCCTGGCCCTCATGCTGCTGTGCGGCGCCCTGCCGCTGTCGGCCGCCGAGCTGACGCCGGACATGACGCCCCAGCAGGTCGCCGCCGAGAGCTTCACCCGGATGCGTGCCGGCGACTGGCCGGGCGCGGCCGCCACGTTCGATCCGGCGGCGCTGCGCCAGTTCCGCGGCATGCTCGGCGCGACCGACAGTTCCGGCAAGCTGGCGCCGATGCTGCAGATGCTGCTGGGCGTGGACGATGCGGCCGCCCTGGCCAGGCTGGACGACGCGGCGTTCTTCGCGGGATTCCTGAAGACGATGATGGGTCGGGCGCAAGGCATGGTGTCGCTGGGCGACCAGCAGATCCTCGGCGCCGTGCCCGAGGGCGACCACCAGGTCCACCTGGTGACCCGGAACACGGCCGAGGCCATGGGCATCAAGATGACCCGGATGGAGGTGGTCAGCCTGAACCGCACGCCGCAGGGCTGGCGCCTGGCCCTCAGCGGGCAGATGGAGGGCATGGCCGAGGTGATGCGCAAGATGTCCGAGGCCGCGGCGCTTCCGGCGCCCGCCACGGATACCGGAAAGCCCTGACCGGCCTTTCTCGGGCCCGGAGCCTTGTCCGGGCGAGGGGGGCGGGCTACAATTCCGATGCTGTCCGGGCCGGTTTCGACCGCACCCCGGACAGCGTCGTTTTTCCCATCCCATCAGGCGGCACCTGCGGTGCGCGGTATCCGGCATGACCGGCCGCTTTCCTGCAATGCCCGCGTCAAGAGGCTCCCATGTCCATCGATTCCGCCCAGATCATCGACGCCAACAAGCGCAGCGCCAACGACACCGGTTCGCCGGAAGTCCAGGTCGCGCTGCTGTCGGCCCGCATCTCGCAGCTCACCGAACACTTCAAGACCCACAAGCAGGACCACCACAGCCGTCGCGGCCTGCTGAAGATGGTCAACCGCCGTCGCAGCCTGCTCGACTACCTGCACCGCAAAGACGCGGAGCGCTACAAGGCCCTGATCGAGAAGCTCGGTCTGCGCCGCTAAGCTTCAGACCCACCGCGGCGCAGCAATGCGCCGCGGTTTCGTTTTGGGGACACCTGTCCCGCGCAACACCGGCCGCGACCGCGGCCACCCGGGCCCGGCAGGGGCCGCGTCCCGGTTCAGCATCGCCCATCGACATCGATCCGAGGAATTTCCAACGTGGCAAAAGTGACCAAGCGTTTCCAGTACGGCCGGCATGAAGTGGTGCTCGAGACCGGCGAAATCGCCCGCCAGGCCGGCGGCGCAGTGATGGTGTCGGTGGATGGCACCGTGGTGCTGGTGACGGCCGTCGCCGCCAAGTCGGCCCGTGAAGGACAGGACTTCTTCCCGCTCACCGTCGATTATCAGGAAAAGTTCTACGCCGGCGGCCGCATCCCGGGTGGCTTCTTCAAGCGCGAAGGCCGTCCGACGGAGAAGGAAACGCTGATCTGCCGCCTGATCGACCGTCCGATCCGTCCGCTGTTCCCGGAAGAGTTCCGCAACGAAGTCCAGATCATCGCGACGCTGGTGTCGCTGAATCCGGAAGTCGAGGGCGACATCCCGGCGATGATCGGCGCTTCGGCCGCGCTGGCCCTGACCGGCGCCCCGTTCCAGGGGCCGATCGGTGCCGCCAAGGTCGGTTACAAGAACGGCCAGTACATCCTCAACCCGTCCGTCAGCGAGCTGAAGGAATCGGAGCTGGAGCTGATCGTCGCGGGTACCTCGCAGGCCGTGCTGATGGTGGAGTCGGAAGCGAAGGAACTGTCGGAAGAGGTGATGCTGGGCGCGGTGGTCTTCGGCCACCAGGCGCAGCAGGCGGTGATCCACGCCATCAATGAACTGGTCGTCGAAGCCGGCACCAAGTCGTGGGAATGGCAGGCGCCGGCGAAGAACGACGCCATGATCGCCGCGCTGAAGGAAGCCGTGGGCAGCCAGCTCGCCGCCGCCTTCCAGGTGCGCGACAAGCTGCAGCGTCGCGACGCCATCTCCGCGATCAAGAAGGACGTGCTGGGCGCCCTCGCGCCGCGCGCCGAGGCCGAAGGCTGGAACGCCGGCGAGCTGTCGAAGGAATTCGGCGAACTCGAATACCGCACCATGCGCGACTCGGTGCTCGACACCAAGATCCGCATCGATGGCCGCACCCTCGACGCCGTGCGTCCGATCACCTGCAAGATCGGCGTGCTGCCGCGCGTCCACGGCTCGGCGCTGTTCACCCGCGGCGAGACCCAGGCGCTGGTCGTGACCACCCTCGGCACCGCGCGTGACGGCCAGATCATGGACGACGTCGCCGGCGAGTGGAAGGAACACTTCCTGTTCCACTACAACTTCCCGCCGTACTCCGTCGGCGAGACCGGCCGCTTCGGTGCGCCGAAGCGCCGCGAGATCGGCCACGGCCGCCTCGCCAAGCGCGGCGTGCTGGCGATGATGCCGGGCATGGAAGCGTTCCCGTACACGATCCGCGTGGTCTCTGAAATCACCGAGTCGAACGGCTCCTCGTCGATGGCCTCGGTGTGCGGCTCCTCGCTCGCGCTGATGGACGCCGGCGTGCCGGTGAAGCGTCCGGTCGCGGGCATCGCGATGGGCCTGGTGAAGGAAGAGAGCGCGTTCGTCGTGCTGTCCGACATCCTCGGCGACGAAGACCATCTCGGCGACATGGACTTCAAGGTGGCCGGCAGCGAGCAGGGCGTCACCGCGCTGCAGATGGACATCAAGATCCAGGGCATCACCGAAGAGATCATGAAGGTCGCGCTGGCCCAGGCGAAGCAGGGCCGCCTGCACATCCTCGGCGAGATGGCGAAGGCGATCACCACGCCGCGCGCCGAGCTGAGCGAGTACGCGCCGCGTCTGCTGACCATGAAGATCCATCCGGACAAGATCCGCGAAGTGATCGGCAAGGGTGGCGCCACGATCCAGGCGATCACCAAGGAAACCGGCACGCAGATCGACATCCAGGACGACGGCACGATCGTCATCGCTTCCGTCAATGCCGCCGCCGCGCAGGCCGCGAAGGCGCGCATCGAGCAGATCACCTCGGACGTCGAGCCGGGCCGGATCTACGAAGGCAAGGTCGCGAAGATCATGGACTTCGGCGCGTTCGTCACCATCCTGCCGGGCAAGGACGGCCTGGTCCACGTCTCGCAGATCTCCAGCGAGCGCGTGGAGAAGGTCAGCGACAAGCTGAAGGAAGGCGACGTGGTGAAGGTCAAGGTGCTGGAAGTCGACAAGCAGGGCCGCATCCGCCTGTCGATGAAGGCCGTGGCCGAAGGCGAAGGCCTGTCCGGCGAATAAGCCGCCTGCCGCTCCGCGCTTCCCCGAAGCCCGCCGTGAAAACGGCGGGCTTCGTCGTTTTGCGGTGGCGATCCGTCGTCGCGATGCCATGACGCTGCCGTCGCGGACAGGCTATGGTGAGCGTGCCGCGCCGGCATGCAGACGTCGCCGGCGTCCCCATGCGGCAATCCGGAAGCCAGACAGCCAACGTCCAGGAGGAACAGGCCATGAGCGGTACGCAGAAGATCACGATCTATCTCAACAACTTCGACGTCCAGAATCCCAGTCCCACCAGCAATCCCAGCATCGAGGCGCTGGGCCTGATGGCCCACGACATCGGCAATTCGGGCTTCACCGTCGGCGTGTTCTGGGCGCTGCACGTGCGCGCGAACGGCGACTTCGCCTACAACGACGGCGATCCGATCGTTTCCGGCGGCCAGCTGCAGCCGGGCTTCGCGCACCTGCCGGCGCTGATCGCGGAAATGAAGGCGCGCGGCATCATGACGCAGTTGCTGTTCTCGGTCGGCGGCTGGAGCTGCGAGAGCGACTTCGTCAACATCAAGGCGATGATCGACCAGTACGGCACCGGCAGCGCGAATCCGCTGTACGCGAACTTCCAGGCGTTGAAGACGGGGCTGTCGATCGACGGCATCGACATCGACCTGGAGGCGGAGTCGTCGCCGGCGCCGTATTCACATCCGTACAGCTACTACACCGATACGCTGGTGTCGCTGGCGGCGATGCTCGACGGCCTGGGCATGACCACGACGTTCTGCCCGTACATGGATTCGGGTTTCTGGATCGACTGCCTGGCGAAGATCTACGCCGCGAACGGCAATCGCCAGCTGGTGACCACGATGAACCTGCAGTGCTACGACGGTGGCGGCAGCAACACCCAGTCGCAGTGGGTCGGGCTGCTGCAGCAGGCGACGTCGCCGCTGGGCATCGCGAACATCCCGGCCTTCGTGGTGCCCGGCTACGACGCGCAGCAGACGCCGCCGCAGGCGCTGCAGACGACGTTCGCCGACAACACGCAGATGACGCCGGGGATCATCGGTGGCTTCGTCTGGAATTACGGCGAGGTGCAGCAGACCGGCAACCCGGTATCCGCGTACGCGTCGGCGATCGTGAACGGCATCGCCACGCTGGGCTGACGAGGGCGGGGCGATGCGAACGGCGGCGGGGCATTCGTCCCGCCGCCGTCGTGATGGCACGTGTGCTCAGACGAGGCCGAGCGCCGCCAGCAGGCGGTGGTACCAGGTCTCGCGATCGTGCGCGGCGGCGCGCAGGGCGCGCGAGGATTCGACCAGCGATTCGCCGTAGGCCGGCTGCGGGTTCGCCGGCAGGTTCGCCATGGCCGGGACCGCGAGGCCGGCCGTGTACTGCGGCGCGATGTCGGTGCCCTGCACGATGCCCAGCGGCGAATAGCCGGTGTAGCCGGGGAAGATCGTGCCCAGCTTGTTGTTGCCGAGGCGGCGGATCAGGATTTCCGAGAACACGCGGCGGTAGTCGGTGGTCGCCGGCACGTCGCCGAAGTAGGGCGACAGGATCTCCGGCGCCAGCCCCAGCCACTGGCCGTAGAGCTTGCGGCCGTTGACCGCGCCGCCGAGCACCAGCATCTGGTTGCCGTAGCCGTGGTCGGTGCCGCCGCTGCCGTTCTGGCGCACGCGGCGTCCGAATTCCGACTGCACGATCACCGTCACCCGGCCCATTTCGCCGGTGGTGGTCAGCTCGTTGTAGAACGCGGTCAGCGCGTCGGACAGTTCGGCGATCTTGTTCTGGTAGTAGTGGTAACCGCTGCCCGCGGTGCCCTGGCCGTCGTGCGTGTCCCAGCCGCCGAGGTCGACGGTGGCGAAGCGCAGGCCGAGGTTGAAGCGCACCGACTGGGCGATGGTCCACAGCTGGCGGGCGAAGGTCGTGGTCGGCCAGCCGGCGGGCAGGGTGGAGGTGTAGGCCTGGCTGCCGATCACCCGCAGCGCGTTGTCGGCGCGCTGGCCGGACAGCTCGGTCCCGGTCTGGCCGGCCCACAGCGCGGCCAGCGTCTCGTTGACGCCCTTGGTGCCGGCCGGCAGGCCGCTGCGGTACTGCTGCCACTGCCAGGCGCCGGTGTTCAGCGCGAAATCGGTGGGGCTGGGCATGACCAGGGCCTGGGTGTTGCCGAGCAGGTTCGCCGGCTGGCGGCTGGCCACGGCCAGCAGCGGCATGGATTCGCTGCCGGTGGTGCCGGTCTGGGTGGCCCAGGCGCGGCTCATCCAGCCGGTACCGCCGCCCTGCGCGCCGGGCGTGCCGAGGTCGAGGTACAGCTGGGCATCGAAATGACTGCGGGTGACCACGGTCGGCATGCCGCAGGCCTGGACGATGGCGAGCTTGCCGGCGTCCCAGATCGTCTTCAGCCCGGTGGCCGAGGGATGCAGGCCGAAGCCCGTGGCGGCGCCGCCGGCGAGGGTGAGCGGCAGCGCGCCGTAGGTGCCGCTGGCGGCGATGTTCAGCGAGGGCCGGGCTTCCTCGTAATAGCTGCGGTCGTTGCCGGAGACCGGCGGCACCAGGTTCAGGCCGTCCATGCCGCCGCGCAGGAACACCAGCACCACGGTGTCGTAGGGATTGGCGGCCGCGGCCGCCTCCTGCGAGAACAGCATCGACGGGCCGGCGGCGCCGACCGCGGCGGTCGCGCAGCAGCCCTTGAGGAACTCGCGCCGGTCGAAACGGAGATCGGTCATGGCGGGGTCCTCAGCGGCTCGTGAATTCGGGCGACAGCAGGATCAGCGCGACGAGGCTGCGGAGGCGCTGCTGGTTGTAGTGCTTCTTCGGGTCGCTCGCGGCCCAGGCGTCGGTGTCGGTGATGACGTCGACGGCGGGGTTGCCGTTCTGCGCCATGAAGCCCGCCAGTACCGCGCGCCGGCTCGCCGCCGGCAGGTAGCCCAGCAGCCGTTGGCACCAGAAGTCGACGAGATTGTTCGCGGTCCAGCTGGTCACGCCGCTGCGGGTCGCGTCGAGGATCGGCGCGATCGGCGCGGGGGTGGCCGCGCCGTCGTTGGTCTCGGTCAGCCAGTCCAGCACCCGCCACGTCATCACGTAGCTGCTGGAACCCGACCACGCGAGGAAGATGTCCGGATACCCGTTCGGCGCCGGCCATTCGTACGGCACGTGGCCGGCGGACGTCAGGAGATAGAAGAGCGAGTCGGTGCGGCTGTCGCCGACCTTCGGCGTCCAGTCGGAGCCCAGGCCGCGCAGCGTGGCGGCAATCAGCTCGAACGGGCGGCGGTTCTTCATGCCCCAGCTGTTCTTGAACGCGTCCGAAGTGAGGATGTGGCGCAGGGTCTTCGCGATCTGGTCCGGCTGCTGCCAGTTCGCGCGGAACACGACCGCGGCGCTGTCGATCAGCGACTGCGGCGGGCGGTCGCCCACGAAACGGCGGATCAGCTTCTTGCAGATGAACTTGGCGACGCGCGGATGGCTGGCCAGCCGGTCCATGATGTCGCGGCCGTCCTTCATCGCCGGCTGCTCGGGATAGATGTACTTACCGAGGACGTACTTCGGGCCGGCGTCGTGCCAGGCGGAGCGGTACACGAAGCCGCCGTCGTTCTCGGTCGGGTACTGCCAGTGGCCGTTCTTGATCGACCAGCCGGTGAACGCCGACGCGGTCTCGTAGACGTCGTTGTCGGTGTAGCCGATCGGGTAGGTCGGATCCTCGGGGCAGGGCGGGACCTGGAACGGATCCATGAAGCCGAGGTAGTTCTCGGCGCCCAGCGTGTGCAGTTCCAGCAGTTCGCGCGCGAAGTTCTCGTTCGGGCCGGAGCGCGTGTTCGACGAATTGTCGAGGTAGTACATCATCGACGTGCTCTGCGCGACCGCTTCGAGCATCGTCCGGAAGTTGCCCAGCGCGTTGGCGCGGATCACGTCGCGCTGGTAGTGCATGTACACCGGACCGGCGGAGAAGTCGCTGGCGGTGACGTTGAAGTGGTCGTGCCAGAAGCCGCAGACCACTTCCAGCAACTGGCGCTTGGAGTGGACCGCGCGAGCCAGCGCGCCGCGCTCGGCTTCCCAGGCCGGCCGCATGCGCACGTCGTAGGCGGGGTCGGGCACGACGTGGTCGGCCCACAGCTGGGTCAGGCTCTTGTTGAGCGTGGTGTACCCGGCCGCGGTCAGGCGGGCGTCCATCGCGCTGTCGTCGATGCCCGCCGGGTTGAGCTGCTGGTCGAGGAACGCCGTCAGCCGCGCGGTGTCGTTGGCGCCGAGCGCGTTGAAGGCGGCGATCGAGGCCTGCGTCGCGCCGAAGGTGAGGTGGTTGAGCACGCGCACGGCGAAGGGCGCGCGCTGCAGGGTCACAAGGTCGGGCGAGGAGCGGTTCGCCGTGGACGGGCCCGACATCCCGTGGCCGCCGGACGGCGTGCCCGGCACGGTCGCGGGGCCGGTGCCGATCGCGGCCGGCAGGCCGTTGGCGATCGGCTGGCCGAACTCGTCCAGACGCGGCGGCGGCGCCTGGAACACCAGCGGGCCGCGGATGCCGTTTCGACGCGCGATCTGGGCGTACACCGCCTTGCGGCGGAGATGCGGGAAGAGTCTGGGCATGCGGGCTCCGTCTCGATGCGACCGTGGGGATCGACCGCACTATAAGCCGGAACCCCGAAACGAAATATGTCCTGAACGTCTGCGAACCGTGACGGAAGCCTCGCTCCGGAAAGCCCGTATCCGGGCCGTCGCGCGACCTACTGCGCGGTCCAGCCGCCGTCGATCGGGAACGAGGCGCCGGTCACGTTGTGGGCCTCGCGGCGGCACAGCCACAGCACCATCGAGGCGATGTCCTCGGGCAGCGACATGCGCAGGCTGGGCTGCTTCTCGGCGAGCAATGCGCGCACGCCATCGTCGCGGCTGGCGGTCTCGCCGAGGGCGCTGCGGCGGGCCTCGATCTGCGGTTCGATCAGCGGCGTCTCCACCCAGCCCGGGCAGATGCAGTTGGCGGTGATGCCGCCGCTGTCGCGGCTGCCGGCCGCGGCGTATTCCAGCGCCGCGACCTTGCTCAGGCCGACGATGCCGAACTTGCTGGCGACGTACGGCGCCTTGTTCGTCGACGCCACCAGGCCGTGCACCGAGGCGATGTTCACGACGCGGCCGTAGCCGCGCGCGGCCATGCCCGGCATCGCCAGACGCATGGTGTGGAACGCCGAGCTGAGGTTGATCGCGAGGATGTCGTTCCACTTCTGCACCGGCATCTCGGCCAGCGGCACCGCGTGCTGGATGCCGGCGTTGTTGACCACGATGTCGAGCGGCGACCACGCGTCGATCGCGGCCATCATCGCCTCGATCGCCTCGGGATCGCGCAGGTCGGCGCCGAAGTGGCGGGCGTCGGCGGCGCCGGCGTCGCGCACGGTCTGCAGGGCTGTCTCGATCTGCTCGGGCGTGCCGAGGCCGTTGATCGCGACCGTTGCGCCGGCGGCGGCCAGTGCGCGGGCGATGGCCAGGCCGATGCCGGAGGTGCTGCCGGTGACGAGGGCGGTGCGGGACGCGAGGAATCGGTCGGACATGGGGGACTCCGTCGATGGAAAAGCGCCGCGGTCGAAGCGCGGCGCGGAAAGGAAAGTCTACGGCACGCGGTGTCGCGGACGCCGCGCGCCGGTCGCGGGATCAGACCAGCCCGGTGGCGTAGAACGCGCCGATCGCCACGAACACCGCCATGGTCTTGATCACCGTGATCGCGAAGATGTCCTTGTACGCCTGGCGATGGGTCAGGCCGGTGACGGCCAGCAGGGTGATCACAGCGCCGTTGTGGGGCAGGGTGTCCATGCCGCCGGAGGCCATGGCCGCCACGCGGTGCAGCACGTCCATCGGGATACCGGCGGCGGTCGCGTTGGCGATGAAGGTCTCGGCCATCGCGCCGAGCGCGATGCTCATGCCGCCCGAGGCCGAACCGGTGATGCCGGCCAGCGACGTCACCGTGATCGCTTCGTTGATCAGCGGATTGGGGATCGCGTGCAGCGCGTTCGCCACGACGAGGAAGCCCGGCAGCGCCGCGATCACCGCGCCGAAACCGTACTCCGATGCGGTGTTCATCGCCGCCAGCATCGCGCCGCCGATCGCGGCCTTGGTGCCGTCGGCGAAACCGGCCTTCACCGGCTTCCACGCCAGCAGCAGCACGCTGGCGATGCCGACCAGCAGCGCGCCCTGCACGGCCCACACCGCGGCGACCTTCGACACTTCCTGCACCACCGGCGTGGCCTTGCCGATCACCGCGGGGATGAATTCGTGGCTGCTGCCGTAGGCCTGCGGGATGTGCACCGTCAGCAGCTTGTTGACCACGCCCACCAGCACCAGCGGCAGCAGCGCCAGCAGCGGATGCGCGAGGCGGTCGTCGGCGTAGGCGGCGGGTTCGTTGAGCAGCGCCGCGGGATCGCCGTAGCCCTCGCCCTTGCGCTTGGCCGCGCGGCGGCGCGATTCCAGGTAGAGGCTGCCGACGATCAGGATGAACACCGCGCCGATCGTGCCCAGCCACGGCGCCGCCCACGCATTGGTGCCGAAGAACGAGCTCGGGATGATGTTCTGGATCTGCGGCGTGCCGGGCAGCGCGTCCATGGTGAAGGTGAACGCGCCCAGCGCGATCGTGCCCGGGATCAGCCGCTTGGGGATGTCGCCCTGGCGGAACAGTTCGGCCGCGAACGGGTACACCGCGAACACCACCACGAACAGCGACACGCCGCCGTAGGTCAGCAGCGCGCACACGACCACGATCGACAGCATCGCGCGTTCGGCGCCGAACAGCCGGATCACCGCCTTCACGATCGACTTGGAGAAGCCGGACAGTTCGATCAATTTGCCGAAGATCGCGCCGAGCAGGAACACCGGGAAATACAGCTTCAGGAAGCCGACCATCTTGTCCATGAACAGGCCGGTGAACATCGGCGCGACCAGCGACGGATCGGTGAGCAGCACGGCGCCGAGCGCGGCGATCGGCGCGAACAGGATCACGCTGTAGCCGCGGTAGGCCACGAACATCAGGAAGCACAGCGCGGCCAGGACGATCAGGAAGGACATGGAAAGGGCGCCGGAGGATAGCGGAAGGGCGGCGTGGCGGCGGCGTGCGTGCGCACGGGGCACCGCCGCGGCGAACGCGGGAGACGGCCGGCAGTGTCCGCAGGCACCGCGTCCCGGCCCATTGTCCGAAGGTACAAGTGCCGCCGCCGGGGGCGTTGCCTAGGCTTGCCGCATCCCGCTCGCCGCGTCCGGCGGGCGGTCCTGCGTTTGATCTCTCCGAGGAATCGACCGATGCGCCGCATCACGCCCGTTCTTGTCGTCCCCGCCGCGCTCCGTCGCGCCGCCCTGCAGCATTCGTCGCTGAGCCTGGCCATCGCCCTGAGCCTCTGCGCCCCGACCGCCTTCGCCCAGGACGCCGACGCCGGCGCACAGGCCGAACGCGGCACGCTCGATGCCATCACCGTCACCGCCCGCAAGCGCGAGGAAACCATCCAGGACGTGCCGGTCGCGGTCACCGCGTTCACGGCCGACTCGCTCGACAAGCTCAACGTCGAGGACCTCAGCGACCTCGACGCGCAGGTGCCGAACCTGACCGTCTACGCCGCCCGCGGCTCCAGCAGCACCCTGACCGCCTACATCCGCGGCGTCGGCCAGTCCGATCCGCTGTGGGGCGTCGACCCGGGCGTCGGTCTGTACCTCGACGACGTCTACGTCGCCCGCCCGCAGGGCGCGCTGCTCGACGTGTTCGACGTCGGCCGCGTCGAAGTGCTGCGCGGCCCGCAGGGCACGCTGTACGGCAAGAACACCATCGGCGGCGCGATCAAGTACGTGTCGAAGCCGCTGCCGCAGGATTTCGAGGGCTTCGCCTCGGTCACGCTCGGCAACTACAACCAGCTCGACGGCAAGGCCGCGATCGGCGGCCCGCTGTTCGGCCACGACAGCGGCCTGCGTGCGCGCCTGTCGGTCGCCAGCCTCAACCGCGACGGCTTCGGCAAGAACCGCACCACCGGCGCCCAGGTCAGCGACAAGAACATCGACGCCGTGCGCTTCTCGCTCGGCGCGTACTCGCAGGACGACTTCGATGTGCAGTTCGCGTTCGACTGGATGAAGGACAACTCCGGCGTCCGCGGCGCGCAGATGCTGGCCGCGAACCGCTTCGCCCCGACGCTGGCGCCGCTGGACAGCCGCTACGACGTGCGCAACGGCATGCCCAACACCAACGACACCGAGATGAAGGGCGCGTCGGTCACCGTCAACTGGCGTCCGAACGAGGCGTGGGCGTTCAAGTACGTCGGCGCCCGCCGCGAGTCCGACACCGACACCAACATCGACTTCGACACCCTGCCGAACAAGATCGCCGACGTGCACGCGCTGTACAGCGACCAGCAGACGTCGAACGAACTGCAGGCCAACTACGACGGCGGCGGTCGCGCCCGCGGCGTGTTCGGCGTCTACCAGTTCGACGGCCGCGCCGGCGGCCGCGTGCAGAACAACTTCTTCAACCTGCTGTTCGGCGACACCCAGGGCAACGTCTACACCAAGAGCATCGCGGTCTATGCCGACTGGACGTTCGACCTGACCGACCGCCTGAAGCTTGACGTCGGCGCGCGCTACACCGACGAGGACAAGCATGCCGTCGTCCTCAACCGCGGCTACTCGGACGCGACCTTCACCCGTCCGATCAGCGTCGCGGCGAACTTCAACAAGACGATCAACTTCAAGAACACGTCGCCGAAGATCTCGCTGGACTACCAGCTCACCGACAACATCATGGTCTACGGCCTCGCCAGCCGCGGCTTCAAGTCGGGCGGCTACAACATCCGCGCCCAGGCGACGGCGGTGCCGCGTTCGGCCGAGCCGTTCCAGGACGAGTCGGTCGACAGCTTCGAGATCGGCAGCAAGATGTCGTTCCTCGACAACCGCCTGTTCCTGAACGTGTCCGCGTTCCACAACAAGTACAAGGACATCCAGCTGTCGGTGTTCACCGCCTACGACAGCAACGGCGACGGCACCGACGACGCGTTCTTCGGCGACTTCACCAACGCCGGCCGCGGCACGGTGCAGGGCCTGGAAGTCGAGTACCAGTGGCTGCCGACCGCGCACTGGGCGATCTCCGGCAACCTGGCGTGGCTGGACGCGAAGTACGACGAGTACCTCTTCAAGAACGTCAACATCGCGAAGCAGCAGGAGTTCACCAACGCGCCGGAATTCTCGGGTGCGCTGAACCTGGAATACCGCACCGAGCTGGGCAGCCTCGGCAGCCTGTCGGCCCGCGTGGGCTACAGCTACCAGAGCCGCGTCGTCGCCACGACCGAAGTCGTGCGCGATCCGGTCACCGGCGCGCGCGCCACGCCGATCAGCCAGGACGGCTACGGCCTGATCAACGCCGGCGCGATCTGGAAGCTCAACAATGCGTGGAGCTTCTCGCTGCAGGGCAGCAACCTCGCCGACGAGGAATACCTGACCACCGGCTACAACCTGCAGTCGTCGCTGGGCGTGCTGACCGGCTTCTACGGTCCGCCGCGCCAGTACACGCTGACCGCCCGCTACGATTTCTGATCGGGCGACAGCGGGATTTTCGGGCCCGTCCTCTCCGTCGGGCCCGTCTTTTCATGAGGTTCCGGAAGCGGCGTGCGAAAGCGCGCCGCTTCCGCGTTATGCTCCGCCGCAACGGGTGAGGGCGGCGACGTGACGATCGGGCAGGGGATTCGCAGCGGGAATCTCAGGGGGAATTCGCGCAGATGCTGAGCGCAGGCTGGGTCATCCTCGCCGCGCTGGCCTGGCTGGGCGTGATGTTCGCCGTCGCGGTGCACGGCGAGCGCCGGCCACAGGCGTTCGCCGGTCGCTGGAACGACGTCTACGCGCTGTCGCTGGCGGTCTACTGCACGTCGTGGACGTTCTTCGGCACCGTCACCCAGGCCGCGCGCTACGACTGGCCGCTGCCGCCGACCTTCATCGGCACGATCCTCCTCTACACGCTCGGCATCGGCCTGCTCACGCGGCTGGTGCGGCAGGTGCGCGAGAGCAACAGCACCTCGATCGCCGACTTCATCGCCAGTCGCCTCGGGCAGGACGGCTGGCTGGCCGCGGCCGTCACCTTCGTCGCGGTGCTGGGCATCGTCCCGTACATCGCGTTGCAGCTGAAGGCGGTGGCGATGAGCTTCGCGCTGCTGGTGCGCGACGATGCCGGGCAGATGCCGGCGTGGCGCGACAGCGCGCTGTACGTGGCGCTGGCGATGGCCGCGTTCGCGATGCTGTTCGGCACCCGCAGCGCCAGCGCCGCCGAGCACAACCGCGGCCTGGTGCTGGCGATGGCATTCGAGGCGCTGCTCAAGCTTGCGGCGATGCTGGCGCTGGGCGCGTTCGCGCTGTCGCTGCCGCTGCCGGCGGTGCCCGATGCGCCGCTGCCGCCGGGGCGCGGCGATCTGTCCGGGTTCGCGCCGCTGGTGCTGCTCGGCGTGCTGGCGATGTTCACGCTGCCGCACCAGTTCCACGTCGGCGCGGTGGAATGCCGCGACGAGCGCCACCTGCTGCGCGCGCGCTGGCTGTTCCCGCTGTACCTGCTGCTGATCGCGCTGCCGGTGCTGCCGCTGGCGCGCGCCGGCGACGCGCTGCTGGCCGCGCGCGGCGTGCCGTCGGACCTGTACGTGCTGGCGCTGCCGCTGGCGCACGGGCGCGAGGGGCTGGCGCTGCTCGCGTTCCTCGGCGGCCTGAGCGCGGGCACCGGCATGGTCATCGTCAGCACGCTCACGCTCAGCCTGATGATCGGCAACCACTGGCTCACGCCGCTGTGGCTGCGCGGGCCGTGGGCGCCGCGGCGGCCGTCGCCGGAAGAACCCGCGGCCACGCAGCCCGACCTGCGCCGCGCGGTGCTGGTGCAGCGGCGCGTGGGCATCCTGCTGATCGTGCTGCTGGCGTGGGCCTACAACCGCCTGCTGGTCGGCAGCGATGCGCTGGCCGACGTCGGCGCGCTGTCGTTCTCGGCGCTGGCGGCGCTGGCGCCGGCGCTGGGCTTTGCGCTGTGGCGGCCGCAGACACCGCCGCGCGCGGTGCTGCTGGGCATCGGCGCCGGCGCGCTGCTGTGGGTGTGGCTGCTGCTGGTGCCAGTGCTGGTCGAAGCGCGCGGGCTGGACACGCAGTGGCTGCGTGACGGCCCCGGCGGCTGGTCGCTGATCGCGCCGGACGCCTTCTGCGGACTCATCGGCTGGAGCCGGCTCGGGCGTGCGGTGGTGCTGTGCCTGCTCGCCGGGCTGGCGACCACGTGGATCGCATCCGGCTGGCGCGCCGCGTGGTGGCAGGCGGTGCCGCGTCGCGCCGGCGCGCGCGGGCTCACGCTCGACAGCCTGCGCGAGGCCGGCCGCCGCTTCCTGCCGCACGACGCGGTCGAGACCGCGCTCCGCGGCGCGCCGCCCACCGGCGCGGTGCCGGCGCTGCAGGAAGCCCGGCTCGAACGCGAACTCGCCGCGGTGTTGGGCGCGGCGTCGGCGCGGCTGCTGCTGGACGCCGCGCGCCGCGAGGCCGGTCGCGATTTCGACACCGTCGCCGCGATCGTCGGCGAGGCCTCGCAGGACCTGCGCTTCAACCAGCGCCTCCTCGAAGCCGCGTTGGAGAACATGAGCCAGGGCATCAGCGTGGTCGACCGCGACCTGCGGCTGGTGGCGTGGAACGGGCGCTACGCCGAACTGTTCGGTTATCCAGAATCGCTGCTGCGCGTCGGCGTGCCGGTGGCCGAACTGGTCCGCCACAACCTGCGCAACGGCTGGACCGACATCGAGCCGGAAGTCGCCAAGCGCCTGCGTCACATGCAGGCCGGCACGCCCTACGTCAGCGAGCGCACGTTCCCGGACGGGCAGGGCGGCGACGGGCTGGTGATCGAGATCCGCGGCAACCCGATGCCGGGCGGCGGCTTTGTCGCGACCTTCACCGATGTGACCGCGTTCCGCCGCGCCGAGGCCGACCTGATCCGCAGCAACGAGACGCTGGAGCAGCGCGTCGCCGACCGCACCGCGCGGCTCGACCAGGCCCGCGCCGATGCCGAGCGCGCCAACGACGCCAAGAGCCGCTTCCTCGCCGCGATCGGCCACGACCTGCTGCAGCCGCTGCACGCCGCGCAGTTGTTCACCGATGCGCTGGTCGAGCAGTTGCCGGCGTCGGGCCAGCGTGCGGTGGCGCAGCAGATCCGCGGCGCGCTGGATTCGACCGGCGACCTGCTCGCCGGCCTGCTCGACATGTCGCGGCTGGAGGCCGGCGGCCTGGTGCCGCAGCCGCGGCCGTTCCCGCTGGCCGACGTGCTCGATCCGCTGGCGTCGGAGTTCCGCGCGCTCGCCGCCGAGCGCGGGCTGCGCTTCCATTGCCGGCCGACGCGCGCCTGGGTGCAGACCGATCCGCAGCTGCTGCGGCGCGTGCTGCAGAACTTCCTCGCCAACGCCGTGCGCTACACCGCGCAGGGCGGCGTGCTGCTGGGCGTGCGCCGCGAGGGCGACGGCGTGCGCATCGAGGTGCATGACACCGGCCCGGGCATTCCCGTGTCGCAGCAGCAGACGATCTTCGAGGAATTCCGTCGCGGAGAAGGTGCGGCCGGGCAGGGGCTGGGCCTCGGGCTCGCGATCGCCGACCGCATCGCGCGCCTCATCGACGCGCCGCTGCGGCTGCGCAGCCGCATGGGGCGCGGCACCGTGTTCGCGCTGTCGCTACCGGCGATCGCGCCGCCGCGGCAGGACGTGCTGCCGTCGACCGGCGGCGGCCTCGACGGCCTGCGCGTGCTGATCGTCGACAACGACCCGCAGGCGCTGGCCGCGCTGCGCGGCATCCTCGAAGGCTGGGGCTGCCGGGTCGACGCCTTCGCCAGCGGTGGCGGCGCCGAGGCGCTGCTGGCCACGGGGGCGGAACCGGCGCTGTGGCTGTTCGACTACCACCTGGACGACGGCGACACCGGCGTCGCCCTGCAGGCGCGGCTGGCGCAGCGCTTCGGTGCGCGGCCGACGCTGATCCTCAGCGCCGACGACAGCGGCGACGTGCGCCGGATCGCGCTGGAACACGGGCTGGGCCTGCTGCCGAAGCCGGTGAAGGCGCTGGCGCTGAAATCGATGCTGCGGCGATTGTCGGCGGCGCGCGCGGCCTGAGCTGTTGGACGGCCCGGGCGGCGTGCACGGTGGCGGATGCGCCGCCGCGCCTACAATGCCGGCTTCGCCCCGGATGCCGACTCGTCGCCCATGCCCTACACCCCGATCGTCGCCACCCTCGGCTACGTGCTGTCGCCCGACCGCACGCAGGTGCTGCTGATCCACCGCAACGCGCGCCCCGACGACCAGCACCTCGGCAAGTACAACGGCCTCGGCGGCAAGCTGGAGCCGGACGAGGACGTCGTCGCCGGCATGCGCCGCGAGATCCTCGAGGAAGCCGGCATCGCCTGCGACGAACTCGCGCTGCGCGGCACGATCAGCTGGCCCGGGTTCGGCAAGGCCGGCGAGGACTGGCTGGGCTTCGTCTTCGTGATCACGCGTTACAGCGGCACGCCGTTCGCATCGAATCCCGAAGGTGCGCTGGAGTGGGTGCCGGTGGACCGCATCCACGACCTGCCGCTGTGGGACGGCGACCGCCGGTTCCTGCCGCTGGTGTTCGACGACGACCCGCGCGCCTTCCACGGGGTGATGCCGTATCGCGACGGCAAGATGGTGTCGTGGTCGTATTCGAGGATCTGACGCGCACGGCAGCCGATCAGAGCGGACTGTCGCGCCGGGATTCCACGTCGGCCGCCAGCAGCGAACGCAGCACGCTGCAGCGCTTGCGAATGGCTTCGTAGTCCGCGGGCGTAAGCGGTCCGGTGTGGCCTTCGCCGACGGCGGAGGCGATCGCGCCTTGCAGCGGCCCGTAGCCTTCGTCGTGGGTGGTGCGCGACAGGTACATGCCGCCGACGTCGTAGTACCAGCGGCGCAGGTCGCGCCCGAGCTGCGCCAGCTGTTCGTAGGTGACGCCTTCGTCGCGCGGCCATTTCGGCAGCAGCGACGTGGCCTGCCACAGCGGGCCGTAGACCTCGATCCGCCGCTTGCGCAGGTCGAGGTCGATCTCGCCGACGTATTTCTGCGACTGCGCGAGGCGGTCGCCCCAGACGCGGCCCAGCCACGCGCCGAGCGCCACCACCAGCGCGCCACCGCCGCCGACCGCGGCCAGCACGGCCAGGACCACGTCGAACACCGTGCTCCCCGAATGGGTGTTGCCGTCCATGCTGCCCTCCGCCGTGTCGTCGCCGACAGGATAGACGGCCTCGCGCGCGCGCAGCGGCCGTCGTCGGCGTCGGGCCGCGTTTCCGCAGAGGTCGGGCCCGCATGCGCCGGGAGGTCCGGCGGATGGTCCAGAGCGTGTCATGCACTTTTTCATGCGCCGCGTTGCGCCCCCCGGCCGTCGCATCGGCGGCCCGGGGGCGCAACCCTTCGGGAAGCCCGTCCGCGGGTGCGATCCTGCGTTGCGTCCCTAGCCAAGGCCACCCGCCTTGGCGGCGGGCCGCGCCTTGGCTCGCGCCCGCGGACAGGCTTCGCGGCGTATGAAAAAGTGCATGACACGCTCTATGCTCGGCGCCGGTCCAACGCATCCTTCGCGCATGAAACAGTTCGTCGTCACCCTGCTGGCCGTGCTGGTCGGCGGCTTTCTCGCCCTGCTGGCCTACGACCGCTTCATCGTGACGCCGCGCGGGACCGCGGCGGCACCGGCTGCGGCGGACGCCGCGCCGGCCGCATCCTCACCTGCAATGCCCTCCACGTCGACGCCGCCGGTCGCACCACCGCCGCCATCGACGGTCGACCTGCCGCCGCTGGCGGACACCGCCATTTCCGACAGCGAACGCGCCGCGCTGATCATGGATGCCGTGCGCCGGGCGACGATGTACCGGGTGGCGCTGACCGAGTACTACCAGACCAACGGCCGCTGGCCGCAGGATGCCGACGAAGCCGGCCTGCCGTCGCCGGAGGAAGCCCGCGGCGGTGCGGTGCAGGCGGTAGAGCTGGATCGCCACGGCGTGGTGACGGTGCGACTGGACGGCCGGTTCGGCCGCGACGGCACGCTCGTGCTGCGGCCCACCGCGAACGGCGCGACCGGCACCATCGACTGGCGCTGCGAAGTGCAGGGCGGACCGGACCTGAAGAAGACGCTGCCGCGCTGCAGCTGACGCGGGAAGGCGGGCGACGGCGCCCGCGGCGGTGCGCTCAGTGGCGGCGCACCAGCACCACGGTGATGTTGTCGGAGCCGCCGCCGTCGAGCGCGGCGGCCACCAGCCCGTCGACGCATTCCTGGGCGCTGCATTCGGTGTGGCCCAGCACCTGCGAGATGCCGGCGTCCTCGACTTCCTCGGTCAGCCCGTCGCTGCACAGCAGCAACTGCATGCCCGGGCGCAGCTCGCCGGCCAGGGTCTCGACGTTGAGGTTCTGCGGCTCGGTCACGCCCAGCGCCTGGGTGACGACGTTGCGGTGCGGATGCGTGCGCGCCTGGTCGACGGTGATCGCGCCCTGCGAGATCAGTTCCTGCACGTAGCTGTGGTCGTGCGAGAGCTGGGCGAGGGTACCGTCGCGCCACAGGTAGGCGCGGCTGTCGCCGACCCAGGCCACTTCGAAACGGTTGCCGGTGATGCGCAGCGCGACCACCGTGGTGCCCATCGGCAGCGCGTCGCTGCGCTGGCGCGAGGCGCGGATGATGTCTTCGTCGGCGGTGCGGATGGCCTGCGCCAGCGACGCGCCCTGGCGGATCTCGCGGACGATGGTCTCGCGCGCGAGCGCGCTGGCGACTTCGCCGTACTCGTGCCCGCCCATGCCGTCGGCCACCAGCCACAGCCCGAGGTCGCTGTCACCGTAGTAGGTGTCCTCGTTGAGCTCGCGACGGAGCCCGGCATGGGTCAGGTGCCCGAATTCGATCATGCGGGGGCCATGGGGAAGTGAGTCAGCCATAATTCTGGAAGGTATACGGAATCCCGTCGACAAACCGGACGCCGGCGCCTCCCCTGCGCGTGCTGCCGTCCACTCCCGCACCTGCGCCACCCGGTCCCGGATAAACGAAACGCCCCGCGAAGGGGCGTTTCGTCTGTCTGGCGGAGAGGGAGGGATTCGAACCCTCGGTACGCTATTAACGTACGCCTGATTTCGAGTCAGGTACATTCAACCGCTCTGCCACCTCTCCGAAGGGGCTGCTGCCCGGGCCGTCGCCGGTCCCGTGCTGCGGGGGCGCCATCATAAGGGGCGGGGCGCCCGGCGACAAGGCGCGTACACTGGCCGCCCGTCTTTCCGCGATCCCGCGTCCCCGCCATGTCCGAAATCCTCGTCCCCGTCTCCTTCGGCGAACTGCTCGACAAGATCGCGATCCTGCAGATCAAGTCCGAGCGCATGTCCGATCCGGCGAAGCTCGCCAACGTCCGCAACGAACTGGCGGCGCTGGACGCGACCTGGAACGCGCACCCGGCCGCGGCGCAGGACATCAGCGACCTGCGCGCCGCGCTGAAGGCCGTGAACGAGCGGCTCTGGGTGATCGAGGACGACATCCGCCTGAAGGAGAAGGCGCAGGCGTTCGACGACGAGTTCGTCCGCCTGGCCCGCAGCGTGTACTTCGAGAACGACGAGCGCGCCCGGATCAAGAAGGACATCAACCTCGCGCTGGGCTCGGCCTACGTCGAGGAGAAGTCCTACCAGGACTACCGCGCCGGCACCGCCGCGCCCTGAGTCCCGCCGCGGGTCGCCCCGCGCATGCGCCGCGACAGCTGGCTCCACGACGACCTGCTCGCCTGGCTGAGCCCGGGCGGCCTGCTGTTGACCGCGCTGATGCTGCGCTTCCCCGAGGGCCTGCGCGCGCTCCGTGCGGTCGCCCCCGAACTCACGCTGCCGACCTGGTTCGCCGGCGCCTACGTGCTGGGCGTGGCGCTCAGTCCGGTCGGACGGCTCGCCTACGGGATGTCGCAGGCGATCGTGTGGCCGCTGCTGCGCGAGGCCTGGGCACCGGCGATCCGCTTCCTCGCCGCGCGTCCCGAACGCAGCGAGGGGCTGGCGCTGGGCGATCCCGCGCGCATGGGCAGCGGCGCATTCCACGATGTCGACCGCCGCCTGCGCGAATACATCGAAGCGCTCGATCCGCAGGCGCGCAGCACCATGCACCGGTTGAAGGTGCTGTGCAGCCTGGCTTGCAACGCGCTCGCCGCGGTGGTCGTCTTCATCGTGATCGATGTCCTCGCCGGGCACGCGCCGGGCTGGCGGGCGTCCGACGTCGCGCTGGGCGCCTGCGCCCTCGCGGCGGGTGTGGTCGCCGCCGCCTATCGCGAGCGCCGGAGACAGCGCACCCAGCTCTCGCTGTGGCGGCGCCTGTGCATCGAGCGGGGCGTGCACGACACCCTCTGAGGTGCCGTCGAGGCGGCGTGGAACGGGGTGTAACAGTGTGATCGGCATCGCATTTGCGTTTTATTTGCTAACCGACAACTTCCTTCACGTGGACAACGAAATTCACACCAGCCAGTTCACTTTTGGTAGCCGCTTGCGAATTGCATGGCAGGAATCCCGGGGTTTTTCGATGGTGGTGACCGGGATTGGCCAAAAACGTTCCGGGGGCCGTCTTCACAACGTCATCGTTCGCGCCTAACTTAGGCCCCGCACGAGACGGATCGCGTCAGCCATCGAAAGGGGCTCCGGATCCCGGATCTTCCGCTCGACGGAAGTCGCCGCAGGCATAAGGAGATGCCACGTGCAGGCCCCGCAAGGGGCGGCGCGATCCTCTGGACCAGGGTCGCGTACGTTCGGTGCAGGATGCGCCAAACAGCCTGGAAGGACCCGCCATCGAAAGGAACCGATGGGCAGAACACGGTCGAAGCGCGGCGACCACGGATGGAAACCCGCCTCGACGACCAGGATCGGACCCAGCCCCCGCGGTGCGCCAGCCGCGGGGGTTTTTCGTTTGCGGGATCAGTCGAGCGAGGACAGCGGCAGGCTGACCAGCGTGCCGTCGCGGACGCGCAGCCAGGCGCGATCGCCGTGTTCGGTCTCCTTCGCCGCGTAGCCGGTGTCCACCGGGTATTGCTTGCCCGGGATTCGGCCGAATCGCGGTTTGCGCTGCAGTTCATGGGCCAGCATGTCGATCGCGTCGCGCAGACCGGCGTCGATCCTGGCGTTCACCGCTTGCGGGCCCAGTTTCGTCCAGTAGGTGGCGTTGTCTTCCGCGAAGTCGAAGAAGCCGCCCTGCGGCGCAGGCTCGCGCGACTCGACGGTCTGCCGGAACGCCACGGGCGCCGTGGCGTTGCCGGCGACGAGGTCGCCGCGACGGCCGTAACGCGCGCCCAGCAGCACCGACAGACCGCCCATCATCGGCTCCATGCGGTAGCGCAGGAACATCAGCAGGACCGTGCGGTCGGCCTCGACCGTGGCGTCCGGCGCCGGATGAGCGCTGTCGTAGATGCGCACTTCGCCGACGCGGATCTTCCCGGTCGCCTCCAGGGCGCTCCGGATGGCCTCGGCCAGCGCGTCGCGGCGCGGGGCCGTGGACAGACCGGCGTTCAGCGTCGCCATCGCGGGGCGGATGATGTCGTCCTCCATCTTCCGATAGCGCGCCGTGGCGAGGACGCCGCCAATCGGGCTGATGGCCGAGGAGGCCGCGGGGATGGGCTCGTAGCGCAATTCCGCGTCGTCGAAGCGGACTTCGACGTCCATCGGCGCGTCCATCGGGAGGACCAACTCGTTGTGCGGCCTGAGCGGTGCCGCGGACGCCCGGGCCGGGAGAATGATCGCCGCCGCGATGCCGAGGGAGAGCAGGAGCCGCGATGTCCACGTGGCGTGCATCGGAGGCCTCATTCGCTGGCGCGGAAGGCGCGGTAGCGCTCGAACGCGGCGATCCCGTCCTCGACGGTCACCAGGTCCATCACGCCGTCGTGTTCGATCTTCGCGCCCCACTTGAGTTCGGCCGCGGGCCGGCCGCGATACTTGCGCGCGGCGTCGTCGTAGCGGTCCACGCAGAAACGCACGTCGGAATATGGACCGCTGCGACGCGGGTTGCTGGCGGCGTGCAGGCCCAGCACCTTCGTGCCCATGGCGTTGGCGATATGCATCGGGCCGGAGTCGGGCGTCATCAGCAGGTCGGCGCGGGCGAGCAGGGCCGGCAACTGCTTGAGCGTGTCCTTGCCGACGAGGTCGAGCACGTCGTGCGTGTCGCCGTCGCCGATCGGCGCAGCCGGGCGCATCGCCGCGAGGATGGCGTCGGCGGTGTCGCGTTCCAGCGCGCTGCGGCCGCCCAGCAGCGCCACCCGCCAGCCCTGCGCGCGGGCGTGCTCGGCGACCGCGGCGTAGCGGTCGGCGTGCCAGTTGCGCAGGACGTGGCTGGAGCAGGGCGAGATCGCCAGCGTCGGCATGCCGTCATCCGGCCACTGGGCACGGGCCCAGGCGTGGGCGTCGTCGGGCACCGGCATCTCCCAGACCACCTCGGTCTGGCGCAGGCCCAGCGGCTCGCAGAAGCTGCCGAGCGCGTCCAGCACGTGGATGCCCGGCCGGTCCGGGATGCGTTCGTTGATGAACAGGCCGTGCAGGTCCTTCGAGCGCGAGCGGTCGTAGCCGATCCGCCGCCGCGCCGGCAGGAACGCCGACAGCAGGTTGGCCCGCGCCGCCACCTGCATCTGCAGCAGCGCGTCGAAGCGGCGTCGCGCCAGGGCGCGGCGCAGGGCGCGCATGCCGGCCAGCCCGCTCTTCTTGTCGTAGACGAGGAACTCGACGCCGGGCAGGCCGTCGAGCAGTTTCTGCTCGCCCTTGCCGATCACCCACGTCAGCGCGACCTCGGGCCAGGCCCGGCGCAGCGTGCGGACCAGCGGCAGGACGTGCGTCACATCTCCCAGGGCGGAGAGACGCAGCAGGCAGATCGATGAGGGGCTTGTCTCGCGCAATTGGTAGACTCGGAGGATGGTCGCCTTCGACGCCAGCGAGAGCCTGACGCCTTTCCGTCGCGCCGACGGCTCGGGGGCGGGAGGTGCGATTCTGTTCGACGCCTCGCTGCTGCGGCAAGCAGGCACGAAGAGCGCCGTTCCCGGCTGGTTCGATCCCGACTGGTGGGGCGCGCGTGCCACCCGGGTCGGCAGTGGCGGCCGCGGCGGCGCCTGGTTCGTCGACGGCGGCCCCGAGGCGGGCGGGTTCGGGCCGGCGGTGCTGCGCCTGTACCTGCGCGGCGGGCTGGTCGCGAAGCTCACCCGCGCCCGCTACCTCTGGCGCGGCGCGAACCGCACCCGCAGCTTCGCCGAGTTCCGCCTGCTGCGTGAACTGCAGCGCCGCCACCTGCCGGTGCCGCGGCCGATCGCCGCGATCTACTGGCGCGACGGGCCGTGGTACTACGCCGGCATCCTGCTCGAACGTCTGCAGGACGTCACCGCGCTCGCCGACCTCGCCGCGGCGCGCGGCGCGGACGCGCCTTGGGCGCAGGCGGGCCAACTCATCGCGCGGCTGCATCGCGCCGGCCTCGACCATGCCGACCTCAACGCCCACAACCTGCTGTTCGACGACGCGGGCACCGGCTGGGCGATCGACCTCGATCGCGGCGCGCTGCGCATCCCCGCCACCGGCTGGCGCGAGAAGAACCTCGCCCGGCTGCATCGCTCGCTGCACAAACTGCGCGGTGCGCGCAGCGAGGCCGAGGTCGACCGGGATTACGCCGTGCTCCGCGCCGCGTACGATGCGCAGTGGCAACGCGGCACCTAGGCCGCACGGACGGATCGAGCATGGCGTGGGCTTTGCGGTTCCAGGGCGTCGGCAATGCGTCGGCGGTCGAATTGGGCTCGGCGATGGCGACGATTGAGCGCCACGGCCGCCCGTGGCTGACCATCGACTGCGGCGCGGAAGGGCTCAGCGCCTATCTCGCGCACTACGGCGAGGCGCCGCGCGCGCTGTTCGTCACCCACACCCATCTCGACCACGTCGCCGGCTTCGAGCGCCTGTTCGTCGATGCGATGTTCGGCGGCCACGGCGAACGCCCGCGGATCTACGTGCCCGCGCCGCTGGTGCCGCTGCTGCACCAGCGGGTCGGCGACTACCCGAACGTGCTGGCCGAAGGCGGCGCGAACTTCTGGGACGCGTTTCAGGTGATCCCGGTCGGCGACGCCTTCTGGCACGACGGCGTGCGTCTGGAGACGTTCGAGGCGCGTCATCACTGGCCGCGCACCGCCTGGGGCCTGCGCCTGCGCGGCAGCGTCGTATGGACCGGTGACACCCGCCCGATCCCCGAAACCCTCGCGAAGATGGCCGATGCCGGCGAACTCGTCGCCCACGACTGCGCGCTGCGCGGCAATCCCTCGCACAGCGGCATCGCCGACCTCGAACGCGAATACGACGCCGAGCTGCTGGCGCGCTGCGTGCTGTACCACTACGTCGGCGCCGGCGAAGGCCAGGCGCTGAAGGCACGCGGCTACCGGGTCGCCGACCCGGGCGAGCGGTTGCCGCTGGCCGAACCCACGGCCGCACGCGCGGAGCCATTCGACGCAACCGATGCCGCCGACGGCGCCTGCGTTCAGGCGTGAACCGCGTATCTTCCCGTCGATGAATGCCCTGCCGCGCCCCGCCGATGCTCCGCTCGACGCCTTGGGGCGCCCGCTGCGCGACCTGCGCCTGTCGGTGATCGAGGCCTGCAATTTCCGCTGTCCGTACTGCATGCCGGCGGATCGCGTGCCGGAGGACTACGGTCTGGATGCCGCCTCGCGGCTGTCGTTCGACGAGATCGAGCGGCTCGTGCGCGGGTTCGCGCGCGCGGGCGTGCGCAAGCTGCGCCTCACCGGCGGCGAACCGCTGCTGCGGCGCGGATTGCCGGATCTCGTCGCGCGGCTGGCCGCGATCGACGGACTCGACGACATCGCGCTGACCACGAACGGCAGCCTGCTCGCGACGCACGCGCAGGCCTTGCGCGACGCCGGGCTGCATCGGCTCACGATCAGCCTCGATACGCTCGATCCCGCGCGCTTCGCCGCGCTGTCGGGCGGCCGCGGTCGTCTCGACGACGTGCTGCGCGGCATCGATGCCGCGCAGGCCGCCGGTTTCGCGAAGCTCAAGCTCAACTGCGTGATCCAGCGCGGCGTCAACGACGACGAAGTGCCGGCGCTGGTCGCGTTCGCGCGCGAACGCGGCCACACGATGCGCTTCATCGAATACATGGACGTCGGCACCTGCAACGCCTGGGACGCTGCGCGCGTCGTGCCGTCGGTCGAGGTGCGCGACGCGATCCACGCGCGCTGGCCGCTGCATCCGCTGGCGCCGACGTATCGCGGCGAAGTCGCGGCGCGCTACGGTTTCGACGACGGCGCCGGCGAGGTCGGCTTCGTCAGTTCGATCAGCGCGCCGTTCTGCGGCGACTGCCATCGCGCCCGCGTCTCCGCCGACGGCCGCCTGTTCACCTGCCTGTTCGCCGCCGACGGCACCGACCTGCGCCCGTGGCTCGGCGACGACGCGGGGTTCGATCGCCGGCTCGCCGATCTCTGGCGGGCCCGCGGCGACCGCTACAGCGAACTGCGCGCCGGCCTGCGCACACCGCGGAAGCGGGTCGAGATGTTCCTGGTGGGCGGGTGATGGCGACGGCGCGACTCGCCGAACACGGCTGGACGCGCATGCCGTCCGGGCTTGCGCCCGCGCAATTGTCGAACGTGTCGCCGGACGCACTGCTCGATGCCGAGCGGGCGGGGTCGCGCAATCTGCTCGACGTCGCCTCGTGTCGTGCACTGGTCGCGCCGCTCCGGCAGGTGCTGCAGCAGGCGGGCGTGCTGGATGCGGAGGCGGTCGCGATCCAGTGCACGTTCTTCCGCAAGACGCCCGAGTGCAACTGGAAGGTCCCGTACCACCAGGATCTGTCGGTGCCGGTCGCCGAGCGGGTCGATCATCCGGCGTTGTCCGGCTGGTCGACGAAGGAAGACGGGCACTACGTGCAGCCGCCCGCGGCGCTGCTGGAACGTCTGCTGGCCGTGCGCCTGCACCTCGATCCCTGCCATGCCGGCGACGGCGCGCTGCGCGTGCTGCCGGGAACCCATGCGGCGGGACGCATCGACGTCGAAGCGATTCCCGCGCTGCGCCGCGACCGGCACGAAGCCCACTGTTTCGCCGATGCCGGCGACCTGATCCTGATGCGTCCCCTGCTGCTGCATGCGTCGTCGAAGGCCGAATCGCCTTCCGGGCGACGCGTGCTGCATGTCCTGTTCGCGCCGCCGGAGCCGGGCTTCGGGCTGCGCTGGAGAACACGTGTCTGAAATGAACGGGCGACTGACCCACCTCGATTCCGACGGCCATCCGGCGATGGTCGACGTGTCCGCCAAGGCCGCGACCGCGCGCGCGGCGACGGCGGAATGCCGCGTGACGTTTCCCGCGGCGGTCGCTGCGCAACTTCGCGAGAACGGGCTGAAGAGCGCGAAGGGCGGCGTGGTCGATACCGCCATCGTCGCCGGCACGCTGGCGGTGAAGCGCACGCACGAACTCATTCCGTTCTGCCATCCGCTGCCGATCGACGGCATCCGTTTCGCGATCGACTGGCGCGACGCGCGTTCGCTGGAGATCGTCTGCACCGTGAAGACCGTGCATCGCACCGGCGTCGAGATGGAAGCGCTGACCGGCGCGACCATCGCCGCGCTCACCGTCTACGACATGTGCAAGGCGCTGTCGCACGCGATCGTGCTGGGACCCGCGAAGCTGCGCGGCAAGCGCGGCGGCAAGCGCGATGTCGGCACGATCGCGGGGGAGGGCGCGTGACCTCGGCGACGGTGCTGTATTTCGCGAGCCTGCGCGACGCCGCGGGCATCGATCGCGAGGCGGTCGCGTTCGACGGCGACCTGCGTGCGCTGTATGCATCCCTGCGTGAGCGGCATGGCTTTGCGCTGCCGGTCGAACGTCTGCGCGTGGCCGTCGACGGCGCGTTTGCGCACTGGGACGACGTGCCGCGCGACGGCGCCGAGATCGCGTTCATCCCGCCGGTGTCGGGCGGGTGAAGGGCCACGCTTGCGCGGCACTGCCGCGCGTGGCCGCGAACGCCCGTCCATGGAGGGGCGGGCCGGGCGATCCGCGAGCCCGGAACTTCGCGCCAAGGATGGCAATGCATCCACCGCTGAAGAGATGTCCGAGATGACCCGCTTCGCCCTTGCCGATGCCCCGTTCGAGATCGCGCCGCTGCGCGCACGGCTGCTGCGCGCGGAGGCGGGCGCCTACGCGAGCTTTGAAGGCTGGGTGCGCGACCACAACGAAGGCCGGCGCGCGTCGGGCCTGCGCTACGAAGCCTATGCCGCGCTCGCCGAAGCCGAGGGCGCGCGGATCGTCGACGAGGCGCTGGCGCGCTTCGCCATCGCCGACGCCGCCTGCGTGCATCGCGTGGGCGATCTCGACGTCGGCGATCTCGCGGTGTGGGTCGGCGTCAGCGCCGCGCATCGCGATGCCGCGTTCGCCGCCTGCCGCTGGATCATCGACGAGACGAAGGCGCGGGTACCGATCTGGAAACACGAACGCTACGTCGAGGGCGACGCGGCGTGGCTGCATCCCTGACGCCGACGCTCAATCCCGCGGTCCGGTCGCCAGCAGGCCGTCGAGTTCGTGCCACAGCGGGTCGCAGAGCCCGTCGCGGAACACCGCGGGGCGGAACGTCGCGTGCTCGTCGCGGTACATCGCCAGCATGCCAGTGTTGTCCGACGCGATGCAGGCGCGCACGTTGGCGAGCCGGTCCGCGACCTTCGCGACGAGCGCCAGTGCGTGCGCGGCGTCGACCCGCGCCATCTTCGCGTAGGTCAACTGCTTGCGCGCCTTGCGGTTCGGGCCGGGTTCGTCGGTCAGGATCGCCACGCAGTCGGCGACCTGCGTGCCGAACCGGGCCTCGACCTCTTCGCGCGTGACGGCCGTGTCCTCGATGGTGTCGTGCAGGTAGCCGACGACCTGCGCCACGGCGCCGTAGGGCGCGAGGATCGCGGCAACCGCGTCGAGGTGATGGACGTAGGGAAACGCGCCATAGGTCTGGTCGCCATGCGCGGCGATGGCGAAGGCGCGGGCGTCGGCGACATCGGGATGCATCGCGGCACGATAGCAGGGCGCGCGACCCGGCGGAGACGCTTGGCGGCGACGGGGGCGCAGCCCGGAATGGCGATGGCCCCGCCGGCTGACCTCGGCGCCCGCATCAGTCGATACCGCGCCAGGCAGCGCCATGGAGTGCGACGCCGTTCAGGCCGTCGCCACGGCTGACGAGCTGCGGGTCGCGATGTCGTGGGCTTGGAATGGCGATGGCCCCGCCGGCTGACCTCGGCGCCCGCATCAGTCGATACCGTTGCTGCCTTCCGGCCCTGGCGGGGTTTTCGACCTAGCGTCGCGAGGGGCCGACGGGGCCACCATAGACGTTGCGTCTGTCGCGACGCATCACTTGCAGAAACTGGCGGAGAGAGGGGGATTCGAACCCCCGAAGCGCGGTTTAGACGCTTACACACTTTCCAGGCGTGCTCCTTCAACCACTCGGACACCTCTCCGGAGATGCCTTCGGTGCGGCGTCCGGCCGCCCCTCGGGACCGCGCATTCTACCGGCCCGTCCCGGGTCGGACAAGGACGGCCCGCGGCGGGTCCGGTCGGGGCGGTGCGCGTGGCAGAATGGCGGGATGTCCTATCTCGTCCTCGCCCGCAAGTGGCGCCCCCGGCGTTTCGCCGAACTCGTCGGGCAGGAGCACGTGGTCCGCGCGCTCAGCAACGCGCTCGACACCGGCCGGGTCCACCACGCCTTCCTGTTCACCGGCACCCGCGGGGTGGGCAAGACCACCATCGCCCGCATCTTCGCCAAGTCGCTGAACTGCGAGCGCGGGACCTCGGCCGAGCCCTGCGGCGAATGCAACGCCTGCCGCGACATCGATGCCGGCCGGTTCATCGACCTGCTGGAGATCGACGCGGCCTCCAACACCGGCGTGGACGACGTCCGCGAGGTGATCGACAACGCCCAGTACATGCCCTCGCGCGGCCGGGTGAAGGTCTACCTCATCGACGAAGTGCACATGCTGTCGAAGTCGGCCTTCAACGCGCTGCTGAAGACGCTGGAGGAGCCGCCGGGGCACGTGAAGTTCCTGCTCGCCACCACCGACCCGCAGAAGCTGCCGGTGACGGTGCTGTCGCGCTGCCTCCAGTTCAACCTGAAGCGGCTGGAGGAAGGCCAGATCCAGGGCCAGATGACGAAGATACTGGCCGCCGAGGGCATCCCGGCCGAGCCGGGCGCCATCCGCCAGCTCGCGAAGTCGGCCGATGGCAGCCTGCGCGACGGCCTGTCGCTGCTGGACCAGGCGATCGCCTACACCGGTGCCTGCGCCGCGGACGAGGGTCACGAGGCCGCGACGCTGACCGACGCCGGGGTCGCGACCATGCTCGGCACGGTCGACCGCACCCGCGTCGGCGCCGTGCTGAACGCGCTGGCGGCGGGCGAGGGCCAGGCCCTGCTCGACGAGATCGCCGCGCTGGCCGATTTCTCGCCCGACTGGAGCGGCGTGCTCGACGCGCTGGCCGAGGCGCTGCACCGTATCCAGGTGCGGCAGCTGGTGCCCGGCGCAGAGGTCGAGACCGACGGCGTCGACATCGACGCCATCGCCGCGCAGCTGCGGCCGGAAGTGGTGCAGCTGTGGTACCAGATGGCGCTGCAGGGCCGCCGCGACCTGGGCTACGCGCCCAGCCCGCGCGCCGGCTTCGAGATGACCGCGCTGCGGATGCTGGCGTTCCGCCCGGCAGACGCCGGCGCCGCGCAGCTCGAACGCCCGGCCGCTGCGTCCGCCCGCGGGCCCGAGGCCGCGCGCGCCGCGCTCGAAAGCGCGTCCGCGAAGCCGGCGCCGCAGACGTCGCGCCCGTTGCCGCCCGCGGCGATGGAAAACCCCGTCACGCAGGAGCGTCGGGTCGCCGAGCCGCCGCCGTCGCGGCCGCCGCAGATCGAGGTCAGCGCGCCGCCGCCGGTGCAGCCGCCGCGTCCGGCCGTCGCGCCGGTCGCTACCTCCATTGGCGAGATCGACAACGACCGCTGGCTCGACCTCGTCGCCCGCTGCGACCTGCGCGGCCCGGCACGCGAGCTGGCTGCGCACGCCGCCTTCCTCGCCCATGCCGACGGCGTCCTGCGCCTGTCGCTGTCCGAGGACGACGACCACCTGCGCAGCCCGGCCCTGATCAAGGCCCTGACCGATGCGCTGTCGGCGCAGCTCGGCGGGCCGGTGCAGCTGAAGTTCGAGACCGGGCGCGCCGCGCACGTCGAGACCCTGCACCAGCGCAACGAACGCCAGCGCGACGCGAAGCAGGCCGCGGCCGAGGACGCTTTCCTCGGCCACCCCGACGTGCAGCGCCTGATGCAGCAGCAGGGCGCGAAGCTCGTGCCCGATTCCATCCGTCCCTTCGAAGATTGAACCCGAGAGCCCCATGCGCGGAAACATCGCCCAACTCATGCAGCAGGCGCAGAAGATGCAGGAAAACCTGCAGCGCGCCCAGGAAGAAGTCGCGAAGATCGAGGCCACCGGCAGCGCCGGCAACGGCCTGGTCAGCGTCACCCTCAGCGGCAAGATGGAGTGCCGCAAGGTGCACATCGACCCGAGCGTGCTGTCCGACGCCGAGATGACCGAAGACCTGCTCGTCGCCGCCATCAACGACGCCGTGGGCAAGATCAACGCCGAATCGCAGGCGAAGATGTCCGCCGCCACCGCCGGCATGCCGATCCCGCCGGGGATGAAGCTGCCTGGGATGTTCTGAGTCGATGCGGAAGACGGGGCATCCTGCCGCCGCTTCCGCGACGACCGCAAAAAACGTGGTTTTTGCGGTCGTCCGGCGCGCGCATGGCGCGCGCGCCGTGCGCGCATCCCTGCGCGCGAACCATTTTCGGATCGCATGACCGCCTCTCTGCTCGAACAGCTCATCGACGCTTTCCGCATCCTGCCCGGGGTCGGCCAGAAGACCGCGCAGCGGATGGCCTACCACGTGCTGGAGCGCGATCGCGAGGGTGGGCAGCGCCTCGCCGATGCGCTGGCGAGCGCGGTGGAGCGGATCGGCCACTGCGAGCGCTGCCGCGATTTCAGCGAGACGCCGGTGTGCGCGACCTGCGCCAGCGGCGCGCGCGACGCGCACCTGCTGTGCGTGGTCGAATCGCCGGCGGACCGGTTGGTGATCGAGCAGGCGACCGGCTACCGCGGCTTTTACTTCGTGCTGCAGGGGCGGCTCAGTCCGCTCGACGGCATCGGCCCGCGCGAACTGGGCCTCGATGCCTTCGCCGCGCGCCTCTCCGAGGGCGAGGTGCAGGAACTGGTGATCGCCACCAACCCGACGGTCGAAGGCGAAGCGACCGCGCACTACCTCGCCCAGCTCGCGCGCCAGCACGGCGTGAAGCCGACGCGCCTCGCGCACGGCGTGCCGCTGGGCGGCGAACTGGAATACGTCGATCGCGGCACGCTGTCGCACGCCTTCGGCAGCCGCAGCGAAATGCCGATGTAGGGCGGGCCTAGGCCCGCCATCGCGGCACCTTCCCGGGCAGTCCGGGAAGGCGTCGCAGCGTTCAATACGGACACAGGATGTTGCGTGCGCAGGCCGCGACCACGGCCTGATGGGCGTCGAGCAGGCCCGGACCGCAATCGCCGTGGCAGGCCGGCATCGGTGTGGCGCTGCCCTGCAGGATCGACAGCACCTGTGCCGGTGTCAGGGTCGGTGCCGCGGAGAGCATCAGGCCGACGGTGCCGCTGACGTGCGGCGTGGCCATCGACGTCCCGGACAGGTAGCGATGGCAGGGGCGGGTGTTGGTCGATCCGACGTAGGCCGTGTTCCAGGCCGAGACCACGCCGAAGGCATACGGGTTGTAGGGGCCGCCGACGTTCTGCAGGCAGTCGGGGGTGCCGATCGACATGCCGTAGATCGACGAGCTGCGGTCGATCTGGCCGGTCTTGTCCAGCACGATCGTGCCGCCGCCTCCGGGCGCGGTGATGCCGATGTTCGCGCCGCGACCGCTGTAGGCGGCGAGCTGGCCGTTGTGGTCGGCGGCCGCCACGGAGATCACGGCCGGGCACGAGGCGGGTGAGGCGTCGTCGACGTTGCCGGGGACGTTGCCCGCTGCGGCCACCACCACGATGTTCTGCCGGATCGCATCGGCGATCGCGCTGCGCAGCACCTGCATCCCGCTGGCCATGCACGACATCGGATAGGCAAGGCTGAGGTTGACCACGCGCGCACCGTGATCTGCGGCCCAGGCGAGGCCTTCGACGACATCGGCGGTCGTGGCGTCGCTGCCGTTGGCGACCTTGACGTTGAGCAGCGTGCACTGGAAGCAGATGCCTGCACCACCGAACCGGTTGCCGGTCTCTCCGCCGGCGATGGCCGCCACATGCAGGCCGTGTCGCCAGCCGGTCTGTTCGTTCGCGTTCTGGCCGGTCGTGGCGTTGTACTCGGTCGTCGACCAGCGATTGTCGAGGTCGGGATGGGGGGCCTTGCCGTTGTCGAGGATCGCGATGCGGATCGCGCTGCTGCCGCCCCCCGCGAAGGCCCAGGCCTCGGGGATCCGCGCCATCGGGTAGTGCCACTGTGCCGGATAGAGCGGGTCGTCGGGCGTCATCCGCTGCTGCGCCAGCCGGAACACGTAGTTGGGCTGCGCCAGCGCGATGTCGGGATCGCGGCGCACGCGCTCCAGCAGTTGCAGCGTGCGGGCCCGGGCGGTGGCGCGATCCAGCAGGCGTGCGCCGGGCGGCCGCAGGCGCACGAGCAGGAGGTCGCGGCTGACGCGCCGCGTTTCCAGGCCGGGCAGGCGCGCGGCGATGCCGGTCGCTGGCATCCCGGGACGCAGGCGGACCACGATCTCGTGGGGGACGAAATCGTCCGGTGCGGCATCGCCGGGAGGTGGCGCGGCATGCAGCGACGGAGCGACGAGGCAGGCGCAGAGCGTGGCGATGCGGGAGAGGCGTTTCATGGGACTCCTTTCGGACGTGCCGTGTGGTCGAAGGCCGGTTCGCGTCCGGAGGCGATGGTCGGGATGCCATCCCGGAGCGGGGCCACGTCGAAGGTAGTGCGCCGTTGCCACGAGGGAAGCGTCATCGGGCGTGTCGACTCATCCGGCACAGCATTCCGCCACGATGGTGCGGTCGAAGGCGACGCCGGGCGCGCAGGCGCGACGGAAAGCGGTGCCGATCGGCATACAATCCGGCCCACGCACAGGAGGCGCCCATGTCCGACACCATCTTCCACAAGATCATCCGCCGCGAGATCCCCGCGACCATCGTGTTCGAGGACGACCACGTCATCGCGTTCCGCGACATCGCGCCGCAGGCGCCGATCCACGTGCTGTTCGTGCCGAAGGAAACGATCCCGACGCTCAACGACGTGCAGCCGGACCAGGCCGAACTGGTCGGCCGCCTCGCCGTCGCCGCGGCCCGCTACGCGAAGGCGCAGGGCTTCGCCGACGACGGCTACCGCATCGTGATGAACTGCAACGACCACGGCGGCCAGACCGTGTTCCAGATCCACCTGCATTTGCTGGCGGGCGCGCCGCTGGGGCGGTTTGGGACGCCGTGAGCGGGAATCGCACGGCGCGCGAACGCATCGCGCGCGACACGTTGCGCATCATCGACGACGGTGGCTATGTCGCGCCGAACGGTGAGCAGGTCGATCTGTCGGCGCCGCTCGCGCGCTGCCTCCAACGCACGCGGCATCTCGATGCCGAGGCCGTCGGTCGCATCATCGAAACGCAGCGCGGCGCGGCAGGGACGCACGCCACGCGGATCGACGTCGCGAACGAAACCACGCTTGCCGGTCTCGCTGCGCTGCTGGCGCAGGACGATGCACCGGTCGCCGTCCTGAACTTCGCATCGGCGAAGCATCCGGGCGGCGGATTTCTCGGCGGCAGCCAGGCGCAGGAGGAATCGCTGGCGCGCAGCTCCGCGTTGTACGCCTCGTTGTCGCGCTGCATGGCGTTCTACGACCTGCATCGCGCGTCGTCGTCACTGCTCTACAGCGACGCGATCATCGTCTCGCCCGATTGCCCGGTGTTCCGCGATGACGACGGCACGCTGCTCGATGCGCCGCGGCTCGCCGGATTCCTGACCTGTGCCGCGCCGAATGCGGGCGCCATCGCGCAGAACCGGCCCGAGGAATCGCCGCGCATCGCCGCGACCTTCCATCGCCGCATCGAAGGTGTGTTGGCGGTCGCGGCGGAACACGGTTACCGGCGGTTGGTGCTGGGCGCTTGGGGCTGTGGCGTCTTCCGCAACGATCCCGCGATGGTTGCGGCTGCCTTCGCCGACCACCTGCTGCACGGCGCGTGGCACGGGCGGTTCGAGACGATCCGCTTTTCCGTGCTCGACGGTTCGCAGGATCTCGCCATCTTCGAGGCATTCCGCCGCGCGTTCCCGACATCCGAGTGAGGCAGCGCGTCGGCAGGCCGGCGCTCAACCGCCGGGATGGCGCATCGCGACCCAGGTGACGCCGTTATCGGTGCGGGGCGGCGCCTCGCGGACGAATCCGAGCCGCGCGTAGACCGGTTCCGCGTACAGCGACGACCGCACCGTGAACGTGTCGTGGCCCGACAGCGCCTTCGCGTGCCGCCACAGGGCGCCCGCGATGCCGCGGCGGTGCCGGTCGGATCGCACGAAGAGATGGTAGAGGTGCGAGCCGCCGCGCAGCGCGATGACGCCACACAGGCCGCTGTCGTCTTCCGCGACGTAATGACGGAAATCGGGCGAGGCGATCCGCTGCGCGGTCGCGGCTGGCGTCAGGGTCGCCAGGAACGGCTGCGCCGCGGCGGCGTCGGGATCTTCGAGGAAGTGATGCGCCAGGCCGACCACCAGTCGGCTGATGGCGTCCGCGTCTTCGACGGTGGCGGTGCGAAGCGTCAACGACAGGGGCATGGAATGCGCCCTCCGCATGGCGCAGAAGCTCGGCTTCTCATGAAAGCGGGGTCCCGGCATGCGCCGGGATGACGGTCAGAAGCAGGTCCCTCCGCGGGCTGCGCCCACGTTCGGGATGACAGGGAAAGGCCGCCGTGACGTCGAGGTCCTGGCGGAGCCGAAGCCTTCCGCTCACCGCCAGTCCAGTTCCCCGCGCACCACCGAGCACACGCGCCCGCCGGACCACACGTCGCCGCCGGCGTCGACGGTGAGTTCGATGATGGCGTCGTGGCCGACTTCGCGGCCCTGGCTGATGCGGTAGAAGCCGCTGTCGCCGGGCAGGGCGTCCTGCGAGGCCAGCCACGCGGCGAGGGTGGCGTTCGCGGCGCCGGAAGCGGCGTCTTCGAACTGTGCCGGCGCGCCGACCCAGGCGCGGACGGCGAGGTAGTAGACCGGGTCGGTGCTGCGCGCGAACACGCACAGGCCCATGCTGTCGGTGGATTCGGCCAGCGTGCCGATCGCCGGCCACGGCGGCGTGGCTGCGCGCAGCGTCGCTTCGTCGGCGAGTTCGGCGATCCACCAGCGGCGGCCGCCGTCCATCAGCACCGGCGGCAGCGTGCCCAGCGGCAGCGTGGCCAGCACGTCGCGCAGGCGCGGGTCGTCGGCGGTGGCGATCTCGCGCACGGTCGCGCGCGGGGTGCGCACGGCGATCGTGCGCGTCGCGCCGCTGCCGGTCACGCGCAGCGGCAGCTTGCCGGCAATGCCGTGTTGCACCAGCAGGCCGTCCTTCGGCGTCGCGAGGCCGGCTTCGAGCACGGCGTGCGCGGTGCCGACGCTGGGATGGCCGGCGAACGGCACTTCGCGGCGCGGGCTGAACATCCGGATGCGGTAGCTGGTGTCGGCGTCGGTGGCCGGCAGCACGAAGGTGGTCTCGGGCAGCCGGGTCCACTTCGCGATCGCCTGCATCTGCGCGTCGCTCAGGCCGTCGGCGTCGAGGACCACGGCGAGCGGATTGCCGGCGCCGGGGCGGTCGGCGAAGACGTCGACCTGGACATAGCGGCGTGCGGTCATGGGCGTGGCGTTCTGCGGGGCGGGGCAGCTTAGCAGCGTCGGGGCGCGGGGGCAGTGCAGCGCGAGGTGCAGGGCTGCGGATCAGTGCAGCGGCGCGCCGTCGCGGTCCTCGGGCGGCCACAGGTGGAACAGGTGGCATTCGCCGTGCGCCTCGGCCTCGTCGAAGGCGTCGAGGAATTCGGGATCGTCCTCGCAGCGGGCGCGGTCGACCGGCTGCGGCGGATGCTCCACCGCCACCAGCTCCCAGGCCTGGTCGCGGAAATAGGCCATGGCCGCCGCGTGCGCGGCTTCGGGCGTGTCCGCGCGCACGAACGAGTTCGCGATCGCGCCGCCGACGGTGGCGAAATCCTCGCTGTGCGGCGCCGGGCGCAGTTCGTATTGCAAGGCGTAAATGGTCATTGGCGGCATCCTTTCACGATGCGGCTCACCAGTCGACCGTCCCGCGGATGATCGGCTGCGTGGCGCCGCCGATCCAGACCTCGCCGTCGGCATCCACTTCGACCGACACCCGGCCGTCGCGGCCCAGTTCGCGGCCCTGGCTGCCGACGTAGTGGCCGCCGTGCCCGGGCAGGCGGCCGGCGGCGGCCAGTTGCGCGGCGATGGCGGCCTGCGCACTGCCGGTGACCGGGTCCTCGGGGATGCCGTCGGACGGGCAGAACGCGCGGACGACGAGGTCGTGGCCGTCGCGCGATTCCGGCGCATGCACCGCCAGCCCGGTCGCGCCGGTCGCCCGGCACAGCGCGGCGATGGCCGGCAGGTCCGGCGCCAGCGTGCGCACCGCCGCGGCATCGGCCAGAGAGACCAGCCACCAGCGCGGGCCGTTGCACCAGAGGGCGGGCTCAAGCCCGCCGCGCTTCATGCCGCTGAGTGCAGCCACGAGCAGATCCGCGGGCACGGCCTCGTCGACCGGCCGTGCCCGCGGGGCGCGGACATGCGTGCGGCGGGTATCGCCGTCGACCTCCACCCGCACCGGCAGCAGGCCCGCGGCGCATTCCTGCACCAGCGTCGTGCGCCCGGCGGGCACCAGGCCGGCGTCGAGCACCGCCCACGCCGCGCCGACGCTGGGATGCCCGGCGAACGGCAGCTCCGAGCACGGCGTGAAGATCCGCACGCGGTAGTCGGCGCCGGGCTGCGTGGGCGGCAGCAGGAAGATGGTCTCGGACAGGTTGGTCCAGGCCGCGAAGGCCTGCATCCGGGCCGGGTCGAAGCGGTCGCCGTCCAGCACCGCGCCCAGCGGGTTGCCGGCGCCGGGGCGATCGGCGAACACGTCCATCTGCAGATAGCGCAACGACTTCATGGCGGGCGGTCCGGTTCGCATAGAATTGGGGACCGGCCACGCGCCGGCCCCCTCAGTCTATCCGCCCCCTTCCGATGCCCGATACGCATTCCGCCGGCCCCGCCTGGGTCGTGCTCAAGTTCGGCGGCACCTCGGTGTCGCGCCGCCACCGCTGGGACACGATTGGACGTCTCGCGAAAAAACGGGCCGACGACGAAGGCGTGCGCGTGCTGGTGGTGGTCTCGGCGCTGTCGGGCGTGACCAACGAACTCACCGCGATCGCGGACGGCAACGGCATCGGCGAGCGCATCGCCGCGCTGGTCGAACGCCACCGCGCGTTCTGCGCCGACCTCGATCTCGACGCCGACGCCGTGCTGGGCGAACGTCTCGCCGCGCTGCGCGGCCTCGGCGACGACGCGCGTGCCGCGACCCGCCCGCTGGACTGGCAGGCCGAGGTGCTGGCGCAGGGCGAACTGCTGTCGTCGACGATCGGCGCCGCCTACCTGCACGCGCAGGGCCACGACATCGGCTGGTGCGACGCGCGCGGCTGGCTCGACGCGGTCTCGCTGCCGAACGCCAGCGACTGGGCGCAGCGGCTGTCGGTGAACTGCCGCTACCAGGGCGACGCCGCCTTCCGCGAGCGCTTCGCCACGCAGCCCACGCGGCTGCTGATCTCGCAGGGTTTCATCGCCCGCCACGCCGACGGCGGCACCGCCATCCTCGGCCGCGGCGGTTCCGATACCTCGGCCGCGTACTTCGGCGCGCTGCTGAAGGCGAAGCGGGTGGAGATCTGGACCGACGTGCCCGGTATGTTCAGCGCGAACCCGCGCGAAGTGCCCGACGCGCGCCTGCTCAGTCGCCTCGACTACGCCGAGGCGCAGGAAATCGCGACCACCGGCGCCAAGGTGCTGCATCCGCGCTCGATCGCCCCGTGCCGCGACGCCGGCGTGCCGATGGCGATCCTCGACACCGAACGCCCGGACCTGCCGGGCACGCGCATCGACGGCGGCGTCGCCACCGTGCCGGGCGTGAAGGCGATCAGCCGCCGCAACGGTATCGTGCTGGTGTCGATGGAATCGATCGGCATGTGGCAGCAGGTCGGCTTCCTCGCCGACGTGTTCGAGCGCTACAAGCGCCACGGCCTGTCGATCGACCTGATCGGTTCGTCCGAAACCAACGTGACGGTGTCGCTGGATCCCAGCGAAAACCTCGTCAGCAGCGACGTGCTGAATCGCCTGTCGACGGACCTCGCCGAGATTTGCCGGGTGAAGGTGATCGCGCCGTGCGCGGCGATCACGCTGGTCGGCCGCGGCATGCGCTCGCTGCTGCACAAGCTGTCGGACGTGTGGGCGACCTTCGGCAAGGAGCGCGTGCACCTGATCTCGCAGTCGTCGAACGACCTCAACCTGACCTTCGTGGTCGACGAGGCCGACGCCGACGGGCTGCTGCCGCAACTGCATGGCGAACTGATCCGCAGCGGCGCGATGCCGGTGCAGGACGCGGCGGTGTTCGGCCCGAGCTGGACCGAGATCGCGCATGGCAGGCCCGAGCGCCCGGCACCGTGGTGGCAGGCGCAGGCGGCCGCGCTCGTCGCGCGCGCGGGGCAGGGCACGCCCGCCTACGTGTACGACCTCGCGACCGTGCGCGCCCGCGCCCGCGCGCTGCGCGGCGTCGTCGCGATCGATCGCCGCTTCTACGCGCTGAAGGCCAATCCGCATCCGGCGATCCTGCACGCGCTGGCGGCCGAGGGGTTCGGCTTCGAGTGCGTGTCGCTGGCCGAGGTCGAACACGTGTTCGAGACGCTGTCCGGCCTCGATCCGGCGCGGGTGCTGTTCACGCCCAGCTTCGCGCCGCGCGCGGAATACGTCGCCGCGCTGGCGCTCGGTGCGAACGTCACCGTCGACAGCGTCGAAGCGCTGGAACGCTGGCCCGACGTCTTCCGCGACCGCGCGCTGTGGCTGCGGCTGGATCTCGGCCGCGGCGACGGCCACCACGAGAAGGTCCGCACCGGCGGCAGCGACGCCAAGTTCGGCCTGCCGATCGCCCGCGCCGGCGCCTTCGTCGACGCCGCGCGCAAGCTCGGCGCCCGCGTCGTCGCGCTGCACGCGCACCTCGGCAGCGGCATCGAGAACGTCGCCCACTGGCGCGAGGTCTACGCCGATCTCGCCGCGCTGGCCGAGCAGATCGGCACGGTCGAGACGATCGACATCGGCGGCGGCCTGCCGGTGCCGTACACGCCCGACGCGCGTCCGTTCGACGTCGACGCCCTCGCGGAGGGTCTGGCCGGGATCAAGGCCGCGTATCCGCGCTTCGCGTTGGCGATCGAGCCGGGCCGCTATCTCGTCGCCGAAGCCGGCGTGCTGCTTGCGCGGGTCACGCAGGTGGTCGAGAAGGACGGCGTGCGCCGCATCGGCCTGGACGCCGGCATGAATGCGCTGGTGCGTCCGGCGATGTACGACGCCTTCCACGCGATCCGCAACCTGTCGCGCCTCGACGATGACGCGGTGCTGCCGTTCGACGTCGTTGGTCCGGTGTGCGAGAGCAGCGACGTCTTCGGCCGCGCGCGCATGCTGCCCGCCGCGACGCAGGAAGGCGACGTCGTGCTGATCGCCGATGCCGGCGCCTACGGCATGTCGATGGCCAGCACCTACAACCTGCGGTCGCTGCCGGTGGAAGAGGTGGTGGGGTGAGGGAGCGCGGCGCATTGGCACTGGGAAGCACGCTGGCCGCGGCGGTGGTCGGTACGCTCGGCCTGTCCATGTTCTTCCAATGGACCGGCGATATCCGGCATTTCCGACCATTCGCCGGCGAGTTGCTGGTGCTGGCCCTCTTGCCGACGATGATGTCCGCCTGCGTGTCGAGTGTCTGGGTGTCGCGCAGTCCGACGTTCGGTCAGCGGGGGGCGCTGGCGAATGCAGTCCGGATCAGCCTGCTGGCATTTCCCGTCCTGTTCGTGGTGCTGTGGGCCACGATCTGGACCTGGCTGCAGTTCGAACGTCATCTCCCACCCTACGAGCGGCCGGCCACGCTGTCCGCGATGGCGGCGACCGCCGGCAGCTACACGTTGCTCGCCTTCGCGGTCGGCATCGTGCCCGCGATCTGCATCGAATACTTCGTCATCCGTTTCGTCCGCAAGCGCTGGTCGCCCGCGCTCGCCCCTGGAGTGTCCCCGTGAGTGCCGAATTCAACCGCGACGCGATCCGCGCCTTCCGTTTCGTCCGCTGCGGCTTCGATGCGCAGACCGGCGTCGCGCAGCTGGTCTACGCCTTCGACGACGGCGCGGAGCTGGTCGAGACCGTGACCGTGCCTGGCGCGCCCTTCGTGCTGGACGGCGATCGCGCGATCGCGGCCGAGCGCGCGCTGCGCCTGCTGCACCTCATCGCCGGCGTGAGCTACTACAAGGCCGCGGTGCCGCCGGAGATCCGCATCGACGGCTACGCCATCGACGCCGACACCGCCGCGCTGCTCGATTCGATCTACCTGCACGGCCTCGGCGAGTTCGCTTACCGCAACGGCCTCGACCTGCATGGCCGCATTCGCTTCCCGGCGACGGCCACGGCCGCGTCTACCGCGCCCGCGCTGGGTCTGCGCGAACACGCGCTGGTCGCGATCGGCGGTGGCAAGGATTCGCTGGTCAGCATCGAGGCGCTGCGCGACGCCGGTGTCGACCAGACGGTGACGTGGATCGGCGGCTCGCAGCTGATCAAGGCCTGCGCCGAGCGCACCGGCCTGCCGACGCTCAATCTCGGCCGCCAGCTCGCGCCGGAACTGTTCGAATACAACCGCCAGGGCGCGTGGAACGGCCACATCCCGGTGACCGCGGTGAACTCCGCGATCCTCGTGTTCGCCGCGGTGCTGCTGGGCGTCGACCAGGTGGTGTTCTCCAACGAACGTTCGGCCAGCTACGGCAGCCTCATCGAAGGCACCGGCGAAGTGAACCACCAGTGGTCGAAGGGCTGGGCGTTCGAACGCGACTTCGGCGACCACGTGCATCGCCACGTCGCCGCGGACCTGCACTACTACTCGCTGCTGCGCCCGCTGAGCGAACTCGCGGTCGCGCGCCAGTTCGCGAAGACCGATCGCTACGACGCGCATTTCTCCAGTTGCAACCGCAACTTCCACATCCTCGGCGAACGCCCGGCCAGCCGCTGGTGCGGCGTCTGCCCGAAGTGCCATTTCGTGTTCCTCGCGCTGGCGCCGTTCATGCCGAAGCCGCGGCTGGTCGCGATCTTCGGCCGCAACCTGCTGGACGACGCCGGCCAGATACCGGGCTATGACGCGCTGCTGGAATTCCGCGACCACAAGCCGTTCGAGTGCGTGGGCGAGGGCCGCGAATCGCGTGCGGCGATGGCTGCGCTGGCCGAGCGCCCGGACTGGCGCGAGGACGAGATCGTCGAGCGCTTCGCGCGCGAGATCCGGCCGCAACTGGTCGACGGCGACCTCGCGATCGAACCGCTGCTGGCGCTGGACGACGAACACCGCGTCCCCGCTGCGCTGTGGGAGCGGCTGCGTGCCCGGTTCGTCGCCTGAGGCCGTGCGCGGCGGCATCGCGGGCCTCGCCGGCCGCAGCGTCGCGCTGTGGGGCTGGGGCCGCGAAGGCCGGGCCGCGTGGCGCGCCCTGCGGCGCCGGCTGCCGTCGCAGCCGCTGACGCTGTTCTGCTCCGAAGCCGAGGCCGCCGACGCGCAGGCGCTGGGCGATCCGCAGCTGTCGATCGAGACGACGGTCGATGCCGATCGCCTGTCGCGCTTCCAGGTGGTGATCAAATCGCCCGGCATCAGCCCGTACGGCCCCGAGACCATGGACGCCGCTGCGCGCGGCACGCTGTTCGCCGGCGGCACCGCGCTGTGGTTCGCCGAACATCCCGAAGCGCGCACGCTCTGCGTCACCGGCACCAAGGGCAAGAGCACGACCACCGCGCTGCTGGCGCACCTGCTGCGCGCCGGCGGCCATCGCACCGCGCTGTGCGGCAACATCGGCCTGCCGATGCTGGAACTGCTGGACATCGACGATCCGCCGGAATTCTGGGCGATCGAACTGTCGAGCTACCAGACCCGCGACGTCGCGCTGTCGGGCGTGCGGCCCGGGATCGCGGTCGCGACGAACATCTTTCCCGAGCATCTGGACTGGCACGGCAGCGAGGCGCGCTACATCGCCGACAAGCTCGCGCTGTTCACCGTGGCAGCGCCGCACATCGCGATCCTCAACGGCGAGGACCGCACGCTGGCCGCGCTGCCGCTGCCGGACAGCGAGATCCGCTACGTCGGTCGTCCCGATGGCTGGCACCTGCGCGGCGACGTGGTGCATCGCGGCGATCAGGCCGTGTTCGATACCTCCGACGTGCCGCTACCGGGGCGCCACAACCGCTCGAACCTCTGCGCCGTGCTGGCGGCGATCGAGGCACTGGGGCTGGACGCCGTCGCGCTGGCGCCGCACGCCGCCACGTTCCGGCCATTGCCGCACCGGCTGCAGACCTTGGGCGAACGCGACGGCCTGACCTGGGTGAACGACTCGATCAGCACCACGCCGCACGCGACGCTGGCCGCGCTGGACTGCTTCCGCGGCCGTCGCATCGCGGTGCTGGTCGGCGGCCACGACCGCGGCCTGGACTGGCGCGACTTCGCCGACGCCCTGCGCACCGACCCGCCCGCGGCCGTCGTGACCATGGGCCAGAACGGGCCGAAGATCCACGCGCTGCTGGCGCCGGTTGCGGCCGACGCCGGGTTCGGACTGGCGGCCGCCGGGGACCTGTCCGCGGCCGTGGACGCCGCCCGCCGCCTGCTCGCCGCGGAAAACGGCGGCCGCGTCGTCGGCAACGGCATCGTCCTGCTGTCGCCCGGCGCGCCCAGTTTCGGCGCCTACCGCGACTACACCGAGCGCGGCCGCCATTTCGCGGCGCTGGGCGGATTCGATCCCGACACGATCGCCGCCATTCCGGGGCTGGGCATCGCCTGAGCCCCGCGGATCGGCGATGTTCGATTGCGGGCACCGTGCAGGGGAAACCGTCGTCGATTCCGGGTAGGCTGGCCGCCTGTCCCCCTGACATGGAGTACGGTCCCATGCGCTTGTTCCGTCGTGCGGCCCCCGTCGCCGCCCTCATCCTCTCGCTGCTGCTGACGCTGCCGGCCTTCGCCGCCATGCAGGCCAAACCGGTCGAATGGAAGCAGGGCAAGCTCCGCTTCAGCGGCTACGTCGTCTACAACGATGCCAACGCCACCAAACGTCCCGGTCTGGTGATGGTGCCCGACTGGAAGGGCGTGACCCCGGCGTCGGTCGAAAAGGCCAAGCAGATCGCCTCCGCCGGCTACGTCGTGCTGGTCGCCGACGTCTACGGCAAGGGCGTGCGGCCGAAGGACGACAAGGCCGCCCGCGCGCTCGTCACCAAGCTGTACCAGGATCTTCCGGGCCTGCGCGCGCGCGCCGCGGCCGCGCTCGATGCCCTGCGCGAGCAGGCGAAGACCGCACCGCTCGACGTCGACCGCATCGGCGCGATCGGTTTCTGCTTCGGCGGCAAGACCGTGCTGGAACTGGCCCGCAGCGGCGCCAACGTCGCCGGCGTGGTCAGCTTCCACGGCGGCCTCGACACCACGCTGCCCGCGGAAGCCGGCGCGCTGAAGACCAGCGTGCTCGCGCTCAACGGCGCCGACGACACCTACGTCCCGGCCGAGCAGATCCAGGCGTTCGAGAACGAGATGAAGGCCGCGAACGCGGACTGGCAGTTCGTGAACCTCGGCGGCGCGGTGCACTGCTTCGCGCTGGAAGGCGCGAACAGCCCGCCGGGCTGCGTCTACAACGAGCGCGCCGCGAAGCGGGCGTTCTCGATGATGAACCTGTTCTTCCACGAGCGTTTCAACCCGTGACGTGTCCCGGGCGGACGCGCGGTCGGCCGATGTGCCCGCCGTGCGGCCGTCCGGCCGGGTGACGCAAGGTTCGAGGAGACCGTCAGGCCGCGGTCGCGTGCCGGGCTGCGGCCACGGCGTCGGCGATCGCCCGCCGGGCCTGCGGGCTGTTCTTCCAGCAACTGGCCCCGAGCATCGCGGCCACCTGTGCCACGATGTCCTCCGGCTTCGTCGCCGCCAGTGTGGCGAGCGAGTCGATGCCGATCTGTTCCAGCCGGTCGACGACGGTCGGGCCCACGCCCTTGACCGCCAGCAGCGTCGCGCGCTCGTTCGCCGGGAACGCCATCGCGGTCAGCGGTCGCGGCGGACCGCGTAGCGGGCGAGGCCGCGCAGGGCGGCGATCGCATCGTTGTCGCCCAGCCCGTCGAGCGCGCGTTCGGCGGCGTCGGCGTAGTCGTCGGCGCGCTTGCGGCTGTAGGCCAGGCCGCCGGTGGCCTCGATCGCCGCCAGCACCTCGGGCATCGCCTCGACCTCGCCGGCCTCGACGATCGCCCGCAGGCGGTCGCGGGTCGCGGCATCGGAATGCAGCATCGCGTGGATCAGCGGCAGGGTCGCCTTGCCCTCGGCCAGGTCGTCGCCCAGGTGCTTGCCCAGCGCGGCTTCGTCGGCGCTGTAGTCCAGCACGTCGTCGGCGATCTGGAAGGCGTAGCCCAGCGCCATGCCGTAGTCGTGCAGGCGCTGCTGGGTCGCCTCGTCGGCGCCCGCGAGCAGCGCGCCCAGCCGCGTGGCGGCCGCGAACAGCACCGCGGTCTTGCGCTCGATCACCTTGAGATATGCCGGCTCGTCGGTGTCCGGGTTGCGCACGTGCAGCAGCTGCAGCACCTCGCCCTCGGCGATGGCATTGGTGGTGTCGGCGAGGATGCGCATCACTGGCAGGCGGTCCAGTTCGACCATCAGCTGGAAGCTGCGCGAGTACAGGAAGTCGCCGACCAGCACGCTGGCGGCATTGCCGAACAGCGCGTTGGCGGTCTTGCGGCCGCGGCGCAGGTCGGACTCGTCGACCACGTCGTCGTGGAGCAGGGTGGCGGTGTGGATGAACTCGACCACCGCCGCGAGCTGGTGCGCGTCCGGTCCGCCGTGGCCCAGCGCCCGCGCGGCGAGCAGCAGCAGCATCGGCCGCAGGCGCTTGCCGCCCGCGGCGACGAGGTGCTCGGCGACCTGGTTGACCAGCACCACGTCCGAGGCCAGGCGCCGGCGGATCAGGGCGTCGACCGCGGCCATGTCGGCGGCGGCGAGCGCCTGGATGGCGGGCAGGTCGAGCGCAGGGGTCGCCGAGGTCGCGTGCATGGGGGGTCCGGACGTGGAGAACGCGCAATTATAGAAGGCGCCGCCGTGGAAGGTCCCTGCCCGGTGTCGGGGAACCCCGACCCCCGGCCGCGGGAAGTCCCGATTCCGGGACGCCGGGCTTATAATCCAATGTTCTGCGCCACCCACGGCACAACGGCAGGTACGTTCATGGCACGCGGCATCAACAAGGTCATCCTCGTCGGCAACCTCGGCGACGACCCCGAAACCAAGTACACCCAGGGCGGCATGGCCGTGACCAAGGTGCGTCTGGCCACCACCAGCGTCCGCAAGGACCGTGAAGGCAACCAGCAGGAACGCACCGAGTGGCACCGCGTGACGTTCTTCGGCAAGCTCGGCGAAATCGCCGGCGAATACCTGCGCAAGGGTTCGCAGGTCTACGTCGAAGGCTCGATCCGCTACGACAAGTACACCGGCCAGGACGGCGTCGAGCGCTACTTCACCGACATCATCGCCGACGAGATGCAGATGCTCGGTGGTCGCGGCGAAGGCGGAGCTGCCGGCGGCGGCGATCGCCCCGCGCGCGCCCCGCGCAGCGAAGGCGGCGGTTACGGCGGCGGCAGCGGTGGCGGCTACGGCGGTGGTCAGCGCAGCGGCGGCTATGGCGGCGGCAGCGGTGGTGGCCAGCGCCAGGCGCCGCCGGCGAGCAGTCCGCCGCCGATGGACGATTTCTCCGACGACGACATTCCGTTCTGAATTCGATCGCCAGGCGTTGCACACGGAATCCCGGCCGGCCTCGCGCCCTCCGGGATTTTTCTTGTCCGCGATACCGGACGCGTCATGCGTGATGCTGGGATGTGGCAGCGGTGACGATGGCCCGTTGCATGCGCGTCACGTGCAAGAGGCGAAACGCGCTGCGGCCCGTGACTCACGATCGTCACGCGTGACGATGATGCGGCGAACACGATCGATGCACTGCACATTGCACGTCGGGAATCCTGTCGGATCGATGCGGGGCGGTGCATGGTCGCCGGTTGGTGTCATCGGGTTTGCGAAGGCTCATCTTCGTGAACACGATGCGGCGACTCGCGATGCGCATGCGCGTTGAGACGGGAACGATTGCATGCGGGAATTCGTCGCGATCGCGAACGAAAACCCGGAGATTCGTCACGAAAAACGGACTGTCTGCACTTCTTTCGCGGCCGCATGACGAACATTCGGATTTCATTTTCCGGCCAATCGCTCCTATTGCACTGGCCACCCGCAGCCATTAGCTTAGGCCGCCGAATGGAAATGATTCCGAATACGGAGTGCCAAGGATAAGGCGTCGAGAACGAAGGATCACGGCAGCGACATGCTCATGACGTCGCGCTGTTTTGCTCTTCTCGGGTCGTGATCGACACCCGATGCGACGGGTTCACGCGTCGTCGGGTGCATGAACAAGGACACGACCATCCCGGTTTCGCATGTGTTTCGAGCGAGCCGGATGTTGTAGCGACACACTGCGAGGCGCGCGTGGGTGGCAAGGGGGCCGCGCGCAACGCTGGTGCGTCATGACAGGCATGCGAAGACGATGGCCGGATGTCGGCATGATCGCCGGCAGTCTCATGGTTCGCGACTTCGCCGCCGCATGATCGAGCCGGAAATGCATGTCGAACGCCATCACCGGCGGCGACGCGCACGAATCTGCAACACACGAGCGCTTTACTTGCGCTTCACTTGATCGAGGAAATCGGTTCCGCATAGCGACGATGCAGTTCCATTGATGACCTTTCCAGGAAGGATGGCGCGAAGCGGCATGCCGTGGAAGGCCCAGGACACGTCTCCGGACGCACATGCGATCCGGATGACCACACAAAAGGATTTTGAAATGAACAAGCACGAAGCGTGCTCCGAAGCCCTGTTGTCCAAAGAAGGCGCCGCCGCCTCTTCCGCGCCCCTTCCGGTGTCGCAAACCGGTGCATCTTCGCCGTCTCCCGACGCGCAGCAGCAACCACCGGCTTCCTGGAACGACACGGCGTGCGACGTGCCGCATGCGCTCTGCATCCATGCGCTGTTCGAGGCGCAGGTCGACCGCGCGCCGCAGGCGATGGCGCTGGCTTCTGCCGAGGGAATCCTGGTTTACGGCGAGCTCGATGCGCAGGCCAACCGGATCGCGCATCGACTGCGCGCACTGGGCGTAGGTCCGGATGCACGCGTTGCAATCTGCATGCCCAGCGGCGTCGATCGCGTCGTCGCGGTGCTGGCGACGTGGAAGGCGGGCGGTGCCTATGTGCCGCTGGATCCGGCGTATCCCGCCGAACGGTTGCGCTACCTGCTGCAGGACAGCGAGCCCGCGGTGGTGCTGACCCATGACGGCGTGGCATCCGGCGTGCGCTCGATCCTGCGCACGGCCTCGACGTCGCAGACTGCCTTCCTGGATGTGGGCGCCGAGCGCGAGGCACTGGCCGCGCTGCCGGACACGCGTCTCGCGCCGGACGACATCGGGCTTGCGCCGCAGCATCTTGCGTACGTCATCTACACCTCGGGCTCGACGGGACAACCGAAGGGTGTGATGGTCGAACATCGCGGCGTGGTCAATCTGGCCATCGCGCAGCGCCGTGCCTTCCCGGTGGACGCCGCCAGTCGCGTGCTGCAGTGCGCCTCCTTCAGTTTCGACGCCTGCGTCTTCGAGACGGTGATGGCGCTGTGCAACGGCGGATCGCTGCATCTGCCGGCGGCAGGCGCCGTCGTCGCGGGCCCCGTGCTCCGCGATCTGCTGATCGAACACCGCATCACCCACGCGACGCTGACGCCGTCGGTGCTGGCCGGGATCGACGATCCGGCCTGCATGGCGAGCGTGCGCACGCTGGTGGTGGCCGGCGAGGCCTGCCCGGCGGCGCTGGTCGAGCGCTGGGCGCCGGGTCGCTGCTTCGTCAACGCCTACGGCCCGACCGAGACGACCGTGTGGGCGACGTGGCATGTCTGCGAGGCGCCGATGGCGGGTCGCCCGCCGATCGGGCGGCCGATCGCCAATGCCCGGGTCTACGTGCTCGATGATGCACGCAGGCCGGTGCCGATCGGCGTCGAAGGCGAACTGTACGTCGGCGGCGCCGGGCTGGCGCGCGGCTACCTGCATCGTCCCGAATTGACGCACGAGCGATTCGTGCAGGATCCGTTCGTCGTGCAGGAGGGTGCGCGCATGTACCGCACCGGCGACATCGTCCGCTGGCGCGACGACGGCACGCTCGACTACGTCGGCCGCAACGACGACCAGGTGAAGCTGCGCGGTCTGCGCATCGAGCTCGGCGAGATCGAAGCGCAGTTGCTGGCGCAGCCCGGCATCCGCGAAGCCGTAGTGCGCGTGCGCGAGGACGTCGCGGGCGACCGGCGTCTGGTGGCCTATCTGGTGGCCGATGCCGGCGCAGCCGATCCGCAGACGCTGCGCGATGCGCTCGTGCGCGCGTTGCCCGAATACATGATCCCGGCGGCGTACGTGTCGCTGCCGAATCTTCCGCGCACGCCCAACGGCAAGCTCGACGCCCGCGCCTTGCCTGCGCCCACGTCGAGCGCGCTCGCGCAGCGTGCGTACGAGGCGCCGCAGGGCGAACTCGAAACCGCGCTGGCGACGCTCTGGCAGGCATTGCTGCGGGTGGAGCGCGTCGGTCGGGACGACCATTTCTTCGCGCTCGGCGGACATTCGCTGCTGGCCATGCAACTGGTCGCGCGCATGCGCCAGCGTCTCGGCGTGTCGGCGGCGCTGTCCGATCTGTTCGCGCATCCGGTGCTCCGCGATCTCGCCGCAGCGCTGGCCAATCGACCGGCCGCGGACGCGCTGCCCGACCTCCTTCCCGTGGCGCGTGACGGCGCGCTGCCGCTGTCGTTCGCGCAACAGCGCCTGTGGTTCATCGCCCGCATGGGCGCCCGGGCCAGCGCGGCGTACCACCTGTCCTGCGCGCTCGCCTTGCACGGCGCGCTCGACGAAACCGCCTTGCAGGCAGCGCTCGATCGCATCGTGGAACGCCACGAAGCGCTGCGCACGCGGTTCGCGATCGTCGACGGCCAGCCCGTCCAGCGCATCGAGGCGTCGGCACGTTTCGCGCTGTCGACGCAGGACATCGGCGATGCCCATGCCTCGCATGAAGATGCGATCACGCACTGGCAGGCGATCGAGGCGGAGACGGCGTTCGACCTCGAACACGGGCCGCTGATCCGCGGTCGGTTGCTGCGGCTGTCCGGGCAGGATCACGTGCTGCTGCTGACGATGCACCACATCGTCTCCGACGGCTGGTCGATGGACGTGCTCGCGCGCGAGCTCGATGCGCTCTATCGCGCCTACGCCGTCGACGGTGTTTCGCCGGCTCTCGATCCGCTGCCTGCGCTGCCGGTGCAATACGCCGATTACGCCGCGTGGCAGCGGGCGTGGCTGGCGGGCGAGGTGCAGCAGAGGCAGCTGGATTTCTGGCGCAAGGCGCTGGACGGCGCGCCTGCGTTGGTCGGCCTGCCGACCGATCGTCCGCGGCCGCCGGTGCAGGACTACCGCGGCGGGCTGCTGCCGATCGCGCTCGACGGCGAGCTGACGGCGGCATTGAAGGCACTGTCGCAGCGCCACGGCACGACCCTCTACATGACGTTGCTGGCGGCATGGGCCGCCGTGGTGGCGCGACTGGCCGGCCAGGACGAGGTGGTGATCGGCACGCCGGTCGCCAATCGCACGGTCGTCGAAGTCGAATCGCTGATCGGCTTCTTCGTCAATACGCTGGCGCTGCGCCTCGATCTCGGCGATCAGCCCAGCGTCGCGCAACTGCTGGCACAGGCGCGCGAGCGCGTGGTGTCGGCGCAGGCGCATCAGGACGTGCCGTTCGAGCAGGTGGTGGAAGCGCTGAATCCGCAGCGCTCGCTCGCACACACGCCGATCTTCCAGCTGGCGTTCGCGTGGCAGAACGTGCCGCAGACGGCCTTCGCGCTGGAAGGCATGACGACGACCGCGCTGCCGTCGCCGTCGGCCGATGCCAAGTTCGATCTGACGCTGGAACTGCAGGAGTCGGAAGGCCGCATAGTCGGCACGCTGTGCTTCGCGACGGCGCTGTACGACCTGTCGATGATGCAGCGGCACGTTGGTCATCTCGAAGCGCTGCTGCGCGGCATGGTCTGTGACGACGCGCAGCCGGTCGACGCGATCGACATCATCGACGCCGCCGAGCGCCAGCTGGTGCTCAAGTCGTGGAACGACACCCGGCGCGCATATCCGCAGGACCTGTGCGTGCACCAGCGGTTCGAGCGACATGCCGCCGAAGCGCCGGAAGCGGTGGCGATCGCGTTCGAAGGCGACACCGTCAGTTACGGTGAGCTTGATGCACAAGCCGATGCACTCGCGCAGCGGCTGCGCGTGCTGGGCGTGGGCCCGGAGACGCGCGTGGCGCTGCTGCTGCGCCGCGGCCCGGACCTGATCCGCGCGATGCTGGCGGTGCCGAAGGCCGGCGGTGCGTACGTGCCGCTGGACCCGGGCGCACCGGCGGAGCGCCTGCGCGAAATGCTGTCCGACAGCGCGCCGCGGGTGGTGCTGACGCAGTCCGAGCTGTCGGCGCAGGTCGATCTCTCGGGCGACTGGACCGTGCTGGAACTCGATGCGCTGCCGCCGCTGGCGGAGACGCGCGCGCAATCGCTCGAGCGCACCGCCGCCGACCCCAACCGGTTGGCCTACGTGATCTACACCTCCGGTTCGACCGGCAAGCCGAACGGCGTGATGGTGGAACATCGCCACTTGGCGAATCTCATCGCGTGGCACAGCGAGACCTTCCCGCTGGCGCGCGGCGAGCGCACGTCGAGCACCGCGGGCATCGCCTTCGACGCCTGCACCTGGGAAGTGTGGCCGGCACTGTGCCAGGGCGCGACGCTGGCGCTGCCGTCGTCGAGCACGCACGGTGATCCGTCCGCGCTGCTGGACTGGTGGGAGTCGCAGGACCTGCAGAGCAGCTTCCTCGTCACCGCGCTCGCGGATGCCGCGTTGGCACGCGGGCAGGGCAGTCGGACGAAGCTGCGTTCGCTCTTGACCGGCGGCGACCGGCTTAATCGCTTGCCGACGGCAGACCTGCCGTTCGCGCTGGTGAACAACTACGGCCCGACCGAAACGACGGTGGTGGCCACATCGGGCACGCTGTCGCCGGACGACACGGTGATCCATATCGGTCGCCCGATCGCGAACACGAAGCTCTATCTGCTCGACCGCCACGGCAAGCCGGTGCCGGTTGGGGCACCGGGCGAGCTGTACATCGGCGGCGCACAGGTGGCGCGCGGCTATCTCAATCGCCCCGAACTGACGCAGGCGCGCTTCCTCGACGATCCGTTCTCCGATGAGCCGGGCGCCCGGATGTACCGCACGGGCGACCTCGGCCGCTGGCGCGCGGACGGCACGATCGAATACCTCGGCCGCAACGACCACCAGGTGAAGCTGCGCGGCCTGCGCATCGAGCTGGGCGAGATCGAGGCGCAGCTGTCGGCGCAGCAAGGCATTCGCGAGGCCGCGGTGATCGCGCGCGAGGACGCACCGGGCGAAGTACGGCTAGTCGCCTACGTCGTCGCGGACGGCGAAGTGCCGGAGCCGCAGCGCCTGCGCGAAGGGCTGTCGCGGACGCTGCCGGAGTACATGCTGCCGGCGGCGTACGTCACGCTCGATCGCTTGCCGCTGACGCCGAACGGCAAGCTGGACCGTCGTGCACTGCCGGCGCCGGAGGGTGCGGCGTTCGCGCAGCGCGCGTACGAGGCGCCGCAAGGGACGATCGAGACGACGCTCGCCGCGATCTGGTGCGAGCTGCTGCGCGTGGAGCGCGTCGGTCGGCACGACAACTTCTTCGAACTCGGCGGTCACTCGCTGCTCGCGGTGCAGATGATGGAGCGCCTGCGGCAGGAAGGTTTCGCCGCCGACATTTCCGCGCTGTTCGCGAGCCCGACGCTGGCCGCGCTGGCGCGCGCGATCGAGCAGGCGATGCAGGACGGCCATCGCGAGGTCGTGGTGCCGCCGAACGGCATTCCGGCCGATTCCATGGCGATCGCACCGGAGATGCTGCCGCTCGTTTCGCTCGACGCTGCGCAGATCGCGCGCATCGTCGCGACAGTGCCGGGCGGCGCCGCGAACGTGCAGGACATCTATCCGCTGGCGCCTCTGCAGGAAGGCATCCTGTTCCATCACCTGCTGCAGCCGGATGCCGATCCGTACCTGCTCTCGATCACGTTGGGTTTCGGGACCCGCGCATCGCTCGACGGCTTCGTCGAGGCGCTGCAGCGCGTGGTCGATCGCCACGACGTGCTGCGCACCGCCGTGCTGTGGGAAGGACTCGATGCGCCGGTACAGGTGGTGTGGCGCGACGCGCACATCGACGTGCAGACGCTGGCGCTGGCCGGCGACGACATCGCCGCCGAGCTGGAACGCGACGATGCATCGCGCCGGCTCGAACTGCGGCATGCGCCACTGATGCGCGGCCTCGTCGCGCACGACGCGCAGAACGGCCGCTGGCTGCTGCGTCTGGTCCACCACCACCTGGTGTTCGACCACACCGCGCTGGACATCCTGATGCGCGAGATCGGCCTGATCCTGCGCGATCTCGCGCAGGCGCTGCCGGAGCCCGTGCCGTTCCGAAACTTCGTCGCGCAGGCGCGGCTGGGCACGAGCGCGGAAGCGCACGAAGCCTTCTTCACCCGCATGCTGGGCGACATCGACGAGACCACTGCACCGTTCGGGTTGCTGGAAGTGCATGGCAACGGCGAGCACGCGCACGAGGCCGACCGCTTGCTGCCGGCGGCGCTGTCGCAGCGTCTGCGCCGGCAGGCGCGACGTCTCGGTGTGAGCACGGCCAGCCTGTTCCACTGGGCCTGGGCGCAGGTGCTGGCCAAGACCACCGGTCGCGACGACGTGGTGTTCGGCACCGTGCTGTTCGGTCGCCTGCAGGGCGGCGCGGGTGCGGAACGCGCGATGGGCCTGTTCATCAACACGCTGCCGATGCGGGTCACGCTGGGCGAGACCGGCGTGCGCGACGGCGTGCAGCAGACGCATGCGCTGCTGTCGGAGCTGCTGGGCCACGAGCACGCCTCGCTGGCGCTGGCGCAGCGCTGCAGCGCACTGCCGGCGAGCATGCCGTTGTTCACGACGCTGCTGAACTACCGCCATGGCGCCGGCGTCACCGACATGTCGGCCTGGGCGCCGGGCACCGAACTCGTGTCGGTGCGCGAACGTTCGAGCTATCCGATCGATCTCTCCGTCGACGATCTCGGCGACGATTTCAAGCTGACCGCACAGGCCACGGCGCCGCTCGATCCGCAGCGGATCTGCGGCTACATGCAGACCGTGCTGGCCGCAATGGCCGATGCGCTGGAATCCGCGCCGCTCACGCCGTCCTGGCGGATCGATGCGCTCGACGCGGATGAACGCCATGTGGTGCTGGCCGGTGGGCTTGACGCGCATGACCGCGCCTCGCAGACGGACGACTGCATCCACGCACTGTTCGAGCAGCGCGTGCAGGCGCATCCGGATGCGATCGCGCTGGAACACGAGGGCGCGCGCCTGCGCTACGGCGAACTCAACGCCCGCGCGAACCGCCTCGCGCGCCATCTGCGCGCGCTGGGCGTGGCGCCGGACGCCAAGGTCGCGATCTGCCTGTCGCGCGGCCTCGACATGGTGACGGCGATCCTCGCGGTGCTGAAAGCCGGCGGCGCCTATGTGCCGCTGGATCCGTCGTATCCGCAGGAACGTCTGGCCTACATGCTGCGCGACAGCCGGCCGTGCGCGATGCTCGCGCAGGGCGACGTCGACATCGCGTTCGCGCAGGAGGCCGCGCTGCCCGTGGTGCGGATGGACGATCCGCTGGCACCGTGGGCGTCGCTGGCGGACAGCGACCTCGCGCCGGCCGAAACCGGCCTCGAACCCCGCCATCTGGCCTACGTGATCTACACCTCCGGTTCCACCGGCGAGCCCAAGGGCGTCGCGGTCGAACATGGCCCGCTGGCGCGGCGCATCCCGGCGCTGACCGCACGTTACGGCTTCCGCGCAGACGACCGCCTGCTGCAGTTCGCTTCGATCAACTTCGACGTGTCGATCGAGGAAATCCTGGGCGCGCTGACCGTCGGCGCGACGTTGGTGCTGCGCACGCCCGAGTGGCAGACCGATGCCGCGTGCTTCTGGCAGCTTTGCGCCGAGGCGCGGATCACCGTTGCCGAGCTGCCGACCAAGTTCTGGCAGTACGTGAGCGCCGATCCGGCGATCGCGATCCCCGAGACCGTGCGCATGGTGGTCATCGGCAGCGAAGCGGTCGAGGCGCAGGCCATCCGCGACTGGACGGCGCGTCCCGGCCACCGGCCGCAGCTGTTCAACGCCTACGGTCCCACCGAGGCCGTCATCACCGCGACGGTGCAGGAAGTCCGCTCGGCCGAGGACATCCACATCGGCCGGCCAGTGGGCGACCTCGCGATCTACCTGCTCGATGCGCACGGCCAGCCGACCCCGTTCGGCGTGCCCGGCGAGATCCACATCGCCGGTGCCGGACTGGCGCGCGGCTACCTCGATCGCCCCGAACTCACCGAGGAACGCTTCGTCGCTGATCCGTTCGCGACCACGCCCGGCGCGCGCATGTACCGCACGGGCGACCTCGGCTGCTGGCAACCCGACGGCGCGCTCGCCTACCTGGGTCGCAACGATCGTCAGGTGAAGATCCGCGGCTTCCGCATCGAACTCGGCGAAATCGAAGCACGGCTGTCACGCCTGCCGGGCATCCGCGATGCCGTGGTGCTCGCGCGTGCCGATGCGCCCGGCGAGCAGCGGCTGGTGGCCTATCTGGTCGCGAACGAACAGGCCTCGCGCGGAGACGCGCACGATCCGCAGGCGCTGCGCGATGCGCTGGCACAGACGCTGCCGGAGTACATGATTCCGTCGGCCTACGTGCGGCTGCCCGCACTGCCGCTGTTGCCGAACGGCAAGCTCGATCGCCGCGCGCTGCCGGCGCCGGGCGATGCGGCGTTCGCACAGCGCGCCTTCGAGGCGCCGCAGGGCCGGACGGAAACGACCCTCGCCCGGATCTGGAGCGAGCTGCTGCGCGTCGACCGGATCGGTCGCGACGACAACTTCTTCGAGCTCGGCGGCCACTCGCTGCTCGCGGTGCAGCTGATGGAACGCCTGCGCCGCGAAGACCTGCATGCCGACATCCGCGTCTTGTTCGCCAAGCCGACGTTGTCGGTGCTGGCGCAGGCCGTCGAGGAGGCGCGGCGGGCCGGCGAGCGCGGCGTCATCGCGCCCGCGAACGGCATCCCGCCGGGCTGCGAGGCGATCACGCCGCAGATGCTGCCGCTGGTGACGCTGGACGCGACGCAGATCGCGCGCATCGTCGCCGCGGTGCCGGGCGGCGCAGCGAACATCCAGGACATCTACCCGCTGGCGCCGCTGCAGGACGGCATCCTCTTCCACCATCTGCTGCAGACGCGCGGCGATCCGTACCTGCTGTCGACGCTGCTGTCGTTCGAATCGCGCGCGGCGCTCGACGATTTCGTGCAGGCGCTGCAGAAGGTCGTCGATCGCCACGACGTGCTGCGTACCGCGATCCTGTGGGATGGCCTGCCCGAACCGGTGCAGGTGGTCTGGCGCACCGTGACGATGGCCGTGGAGACGATCGAGGTCGCCGACGGCGACGCCGCGGCGCGGCTGGCGGAAATCGCCGATCCCCGCGATGCGCGCATGGACGTGCGCCAGGCGCCGCTGATGCGCGGCGTGGCCGCCTTCGATGCGCGAAGCCAGCGCTGGATCCTGCTGCTGCTGCAGCATCACCTCGCGATGGACCACGTGGCGGTCGAGCTGATCTTCGAGGAGATCGGCATGATCCGCACCGGTCGCGCGGATGCGCTGCCGGAGCCGGTGCCGTTCCGCAATTTCGTCGCGCAGACGCGACTGGGCGTGAGCGCGCAGGAGCACGAGGCGTTCTTCCGGGAGATGCTGGGCGACGTCGACGAACCGACGGCACCGTTCGGCATGCTGGAGGTGCACGGCGACGGTGACAACGTCCACGAGTCGGAACTGAAGTTGCCGCGCGATCTCTCGCTGCGACTGCGGCAGCAGGCGCGCACGCTCGGCGTGAGCACCGCGAGCCTGTTCCACTGGGCGTGGGCGCAGGTGCTCGCGAAGAGCGCGGGTCGCGACGAAGTCGTGTTCGGCACGGTGCTGTTCGGCCGCCTGCAGGGCGGCGAGGGCGCGGATCGTGCGGTCGGCCTGTTCATGAACTCGCTGCCGATGCGCGTGCAGTTGGGCGATCTCGGCGTGCAGGACGGCATCCTGCAGACGCACGCCGTGCTGTCCGGTCTGGTGCGCCACGAGCACGCGCCGCTGGCACTCGCGCAGCGCTGCAGCGCGCTGCCGACCAACGCGCCGCTGTTCTCGTCGCTGCTGAACTACCGCCACACCACGCCGGCCGGCGATACCGTGGCGGACTGGGCGCAGGGCGTCGAACTGCTGTCGGTGCGCGAACGCACCAACTATTCGTTCACGCTGTCGGTGGACGACCTCGGCGAGGACTTCGAGCTGCGCGCGCAGATCGAGGAGCCGGTCGCGCCGGAGCGCGTCTGCGACTACTTGCACCACGTGCTGGCGCGTCTGGTCGATGCGCTGGCGCATGTGCCGCGGACGCCGTCCTGGCAGATCGACATGCTGGGCGATGCCGAACGCGACTTCCTGGTGCACGACTGGAACGCGACCGATCGCGACTACGCGACGGCCTGTGTGCACGAGCAGTTCTCTGCGCAGGCGACGCGCACGCCGGACGAAGTGGCGCTGCGGTTCGAGGATGTCGAGCTGAACTATGCCGAGCTCGATGCGCGTTCCGATCGCCTCGCGCGCTACCTGATCGAGTCCGGCGTGACGCCGGGCGCGCGCGTGGGCCTGTATCTGTCGCGCTCGCCGGAACTGGTGATCGCGGTGCTCGGCGCGCTGAAGGCCGGTGCGGCCTACGTGCCGCTGGAGCCGAAGCTGCCGAAGGAACGCCTGGGCTACATGGTGCAGGACGCGAACATCGCCTGGGCGCTGCTGGAAGCGGCGACGATGGACGAACTGCCGCTGCAGGGCGTCGACGTGGTGCTGATGGACGGCGCGGCGACGGAAGCGGACTGGCTGGGCGAGTTCACGCAAGGCGAACTGCCATCGATCTCGGCGAACGCCATCGCCTACGTGATCTACACCTCCGGTTCGACCGGCCGTCCGAAGGGCGTGATGGTGGAACACGGCGGGCTGTCGAACTATCTCGCGCATGCGGTCGAAGCGTACCTGCCGGGCCTCGCGGGGTCGGTGGTGAGTTCGCCGCTGTGTTTCGATGCGACGCTGACGACGCTGCTGCCGCCGCTGCTGGCGGGCAAGCCGGTGTGGCTGCTGCCGGACGAGTCGCACACCGAAACCTTGGCGCGCCTCTCGACACGGCTGTTCGCCGAGGGTGAGGGCTGGCTGTTCAAGATCACGCCGGCGCATCTGGACGCACTGTCGTACCTCGAACGCGATGTTGCCGCCTGTAATGCGCCGCACTGCATCGTGGTCGGTGGCGAACAGCTGCCGGCGTCGACGCTGCGCCGCTGGAAGGGCGAACTGCTGCCGAACGCGACCTTCGTGAACGAGTATGGCCCGACCGAAACGGTGGTGGGCTGCAGCGTGTGGACGCTCTCGACGCAGGATCAGCTGTCGAAGCTGGACGGCTCGGCGGCGACGCCGATTGGTCGTCCGATCGGCAACACGCAGCTGTACGTGCTGGATGCGCACGGGCAACTGCAGCCAATGGGCAGCACCGGCGAGCTGTACATCGGCGGTGCGGGCGTGGCCCGCGGCTACCTCAAGCGTCCGGAGCTGACCGCGGAACGCTTCCTGGACAACCCCTTCGCCGAAGGCCGGATGTACCGCACGGGCGACCTCGTGCGGCACCTGCCGGACGGCGAGCTGGAGTTCGTGGGTCGCATCGACGACCAGGTGAAGATCCGCGGGTTCCGGATCGAACTGGGCGAGATCGAAGCGGCGCTGGTGGCGCAGCCAGGCGTGCGGGAGGCGGTGGTGCTGGTGCGCGAGGACGCACCGGGCGATCGTCGCCTGGTCGCGTACGTGGTGCCGGCGGAAGGCGCGACGGCGGAAGCGCACACGCTGCGCGAGGCGTTGTCGCAGTCGCTGCCGGAGTACATGGTGCCGGCGGCGTACGTGGCGCTGGGCATGCTGCCGCTGACCAACAACGGCAAGGTCGATCGCCGCGCGCTGCCCGCACCGGGTGACGCGATGCAGACGCAGCAGGCCTTCGTCGCGCCGCAGGGACCGTTGGAGACCGCGATCGCGGGCGTGTGGAGCGAGGTGCTGGGCGTCGCCCGCATCGGTCGCCACGACAGCTTCTTCGAACTCGGCGGGCAGTCGCTGCTGGTCGTGCGCATGATCTCGCGCCTGCGCCAGTCGCTCGGCCTCAACCTCGCGCTGTCGACCGTGTTCGCGCATCCGGTGCTGCACGATTTCGCGCAGGCGGCCGGCCAGGCGCAGACGACCGCGCTGCCCGCGCTCGCGCCGATGCCGCGGCCGGACGACATGCCGCTGTCGTTCGCGCAGCAGCGCCTGTGGCTGGCGGCGCAGTTCGGCGAAGAAGCGAGTGCCGCCTACCACATGCCCATCGGGCTGCGCCTGCGAGGCCGGCTCGACCGCGCCGCGCTGCAGGCCGCACTCGACGGTATCGTGCGTCGCCATGAGTCGCTGCGCACGTGGTTCGAACTCGTCGACGACCGCCCGGTGCAGCGCATCGCCCCGGTTGCGCCGTTCGGGCTCGTGTTCCAGGCGTTGGATCACACCATCGATCTCGATGTTGCCGAACGCGACGCCACGATCGCGCACTGGAGTCTGCTGGAGTCGCGCGAGCCGTTCGACCTGCATCGCGGTCCGCTGTTCCGCGGTCGCCTGCTGCGGCTCGACGAACGCGACCACGTGCTGCTGCTGACGGTGCACCACATCGTGTCCGACGGCTGGTCGCTGGGCGTGCTCGCCGAGGAGCTGAGCGCGCTGTACCGCGCCTATGCCGTCGACGGCGTGCCGACGTCAGTCGATCCGCTGCCGCCGCTGCCGGTGCAGTATCCGGACTACGCGCTGTGGCAGCGCCAGTGCATGGACGATGCCGTGCAGGCGCACCTGCTCGCGTACTGGCGCGACCAGCTTGCCGGCAGCGCGCCGCTGTCGACGCTGCCGACCGATCATCCGCGCCCGCCCATCAAGGGGTTCGTCGGCGGCATGGTCCACGCGCACGTGCCGCAGGCGACCACCGCGGCGCTCAACGCACTCGCTGCGGGCCATTCCGGCACGCTGTTCATGTTGCTGATGGCGGCGTTCAACGTCGTGCTGTCGCGCTACACCGGCCAGACCGACCTCAACGTCGGCACGGTGGTGGCGAATCGCAATCGCGCCGAGGTCGAGCCGTTGATCGGCCTGTTCCTCGACACGCAGGCGATCCGCACCCGGCTCGATCCCGAGCAGAGCTTCGAATCGCTGTTGCAGCAGGTGCGCGCCACGTTGATCCAGGCGTACCTGCATCAGGACCTGCCGTTCGACCGGTTGCTCGAAGACCTGAAGCCGGCGCGCAGCCCCGGCGTGCCGCCGGTGTTCCAGGTGATGGTGCAGATGCAGAGCGTGCCCGATCCGGTCGTGCGCCTGCCCGAGCTGGAGATGGAAGAACTGCCGCTCGCCGAGCATACGGTCAAGTTCGACCTCACGCTCTACGTCAACGAGCGCAACGGCGCGATCGACATCGCCTACGAGTACGACGCCGCGCTGTACGAGCCCGCCACCATCGAGCGCCTGGCCGCGCACTTCGGCCGCATGCTCGATGCCGTCGCGGCCACGCCGCAGGCGCGCCTGTGCGAGGTGTCGCTGCTCGACGATGACGAACGCGACTTCCTGGTGCGCGACTGGAACGCGACCGATCGCGACTACCCGACGGCCTGCGTCCATGCGCAGTTCTCGGCGCAGGCCGTACGCACGCCGGCAGCGGTGGCGCTGCGGTTCGAGGATGTCGAACTGAGCTATGCCGAACTCGATGCACGCTCCGATCGCCTTGCGCGCTACCTGATCGAGTCCGGCGTGACGCCGGGTGCGCGCGTGGGGCTGTACCTGTCGCGTTCGCCCGAGCTGGTGATCGCGGTGCTCGGTGCGCTGAAGGCCGGCGCGACCTACGTGCCGCTGGAGCCGAAGCTGCCGAAGGAACGGCTGGGCTACATGGTGCAGGACGCGAACATCGGCTGGGCGCTGCTGGAAGCGGCGACGATGGACGAACTGCCGCTGCAGGGTGTCGACGTGGTGCTGATGGACGGCGCGGCGACGGAAGCGGACTGGCTGGGCGAGTTCACGCATGGCGAACTGCCATCGATCTCGGCGAACGATGTCGCCTACGTGATCTATACCTCCGGCTCGACCGGCCGGCCGAAGGGCGTCATGGTCGAGCACGGCGGATTGTCGAACTATCTCGCGCACGCGGTCGAGGCGTACCTGCCGGGCCTTGCGGGCTCGGTGGTGAGTTCGCCGCTGTGCTTCGACGCGACGCTGACGACGCTGCTGCCGCCGCTGCTGGCGGGCAAGCCGGTGTGGCTGCTGCCGGACGAGTCGCACACCGAGACGCTGGCGCGGCTATCTGAGCGCCTGTTCGCCGAGGGCGAGGGCTGGCTGTTCAAGATCACGCCGGCGCATCTGGACGCACTGTCGTACCTCGAACGCGATGTCATTGCCTGCGATGCGCCGCACTGCATCGTGGTCGGCGGCGAACAGCTGCCGGCGTCGACGCTGCGCCGCTGGAAGGGCGAACTGCTGCCGAACGCGACGTTCGTGAATGAGTACGGCCCGACCGAGACGGTGGTGGGCTGCAGCGTGTGGACGCTGTCGGAAGAGTCGCAGCTCTCGAAGCTCGAAGGCTCGGCCGCGACGCCGATCGGCCGTCCGATCGGCAACACGCAGCTGTACGTGCTGGACGCGCATCGGCAGTTGCAGCCGATGGGCAGCACGGGTGAGCTGTACATCGGCGGTGCGGGCGTGGCGCGTGGCTACCTCAAGCGTCCGGAGCTGACCGCGGAACGCTTCCTAGACAACCCCTTCGCCGAAGGCCGGATGTATCGCACGGGCGACCTCGTGCGGCACCTGCCGGATGGCGAACTGGAGTTCGTGGGCCGCATCGACGACCAGGTGAAGATCCGCGGGTTCCGGATCGAGCTGGGCGAGATCGAGGCGGCGCTGGTGGCGCAGCCGTCGGTGCGCGAGGCGGTGGTGCTGGTGCGCGAGGACGCGCCGGGCGATCGCCGTCTCGTCGCATACGTGGTGCCGGTTGAAGGTGCAACGGCGGAGGCGCATGCGCTGCGCGAGGCGCTGTCGCAGTCGCTGCCGGAGTACATGGTGCCGGCGGCGTACGTGGCGCTGGGCACGCTGCCGCTGACCAACAACGGCAAGGTCGATCGCAAGGCGCTGCCCGCGCCCGGCGACGTCGCCTTCGCGCAGCGCGATTTCGAGGCGCCGCAGGGTCCGGTCGAAACGCTGCTGGCGGGCATCTGGAGCGAACTGCTCGGCGTCGAACGCGTCGGGCGGCAGGACAACTTCTTCGAGCTCGGCGGGCATTCGCTGCTGGCCGTGCGCCTGATGGGCATCCTGCGGCGCGAATCGCTCAACATCGACATCCGCGCCCTGTTCGCGCAGCCGACGCTGGCCGCGCTGGCGCAGGCGGTGGAGGACGCGCAGCGTGGCGCATCGACCGACGTGGTCGTGCCGCCGAACGGCATCCCGGCCGGCTGCACCGCCATCGTGCCGGAGATGCTGCCGCTGATTTCGCTCGACGCCGCGCAGATCGCGCGGATCGTCGCGGCGGTGCCGGGCGGTGCGGCGAACGTGCAGGATCTCTATCCGCTGGCGCCGCTGCAGGAAGGCATCCTGTTCCATCATCTGCTGCAGGTGCAGGGCGATGCCTACCTGCTGTCGACCACGCTGGCCTTCGACACGAAGGCGCGGCTCGATGCCTTCGTGGGCGCGCTGCAGCAGGTGATCGATCGCCACGACGTGCTGCGCACCGCAGTGCTGTGGGAGGGACTGGCGGAACCGGTGCAGGTGGTCTGGCGCCACGCCCGTTTCGAGGTGCAGACGCCGACGCTGTCCGCCGGCGACGTGGCGACACGTCTCGCCGAACTCACCGATCCGCTGCACATCCGCATGGACGTGAGCCATGCGCCGCTGATGCACGGCCACGCAGCGTTCGATGCCGCCAACCAGCGCTGGCTGCTGCAGTTGGTCCATCACCACCTGGTGCTCGACCACACCGCGCTGGAGGTGCTGCTGCACGAGATCGGCCTGATCCTCGGCGGCCGCGCGCACGAACTGGCCGAGCCGGTGCCGTTCCGCAACTTCGTCGCGCAGGCCCGCCTGGGCGTGAGCGAGGCGGAACACGAAGCCTTCTTCGGACGCATGCTCGGCGACGTGGAGGAGCCGACGGCGCCGTTCGGCATCCTGAAGGTGGAAGACGAAGGTGCGCATGTCCGCGAGGCGCAGCGTGCGTTGCCGCGTGCGCTGTCGAAGCGCCTGCGCCAGCAGGCCCGGAGCCTCGGCGTGAGCACGGCCAGCCTGTTCCACTGGGCCTGGGCGCAGGTGCTGGCGCGCACCACCGGCCGCGAGGACGTGGTGTTCGGCACCGTGCTGTTCGGTCGCCTGCAGGGCGGCGCCGGTGCGGAACGCGCGATGGGCCTGTTCATCAACACGCTGCCGATCCGCGTGCGACTGGGCGAGACCGGCGTGCGCGACGGCGTGCAGCAGACGCACGCGCTGCTGTCGGAGCTGCTGGGCCACGAGCATGCCTCGCTGGCGCTGGCGCAGCGCTGCAGCGCGCTGTCGTCGAGCACGCCGCTGTTCTCGGCGGTGATGAACTACCGCCACAGCGTCGATGCCGCCGCCGAGGCCGAAACGCCGGACTGGGCGCACGGCATGCAGATGCTGTCGGCGGTGGAACGCACCAACCACGTGCCGTTCATCATGGCGGTGGACGACCTCGGTGAGGACTTCGAGCTGAAGGCGCTGGTCGAACAGCCGGTCGCCCCGGAGCGGATCTGCGCCTACCTGCAGACCGCGCTGGAATCGCTGGCCGACGCACTCGAAGGCGCATCGCAACTGCCGTCGTGGCAGGTCGAGGTGCTGGATACGGACGAACGCCGGCAGGTGCTCGAAGACTGGAACCGCACCGGTCGCGAATGGCCGCATCCGGACGCGTGCGTGCAGACGCTGTTCGAGCGCCAGGTGCAGGCCACGCCGGACGCGCTCGCGCTGGCGCAGGGCGAGGAACGGCTGACTTATCGCGAACTCGACGCGCACGCGAACCGGCTGGCGCACCATCTGCGCGGTCTCGGCGTGAAGCCCGACGAGAAGGTCGCGATCTGCCTGCAGCGCAGCGTCGACACGATCGTCGCGATGCTGGCGGTGCTGAAGGCCGGCGGTGCCTACGTGCCGCTCGACCCGTCGTATCCGCAGGGCCGCCTCGATTTCATGCTGCGCGACAGCCGCCCGCGCGTGCTGATCACCACCGCGGCGCTGCAGGACCAGTTGCCGGCGAGCCCGATCCTCTGGCGCACGCCGGTGGTGGACATGACCGAAGCCGAGCAGTGGCAGTCGCTGTCGTCCGAGGCGATCCATCCGACCGCGTCCGGCCTGCTGCCGACGCACCTGGCCTACGTCATCTACACCTCGGGTTCGACCGGCGTGCCGAAGGGCGTCATGGCGACGCATCGCGGCCTGTGCAACCTGGCGCAGGCGCAGATCGCGGGCTTCGGCGTGCATCCGGACAGCCGCGTGGTGCAGTTCGCGTCCTTCAGCTTCGACGCCTGCATCTCCGAGGTGATGATGGCGCTGCTGTGCGGCGCCAGCCTGCACCTGCCGCCGCCGGGTCCGCTGGCGGGCCGGGAGCTGGTGGCGTGGCTCGATGCGCAGCGCATCACCCACGCGACGCTGCCGCCGGCCCTGCTGGCCAGCCTGCCGGACGACACCGCGCTGTCGCACCTGCACACGCTGATCCTCGCCGGCGAGGCCACCAGTGCCGCGCAGGTGCGGCGCTGGGCGCCGGGACGCCGGCTGATCAACGCCTACGGCCCGACCGAAGGCACGGTGTGCGCGAGCATGCACGACTGCGATCCGTCGTCGACCGAGTCGCCGCCCATCGGTCGGCCGATCGCCAACGTCCGCCTCTACGTGCTGGATGCGCATGGTCGCCCGGCGCCGATCGGCGTGGCCGGCGAGCTGCACATCGGCGGCGTGCAGGTCGCGCGCGGCTACCTCAACAACGCGACGTTGACCGACGAGCGCTTCGTGCCCGATCCGTTCGCTGGCGAGGCCGATGCCCGCCTGTACCGCACCGGCGACCTGGCGCGCTGGCGTGCTGATGGCACGCTCGATTTCCTCGGCCGCAACGACCATCAGGTCAAGATCCGCGGCTTCCGCATCGAACTCGGCGAGATCGAAGCGAAGCTGCTGGCGCAGTCAGGCGTGCGCGAGGCGCTGGTGCTCGCGCGCGAGGACGTCACCGGCGACAAGCAGCTCGTCGCCTACGTGGCCGACGGTGCGAACGGGGAACTCGACACGCAGGCGTTGCGTCGCGCGCTCGCGCAGGCGCTGCCGGACTACATGGTGCCGGCCGCCTGGGTGGTGCTGGCGAGCCTGCCGGTCACACCGAACGGCAAGGTCGATCGCAAGGCGTTGCCGCTGCCGTCGCAGGCCGGCGTCGCGCAGGCCGCGTACGAACCGCCGGAGGGCGTGACCGAGACCACGCTGTCGCAGATCTGGAGCGAACTGCTGGGCATCGAGCGCGTCGGCCGGCAGGACCACTTCTTCGAACTCGGCGGGCATTCGCTGCTGGCGACGCGACTGATCTCGCGCGTCCGCAGCGAGTGGGACATCGAGCTGTCGCTGATGACGATCTTCTCGAACCCGCGCCTGAGCGAGTTCTCAGAAGCCATCGTCGACTGCCAGCTCGCGCAGTTCGACGCCGACTACCTCGACACGATCGTCGCCCAGCAACAAGGCCTCGTCCAATGAACAACGCCACCCTGAAGACCATGACGCGCGCCGAGCGCGAGGCTCTGCTCCTGGCGGCGCAGGCCGCGCGTGGCAAGCCGAAGCCCGCCGGTCGTCCGGTCGGCATTCCCGCGCGCACCGCGCCGCGCGCGCACTGGCCGCTGTCGTTCGCGCAGCAGCGACTGTGGTTCATCGCGCACATGTGGCCGACGGCGCACATGCTGCATTTCGGCCTGGGCCTGCGCGGCCCGCTCGACACGCCCGCCCTGCAGGCGGCGCTGGACCGCATCGTCCGTCGCCACGAAGGCCTGCGCACGCGCTTCGAGGTGGTGGGCGAACAGCCGGTGCAGTGCATCTCCGAAACCGCCGGTTTCATGCTGCTGCACCACGATCTGGCCGAGGAGGGCGGCGAGGCCGCGGCGATGATCGATCGCTGGCAGCGCGAGGAAGCGTCCACGCCGATCGATCTCGAGCACGGCCCGATGATCCGCGGCCGCCTGCTGCGGCTGGCCGAGCAGGACCACGTGCTGCTGGTGACGATGCACCACATCGTGTCCGACGGCTGGTCGATGGGCATCCTCGCGAACGAACTGGACACGCTCTATCGCGCCTATGCGGGGCAGGGCGTGGCGTTCGACGTCGACCCGCTGCCGGCGCTGCCGATCCAGTACGCGGACTACGCGCTGTGGCAGCGCGAATGGCTGACCGACGAGGTGCAGCAGCGACAGGCGGCGTTCTGGCGCGAGCAATTGTCCGGCGCGCCGGGGCTGGTCGGGCTGGCGACCGATCGCCCGCGTCCGCCGGTGCAGGATTCGCGCGGCGAACTGCTGCCGGTCGCGTTCGACGGTGAACTGGCGGCGGGCCTGAAGGCGTTGTCGCAGCGGCACGGCACCACGCTGTACATGACGCTGCTGGCGGCCTGGGGCGCGCTGGTGGGCCGGCTGGCCGGGCAGGACCAGGTGGTGATCGGCTCGCCGGTCGCCAACCGCACCCGCGCCGAGATGGAGCCGCTGATCGGCTTCTTCGTCAACACGCTGGCGTTGCGCATCGACCTGAGCGACCAGCCCACCGTGGCGCAGCTGCTGGCGCAGGTGCGCGAGCGCGTGCTGCTGACGCACAGCCACCAGGACCTGCCGTTCGAGCAGGTGGTGGACGCGCTGAAGCCGGAGCGCACGCTGGCGCATACGCCGATCTTCCAGGTCACCTTCGCCTGGCAGAACACGCCGGAGGAAACGCTCGAACTCGACGGCCTGCAGTTGAACGTGCTGCCGCCGCGCAACGGCGAGCACAACGCCCAGTACGATCTGGAACTTGACTTGCACGAGACCCGCGACGGCATTGCCGGCACGCTCGGCTTTTCGCGTGCGCTTTACGACCGCGACACGGTGGTGCGCTTCCGCAACCATCTGGAAGCGCTGCTGCGCGGCATGGTGCACGACGACGCGCAGCCGGTCGACGCGATCGACCTGCTGGACGCGGCCGAGCGCGAGCGCGTGCTGACGACCTGGAACGACACGCGCCGCGACTACGCGCTCGACGTCTGCGTGCACGAACGCTTCGAGCTCCATGTGGCCGAAGCGCCGGAGGCCGTGGCGATCACGTTCGAAGGCGCGTCGACCACCTACGGCACGCTCGACGCAGACGCCAACCGCCTCGCGCACCAGCTGATCGCGCAGGGCGTGCGCGCCGAGACGCGCGTCGCGGTGGTCGCTGCGCGCGGCCCGGCGCTGGTCACGGCCTGGCTCGCGGTGCTGAAGGCCGGCGGCGTCTACGTCGCGATGGATCCGGCGTACCCGCAGGAGCGCCTTGCCTACATGCTCGACGACAGCCGGCCGCGCGTCGTGCTCACCGAGGCCGCGCTGCAGGACCAGTTGCCGTCGTGCCGCGCGCTGCGTACCGCCGCCGTGCTGGTGCTGGACGAACCGACCTGGCAGCAGCGTCCGGCGACTGCGCCCGGCCGCGAGGCGACGGGCCTGCAGCCCGAGCACCTGGCCTACGTGATCTACACCTCCGGTTCGACCGGAAAGCCGAACGGCGTGATGGTGGAGCATCGCCACCTCGCGAACCTGATCGCGTGGCATTCGGAGACCTTCCCGCTGGCGCGCGGCGAGCGCACGTCGAGCACCGCGGGTGTCGCGTTCGACGCCTGCACCTGGGAAGTGTGGCCGGCGCTGGCGCAAGGCGCGACGTTGGCGCTGCCGCCGTCGAACACGCACGGCGATCCGTCGGCGCTGCTCGACTGGTGGGAGTCGCAGGATCTGCAGAGCAGCTTCCTCGTCACCGCGCTTGCGGATGCCGCATTGGCACGCGGGCAGGGCGGCCGCACGAAGCTCCGCTCGCTGCTGACCGGCGGCGACCGATTGAATCGCTTGCCGACGGCGGACCTGCCGTTCGCGCTGGTGAACAACTACGGTCCGACCGAAACGACGGTGGTGGCCACATCGGGCACGCTGTCGCCGGACGACACGGTGATCCACATCGGCCGTCCGATCGCGAACACGAAGCTCTATCTGCTCGATCGCCACGGCAAGCCCGTGCCGGTCGGCGCGCCGGGCGAACTGTACATCGGCGGCGCACAGGTCGCGCGTGGCTATCTCAATCGCCCCGAACTGACGCAGGCGCGGTTCCTCGACGATCCGTTCTCGGACGAGCCGGGGGCGCGGATGTATCGCACCGGCGACCTCGGCCGCTGGCGTGCGGACGGGACGATCGAGTATCTCGGCCGCAACGATCATCAAGTGAAGCTGCGCGGCCTGCGCATCGAATTGGGCGAGATCGAGGCGCAGCTGTCGGCGCAGCCGAACGTGCGCGAAGCGGCTGTGATTGCGCGCGAGGACGCACCGGGCGAGATACGTCTCGTGGCGTATGTCGTCGCGGACGGCGAGGCGCCGGAGCCGCAGCGCCTGCGCGAAGGGCTGTCGCGGACGCTGCCGGAGTACATGCTCCCCGCCGCTTACGTCACGCTGGATCGCCTGCCGCTCACCCCGAACGGCAAGCTCGACCGTCGTGCGCTGCCAGCGCCGGAGGGCGCGGCGTTCGCGCAGCGCGCATACGAAGCGCCGGAAGGGACGATCGAGACCACACTCGCCGCGATCTGGTGCGAACTGCTGCGCGTGGAGCGCGTCGGCCGGCACGACAATTTCTTCGATCTCGGCGGGCATTCTCTGCTCGCGGTGCAGATGATGTCGCGCGTGCGGCAGCGGCTGGGACTGGAGATGACCGTCTCGCAGTTGTTCACGCATCCGGTCATGCAGGCGTTCGCCGCCGCGCTGGCGGAGGCACCGGCCAGCGCACTGCCGGCATTGCTGCCCGCGCCGCGTACCGACGCGCTGCCGCTGTCGTTCGCGCAGCAGCGGCTGTGGTTCATCGCGCAGATGGGCACGGTGGCGAGCGGGGCCTATCACATGCCGGGCGGCCTGCGCCTGCGCGGTGCACTCGATGTCGCCGCGCTGCAGGCGGCGCTGGATCGCGTCGTGACCCGCCACGAAGCCCTGCGCACGCGTTTCGAAGTGGTCGACGGACAGCCGGTGCAGCGCATTGACGCGTCGGCGGGCTTCGCGCTCGAACGGCAGGACATTGGTGCAGGCCACGCGTCGACCGAAGACGCGATCGCGCACTGGCAGTCGATCGAGGCGGAAACGCCGTTCGATCTCGAACGCGGTCCGCTGATCCGCGGCCGGCTGCTGCGGCTCGCGGAACACGACCACGTGCTGCTGCTGACGATGCACCACATCGTGTTCGACGGCTGGTCGCTGGGCGTGCTGATGGACGAATTCGCCCGCCTCTACGCGGCGTATGCGACGCAGGGGCTGTCGATCGACAGCGATCCGCTGCCCGCGCTCGCCGTGCAGTACGCGGACTATGCCGCATGGCAGCGCGACTGGCTGTCGGGCGCGGTGCAGGCGCAGCAACTGGCGTTCTGGCGCGACCGGCTGGCGACCGCGCCGGCACTGGTCGCGCTGCCGACCGACCGTCCGCGCCCGGCGGTGCAGGACTATCGCGGCGAAAGTCTGTCGATCGCATTGGACCCGCAGCTCAGCGCAGGGCTGAAGGCGTTGTCGCAGCGGCATGGCACCACGCTGTTCATGACCTGTCTCGCGGCCTGGGGCGCGCTGGTGGCGCGACTGGCCGACCAGGACGAGGTGGTGATCGGCACGCCGGTCGCGAACCGCACGCGCGCCGAGGTCGAGCCGCTGATCGGCTTCTTCGTCAACACGCTGGCGCTGCGCCTGGATCTCGGCGATCGCCCGACCGTGGCGCAACTGCTGGCGCAGGTGCGCGAATCCGTGCTGGAGGCGCAGAACCACCAGGACCTGCCGTTCGAGCAGGTCGTGGAGGCGCTGAAGCCGAAACGCACCATGGCGCACACGCCGCTCTTCCAGCTGATGTTCACCTGGCAGGGTGCGTCGGAATCCGCGCTCGAGATGCCGGGGTTGCAACTGGAGGAACTGACATTGCCGCCGGCCACGGCCAAGTTCGACCTGACGCTGGAACTGCAGGAAGCCGGGGACCGCATCGTCGGCACGCTGTGCTTCGCGACGGCGCTGTACGACCTGTCGACGATGCAGCGGCACGTCGGCCATCTCGAAGCGCTGCTGCGCGGCATGGTCCGCGACGACGCGCAGCCGGTGGACGCGATCGACCTCATCGACGCCGCCGAGCGCCAGATGGTGTTGAAGGCGTGGAACGACACCCGGCGCGCGTATCCGCGCGACGTCTGCGTGCATCAGCGGTTCGAGCGGCACGCGGCCGAGGCGCCTGAGTCAGTCGCGATCGCCTTCGAAGGTGACACCGTCAGTTACGGCGAGCTCGACGCGCAGGCCGATGCGCTCGCGCAGCGGCTGCGCGCGCTGGGCGTGGGCCCGGAGACGCGCGTGGCGCTGCTGCTGCGCCGCGGCCCGGACCTGATCCGCGCGATGCTGGCGGTGCCGAAGGCGGGCGGTGCGTACGTGCCGCTGGACCCGGGCGCACCGGCGGAGCGCCTGCGCGAAATGCTGGCCGACAGCGCGCCGCGGGTGCTGCTGACGCAGTCCGAGCTGTCGGCGCAGGTCGATCTCTCCGGCGACTGGAGCGTGCTGGAGCTCGATGCGCTGCCGCCGCTGGCGGAGACGGTGCAACAGACCGCTCGCACCGCCGCCGACCCGAACCGGTTGGCCTACGTGATCTACACCTCCGGTTCGACCGGCAAGCCGAACGGCGTGATGGTCGAACATCGTCACCTCGCGAACCTCGTCGCGTGGCATTCGGAGACCTTCCCGCTGGCGCGCGGCGAGCGCACGTCGAGCACTGCGGGCGTTGCGTTCGACGCCTGCACGTGGGAAGTGTGGCCGGCGCTGGCGCAGGGCGCGACGCTGGCGTTGCCGCCGTCGAGTACGCAGGGCGATCCGTCGGCGCTGCTGGACTGGTGGGAGTCGCAGGACCTGCAGAGCAGCTTCCTCGTCACCGCACTCGCGGACGCGGCGCTGGCGCGCGGGCTGGCGAACAAGACGGGCCTGCGCTCGCTGCTGACCGGCGGCGACCGATTGAATCGCTTGCCGACGGCAGACCTGCCGTTCGCGCTGGTGAACAACTACGGCCCGACCGAGACGACGGTCGTGGCGACGTCGGGGGTGATCTCGTCGGACGACACGGTGATCCACATCGGCCGCCCGATCGCGAACACGAAGCTCTATCTGCTTGATCGCCACGGCAAGCCGGTGCCGGTCGGTGCGCCGGGCGAGCTGTACATCGGCGGCGCGCAAGTCGCGCGTGGCTATCTCAATCGCCCCGAATTGACGCAGGCGCGGTTCCTCGACGATCCGTTCTCCGACGAACCCGGCGCCCGGATGTACCGCACCGGTGACCTCGGTCGCTGGCGTGCGGACGGGACGATCGAATACCTCGGCCGCAACGACCATCAGGTGAAGCTGCGCGGCCTGCGCATCGAACTGGGCGAGATCGAGGCGCAACTGGCGGCGCAGCCGAACGTGCGCGGAGCGGCGGTGATCGCGCGCGAGGACGCACCGGGCGAGGTGCGTCTCGTAGCCTACGTGGTCGCGGACGGCGACGCGCCGGAGCCGCAGCGCCTGCGCGAAGGGCTGTCGCGGACGTTGCCGGAGTACATGCTCCCCGCCGCTTACGTCACGCTTGATCGCCTGCCGCTGACGCCGAACGGCAAGCTGGATCGCCGTGCGCTGCCGGTGCCGGAGGGCGCGGCGTTCGCGCAGCGGGCGTACGAGGCGCCGGAAGGACCGGTGGAAACCACGCTCGCCGCGATCTGGCGCGAACTGCTGCGCGTGGAGCGCGTCGGCCGGCACGACAACTTCTTCGAGCTCGGCGGGCATTCGATGCTGGTCACCCGCCTGATCGACGGCGCCCGCCGGCGCGGCCTCCTGCTGGATTTGCGGCAGGTGTTCGATGCGCCTACACTGGCCGGCCTTGCGACCGTCGTCACGCTGGGCGGGCAGGGCGAGGAGACGCAGAGCAGCCTGATCCCGGTGCGCATCGCCGGATCGCGGCGCCCGCTGTTCTGCTTCCACGAAGGATTCGGCAGCGTCTTGGCCTACGAACGTCTGGCGCGTTTCATCGACGCGGACGTCCCGGTGTACAGCATGGAAGCCAGAGCAATGCACGAGGACCCGCCGGTCTACCGGTCGCTGGTCGAAATGGCGCGCGATTACCTTCGCCAGATCCGGGCCGTGCAGCCTGTCGGCCCCTATCGTCTCGCCGGCTGGTCCGGCGGCGGCCTGATCGCCTACGAAGTCGCGCGCCAGTTGCTGGAGAACGGCGAATCCGTCGGCTATCTCGGCATGATCGACACCTACCGGCTGTCGCCGGAGGACATGGACGGCGACATCGCCCAGACCAAGCACTTCCTCATCCGCATCCTCCAGTACCTGCGGCCGGAACTGACGCCGGACGTGCTGCGCGGCCTGCTCGCCTTCGACGACCTCGACGCGATGGTCGCCGAATGCCACCGCAACGGCTGGCTCGGCCCGGACGTGACCGGGCACGAAATGGATCGCCGCTTCCGCGTCGCCAACGACATCGCGCGCGCCAGCGTGCAATACGTGCCGCCGCCGATCGATCTCGATGTCAGTCTGTTCAGCGCGCAGGAACCCGTCCGCGACGATCGCAGCAACGGCTGGTCGTCGCTGCTCGGCGCGCGGCTGGAGGTCGTCGAGGTGGGCGGCACGCACATGGCGATGATGCAGGACGAGACCCTGCTCGCAAGGATCGCCGGCCCGATGAACCGCGCGCTGCTCGGCACCGGTGCCGCGCCGTCCCGATCCGCTCCCGCCGCTTCGCGGAGCGTCGATCTTTCTCTTTCCTAAGGACAGGACATGACCCAGAACACCCTCAAATCCCTGGCGCCGGGGATCCGCAGCATCCCGCTGATCAATTCGTGGTTCGCCCACATGTACCTGGTCGCGCCATCGACGTTCGGCCACTACACGCAATACCACCTCGACCTGCTCGAATCGTTCGTCGACGATCCCTCCCAGCACCTGGAGTCGATCAAGATTCCGGAGCTGATCGGCGGCCCGTTCATCAACTACACCGGCGATCCGGCCGACATGGCGCGCTTCCGCGACCAGACCCGCGAGCGCTGCGCGCGCCAGTTGCACGCCGCCGAGTCGATCAACGCGATGTACCAGATGATCCTCGCGCAGGCCAAGGGCGCCGGCGTGCCGGGCCTGTACGCGCAGATCGATCCGTCGATCCGCCACGGCGTCGAGCTGTCGTACGACGTCTGCAAGCAGCCGGTCGCGCGCATCATCGAGAAGGTGCTGTACGACAGCCCGCTCTACGATCCCTCGCTGCAGACCTGCATCCTCGAGAAGGCGACCTATGAGCCGCGTACCTTCGTGCTGAGCACGCCGCAGATCCGGCGCCAGCCGTCGTCGGTGGAACTGCGCCTGCCGTTCGGCGATCCGTTGTGGAACCACATGAGCAGCGGCCGGCACGGGCTCGGCGAACTGATGGAGATGCTGCGGCCGCACGTCGGCGACGCCGGCGAGATGGCGTTCCTGCAGGACATGTTCATCGACCACCCGACCCGTACGCAGGCCGACGACGTGCCCGCCGGCCGCGTCCGCGTGCGCTACTTCGGCCACGCCTGCGTGCTGGTCGAATGCGCCGGCACCAGCGTGCTGGTCGATCCGCTGATCAGCTATCCCGGCGAGTCCACGCTCGACCACTTCACCTTCGACGACCTGCCCGCGCGCATCGACTACGTGCTGATCACCCATCCGCACCAGGACCACGTGGTGCTGGAAACGCTGCTGCGCCTGCGCGACAAGGTCGGGCACGTCGTGGTCGGGCGCTCGGGCGGCGGCCACCTGCCGGACGTGTCGCTGAAGCTGATGCTGAACCACTGTGGCTTCGACGACGTGATCGAACTCGGCGAGTACGAGACCATCGAGTTCGAGGACGGCCGCATCATCGGTGCGCCGTTCTACGGCGAGCACGCCGACCTCGACATCCGCTCGAAGCTCGCCTTCGGTGTGCAGATGCACGGCAAGGGCTGCCTGTTCTTCGCCGACTCCAACCCGCCGATGGCGGAGTTCTACGAACCGCTGAAGCGGATGATGCCGCAGGTCGACTGCCTGTTCCTCGGCATGGAATGCGTCGGTGCGCCGGCGACGTGGCTGTACGGTCCGCTGCTGCAGAAGATGTTGACGCGCGGCGAGGACCAGTCGCGCCGGCTCGACGGCTGCGACTCGGCGCGGGCGCTGGAGATGCATCGCTTCTTCGACCCCGAACACATCTTCGTCTATGCCATGGGCGCGGAACCCTGGCTGACACACATCACCAGCATCCTGTATTCCGAGGAACTGCCCCAGTTCAAGGAAGCGCGGATCCTGGAATCGACCGTGCGTTCGCAGGGTCGCCAAGCGGAAGTGCTTTACGGAAAACGGGAACTGCTGCTGTGAATGATCGTACTTCGTCTCTCGAGTCCCTGTGGCGGCTGATGCGGATGGCGCGGCCGTCCGGGCCGCTGCTGGCGACGGCCGCGCTGGTGACCCTCGTCGCCGCCGCGGGCACGCTGGTGTTCCCTATGCTCACCAAGGGCATGGTCGACAAACTCTCCAGCGGCACGCTGGATCCGTCCAGCGTGATGGCGCTGGCAGCGGTGATGGTCGGCGTCGCGGTGGCCTCCGCGTTGTCGGCCTTCCTGCTGAACCGCGTCGGCTACGACATGATCGCCGTGCTGCGCGCCATGCTGGTCGACAAGCTGCTGAAGTTGCCGGTGGCCTCGTTCGACGAGGAAAGCACCGGCGAGCGCGTCAGCCGCGTGCTCAACGACTGCCAGCTGATCTCCGAGCTGGCGACGCGGCAGGCCGCCAACCTGCTCAGCGGCGCGCTGATGCTCTTCGGCGCGATCATCGTCCTGCTGTTCCTCGATGCGCGGCTCACGCTGACGATGCTCGGCTGCGTGGTCGCGGCGTTCGCGGTCGTGATCCCGCTGATCACCGTGCTGGAGAAGCTGGCGCGAAGCATCCAGGACCGCACGGCGCGGCTGGGCGGCATCCTCACTCACGTGCTGTCGGAGATCCGCCTGGTGAAGGCGTTCTCGGCCGAGGCGCGCGAACGCGAGCGCAGCCGGCGCGAGATCCAGGACATCCGCCGGCTGGGCATCCAGGTGGCGAAGGTCAGCTCGGTGCTGGCGCCGCTCACCAGCCTGTCGCTGACCGCGGCGATCCTGGTGATCCTCGTCTACGGCAGCTCGCGGGTCAGCGACGGCAGCATCACCATCGGCACGCTCACGGCCTTCATTCTCTACATCGTGAACGTCGCCGTGCCGATGATCCAGCTGACCACGTTCCTCGAGGAACTGCAGAAGGCGCGTGGCGCGTCCGCGCGCATCGCCGCGCTGCTGGTGCACGCCGAAGAACCCGCCGGCGGCGATGCGCTGCCGGACACGCACGAGGCGCTGGAATTCCGCAACGTGGCCTTCCGCTACCCGGGCCGCGACACCACCGTGCTGCACGGCATCGACCTGACCTTCCAGCCCGGCACCACCACCGCGCTGGTCGGCGCCAGCGGCAACGGCAAGACCACCGTGCTCTCGCTGATCCTCCGCTTCTACGCGCCCAGCGGCGGCAGCATCGTCTACGGCGGCCGCCCGATCGACGAATACGCGCTGTCCGCCTGGCGCGAGCGCATCGGCTACGTGGCGCAGAGCGCGCCGATCATGCCGGGCACCGTGCGCGACAACATCCTCTATGGCCTGAGCGGCGAATATTCCGACGAACAGGTGCACATGGCCGCGGAGAAGGCCGGCGCGCTGGCGTTCATCCGGCAGATGCCGCAGGGCCTGGACACGATCCTCAGCGAGCAGGGCGCGAACCTCTCGGGCGGGCAGCGCCAGCGCATCGCGATCGCGCGCATGTTCCTGCGCAACCCCGACATCCTGATCCTCGACGAAGCCACGTCGAGCCTGGACAGCGAGACCGAGCACCAGGTGAAGCTGGCGCTGGACGCGCTGATGCAGGGGCGCACGAACATCGTGGTCGCGCACCGGCTGTCCACGATCATCCACGCCGAGCGCATCTATTTCCTCGACGGCGGCCGCGTCTCCGGCGACGGCAACCACGAGGAGCTGCTGCAGTCGAACGCGCACTACGCGCGTCTGGTCGCACGCCAGTTCCGCAACCCGGTCCGCGAGGCCGCGGAAGACCGCGTGCTCGAAGCCGACGCGGTGTGAGGCGCGCGGCACCGACCGTCGCCCCGGATGCCGCGGGGTGATGGCGCTTTTTTTTCCGACATTCCAGGAAAGGACATCCACATGAGCATGCGCGATGCGCTACAGGACGTGGCGGGACGCAGGATCCTTGCCCAGGCGAAGCCGCAGACCCCGTCGCTGGTCTGGGCGAGCGAACACCGGGACGAGGTGCAGGACCTCCTGCGCGACCAGGGCGCGCTGCTGATCCGCGGCCTGCGCTTCCACGGCACCAAGCAGTTCGGCCAGTTCCTCGAAGCCGTCTTCGGCAACGACCTGGCCGAGTACACCTACCGCTCCACGCCGCGCACGAAGCTGGGCGGCAACGTCTACACCGCGACCGAATACCATCCCAGCGAGACGATCCCGCAACACAACGAATCCGCCTACGCGAACGTGTGGCCGCTGCAGATCGGCTTTTTCTGCATGGTGCCGCCCGGTCCCGGCCTCGGCGGCGCCACGCCGCTGGCCGACAGCCGCGAAGTGCTGTCGCGGCTGCCGGCGGACCTCGTCGAGAAATTCGAGACGAGGCAACTGCAGTACGTGCGCAACTACGGCAACGTCGACCTGCCGTGGAGCGAGGTGTTCCAGACCGAGGATCGCGACGAGGTCGAGGCGTTCTGCAAGGCGCACGACATCGCGTTCGAATGGACCGCCGACAACGGCCTGCGCACGCGGCAGGTGACGCCCGCCACCGAGGTGCACCCGGTCACCGGCGAGAAGATCTGGTTCAACCAGGCGCATCTGTTCCACGTCTCGGGCCTGGCCGACGACGTCGTGCGCGACATGCTGTCGGTGTATCGCGAGGAAGAGCTGCCGCGCAACGTCTACTTCGGCGACGGCTCGCCGATCGACGTCGCCGACCTGGACATCATCCGCGCCGTCTACGACGAGGTGAAGTTCCACTTCGACTGGCAGAAGGACGATGTCGTCCTGCTCGACAACATGCTGTACACGCACGGCCGGCAGCCGTTCTCCGGTCCGCGCAAGATCCTGGTCGGCATGGGCAGGACCCATGGGCGCGCCTGACGAGCGCGCCATCGTGTTGCTGCGTTCGGCGGTGTCGTGCCTTGCATGCGCGACCCTGCTGGTCGCGTGCGACACGCCCGTGGCGACAGCGCCCGTGGCGACCGCGGTCGCGCCCGGGCTCGCGGTGGAAGTGGTGTCGCCGCGCGTGCAGGCCGTGCCGCGCGAGGTGCGCGCCTCCGGCACGGTCGCGGCGTGGGAGGAAATCGGCATCGGCGCGGAGGTGTCCGGTCTGCGCGTGACCGAGGTCGCGGTGGAAGTCGGCGACACCGTGCGTCGCGGCGACGTGCTGATCCGTCTCGATGCGCGCACGCAGCGCGCGAGGGTCGCGCAGGCCGAGGCCGCGCTGGCGCAGGCGCAGGCGAGCGCGACGGTCGCGGGCAAGCGCGCGAAGCGTACGCGTGAACTCGCCTCGCACGACTTCGTCTCGCGCCAGGATGCCGACCAGGCCGAATCCGAGGCGATCGGTGCCGAAGCGCAGCTGCGCACGCTGCGCGCCGCGCTGGACGCCGCGCGGGTCGAACTCGGCTTCACCGAGATCCGCGCGCCGCAGGACGGCACCGTGTCCGCGCGCAGCGTGCAGCCGGGGCAGGTGACCGGCGCGTCGGAAGACCTGCTGAAACTGATCCGCGATGGTCGCCTCGAATGGCGCGCCGAAGTCACCGGCGCCGATCTGGCCCGGATCGCGCCGGGCATGCCCGTGCGCCTTGCCGGCGCGGACGGCACGCCGATCGAAGGTCGCGTGCGCAAGGTCGCGCCGGGCATCGATGCGCGCCGCATGACCGGCCTGGTCTATGCCGACCTGCCGCAGCCCGGATCGCTGCGCGCCGGCATGTTCAACGCCGGCCGCATCGTGCTGGGCGAGGCGCCGGGACTGGTGATCCCCGGCAACGCCGTGGTCCGTCGCGATGGTCGCGCCTACGCCTACGTGGTCGACGCCGGCGGCCATGCGCGCGAGCGCACGATCCGCACCGCCGGCAGCGTCGGCACCGGCATCGATGTCGACGACGGCTTGCACATCGGCGATCGCGTCGTCGCCCGCGGCGCCGGGTTCCTCAACGACGGCGACCTCGTGCGCGTGGTCGCGCCCGGCGCAGGCGGTGCCGTGAAGCCGGTGCCGGCGGCGCGCTGACATGAACTTTTCCGCGTGGTCGATCCGCCGGCCGCTGCCCGCGATCCTCGTCTTCGTCCTGCTGGTCGGCGCGGGCGTGCTCGGTTTCCTGCGGTTCCCGATCTCCGAATTCCCCGACCTCAGCGTGCCGGTCGTCACCGTGAGCGTGGGGCTGCCCGGCGCATCGCCGAGCACGCTGGAGACGCAGGTCACGCGGCGGATCGAGGACGCGCTGGCCGGCCTGCCGCACGTCGACGAGATGCGCTCCACGGTGAACGAGGGCGTGTCGATCACGTCGGTCAAGTTCGAGCTCGACCGCGACGGCAACGTCGCCAAGGACGACGTGCGCGACGCGGTCGACCGCATCCGCGCCGACCTGCCGAAGGAGATCGAGGCGCCGGTCGTGGCGCTGGCGAGCGTCGACGGCGAGGACATCGTCACCTTCGCCGTCGCCGCCGACGGCATGGACGACGAGGCGCTGAGCTGGTTCATCGACGACACCATCGGCAAGCGCCTGTTCGGCCTGCCCGGCGTCGGTGCGATGCACCGCATCGGCGGCTTCGATCGTGAAGTGCGCGTCGATGTCCGCCCGGAGGCGCTGCAGGCGCTGGGCGTGAGCCCGGCGACGCTGTCGCAGCAACTGGCGGACCTGCAGCAGGAGCAGCCCGGCGGCCGCACCACGGTCGGCGGCAACGAGCAGGCGGTGCGCACCGTGGGCACGGTGGCCGCGGCGTCCGACCTCGCCGATTTCACGATCTTCACGCCCGACGGCCGCCCGGTGCGACTGTCGGCCATCGCCGACGTGCGCGACGGCACCGCCGAGCCCGTGCAGCGCGCCAGCCTCGACGGCCGGCCGGCGATCGGGTTCGCCGTGCAGCGCACGATCGGATCGAGCGAAGTCGCCGTCGGCAATGCGGTCCGCGCCGAGGTACAGGCGCTCGCGAAGGTATACCCGCGCCTGCGTTTCACCGAGGTCGCGTCGACCACGGCGGAGGCAGAGGCGTCCTATGCGTCGTCGATGGCGATGCTGTGGGAAGGTGCGCTGCTGGCGACGCTGGTGGTGTGGTGGTTCCTGCGCGACTGGCGCGCGACCTTCATCTCGGCGGTCGCGCTGCCGCTGTCGATCATCCCGACCTTCGCCGCGATGCACTGGCTGGGCTTCAGCCTCAACGTGGTCACGCTGCTCGCGCTCGCGGTGGTGGTCGGCATCCTCGTCGACGACGCGATCGTCGAGGTCGAGAACATCGACCGCCACCTGCGCATGGGCAAGCCGCCGCGGGCCGCGGCGCTGGAGGCCGCGGACGAGATCGGGCTGGCGGTCGTCGCCACCTCGTGTGCGCTGGCGGCGGTGTTCGTGCCGGTGGCGTTCATGCCCGGCATCGCCGGCAAGTTCTTCCGCGAATTCGGCTGGACCGCCGCCACCGCGGTGCTGTTCTCGCTGCTGGTCGCGCGCCTGATCACGCCGATGATGGCCGCCTTCCTGCTGAAGGCGACGCCGGCGCCGCGCGAGGACACCGCGATCATGCGCTGGTACCTGCGCTGGGCGGACCGCGCGCTGCGCCACCGCAATCGCACGCTGCTGCTGTCGGCGGCGCTGTTCGTCGCGTCGATCGCGACGGTGCCGCTGCTGGAGACGACGTTCATCCCGCCCGACGACGGCAACCAGAGCAGCATCGTGCTCGAACTGCCGCCGGGCACGTCGCTGCCGGAGACGCAGGCCGTGGCCGAGGACGCGCGGCAGCGCATCGCCTCGATGCCGGGCCTGGCGCACGTGTTCGTGACCGCCGGTGCCGGCAACGGTGACGGCGAGGGCGGGGCGAACGTCGAGGAAGTGCGGCGGGCCACGCTCGCGGTGCAGTGGAAGCCGCATCCCGACCGCACGCTGCAATCGCTGGAGGCCGACGTGCGCCGGCGCCTCGCCGACCTGCCCGGCGTGCGCGTCGGCTTCCAGGGCAGCGAGGCGGGACGTTCGCTGCAACTGGTGCTCGCCGGCGACGACGCGGCGACGCTCGCCCGCGCCTCGCGCGAGGTCGAACGCGCGATCCGGCAGCAGCCCGGGCTGGGCGCCGTCACCTCGACCGCCGCGCTGGTGCGGCCCGAGATCATCGTGCGTCCCGATGCCGCGCGCGCCGCGGACCTCGGCGTGTCCACGGCCGACATCGCCGCCGCCGCGCGCGTTGCCACCCGCGGCGACTACGCGCAGTTCCTCGCCAAGCTCAACCTGCCCGAACGCCAGGTGCCGATCCGCGTGCAGCTCGCCGGCGGCGCGCTGTCCGATCCCGAACTGCTCGCGCAACTGCGCGTGCCCACGGTGTCGGGCGATGCCGTGCCGCTGTCGGCGGTCGCGACCATCGAGGCCGGCAGCGGGCCGTCGCAGATCGACCGCTTCGGCCGCGCGCGCAACGTCACCATCACCGTCGATCTCGGCGGCCGGCCGATGGGCGAGGTCGAGGACGCCATCCACGCGCTGCCGGCGCTGCGCGACCTGCCGCCGGGCGTGTCGCTGCAGCGGGCCGGAAACGCCAAGGTGTTCGTCGAGATGATGCTCGGTTTCGTCGTCGCGATGTTCACCGGCATCTTCTGCGTATACGCGGTGTTGCTGCTGCTGTTCAACCACGTCGGCCAGCCGGTCACCATCCTGGTCGCGGTGCCGCTGGCGGCGACCGGCGCGGTCGCGGCGCTGCTGGTCACCGGCACCGACATTTCGCTGCCGGTGCTGATCGGCCTGATCATGCTGATCGGCATCGCGGTGAAGAACTCGATCCTGCTCGTCGACTACGCGGTGATCGCGCGCGACCGGCTCGGCATGGGCCGGCACGAGGCGCTGCTGGATGCCTGCCGCAAGCGCGCGCGGCCGGTGCTGATGACCACGCTCGCGATGGGCGCGGGCATGGCGCCCATCGCGCTCGGGTTCGCCGCCGATTCGGGCTTCCGTGCGCCCATGGCGATCGCGGTGATCGGCGGGTTGATCTCGTCGACGGCGTTGAGCCTGGTCGTGGTGCCGGCGGCGTTCACGCTCGTCGACGATGTCGAACAACGGCTGCTGCGGCGGTTCCGTCGCGCGCCTGCGGCAGCCGCCCCGGCGGCGGTCGCGCCGGGCGACTCGCCGCGCATGCCGGCGTGACTCAGGCGTCGTGTTCGTCCTCTTCGTCCGCCTGCCACAGTTCGATCGGATTGCCTTCCGGATCGTGCAGGCGTGCGAAACGCCCGACGCCCGGCATGTCCCATTCCGGTTTGGTGATCACGGTGATGCCGGCCGCGACCAGCTTCGCGCACAGGGCGTCGAGATCGTCGACGCGCAGATTGAGCATCCACGCATGGTCCGCCGCGAAATAGTCCGTATCGGCCGCGAACGGCGCGAAAACGCTCGGGCCCGCCTGCGTCTCCCACGTGCCGTAGGGCGTGGAGCCCACGCCGAGATGTTCGGCATACCAATTGCGAATCGCCTCGGGATTCTTCGAACGAAAGAAAAAACCGCCGATTCCGGTCACGCCCATCCTGTTCTCCCCCGACGCTTCGACACCGAAGCTGCCCGGATCAATACCATGCGGTGCAGGGCCGCGCAACGCGCGGGGCGGGGCCTGTCGCCGGTCCCGGCGCCGCGGTTGCGACGGCGGCTGACGGGCATCGTCGTCCGCATCGTCGCCGCCGATTCTGACAGTCCGGTTGCCGTCGCATGACGACCCTGGCGCCCATCCTCGTGCTGCTGCAGGGCGGCCATGCGTCGCCCCTCGACCTTGGCGGCCGGGGCCTCGCGGTCTGCGTGCTGCGCGTGGACGAAGGCGATCCCGCGCTGTCCACGCTGCCCGGCATGGCCCGGGACGCGCTCGCGCGATTGCCGGCGGACCCGTCCGGCGCGGGATTCGCACTGGCGGCGCTGGGCACGTGCGCGTCGATGTTCGCGCAGGCGCTGGCGCTGGAACTGCTTGGACGCGATCGCCGGGTGACCTGCGTCGCGCTGGTGCCCGATGCGGCGCTGCCGGCCGTGGATGCGCCTGCGGACGACGACCGGCTCGTCGCCGCCTGCGCCGCGTGGACGCCGCCGGAACCCGCGATGCTGCCGGTGCAGCGCTGCCCGGCAGCGAGCGTCGATGTCGCGGACTGGATCGTGCGCACCATGCGCGCCGCACCGATGCCGCCACCACCGCCCGCGGCCATGGCGCTGCCGCTGAAGATCGGCGGGCCGCAGCGTGCGCCGATCGTGTGCGTTCCCGGCGCCGGCGCGAGCGTGGTCTCGTTGCTGGATCTCGCGCAGGCCGCGCATCCGCAGGCGACCGTGTACGGCCTGCAGCCGCGCGGCATCGACGGCCTCGCGCCGCCGTGCACCACGGTGGAAACGGCGGCCGACGCCGTCGCCGCGGAGATCGCGCAGGCCCTGCCGCACGGACCGTTGCGCCTCGTCGGCCATTCGTTCGGCGGCTGGATCGCGTTCGAGGCCGCGCTGCGCCTGCGCGCGGCCGGCCGCACGATCGTCAGCCTGGATCTGCTGGATTCGCGGCCGCCGGACGCCGCGCACGACCATCGCGAGTGGGACGATCTGGCGGTGCTGGTGCACTGGATGACGCTGATCGAACTGTCGGCCGAGCGGCGGCTGGGCATCGACGCCGAGACGCTGCATGCGCTGCCGGCACCGGCGCGCCTGCGTCGCGTCCATCAGGGCATGCGCGACGCCGGACTGCTGCCGCCGCGCTCGGAGCCGGCGTCGATCGTCGGTGCGCTGCGCATGTTCGCGGCCTGCATGCGCACACGCTACGTGCCGTCGGGCACGTACGATGGCGCGCTGCGCGTGGTGCACCTGCGCAATCCGGCGCTGGATGCCGACGGCAACGATCGCGCGGCGCTGGCGCGTCACGCCGGCTGGTCGCGGCATGCGCTGCGTGTGCAACTGCTCTGCGGCGAGGGCAATCACATGACTGGCATCCGCGGCGATCACGCGCGGGCGCTGGCGGAGCGCCTGGGGTTGAGCGCGTGATCGCGGATTGCCGTCAGCGCCCGGGTCGCCGCATCGCGATCCGGCGTCAGCGCGCGACCGGCACCAGGAATTCGCAGACGCGGGCCGGGTGCGCCACCATCCGCTTGTCGTCGGACGAGAACGCGCTGTCGCCGGACGGGTAATCCGTCGGCGCATCTTCCGGCGGACACAGGGTCAGCGCGCTGCCGTCGGACTTCACCGACGCGAGCGCGCCGCCGTGCCAGTCGGTGATCGCGCCGCCGTAGTCCCAGTCGAAGCCGAGGAACTCGAACGGCTTGCCGTTGCGCTTCTGCAGTTCGGCGGTGGTCGTGCCGATGCCGATGCCGTCGGCGCGCCGCCAGACGGTCTCCTCGGCGAACACGCGCAGCGCGGTGGGATGCGCGTTCGCATCGTCGAGGAAGACCTCGACGCGGCGCGTCGGATCGTCCGGATACAGCACCCAGCCGGGGAAGGTTTCGCCCTCGGCGCCGTCGAGCGTTTCGGCGACGACGTTGCCCGCGCCCAGTCGTGCCTGCGCCGTCGCCAGCGTGTCGTCCGTGCGCAGCAGCGATTCAAGCGCGGGCGTCGATGCGGACGTCGCCTGCGCAGCGGGTTGCGCAGGTGGCTGCGGCGCAGTTGCGGGCGACGCGGCCGGAGCGGGTGTCGTCGCTGCCGGGGGCGCGGCGGGTGCGGGCGGCGGCGCCTCGGGCGCCTGGCAGGCGGTCAGCGCCCACATCGTCGCCAGCATCACGCAGGCCATCGGTTTCGTCTGCATCGCGGTGGTCTCCGGAGAAAATCGATGCGACCCGATCGCATGCGCCATGCGTCGGGTGTCGTCGAAGGAGCATAGCCCGGATCGCGCTGGCCGATGTCTCGTCGCCCCACGGGAGGGCGGCCGGCGATCGACGCGGCGCGATCCCGGCTCAGGTGTCGGCGACGACGCTCGCGATCAGGAATTCCGGCGCGTCGGCGAAGCCCATGAACTGGCCCATGACGCCCTGCACGGTGTCGCCGGGCATGTCCTCCGCCGTGAAGCCCGCGAGGTCGGGGATGTCGAACACCTCGACGTAATCGCAGCTCGGCGCGCCTTCGCCCAGCAGCAGCCCGTCGATCCGGTAGGTCGTGAACCGCTGCACGCGCTGCAAGCCGCCCATGGTCGGATGATCGACCGTCCGTACCCACTGCTCGAAATCCGCGGGCGTCACGCCGGCTTTCAGACGGTAGCGAAGAATCAGCGAACTCATGGAAACGCCTCCGGGTAGGTGGAATCGGTGTGGCAGATCGATCTGCGAACCCAACGTCGTTTCCAGCCCGGGGCGGACAGCGGCTCGGGTTCGCTCATGCGCTTCCAGATCCTGTCGATCGGGATCGACGCACCCCGACGATCACCAACGCCATGCCGACCACGAGCGCGACGGCGCCGATCACCAGCATCTCCCGCCCGGAGAACGCGATGCATGCCCCGCCGGTGACGGCCGGGCACAACTGGAAATACGTGTGGGGATCGAACGGATCGCGCCCGACGGACGTGATGAGCAGCGTGCCCGCGGCATGGGCCGCGACACCGAGTATCGGCAGCGGGAGCAGGAGGAAGGCGAGGGCGGTCAGGCGTGCGTGGCAACTGGAAGTTCCCGATGGTCCGTCGATCAGCCCAGCATCGTAGGGTGGGCCCTTGGCCCACCATCACGACATTTCCGCCTCTGTGCGACTTCTGCGAAGCCTGTTCCAACCACAGGGCGCCGGCGCATCCGGTCGGGCAAAGTGGTGGGCCAAGGGCCCACCCTACGCGCTTGAAAACTATGTGGCCGAGAAAATCGAGACATCCATCCGGGGAAGAATGCCCTTGATGTCCTTGATCTTTTTCTCGAGAAATTCTAGGTCGAACTTCGTGTTGCCTTTGAGGATTGTTTGGTCAAGTCGGAACGAAATCGACGTGCGGTCATTTCTTTCGTCCGAGGTCAGAGGTCCTCTTTCGACCAGCACGCCTTTGATGAAGCAATAGCGGGCTGAGCATCCGGAAAACGATGTGGTGACAGTCATTCTGTCACTCAGTGCGTTCAATGCCATCAATCCTATTTCGCATAGTTCGTCGCCGGCCTTCAAGTGGCGCTTCCGGTTGTGGCAGCCTGCGAGGACACTCAGGAAGATCAGGGGTGTTTGGTCCGCGTCTCCTGCCTCCGGGTCGATCGGCATGCCGGCGTCGTATTCGATCTCTACATCTTGGCCGTCGATCCTGATTTCGACCCGCGAGCATTCGCCATCCATAGCGCAATCCGCTGCATGGCACAGCGCCTGCATCAGGAGCCGGGCAGGAAGAGAAGGGTCTTGCATGTCGCCGACGTACATGGCGGGACGACGGCGCACGGCTTCCAAGGCTGTCAATACCTCGATTTCCCCGGCGTCGTAGCTTTGATCTTCAGTCATTTCGGTTTGGGTGCATTGATGCGTTCGATGGCGATTTTCTCGGGATTAGAATGAGCTTCCGATTGCTTCGCCAGTCAACAGCGCCATCTCGCCACGCCACCTTCGATGTGGATGAGGAGTTCCATTATCGCGTCCCCGCCGTCCGAGGGAACAAGCTTCAGTCCCGGGGCTTCGATGGCCTCCCATGCGTCCGACCATGCGTCCATTTCTCCTGCCTCAAGAAGTCGCGATTCCTCCCGGAAAAGCGCTTCGACTTCCGCGAACCCGGGCGCAGGCGTGAAAAGGCCTGCATGCCACGGAAAGTCAAAAAGTTCGGCTCTCGGTTCGATCCGGCCGAGCAGGCAGTCTCCTCTGTACAGCTCAATCATGGCGTTGTTCACGTAAGTCATGGTTTGCAGAGGGCTGTGTGGCGCACGGTGCGATCAAGGAGGCATAGGCGGAATCGCCAATGGCGATTCCGCCAGCAAGGTGTGTAGTCCGATTCGACCGGTTTCTCACTCCTCCTCATGCCTCGGCTTGTAAGCCTCCACCAGCTTCGCCTGCACCTGCGGGGGCACCGGTTCGTAGTGGCTGAAGTCGAGTGAGTAGCGGCCGCGGCCGGCGGTGATCGACTTGAGTTCGGCGGCGTAGCCTTCGAGTTCGGACAGCGGGACCTGGGCCTTCACCACGATCTCGCCGCCGCGCAGCGCATCGGTGCCGCTGATGCGGGCGCGCTTGGCCGACAGGCCGCCGCTGATGTCGCCCATGTGCGCTTCTGGGGCGGCGACTTCGAGATCGACGATCGGTTCCAGCACCTGCGGGCGGGCCTTGAGGATGGCGTCGAGGAAGGCCTTCTTGCCGGCGGCGATGAACGCCACTTCCTTGCTGTCGACGGGGTGGTGCTTGCCGTCGTACACGATCACGCGCACGTCCTGCATCGGGTAGCCGGCGACGGCGCCGCCGGTCAGCACCTGGCGCACGCCTTTCTCGACCGCGGGCAGGAACTGGCCGGGGATGGTGCCGCCCTTCACTTCGTCGACGAACTCGAAGCCGCTGCCGCGGGGCAGGGGTTCGATGCGCAGGAACACTTCGCCGAACTGGCCGGCGCCGCCGGTCTGCTTCTTGTGGCGATGATGCCCTTCGGCATTTGCGGCGATCGTTTCGCGGAAGGCGATGCGCGGCGGGCGCGTCGTCACGTCCACGGCGAAGCGGTCTTTCAGCCGCTGCAGGTTGATGCGCAGGTGAAGGTCGGACAGGCCGCGGATCACGGTTTCATTGGTCTCGACCTCGTGCTCGACGTGGAAGCAGGGATCTTCCTCGGCCAGCTTGTGCAGCGCGATCGCGAGTTTCTGTTCGTGGCCCTTGCTCGCCGCTTCGACCGCGAGGCCGAACATCGGCTTCGGGAATTCCAGCGGCGCGAGGTGGATCTGGTCCTCGTCGTGGCTGTCGTGCAGCACGGCGTCGAAATGCAGGTCGTCGACCTTCGCCACCGCAGCGATGTCGCCGGGAATCGCGTGATCGACCTCGACGTGGTCCTTGCCCTTCATCTTGAACAGATGACCGACCTTGAACGGCTTGCGGCCGTCGTCGACGAACAACTGCGTGTCCTTCTTCACCGTGCCCTGGTAGACGCGGAAGATGCCGAGCTTGCCGACGAAGGGATCGTTGACGATGCGGAACACGTCGGCGATGACGTGCGCGGCGGGATCGGGCATGGCGGTGATGGATTCGGCGGCGTCGCCGGTGCCCTTCACGAACGGCGGCGGGTTGGCTTCGCCCGGATGCGGGAACAGTTTCTCGGCAATGTCGAGCAGTTCCTTCACGCCGGCGCCGGTGCGCGCGGACACGAAGCACACGGGCAAGAGGTGGCCTTCGCGCAGACATTGCTCGAACGCATCGTGCAGCTCCTGGCCGGCGAGGTCTTCCTCGCCCACTTCGAGGAAGTGGTCCATCACCTGCTCGTTGATCTCGACCACCTGGTCGATGATGCGCTGGTGCCACTCGGCGACGGGGCCGAGGTCGCTGTCGCCGGCCGGCGTGCCGAAGCAGTCGACGACGGCGGTGCCGCCGTTCGCGGGCAGGTTGAGCGGCAGCACTTCGTTGCCGAAGGTCTCGCGCAGCTCGTCGAGCAGGGCGCGGAGATCGGCGCCGTCGTGGTCGATCTTGTTGACGACGATGACGCGGCAGAGGCGGCGGGCCTGCGCGTATTCCATCATGCGTCGGGTGCCGTAGCCGATGCCGGTGTCGGCATCGACCACCACGGCGACGGTCTCCACCGCCGCGAGCGCGGACAGGGTGGGGCCGCGGAAATCGGGATACCCGGGGGTATCGATCAAATTGACGTGGATGCCGGAGTGATCCGTGCTGGCGATGGCGGCGTCGATGGAGTGGCCGCGTTCCTTCTCGATCGGATCGAAGTCGGACACGGTGGTGCCGCGTTCGATGGTGCCTGCCGTCTGGACGGCGCCGCCGGCATGCAGCAGGGCTTCGAAGAGCGTGGTTTTGCCGGCGCCGGGGTGGCCTGCGAGGGCCACATTGCGGATTTGTGCTGTGCTGTAGGACATGAGCGACGCTCCTTTCGCGAAGGCGGTGAAGGAATGCCGTCATGGCTGTCCGCGGTGGGAGCCCGGCCTTCCGAGCGGTGCTCGGCGGGCGGTCATGGCGGGGCGCCTGTGGGCGCCCGACAAGGATCGGAAGTTCGTCGACGCGGGTCAAGCCGCGCCGCGGCACGAGTGCGAGGCTGAATTGATCCGGATCAATCGTCGCGGGCGATCGCGGCAGCGATCACGGTGACGATCATCGCGCGCCTCGTCTCGTGCGCGAGACGCTGGCTCATGCGCGCCGTGTGCGCGAGAACGCCCACGCGCGGCCGTGGCCGGCGGCGAAGGCGAGATGGATCCACGTCATCGCGAACGGTTCGAGCCAGCGCGCGGCCTGCAGCGGGCCGGCATCCACCGCGTCGAAGCCCATGCGTGCGACCAGCGCGAGCACGATCGCGCGCGCGTCGGCATTGTCGGACGCGACGGGCATGAACACCGGCGCGTCGAGCGCGCGCGGGTCGGCCATGTTCTCGGCGCCGGTGACGTTGAAGCACTTCACGACGCGGGCGTTGGCGGCGCGTGCTGCGATCTGCTCGCCGGCCGAGCTGGTGGTGCCCACGGTCAGCCCCGACAGCCCGGGCGCCAGCGGATTGGTGGCGTCGACGAGGATGCGGCCCTGCCAGTCCGGCACGACGGCGGCGATCTCCAGCGCGGCGGCGTAAGGCACGGCGAGGATGACGAGGTCGGCGCCGTCGATGGCGTCGGCGACGCTGCCGACCTCCGCGCCAAGCGCGGCGGCGAGGTCGCGATGCTTGCCGGGATCGGGCACGCCGAAGCGCACGCGTTCGCCGAGCGCGACGAGGTTGCGGGCGAGGGCTGCGCCGACGTTGCCGGCGCCGAGGATGGCGATGGGACGGGAAGCGGTGGTCATGGCGGAAGTCCGTGTCGTGGAAGGAAGGTGTTCGCCAGCGCCGGCATCACCAGCGCAGGAAAGGCATCGGGCGGAGCGGATGGCGCAGCCACCAGCCGCGGGCGCGGGCGAGGAGGAAACGGTGGAAGCCGGCGTTCGGGAACGCCGCCGAGAGCCGGCGCAGGAACGCGCGCGGCACCCCGGCGCGCACGGCGCCGAGCGAGAAGTCGACCAGGTCCGCACGTCGCAGCACCTCGACCAGCGGCGTCGCGGGGTCGCGCCACGGGCGGAGCCGATGGTGCAGGCCGATCATCAGCCGGATCTCGTCCGTCCACGATGCCAGATCGTGGCGCGCGAGCCAGGCCGCGGCTTCGGCCTCGGACGGCGGCAGGTAGTCGACGGTCTGCGCCGACCACAGCCCGAGGTCGTGGAAGGCGAGGGCGATGGCCAGCTTGTGTCGCTCCTCGTCGCTGCACCGCCGCAATTGCAGGCAGACGTTGAAGACGCGGTAGACGTGGCCGCGGTAGCCGTCGAAGGCCGGCCCGATCGCGTCGCGCCATTCGCCGAGGATGGCGTCGATCGTCGGTTCGTCGACGACGATCGCTGCTTCGACGATGGTGGCCGGCGTCGGCGCGGCCGTGCTCACCGGCCCAACGCCTCGACCACGAGGCGCGCGGTCTCGGCGCCGGAGAAGTTCTGCTGGCCGGTGATCAGGTTCCCGTCGCGCACCGCGAAGTTGCGCCACGCGCCCGCCTGCAGGTAGTTCGCGCCGAGGCCGCGCAGCGCGTCCTCGATCCGCCACGGCATCACGTGGCGATCGCGCGGCAGCAGGCCGGCGTCCCGCACGGCCTGGTCGGCGGCGTCTTCCTCGATGTTCGCGAAACCGGTGACGGTGCGGCCCTTCGCGATCAGTTCGCCGTCGGCGCCGCGGGTGTAGCGCAAGATCGCGGTGCCGTGGCAGAGCGCGGCGGCGATCTTGCCGGCGTCGTGGAAGGCGGCGAACGTCGCGTGCAGGTCGGTCGCAGCCTCGAACGAGAACATCGGCGACTGGCCGCCGGCGACGAGGATCGCGTCGAAGGCGGCGACGTCGATGTCGGCGACGCGGCCGGTCGTATCGAGCAGGGCCCGCAGCTCGGGTGTGTGCAGGAAGCCGCGGCTGATCAGGTCGTGGCCGCTGTAGCCGCTGGCGTCCTCGGGATCGCTCATGGCGTCGGCCTCGACGCGGCCGCCGTCGGGGCTGAACAGGACGACCTCGTAGCCGGCTTCGGCGAACACGAGCCACGGGTGGCTGAGTTCGCTCCACCAGAACCCGACCGGCCAGCCGGTGGTGGTGGAGACGGCCGGGTTGGCCAGCACCAGCGCGATGCGGCGGCGGGCGGGGGCGGACGGGGAGGCATGCGGCATGGGGGTGCTCCGGAAGGGACGAGGCGTGCAGGATCACGGTTGCCGGTTTCCGGATAAATCCGGATCATCAAGACCTTCCGTTGCCGGAAAAGACAACAATGGAACTGTCCCGCCTGCGTGCCTTCGTCACCGTGGTCCAGAGCGGCAGCTTCACCCGCGCCGCCGACCTGCTGCGTACCCAGAAGGCGCGGGTCAGCCGGCAGATCGGCGAACTCGAGGCCGAACTTGGCGTTCGTCTGCTGGAGCGCACCACCCGCGCGCTGCGCCTGACCGAGATCGGCCGCGAGGTGCATGCGCGGGCGGTGGGCATCCTCGCCGCCGTCGAGGACACCGAACGCGTCGCGCAGGCGTCCCGAGGCGAGCCGCAGGGCCTGCTGCGGGTGACCATGCCGATGGAGTTCGGCTTGCTCGGCGGTTTCGCGTGGGTGCGCACGCTGCTGGCGCGGCATCCGGCGCTCTCGATCGAGGTCGACAGCAGCACGCGCATCGTCGATCTCGTGCACGAAGGCTTCGACCTGGCGATCCGGGTCGGGCCGCTGCAGGATTCGCGGCTGGCGGCGCGGCGGCTCGGCACGCTGCGCTACGGCCTGTACGCCGCGCCGTCGTACCTGCGCGAACGCGGCGCGCCGGACGATCCCGCTGCGCTGGCCGGGCACGTCGCCGTCGCCTTCGCGCCGGGCGGGCGCGTGGCGCCGATGCGGCTGCGCGGGCCGGCGGGCGAGCGTGTCGACATCGACATGCCGCCGCGGCTGCGCGTCGACAGCCGCTTCGCCCAGCGCGACGCCGCGCTCGAAGGCCTGGGCATCGCCGATCTGCTCGAATCGATCGCCGCCGCCGACATCGCTGCCGGCCGGCTGGTGCCGGTGCTGCCGGCGTGGCGCGGCGACGACGTGCCGGTGCACGCGGTGTTCCCCAGCGCGCGCTTCCTGACCCCCAGCGTGCGGGCCTTCATCGAGCACGCGGTGGCGCATTTTCCGGCGTAGACTCGGCCCACCTCACAGGAGCTTCGCCATGGCTTTCAAACGCATCGCCACCGCCCGCTGGGAAGGCGACCTCATGTCCGGCAAGGGCGCGATGAGCACGCCGCAGAGCGGGCTGTTCGCGGACCAGAACTTCTCGTTCAAGACCCGCTTCGGCGACGAGACCGGCACGAACCCCGAGGAACTGCTCGCCGCCGCGCATGCCGGCTGCTTCAGCATGGCGCTGTGCGCCGTGCTCGGCCGCGCCGGCTTCACGCCGACCCGCATCGAGACCCGCGCCGAAGCGACGATGGAACCGGGCATGGACCCGGGCCCGACCGTCACCGGCGTGCACCTGATCGTCGATGCCACGGTGCCGGGCATCGACGCCGCGCAGTTCGAGCAGATCGCCCAGGCGGCGAAAGCCGGCTGCGTGATCTCGCGTGCGCTGGCCGTGCCGGTGACGCTGGAAGCGACGCTGGCCTGAGTTTCCCCGGGCGGCCGCGCGCCGCCCCGACGCCCCCACGTCGACCGCAACCGTGTTCGCCGCGGCGGATGCCGGAGTCCGCATCCGCCGCGGTAGTGGCAGGTGTCGGGCGCGACCGTCGACGGCGCCCATCGCAGAGGGGAGGGCGTCACCATGACAACGCGGAACCACACCCGCCGGGCATTCCGGCTCGTGCTGCTGGCCACGCTGGTCGCATTCCAGTGCGCGGCCGCCGGAGGCGCCCGGCAGGCGCCACGCGCGCAGCCGGAACAGGCCCAGGCGCCCGCGCCGATGCCGCGTGCGATCGTCGTCCACAGCGACGGCACGCTGGCCGGCGGCCTGCCCGGCAGCGGCGGGCAGGGCAAGATCATCAGCCTCAGCAGCACGGACGCCAAGGGCGACTGCCCGGCCGGCGCGACGAAGATCGAACGTTGCTCGGGCGTGTACGCGAATGGCACCAACTGGGAAATCGCGCCCTGCTGCCGGACGGAAACGAACTGACCGCATGCACCGCGACCGGCGCCGTCATGGCGTCGGTCGCGTCGTTCAAAGCGTCTTCGGCACCGCCACGATGTCGTCGCCTTCGACCGCACCCGGCACGAAGGTCGCGATCTTGTCGCGCAGGTCGGCGTACCACGCCAGTTCGATCCGCTCCGGCGGCCCGAACGCGCGCTCGAAGGCATCGATCGTCGCGCCTTCGGCCAGCATCCGCTTGAACGCCGCCGCGTGGCGGCCGCCGTCGCCGTGCAGCAGGAAGTGCACGAGGCTCCAGTACTCGACGTAGTAGAGATTGAGATTGCGCTCGAACGGCGGCGCGTCGACGCCAGTGATCAGCGCGCGCAGCGGGATGATCCGGCCGCGGCGCACGTCGCGATCGAGACTGCCGCTCAGGCCCAGGCCGCCGAGCTTCCACACCGGATAGGTGTCGGGATCGATGCGCCCCGGCAGCAGCGCGCCGTCGCGCAACCGGCTGGTGCCGAAATACGTCGCCAGCCCTTCGTTCGCCCATTTCGCAAGCGTGAAACCCGCGACCTCGGTGTTCAGCTGGTGCGTCGCCTCGTGCAGCATCCAGTGGTAAGGATTGGGCTCGCCTGCCGGAAAGTACGCGTAGCAGGTCGGCCGCCGGTAGTACGCCTCCGCCCACCAGTAGCTGCGGTTGTACGCGCGGAACTGCGCGCGGTTCGCGTACAGCGTGAGCTGCAGTCTGTCGCCGGTCGCGCCTGCTTGCCCCGGCACCGCATCGCGGACGAAAGCCGTGTAGGCGGTGTGCAGCGCTTCGACGGCATCGGCGACCTGTCGGGTCTGCGCGTCGTCGGCGGTCGACGCGATGCGGTAGTGCGCCGTCTCCACCGTGCGCGCGCCGGCCAGCGGCGGTTCGGGCTGTGCCCAGCGACGCGCCCATTCGGCACGCCGCGCCGCCGACTCGCGTTTCTGCGCGACGACGGCGCCGCGTTCGAGCGCGCGTTGTTCGTGGATCCAGTGGCGCCAGTAGAGGCCGATGGCGACGAGGGCGAGCAGCACGATCGCCGTCTTCACCGTGCGACCCCGTGTCACGAAGCGCATGCCTTTCCCGAAGTCTGCCGTGGTGCCGGCATGGTCGCATCGCGATGCGAAGCGTCAAGGCCGACGGCGTCATGCGTCAGGGGCAGGCGTCGCGGACCCGGATCCACTGGTTGTCCTGCGCCGCGCGCGTCCTGGTGCCCGGCAGCACGCAGACGTGGTCGCCCGGGAAGGCATCGCGCCAGACGTAGCCCGGCAGGCAGGTGTCCGGACCGTAGGGGCCACCGTTCGGGCTGCGTCGCGCTCCCGCCTGTGCGTTGTCCTGGCGCGCCTGGTCGCGGATGTCGGGCGTGACGCAGACATGGTCGTTCGGGCCTGCGTCGCGCCAGACGAATCCCGCCACGCAGGTGTCCGGCCCGTAGGCGCAGTTGCGTTCCCCGGTCAGCGGTTGCGACACGCTGCCGGTCGCGCTGCAGCAGTAGACCTTCGACCCCGTCCAGCAACTGCTGCCGCTCGACGAGCCCGCAGGCGGTTGCGCCTGTGTCTCGCCGGCACGGCAGGAACCCGCGCAGAACGGTGCGGTGCCGTCCCATCGGCAGCTCCTGCCGGGCGTCGAACAGCAGTACGCCTTGCTGCCTGTGGTGCAGTTGCCACCGAAGGGGACGTTCTGGTTGACGAAGGGCGGTATCCAGTAGTCCGGGATCCCGCTCATCCGGGTGACTTCCGTTTCGTTGCTGCCGCATGAGCCGTTGCAGAACGGCGGGCTGCCGTCCCAGCGACAGGTCTGTGCGAACAGGGGCGGGGTGCCGGCGAGCGCGAGCAGGCAGAGCAGGGCGAACCTGCGCATGACGTCCTTCATGTCGATCTCCTTGGTGATGCCGCCTTGGTGATGTCGCCCTGGTGATGCCGCATCATGCGGCGGCGCGGCGAGGACGCCGGCGGCGTTCAGTCGTCGGGTCTTGCTGTGGAAGCAACGTCATGGGCTTCCGGAAGCGGACACGGCCGGGGATACCGGCTTCGGCTTCAACTCTCGTCGACGCGCTGCGCCGGGTCGCCGATCTCCAGTCCGCGCAGGATCACGCTGGCCTGGGTGCGGTTGCGGGCGCCGAGCTTCTCGAAGATCGCGCTGAGGTGCGCCTTCACCGTGCGTTCCTGCACGTCGAGGCGGTCGGCGATCTGCTTGTTGAGCAGGCCTTCGGCGACCAGCGCCAGCACGCGGAACTGCTGCGGGGTCAGGCTCGCGAGGCGCGCGGCGAGGTCGGCGTCGTCGGGCGCGGAGCGAGCGCGGGCGACCGCGGGACGCAGCGCCGGCGGCAGCCATTCCTCGCAGGCGAGCACGGCGCGGATCGCGTCGCGCAGTTCCTCCAGTCCGGCGCTCTTGGGGATGTAGCCGGCCGCGCCGTGGTCCAGCGCGCGGCGGATGATCTGCGGGTCCTCGTTCGCCGAGACCAGCGCCACCGCGACCGCGGGGAACTGCGCGCGGATCGCGGCGAGGCCGGCGAGGCCGTGGTTGCCGGGCATGTGCAGGTCCAGCAGCACCAGATCGATGTCGGGCCGCGCCTCCAGCGTGGCGAGGACTTCGTCGAGCGATGCCGCCTCGCAGGTCGTCACGCCTTCCGCGGCCTCGACCGCCGCGCCGCGCAGGGCGGCCCGGAAGAGGGGGTGGTCGTCGGCGATGAGCAACTGCGGCATGGACACGGATACGGCGGGTGATCCGGTCAAGCCTAACAGGCGCGGTCGACCCCGGGCGTCGCGATGCTGCATTGCCGCACTCGTACCAAAGTACGATGCCCCGGGCCGCCGCGGCTGCTACGTTGGAAAGTCATGACCGCCTTCTCTCTGCGCGCCCTGCCGCGCCCGCCTTCCGCCTCCGTCCGCACCGCGCTGCTCGCCGCGCTGCTCGCCGCGCTGCTCGCGCCCCTGCTGGCCGCCTGCGCCGGCACGTCCGCGCGCGGATCGGCCGCCCATGCCTCTCTTGCCGGAGCCTCCACGATGTTCACCGCCGAGCGCGACACCCTCCACCGCGACGGCGATGATCTGCTGACCGCGGGGCTCGGCCTGGCCGGCCTGCGCAGCCTCGCGCCGCCGCCGTTCGCCGATCCCGCCGCGCCCACGCCGGCGGAACTGCGCCGCCGGGCGATCTGGAGCAACTGGCGCGGCATCGCCGATCTCGCTCCGGGCGGCGGCTACGGCGAGCTGTACGGCAGCACCGCGGCGGTGCCGGGCCGCGAATACGCCGCGCTGGCGCGCCTGCCCGGCGCGCACCAGCCGCATCGCGTGGTCACGCAGGTGCCGGACAGCTTCGACCGCAAGCGTCGCTGCCTGGTGGTCGCGCCGTCGTCGGGTTCGCGCGGGGTGTACGGCGCGATCTCGGTCGCGGGCGCCTGGGGCCTGCCGAAGGGGTGCGCCGTCGCCTACACCGACAAGGGCACCGGCACCGACTATTTCGATCTCGACGCCGGCCTCGGCGTGCGCGCGGACGGCACCGTCGGCGCGGCACAGGACGGCGATCTCGCGTTCGCGCCGCCGACGACCGCGGGCGCGCAGGGCGTCGCGTTCCGCCACGCGCATTCGCAGGACAACCCCGAGGCCGACTGGGGCCGTCACGTGCGCCAGGCGGCCGAGTTCGGCCTGCATGCGCTGGACCGCGCGTTCCCCGACGAAGCGCCGTTCACGTTCGCGAACACGAAGGTGATCGCGGTCGGCATCTCCAACGGCGGCGGCGCGGTGCTGCGCGCGGCCGAGTTGGACGGCGACTGGCTGGACGCGGTCGTCGCCGGCGAGCCCAGCGTGTACGCGGACGCCGCCGGCGCGCGTGCGCTGTACGACTACACCACCGAAGCCGCGCTGCTGATGCCGTGCGCGCTGCTCGGCATGGACAACCTGCCGCAGCCGCCGCTGCAGGCGCAGGCGAAACCGCTGTGGACGCTACAGTGCGCCGCGCTGCGCGCCGCCGGCCTGATCGACGGCGACGACGCGCCGGCGCAGTCGCGCGACGCGCACGCCCGGTTGCGCGCACACGGCTGGACCGAGGAGGCGCTGCGCGCGGGGGCGCTGAGCGTCGGCTTCGACCTGTGGCGCGCCGTCGCCGTCACCTACGCCTCCGCCTACGGCCGCTACGGCGTGGGCGAGCATCCGTGCGGCTTCGCGTTCGCGATGCACGATGCCGCCGGCGCGCCGCGCGCGGCGACGCCCGCCGAACGCGCCGCGTGGTGGAGCGACGCCAGCGGCATTCCGCCGGGCGCCGGCGTCGGCATCATCGACCAGGTGGCGAAGGCCGATCCCGGCCTGACCCGCCTGCGCTGCCTGCGCGACCTGTGGGGCGGGGCGTCGGTCGACGCCGACCGCGTGCGCAAGGGCATCGCCGAGACCCGCGCCGGGCTGCCGCGCGCGGGGCTGCCGGTGACGGTGATCCACGGCGTCGACGACGGCCTGATCCCGATGGCCTTCACCAGTGCGCCGTACGTCGCGCACGCCCGCGCCGCGGGCCGCGACGTGCGCTTCTGGCAGGTGCGGCACGCGCAGCATTTCGACGCCTTCCTCGGCCTGCCGGACTACGGCGCGCGCTACCTGCCGATGCTGCCCTACGTCTACGCCGCGCTCGACCGCACGCTCGCATCGCTGGAAGGCGAGGGCGCGCTGCCGGTCGATGCCACCTTCGACACCGTGCCGCGCGCCGGCAAGCCGCTGGCAGCGGAGCACCTGGCGCTGCACTGAACCGGGGCGGCTTGAGCGCCGCCCCCGTCGTTGGCACGCTGGCGGCATGACCGGCCACCATCCGCTTTCAGGAACACGCGCGTCGCGAAGGGCACTTCTCCTGATCGCGTGGCTGGCGTGCATGGTCGCGGGCTGCGGATCGCCGGAGGCCGTGACGTCGTCCCGCACGGTGGCGGTCACGCCGTCGGTGGCATCGCAGACCGCACCTTCGCCCGCGCCGCTGCCGTTCGCCGACGGGCGCGCGGTCGACGCCGATGCGCTCTTCGCGGCCCTGCGTGCCGAACTGCCCGCCATGGAAGCCGCCGCCGCAGTCCGCGACGACTGGGCTCGGCTGCGCAAGGCGCACGACCTCGCCGACGATCCCGTGCTGTTCGCCGACTTCGTGCGCGTGCGGCTCGCCTTCGAGGCCACGCGGGCCGGCGGGCTGTGGGGACTGGAGTGGCGGATCACCGACCAGGAGCCGCGCTCGGACCGGATCTGGACGCAGTGGCGCGATGTTGTGCCATCGGATCGACTGCCGCTGCACACCGCGATCGCCGAGTGCGACGAGCTGTCTGCGCTGTTCGCCGTGGTCGCGCACGGGCTGGGGCTGTCGTCGCGCTCCCGCGTCGGCCTGTTCTGGCCGGCCGCGAACCACACCGTCGCCGTCTGGGCGTTTCCGGGGGCCGACGGGCGCGAGGTCCGGGTGGTCGTGCCGACCTCGCAGATCTTCCTCGACGGCGCGCAGGGCCTCGATACCCGCGCCTTCGATCCATGGACGCAGCCGCGGCTCTACGACTACCGGCGTGCGGATGCCGCGAACATCCGCCTGCCTGCGGCGCTGGCGCGGCAGTTCGTGGCCGGGGCGCGTCGCAGCGGCACGCTGTCCGTTGCCGCGTTGCAGGCATTGCGCAACCGGCGCGAGTACGATCAGCGGGTGGCCGCCTCCGCCGGCCGGGAGCACTGAAGGCATGATCCGCCGCCATTTCTCGATGCTGCGCGACTTCCACCTGGCCGACTGGCTGACGCTGGCCAACGCGTTCTGCGGGGTGAGCGCGGTGTTCTGCGCGCTGCGCTACATGCAGTCCGGCAACAAGCACGACCTGCTGATCGGTGCGGCGCTGGTGCCGCTGGCCTTCGTGTTCGACGCCCTCGACGGCCGCGTGGCGCGCTGGCGGCAGTCGTCGTCCACGCTGGGCCGCGAGCTGGATTCGCTGGCCGACGTGATCTCCTTCGGCGTGGCGCCGGCGGCGCTGGGCTTCGCGGCCGGCCTGCAGGGATTCTGGGACTGGCTGGTGCTGGGCTACTTCGTCTGCTGCGGCGTCAGCCGGCTGGCGCGCTTCAACATCACCGCCGAGGAAATCGCCGGAGAGAGCGACAAGGTGAAGTATTTCGAGGGCACCCCGATCCCGACCAGTCTCGCGCTGGTGGTGATGCTGGTGATGGCGGTCGACGCCGGGCGCATCGGCCACGATTTCTGGTTCGGCGCATATCGCGCGGCCGGCGGCCTGTTCCACCCGCTGGTGCTGGCCTACGCACTGTCCGGCTCGCTGATGATCAGCAAGACCCTGCGCATTCCGAAGTGGTGAGCGGCGGGTGCCGGGCCGGGCGTTGCATGGCTCGACCAAGGTCTGAAGGCCGACCGATCGGCGGCCGGGTGCGTCGATGATGCACTGCGGCAGCCGTTGCTATGATGGTCGCCTCTGATCGGGAGCGATGCGATGTGGACTGCAGGCGGGGCGGGTGGTCATGGATTCGGATCGGGATCCGGAGCCGGATTCGGCGGCATGCCTGACGTCGGCGCGCTGGCCCAGCAGTACTGGCGGGCGATGACCGACGCGATGCGCATGGCCGGCGGCGGTGCGCCGCAGGACCCCTGGCGCGCCGCGCTCGACGGCTGGACCCGGCTCGCCGGCGGCACGCCCCGCAACGATGTCGCCGACCTCGTCGAACGTTTCTCCTCGCAGGCGCGTCAGTGGTTCGGCGCGATGCAGGGCGTCGCCGAGCAGTTCTCCGGCCGTGCGGCCAGCGCCGGCGACATCGCCGCGGCGTGGAAGCAGGCGATGGGCGGCGGGCAGGCCTTCGGCGGCCTCTTCGACGCGCTCGGCGGCCGCGGCCAGACGGGCTTCGAAGGCTGGTACGCGCAGGTCGCGCCGCTGCTGTCGGCGACGCCGCTGGGCGCGGCCTTCGGTGGCCTTCGCCATGACAGCCTGCAGTGGCTGCAGATGCCGGCGTTCGGGCCGGCACGCGAGCACCAGGAACGCTGGCAGGCGCTCGCCGCGGCGATGCTCGACCTGCAGCAGAAGAACGACGATTACAGCCAGTTGATGCTGGAAGCCGGTCGCGACGCGTTCGAGCGCTTCGAGCGCAAGCTGGCCGAGCGCAGCGAGCCGGGCCGCCAGTTGCAGTCTGCGCGCGCGCTGTTCGACCTGTGGATCGACGCGGCCGAGGAGGCCTACGCCGAGATCGCGCTGTCGCCGCGCTTCCGCCGCGTCTACGGCGATCTGGTCAACGCGCAGATGCGCGTCCGCGCCGGCGTGCAGGGCGAGATTGAGCGCATGGGCAGCCTGTTCGGCCTGCCGGGCCGCACCGAGGTCGACGCCGCGCATCGCCGCATCGCCGAACTCGAACGCCAGGTGCGTCGCCTCGCCGCCGGTCGCACCGCGGCCGAACCGGCGCGTCGCCCGGCCGCCGCTCCGGTCGAACCTGCACCGGAACCCGCAACGCCGCCCGCGCCCGCACGCAAGCCGCGCGTGGCGAAGGCGCCCGCCGTGAAAGCCGTGCCCGACAGGGCGCCGGCCGCGAAGAAAGCCTCGCCCGCCCGGGCCGCGACGAAGAAAACGGCGTCGAAGCGTGCCGTCGCGAAGCCCGCTGCCGTGAAGCCGGCGGCCGCCACCGCGCGTCCGGCGACCCGGCGCGCGCCGCGCCCGGCGATCGCCGCCATCCCGATGCCCGAACCGCTGAAGCCGCTGCCGGCCAAGGCCGCGAAGAGGACGCGCTGAGATGTACGACTCCCCGTTCGATCTCTCGCCCGAGAAGCTGGCCGAAGAGGCCGCCACCGTGCAGCGCAAGCTGGGCGCCGGCCTGACCACGCTCGGCGAACTCGGCGACGTGCACTACGGCGTCACCGACAAGGAAGAAGTCTGGCGCGACGGCAAGGTCGTGCTGTACCGCTTCAAGGGCCCGCGCGCGCCGACCGCGCGGGTGCCGATCCTGATCTGCTACGCGCTGGTGAACCGGCCGTACATGGTCGACCTGCAGGACGACCGCTCGCTGGTGAAGAACCTGCTGGCGCTGGGCGAGGACGTGTACCTCATCGACTGGGGTTACACCGACCGCTCGGACCGCTTCCTCACGCTCGAGGATTACATCGAGCGCTTCCTCGGCGGTGCGGTCGACCACCTGCGCCACGCGCACCGACTGGACGCGATCAACCTGCTCGGCATCTGCCAGGGCGGCGCGTTCTCGCTCAGTTACAGCGCGCTGCATCCGCACAAGGTCAAGAACCTGATCACCATGGTGACGCCGGTGGATTTCCACACCGACGACAACATGCTGTCGAACTGGACCCGCGGCCTCGACATCGACCTGTTCGTCGACACGCTGGGCAACGTGCCGGCCGACCTGATGAACCACTGCTACCTCACGCTCAAGCCGTGGCGGCTGTTCGTGCAGAAGTACGTGGGCATGGTCGACATCCTCGACGACCGCAAGGCGATGGAGGATTTTCTGCGCATGGAGCAGTGGATCTTCGATTCGCCGGACCAGGCGGGCGAGGCGTTCCGCCAGTTCATCAAGCAGTACTACCAGGCCAACGGCTTCGTGAACGGCGGGATCGAGATCGGCGGCCGTCCGGTCGACCTCGGTTTCGTCGACATGCCGGTGCTGAATATTTACGCCGAGCAGGACCACCTGGTGCCGCCGTCGGCGTCGAAGCCGCTGGGCGGACTGATCGGCAGCGCCGATTATTCCGAGCTGTCGTTCCGCGGCGGCCACATCGGCATCTACGTGTCCGGGCGCGCGCAGAAGGAAGTGCCCGGCGCGATCCACGACTGGCTGGCGAGGCGCGCACGATGATGTCGAAATTTCGTTTTCTCGCCGTCGCGCTGCTGGCGTTCGCCGGCGTTGCATCGGCGGCACCGTCGCCGCAGGCGCAGCGCGAGATCGATGCGCTGATCACCGGTCTGGGCGCGTCCGGCTGCCAGTTCGAGCGCAACGGCAGCTGGTACGACGCGAAGAAGGCGCAGGCGCACCTGCAGGACAAGTACGACTACCTGCGCAAGCGCGACATGGCCGACACCGCGGAACTCTTCATCGCGCGCGCGGCCAGCGAGAGCAGCATGAGCGGCAAGCCGTACCACGTGCGCTGCGCCGGCCATGCGGTGGAACCGTCGGCGCAGTGGTTCAAGCGTCGCCTGCAGACGCTGCGTGCCGCGCCGGCGGCGCACTGAGCCGCGCGCCGTGAACGCGACGCCGCGACTGGTCCGCATCGGCGAGGGCCGCGTCCTCGCCGGCGTGGTCGGCGGCATCGCCGCGCGCTTCGGCTGGAATCCCACGCTGACCCGCATCGGCTTCGTGCTGCTGTCGGTGTTCTCGGCGGCGTTCCCCGGCATCGTCGTCTATCTCGTGCTGTGGCTGCTGATCCCGGAAGCGCCCGAGGCCTGAGCCTCGCCCGCGGCACGGCGTTCGCGCTCGGCGTGCTGTGGGCCGCACCGATGAGCGTCGTCGGGCTGGTCGCCGGCCTGGCCGGGATGGCGATGGGCGCACGACCGTCGCTGCAGCAGCGCGATCACGCGCTGGTGTTCCACCGGTTCCCCGGGCCGGGCGGGGCGATGACCCTCGGCAACGTGATCCTCTGCACCGGCGATTCGCTCGACGCGATGTGCGACACCTACGCGCATCGCGCCGGCTGGTGCATGCAGCCGCGCACACGACTGGGCGACCACGAACGCGCGCACGTGCTGCAGTACATGGTGCTGGGCCCGCTGTTCCTGCCGCTGTACTTCCTGCACGGCGGGATCAGCGTGCGCAATTGTTTCGAGCGCGCGGCCGACCGCTATGCGATCACCGGCCGCGGCTGGTGGCCATGGCTCCGTGCCAATTCCAGTGCGGCGACGAAGGAAGAATGGGCGCGTCCGCCGGTGACGAAGCCTGACTGACGCGTCGTCGCCCGAACCGGTCGCGTGTTTCAGTAATCCGGCCGCAGATGCACCGTTTCCATTTCGCGTCTCAGGCTGCGGCGGAAGATCGACGGCGCGAACCAGGTGTAAACGCAGAACGCCAGCCACGCATATCCCAGCAGCGCGGCGGCATCGGGATGGCCTTCGACGCGCAGGGTCACGACGCACACGCGATAGACCAGGTACACGCCGACCAGCAGGGCGATGGTGCGGCGCTGCGTGCCGGCGGTCAGCCACGTCTGCAGCCGCCACCACACGCCGAGCACCCAGCTCTGCCGCGCCTTGATCGCCGCGAGCAGGGTCAGCGCGCCGGCGTCGCCGGGGTCGTTCTGCAGCGCCCAGACCGCATGCGCGCGGGCATCCTCGACCCGGCCTTCGGCCAGATCGCAGTGTCCGAGCAACGTCAGGGCATCGACGTGTTCCGGATCGCGGCCGAGCGCGCGGTCGGCCAGGGCGCGGGCCTCGCCGCGGCGTCCGTCCTCGAATTCGATCCAGCCGTAGCGGGCGAGCGTGTCGGGGTTGTCCGGGTCCAGCGCATGCGCCTTGGTGATCTCGTCGCGGGCGCGATCGATGCGGCCCCAGTTGCGGTAGAGCGCCGCCGCCAGCCGGTAGGCTTCCGGATGTTCCGGCGACAGCGCGCGCGCGGCGTCGATGTGCGCCTCCGCGGCCGGGAATTCGCGGCGCGCGATCGACACCGCCGCCATCGCGAGGTGCGCCAGCGGCGCGTCCGGATCCAGCGTCACCGCCTGCGACGCTTCCAGCTTCGCCGCGTGCAGGCGGTTGCGCGACACCAGGCACAGCGCGAGCGCCGCATGCGCGTCGGCGTGGTCGGGCGCTTCGCCCAGCACGCGGGTCAGCACGTCGATGGCCTGGTCGACGTGGCCGTTGCGCATCAGGCGCAGGCCGTGGTCGAGCAGGCGTTCCAGGCGCAGGTCGTCGCTCATCGCAGCGCCTCGCTGAGGATGGGGGGCAGCAACATTCCGTCGATCACGTTGCGCGACAGCAGGAAGCAGGCGAACAGCCCGACGGCGCCGTTGCGCAGCGTGCCGCCGTAATGGGTCAGCAGTTCGGCGCTGCGCGCCTGGCTGAGGTAGAGCAGGTAGGCGAAGGTCAGCTTCACCGCCGGGTAGGCCAGTTCCGCGTACTCGACCGACGCGTCACCGGGCAACCAGTGGCTTTCCACGCCGGTGGCGATGGCGAAGAACACCGCCACGCAGGCGAGCGGGCTGAGCAGCGTGTAGCCATACTCGCGCGCCGCCGACACACTGCCCAGCGCGCGGGTGTTGAACGCGAACCACAGCAGGCCGAGGCCGTTGCCGCCGAGCATGCAGGCCAGCAGCGGCCACATCGGGTCGACGGCGTACTTCACCAGTCCGGTGGACCGGGGTTCGTCCGGGATGCGATAGCGCACGGTCGCCATGCGTCAGCCCTGGCTGTCCAGGAACTTCAGCACGTCGTCGTACTGGCCGGCCTGGTTGGCGTAGCGCGCGTGGTTGCGGGCGCTGGTCAGCCATTCCAGCGTCGTCGGCCGGATCCGCGCCAGCGCGTCGCGCAGGTGGCGCATCGCGATCTCGGTCTCGCGGCCGGTCTCGATCGATTCCTCGATCGCTTCGTCCGCGGCGGTGTCGACCAGGTTGCGCAGGTCGGCGCCGGAATGCCCGGACGTCCGCTTCACGAGGTCGCGCAGGTCGAGGTCGCCGGCCTGCGGGCGGCCGTCCAGCAGCAGGCGCAGGATGGTCTCGCGCGCGGCGGCGTCCGGCGGCGGCACGAACAGCACGCGATCGAAACGGCCCGGGCGCCGGAACGCGGGATCGACCGCCCACGGCACGTTGGTCGCGCCCAGCACCAGCACGTGATGGTTGTTCTGGGCGAAGCCGTCGAGCTCGGTCAGGAACTGGCTCACCAGCTTGGCCGACGTCGCCTCGCGCGAGTGCTGGCGCTTGCCGCCGATGGCCTCGATCTCGTCGAAGAACACCACCGCCGGCGCGGTGCGGCGCGCCTGCTGGAAGATCTCGTGCAGCTTGCGCTCCGACTCGCCGATGTACATGTCCAGCACGTCGGTGATCGAGACGTTGTAGAACTTCGCGCCGCATTCGCCGGCAGTGGCGCGCGTCAGCAGCGTCTTGCCGCAGCCCGGCGGACCGTACAGCAGGATGCCGCCGCCGGACTGGCGCTTGAAGCGCTGGAACAGCGACGGCTTGAGGAACGGGGTGATGATGCGGCGGCGGATCTCGCGCTTGACCTCGTCCAGACCGCCGACGTCGTCGAACCCGATCCGCGCCGCGACCGGTTCCAGGTGGCGGACCATGTCGTACGCCGCGGTATCGTCGTTGGCGATGCTGGGCACCGCCTCGCCGCCGCGGCCGCTGCGCGCGTCGGCCAGCGACACCAGCTTGCCGGTCAGCTGCGAGAAGAACGTCGCGTCCTCGATCGCCGGATTGGCGGCGATCGCGGCGCGGTAGGCCTCCAGCGCCTCGCCGCGGCGGCCTTCGCCGAACAGCAGGCGGGCGCGGGCCATCAGTGCCTCGCCTGAGTCCCCGGGCGCGAAGCGCAGCAGCGCGTCGTGCTCGCCGGCGTCGGCGAGCCGCTTCAGCGCGCGTGCGCGGCGGCCGGCGTCGGCCAGCAGGTCCGGGCCGCACAGGTCGAGCGCCTGCAGCAGCCCGGCGACGTCGCCCTTGTCGAGGCAGGCGTCCAGCACCAGCGTGCGCAGCGGGGCGTTGTCCGGCGTCGCCCGCAGCGCCGCGAGCAACGCGGCGACCTGGGGATCGACGGAGGCGGGATCGTTCGGACCGGTCGTCATGCGATGTGCGGCTTCAGCGCCAGATCGAGAGGCGGTCGGCCTCGGGCGCCAGCATCGGATTGCCGGCCTTGCAGGCGAACGTGGTGCCGAAGGCCGGCAACTGCATCGCCGGCACGTTCGCGCGCGACTGGCCCGGCGGGTAGGGCGAGGCGGCGGCCAGCGCAGCGACGGCGGCGGGCGCCGCCTGCTGCGGCCACAGCCGGGCCCAGCCGCGGAAGAACGCCTGCTGGTCCGTGGCCTTGGCGTTGGGCTCCGCCTCGGCGTAGGCCCCCCAGGCCAGTTCCAGGCCCGACAGGTCGGCGACGTTGTTCGGCAGCGTGCGCGCGCCGTCGATCTTCGTCGCCGGGCTGCCCGGCCAGGCGAAGCGCGAGAACAGCGGCGCCAGCGGTGCGGTGCGGGTCTGCCACGCGGTCGCGGTGTCGGCCGACCACCAGTCGCGCAGCGCTTCGGTCGAATCGACCACGCGGCCGCGGGTGTCGACGACGTAGGTCAGTTCATGGCCGACCATCGCGCCGAAGCTGCCGTACTGCGCGGCGAGCGGCTGCTGCATGTCCAGCACCGGCGGCTGCAGCAGCGCAGCGGTCACGAACACGCGGTTGTGGGCGAGGTCGTAGCTGATCGACGGCGACTGCGGCAGCACGTCCCAGCGGCGGTCGGCGCTGGCGCGGCCGATGCGCTTCATTTCCTCGCGGTGGTGCCAGGTCGAGGCGATCAGGATGTTGCCGCCGAAGCTGCCGCGACCCATCGGCTGCAGGCTGAAGTCGAAGATGCTGCGCGGCGCGCCGATCTCGATCTTCACGCGGTCGGCCTTGGCGCGCGCTTCCTGCTTGGTCGGCCCGTCCATCCAGGTGTTGCGGTCGATGGCTTCGCCCAGCGCCAGCTTCACGCTGCGGGCGATGGCGTCGGCGCGCTCGCGGGTGGCGTCGGGCAGGTGGCGGGCGACGTACTCGTGCGCCAGCATGTCGCCGGCGGAGCGGTTGATCGCATCCAGCACCTGGCGCCAGCGCGGCGCCTGCTCGGTCTCGCCGCGCAGCAGGCGGCCGTTGAAGTCGAAGTCGACGTCGCGCCAGTTCTTGCCGAGGTAGGGCGCCATCGTGTTGCCGACCTGGAAGCGCAGGTAGGCCTGCCATTCATTCGGCTTGAGGCTGGTGACCAGCTTGTCGAGCTGCGCGAACAGCGCCTGGTCGGCCATCGACACCTGTTCGGCGCTCACGCCCTGCGCCTTGAGGAAGGCGCCGAGCTGCAGGTTGCGGTACTTCTTCGCGAAGTCCTTGGTCGGCACCGGGCTGTAGGTCGCGCGCAGGCTGCGCAGTTGTTCCTGCGTCTTCGACAGGCGGGCGATGCGGGTTTCGAGGTCGATCACCAGCGCGGCCTCGGCCGCGACCTTGTCCTGCGGGGTGCCGGCGAGGGTGAGGATCTTCTGCACGTGGCCGTTGTAGCGGCCGAGCAGCGCGCGGGCGTCGGGATCGGTGCGGGTGTAGAAGCTGGCGTCGGGCAGGCCCAGACCGCCCTGCGTGAAGTAGCCCATGTAGGTGTCGAGCTGCTTCAGGTCGATGTCGGCGGTGAAGTTGAACGCGACCGGGATGCCGACCTGGTGCAGTGCCGCGATCGCCGGGGCGACGTCCTGCGGCTTCCTGATCGCGCCGATGCGCGAGAGCAGCGGCGCGATCGGGCCGGCGCCGTCGCGCTCGACCGCCGCTTCGTCGAGGCCACTGGCCCAGAAGTCGCCGAGCAGTTTCTGGATGCCGTTCTGCGGGGCGGTCATCGCGCCGTCGAGCAGGTCGCGCTGCTGCTGCACGCTGCGTTCGGCCAGTTCGCCCAAGGCGCTGGTCGTGCCGCTGGCCGGCACCGGATGCGCCTTCAGCCAGTCGGCGTTCGCAAAGGCATACAGGTCGGTGCAGGCGGACGGCGCCGTGGCGGCCTTCGGGGCGGGCGTCGCCGGCTTGCGCTTCTTCGCGGCGTCGGCCTGCGGAATGGCGGCGACGGCGAGGGTCAGGCAGAGGGCGAGGGCGGCGGGACGCAGGCGGGACGGGGCGTTCGGAGTCGGCATGCGGGGGCGTTCCTGGGAAGTCCGGGGAGTGTAACAAGCCCCCTGCGCCCGCCGGGTAGCGCGGGCGTCACGTTCCGGACGCCCCCGTTCAGCCGCCCTGGTCTAGTCGTGCCCGGCGCGCTGCGGCACCTTGCGCAGCTTCGTCGTGTCGTAGCCCAGCGCCTTCAGCCGGTCCACCAGCGCCGCGTAGTCCGCGTCGGAGAGGGTCGGCGTGCGCGCCATGATCCAGGCGTAGTCGCGGTTGCTGCGGGCGACGATCGTCCGGGTGTAGTCCGCGTCGACGTAGGCGATCACGTACTCGGCCTGGATCGGCCACACGAACTGCATGCCCCAGACCGCGTTGCCGGTGCCGGGGCGCACGGTGCCGACCGGGCGCATCGTCTTCAGCTTCGCGTCGAAGCCGCCGCGGCGCTGGCGGTAGGTGGTCTGGATCTTCCCGTCGGGGCGCAACGCGTAGGACTCCACGGCGTCGTAGGCGTCCTTCTCGATGAAGGTCGGGATGTTGGCGATCACGTACCAGTCGCCCATGAAGCGCGGCAGGTCGATCGAGCCCGCGGTGGGGATCGTCGGCGGCTTCTCGCGGCCGAAGGCGTACAGGCCACCGCCGCCCAGCAGGACGAGCAGTGCGAGCAACTTGAACATGGTCGATCTCCGTGGCATGGCGGCGGGTCAGTCGGGGCGGGCGAAGCGGTAGTGCGCGACCAGCCATTCGCGGCCGTCGGCGTAACCGAACAGTTCGGCGCAGGCCATCCAGAACATGCGCCAGCGCTGGAACCACAGCGGCGCGAGGTCGCCGTAGGCTTCGCGCAGGATCGGCATCACCGTGTCGCGACGCGCGTCCTGGTTCTGCAGCCAGTGGTTCGCGGTCTTCTCGTAGTGCGTGCCGTCGACCAGCCAGCGTTCCTCGATCCGCAAATCCTGCTGGAACCACGGCAGCGTGTCCGCGGCCGGCATCAGCCCGCCGGTGAAGAAGTGCCGGCCCATCCAGTTGTCCTCGCCCTCGACCTCGAACGGGTACATCAGCGTGCGGTGGACGAAGATGTGCACGAACAGCCGCCCGCCCGGCGCCAGCCAGCCGCTGATGCGCTGCAGCAGCGTCTGGTAGTTGCGCATGTGCTCGAACATCTCGATCGACACGCAGCGGTCGAACGCGCTCGCCGGCAGTTCCAGCCGGTTGACGTCGCAGGTGATCACCTCGACGTTGCGGAAGCCGCGGCGGCGGCATTCGCCCTCGATGTGTTCGCGCTGCGGCCGCGAGTTCGACACCGCGGTGATGCGCGCGTTCGGGTAGTGCTCGGCCATCCACAGCGTCAGAGAACCCCAGCCGCAGCCGAGTTCGAGGATGCGCTGGCCGTCGGCGAGCTGCGCGCGTTCGCCGTACAGCGCGAGCATCGCGTCCTCGGCCTGGTCCAGCGTCTCGTCGCCGCGCGGGTAGTAGGCGCAGGAATACTTCAGCCGCGCACCGAGGCAGGCGCGGAAGAACGCCGGCGGCAGCTCGTAGTGCTGCGCGTTGGCGGCGTCGGTGTGGATCGCGACGGGGCTGTGGCGCAGCTGTTCGATGCGCTGGCGGAAGCGCTCGGCCTGCGCTTCGGGGCCGCCGGCGCTCTCGGCGCGCAGGCGGTCCTCGCACTGGCGACGGATGCCGAGGCGCAGCAGCGCGTCGGGCAGCAGCCCGCGTTCGGCGAGGCCGATGAGGCCGGGGCCGGGACGATCGGCGGCGAGGACCTGCGGCGGGATGGCGGTGGCGTTCATCGGTCGGTGCCTCGGGAATCGGGGGCGGAAGGGGAAGCCGAAGGCGAGGGCGCCTTCGGGAACCACGGGAACAGCATCGGCGTGGTGAGCTGGTAGTCGCGGTAGTCGTCGCCGCGGGTGCGCAGCGCCTGCCGTTCGGTGAAAGGAATGCCGCTGATCCAGCGCAGGAACACGAACATCACCACCGGACCGGCGCAGGCCAGCGCGAAGCGCGGCGAGCCCACCGCCAGCGCGAGGTAGGCGAACCACTGTGTCCACTCGAAGAAGTAGTTCGGATGCCGCGAATAGCGCCACAGGCCGCGGCGCATCGTGCGGCCGCGGTTGGCGGGATCGGCGCGGTGCCGCGCGAGCTGCGCGTCGGCGATGGCCTCGCCGCCGGCGCCGAACAGCCAGATCGCGACCGCGGCGACGGCCCAGCCGATCGATGCCTGCGGATTTGCGGCGACCGCCACGAACGGCAGCGCGAACAGCACGATCAGCAGCGCCTGGAACTGGAAGAACAGCCAGAAATACAGCTGCCGGCCCTGCCAGTGCTCGCGCAGCGCGCGGTAGCGGCCGTCCTCGGGTTCGCTGCGCACGCGATGCCACAGGTGCAGGCCGAGCCGCGCGCCCCACAGCCCGCCGAGCACGCCGCCGACCACGCGCGGCAACAGCGCGCCGTCGCCCAGCGCGCACAGCAGCACCGCGCTGCCGCCGACGCCGAACGACCACAGCACGTCGACGATGCCGGCGTTGCGGCGGCGCTTCTGCCACACCCAGCCGGCGCTCATCATCAGCGCGGCGAGCATCCACACGAGGCCGAGGCTCGACAGCGCGTTCATGCAGCACCTCCCGCCAGCGGTGCGCGCGGTGCCGGCGTGGCGTGCGTCGGTCGCGATGCCAGCAGCGCCAGCAACCCGAGCGCGAGGCACCAGCCGCCGGCGAGCATCGCCAGCGTCGTGCCGGACGGCTCCGGGAACACCACCGCGCCGGTGGTGCGCGCGGCGCCGAGATACGCCAGCGGCCCGCCGATCGCGCCCAGCAGCGCGGCCAGCACCGGCCGCGCCGTCACCGCGCGTAGCGAATGGCGCAGCGTCAGCGCGAACGCGGCCCACAGCGTCAGCATCCACAGCGGCGCGCCGCCGGGCGGCAGCGCGGGGCTGGACGCAGCGAAGACGATGGCGCCCGACCCCGACAGCACGCCGTCGATGACCAGACCGCAGGCGACCGCCGCGACGAGCAGCGCGAGATCGCGCCGGCGCACGTCGCGGTCGCGGATCATGACACCGAGGTGCAGCACCGCGAACGCGAGCACGGCGAGCGGGCCCGGCCACCACAGGCCGCGGCCGGCACCGAGGACCGTCGCGAACCAGACCAACTGGTAGGCGACGGCGTTGAGGACGATCGCACCGCGGGTCATGCCGGTCGCTCCGCACGCGGCCATTCCGGCGCCGCCACCGTCGCAGCATGCGCCGGTTTCGCCAGCAGCAGGTGGGCGACGCCGATCGAGCGCTCGCGGAAGCCGCCTTCGCAATACGCCAGGTAGAACTCCCACATCCGCGCGAAGCGCGCGTCGTAGCCCTGCGCGCGGACCTGCGGCAGCGCGGCGAGGAAGCGCTGCCGCCACGCTTCGAGCGTGCGCGCGTACGACAGGCCGAAATCCTCCAGATGCACCAGCGCGAGGTCGCTTGCTCGCGTCTTGGCCGCCAGCATCGCCGCGATCGACGGGATGAAGCTGCCCGGGAACACGTGGCGCTTGATGAAGTCGACCGAGCGCAGCGCCTGCTCGTAGCGGTGGTCCTCGATGGTGATCGCCTGCACCAGGCCGATGCCGTCGGGCTTCAGCAGCGTGCCGAGCTTCGCGAAGTAGGTGTCGAGGTATTCGGCGCCGATCGCCTCGATCATCTCGATCGAGACCAGCTTGTCGTAGGTGCCGGTCAGGTCGCGATAGTCCTGCAGCAGCAGCGTCACCCGGTCGCCGAGGCCGGCCTCGGCCACGCGCTGCGCGGCGAGGGCGTGCTGTTCCTTCGAGATCGTGGTGGTGGTGACGTGGCAGCCGTAGTGCGTGGCGGCATGCACCGCGAACCCGCCCCAGCCGGTGCCGATCTCGATCACGCGGTCGCCGGGTTTCAGGTCCAGCTTGCGGCAGATGCGGTCGAGCTTGCGCGTGGAGGCGGCCTCCAGCGTGTCCCCGTCGCCGGCCCAGATGCCCGAGGAATACATCAGGTCCGGCGACAGGAACAGGCCGAAGAAATCGTTGCCGAGGTCGTAGTGCGCGGCGATGTTGCGGCGGCTGCCGTCGCGGGTGTTGCGGCGCAGCGCGTGCCAGGCGCGCATCGCGAGGCCGCCCAGGCGCGCCGTCCCGGTTTCCATGCCGTCGAGCAGGTCGCGGTTGCGCACCAGCAGGCGCACGAGGCCGACGAGGTCGTCGCAGCGCCACAGACCGTCCATGTACGACTCGCCGGCACCGACGCTGCCGTTGGCGGCGACGGCGCGGTAGAAGCCGGGATCGAGCACGTCCAGGCGCACCACGCGGTCGTCGTCGCGGTCCGCGGTGCCGATCGGCGTCGTGCCGAAGGCGTCGCGCAGCAGCACGCGGCCGTGGCGCAGCCCGGCGAGCTGCGCGACGAGGCGATCGCGCAGGAAGCGGTCGAAGCGGCCGTAGCGCATGTCGGTGGCGACGACGGCGGGGTCGGCGATCTCGTTCATCGGGAACCTCGGGGAGACGGGGAAAGGGCGTGGCGCGGGTGGTCGTGCACCGGCGTGCGCTTGAGCCACAGCCGCAGCGCCTGCCAGTGGATGGCGCCGACGACCTGCGCGGTCATCAGCGGATAGCGCCACAGCACGCGGCGCAGCGACGCGGCGTCCAGCGCGCGGCGGTGCAGGTGCAGGGTGGCGTCGAATTCGCGCGTGCCGTCGCGCAGGACGTCCATGTGCACGTGCAGGTCGTCGCCAGGCACGGTGAAGCGCCAGGCGTAGTCGCGTTCCATCGCCATGAACGGCGACACGTGGAAGCGCTTGGCGAAGGTCCAGCCCAGCGCGCGGCCGTGGTGTTCCGCGGCATCGACCGGCAGCACGTAGGCGTGGCGCTCCTTCCACGGCGTGTTGGTGATCTCGGCGACGATGCAGTCCAGCGTGACGCCGTCGGCGGCGTGGCAGTAGTAGAAGCTCACCGGGTTGAACACGTAGCCGAAGTAGCGCAGGTGCGTGAGCAGCCGCACCGGGCCTTGCGGGCGATGGCCCAGCACCGTCGCCGCACGGTCGCGCACCGCGTCGGCGAGCGGCGTCGCCGGGTCGCCCAGATAGTCGCTGCGGCGGAATTCGGCGAGGTTGCGGCGGTCGCTCGACCACAGCGCGTGGCCGTCGAACACGCGCGCCACCTCGTCGAGATCGAGATACAGCTGCGCCATGCGGTAGCCGAAGTCGTGCGCATGCGGCGCGTGCCGGCGATGACGCACGGTGCCTTCGTACACGGCGCTGGAGAGCGTGGCGCTCATGCAATCTCGACCTCGCGCACCGGCGACGACGACGTCGATGTCGCCGGCCAGCGCACGCCGAGCCCCGCGGCCACCTCGACCGCGCTGCGCATGCCGTCCTCGTGGAAGCCCCAGCCCCAGTAGGCGCCGGCGAACCACGTGCGGCGGCGGCCCTGGATCTCGGCCTTGCGCGCCTGCGCGGCGACCGAGGCATGGGTGTAGACCGGATGGTGGTAGCGCATGCGCTTCAGCACGCGGTCGGGATCGATCGCGTCGGTGCGGTTGAGCGTGACCACCAGCGGCTGCGGCGCGTCGAGGCCCTGCAGCAGGTTCATGCAGTAGCTGACGGTGCAGACGTCGGCGGGATCGCGCGGCACGAACGCATTCCACGCCGCCCACGCCTTGCGCCGGCGCGGCAGCAGGCTGGCGTCGGTGTGCAGCACGGTGTCGTTGGCCTGGTAGGGAATGGCGCCGAGGATCGCGATCTCGGCATCGCTGGCGTCGTTGAGCAGGCGCAGCGCCTGGTCGCTGTGGCAGGCAAGCACCACGTGGTCGAAGCGTTCGGCACCTTCGGCGGTGAACACGGTGACACCGTCGGCATCGCGCAGCAGCATGCGCACGGCCGCGGACAGGCGCACCTGCACGCGCCAGCGCGCGGCGAGTGCGTGCACGTAGGCGCTCGACCCACCGTCGACCACGCGCCATTCCGGGCGATCGTCGATCTGCAGCATGTGGTGGTTCGCCATGAACCGCACGAGGTACTTCGCCGGGAAGGCGAGGATGCGGTTCGACGGCGACGACCACAGCGCCGAGGCCATCGGCACCAGATGGTCGTCGCGGAACATCGCGCCGTAGCCGCCGGCATCGAGGTAGTCGCCCAGCGTCGGGCCTTCGCCGGGCAGGTCGAGCAAGGTCGGCGCTTCGCGATAGAAGCGGGTGAGGTCGCGCAGCATGTGCCAGAACCGCGGCGACACCAGATTCCGTCGCTGGCAGAACAGCGCGTCGACGTTGGTTGCGTTGTACTCCAGCCCACTGGCCTCGTTGCGGACCGAGAAGCTCATCGTCGTCGGCCGTGTGGCCACGCCGAGTTCGCCGAACAGCGCGGTCAGCAGCGGATAGTGCGCGGGATTGTGGACGATGAAGCCGGTGTCGACCGCGTAACGACGGCCCTGCAGGTTGATGTCGTGGGTGTGGGTGTGGCCGCCGAGGCGGTCGTCGGCCTCGAACAGCACGACCTCGTGCGACTTCGACAGCAGCCAGGCCGAGGCGAGGCCGGCGATGCCCGATCCGATGACGGCGATGCGCATCAGGCGGCCCTCGCCCGTGTCGATGCCGCGCGTTCGAGCACCCAGGCGGGCACGGGGCGCAGGTCATGCACCACCCGCACCCATGCCAGTGCGCGCAGCCCGTAGTACGTCAGGTCGATCTCCCACCAGCGGAAGCCCTGCCGCGCGCTGCCCGGGAAGAAGTGATGGTTGTTGTGCCAGCCCTCGCCGAAGGTCAGCAGCGCCAGCCAGCCGTTGTTGCGGCTGTCGTCGCGGGTGTCGAAACGGCGGCGACCGAAGCGGTGCGCCAGCGAGTTGATGGTGACGGTGGCGTGGAACAGCACCACCGTCGACACGAAGAACCCCCACACCAGCAACTGCGGGCCGTTCGTGCCCAGCGCCGGCGCGAACCGTTCCAGCAGCGCGCCCAGCGCGTATAGCGCGATCGCCAACGCGACCGGCACCAGCGTGTCGAAGCGGTCCAGCCAGCGCAGTTCGGGGAAGCGGGCGAGGTCGCGTACGCGGTCCCAGTCAGTGCGGAAGCCGCTGCGGGTGAGGAACCAGCCGGCATGGCTGCGCCAGAACCCGTGCACCTTCGGCGAATGCACATCGAGCAGGGTGTCGGAATGGCGGTGGTGGTTGCGATGGTGCGCGGCCCACCACAGCGGCCCGCGCTGCACGCTGGCGGCGCCGATCAGCGCGAACAGGAACTGCGCCGCGCGCGAGGTGCGGAAAGTCTTGTGCGAGAAATAGCGGTGGTAGAAGCCGGTGATCGCGAACATCCGCACCGCGTACAGCAGCGCGGCGACGCCCAGCGCCGTCGCCGAGACGTCGACCGCGAACACGCCGAGGCAGGCGAGGTGCAGTGCGGCGAAGGGCACGGCGCGGGCCCAGTCGATGCGGTCGTCGTCGGTGCCGCCGGCGGGCGCGTCGGAAACCCCGGTGTCGAACCAGCGTCGCAGCGCGGTCCGCAGCGAACGGGCAGGGGCTGCAGGCGCCGACGGCGCGGCGGGAGCGGGGGCTTCGGAACGTGTGGCGACGGCATCCGGCATGGACGACTCCTCGAAAGTCGTTGCCTGATACGGGCCCCGTCGCGATCCGGATGCACGCGTCGCCGAAAGTTTTTCCGCGGGCCGACGGTGTCTGAATCCCGGGCATGCCGCGGACACGACGAGGCCGCCCGAAGGCGGCCCCGGTCGTGCCACGCAAAGGCGGCGTCAGAGCGTCGCGATCTCGCCCTTGGCGATGATCGGGCCGGTGGCCACGCCGTGCGGCGCGCCGCCGTGCGGTTCCAGCGTGATCGCCAGCACCGCGCCCTGGGTCAGGCCGGCGCGCAGGGTGTCGGGCACCTTGACCGTGTGCGAGCGGTTGATCGACACGATGCCCAGCGACTTCGGCGTGCCGCCCGGGGCGATCAGCCACAGTTCGGGCTCGCGGCCGCGCGCGTCGGCGGGCGCGGGCACCGGCACCATCAGCACCGTACCGGCGCGGGCGTCGACCGACGCCAGCCAGCCGGGGCTGCCGTCGTCGTGGGCGAGGGTGGTGACCGGTTTGGGCGCGCTCGGATCTTCGACCGGTGGGCGCTCGACCGGCGGCGTGACCGCGACCGGGCCGGGGCCGCGCGGGCCGAACAGGTCCATCGGGCCCGCGACGATCGCGAGCAGCGCCGCGGCCGCGGCGAGCCCGGCGGCGGCGCGCCAGAAGCCGACGTTCTGCCACAGCCCGCTCTGCGCCGCGGGGCGGGCGCTGTCGTCGCCGACGGCCGCCCAACCCAGACGGGTGCGCACCCGCGGCCACAGGTGCGCGGGCACCTCGACCGGCGCCAGATCGTCCAGCAGCGGCGCGAGCCGCCGTTCCCATTCGGCGACCAGCCGGGCGAAGCCGGGATCGCGCGCGATGCGGGCCTCGGCCTCGCGGCGCTGCTCGGCGTCGAGCACGCCGATCACGTATTCGCCGGCCAGCAGGTCGGCCGAAGGCGGCTCGCGGCCCTCGAAGTCCTGGTCGTGCAGATCGCGGATGTTCATGCGTCCAGGCACTCCCGCAGTTGCAGCAGGCCGCGGCGGATCCAGCTCTTCACCGAGCCCAGCGGCGAGGCGATGCGTTCGGCCAGTTCCTCGTAGGTGGCGCCCTCGAAGAACGCGGTGCGGATCAGTGTCCGGCGGCGCGGTTCGAGCTGGCCGAGGCAGGCGTCGAGGCGGGCGCGGTCGTCCGCGGCGGCGGCCGACTGCAGCGGCGTGGCGCCGGTGTCGGCGATCTCGTCGGCGAACTCGATCGGCGCCAGTGCGCCGCGCGACGGCTGCGCCCGCAGGCGGTCGATCGCGCGGTTGCGGGCGACCGTGGCCAGCCAGGCCGGTGCGCTGGCGCGGGCGGGGTCGAACTGCGCGGCCTTGTGCCAGATCGAGACGAAGACTTCCTGCAGCACGTCCTCGGCCTCGGCGCGGTCGGACAGCAGGCGCAGGCAGATCGCGAACAGCCGCGGCGACGCCGCGCGGTACAGGGCCTCGAAGGCATGGCGCTCGCCGGCGGCGACCGCCAGCAGCAGGGCATCGAGTCGGGGACCGTCATCCGGGGTGGCGCGCAGTTCGGGCATTCCGGGTTCCCGGGGCGAAGGAGGGAGGCTGGGCGCCATGTTCGGGGGCGCCGCGTTGCGGAGCAAGCGTCCGTGCATCCTGCGACCCGGCGGTCGCATCGGGCACGGCATCGGCCGGGGCTGAGGGGAAAGGCGCATGCCGACGATACGCGCAGCGGCCCGGGCCGGATGCAGCCGGACACGCGACGGGCCCGGATCGCTCCGGGCCCGTCGTTGTCGTGCGGGATGCATGGGAGGCGGGCCCCGCCGCGGACGGGCGGGGCGCGCGGAGCGCATTCAGTCGACTGCGATCACTCGACCGCAATCATTCGATCGCGATCACTCGACCCGGATCACCAGATCTGGATGCGCTTGTCGCCGTCGCGGACCATCGCGTCGCCGGCCTTGCACTGGAAGGCGTTGGCGAAGGCGGGCATGTTCGACGGGGCACCGATCGCGCGGAAGTTCGCCGGTGCGTGCGGATCGGTGACCAGGCGCACTTCCAGTTCCTTCGGCGTGAAGTTGCGGCGCCACACGGTGCCGAAGTTCAGGAAGAAGCGCTGGTCGCGGGTCAGGCCGTCGATCATCGGATCGGCCTTGCCGGCGGTGGCGTGGCGCATCGCGTCGTAGGCGACGTTGATGCCGCCGAGGTCGGCGATGTTCTCGCCCAGCGTCAGCTTGCCGTTGACGTGCTTGCCCGGCGCCGCCTCGTAGCCGTCGAACTGCGCGATCAGCTTGTCGGTGAGCGCCGAGAAGCCCTTGGCGTCGGCATCGGTCCACCAGTTCTCGAAGTTGCCGGTGGGCCCGAAGCGGCTGCCCTGGTCGTCGTAGCCGTGGATCATTTCATGGCCGATCACCGCGCCGATGCCGCCATAGTTGAGCGGATCGTCGGCCTTGGGATCGAAGAACGGCGGCTGCAGGATCGCCGCCGGGAACACGATCTCGTTCTGCTGCGGGTTGTAGTAGGCGTTGACCGTCTGCGGGCTCATGCCCCACTCGGTCTTGTCCACCGGCTGGCCGATCTTCGACAGCTCGAAGCGGTAGTTGAAGGCGTTGCCGGCCAGGATGTTGTCGAGGTAGCTGGTGCGCGAGGTCTTCAGGCCCGACCAGTCGCGCCACTTGTCCGGATAGCCGATCTTCGGCGTGAACGACGCCCACTTCTCCAGCGCCTTCTGCTTGGTCTCCGGGCTCATCCACGAGAGCTGTTCCAGGCGCACCTTGAGCGCGTCGCGCAGGTTCTGCACGAGCTGCTCCATGCGCACCTTGGACTCGGCGGGGAACGCGGCCTTCACGTAGAGCTGGCCCAGCGCTTCGCCGGCCTCGCCCTCGATCGTGCCCAGCACGCGCTTCCAGCGCGGCTTCATTTCCTTCTGCCCGCGCATGGCGCGGCTGTAGAAGTCGAAGTTCTCCTGCACGAACGGCGCGCTGAGGAACGGCGAGGCGCCGTCGACGGTGTGGAAGCGCAGGTAGCTCTTCCAGGTGGCGGCCGGGGTGTCGCCCAGCATCTTGCCGACTTCCTGGTGGAAGGCGGGGATCGCCAGCGAGAACATCTTCGGCACCGCGACGCCCTGCGACTCGAAGAACTTCGTCCACGGGAAGTTCGGCGTCAGCTTGTCGGCCTCGGCCGGGGTCACCGGGTTGTAGGACAGCGCGGCGTCGCGCGAGAGTTCCTCGCTGGACTTCGACACGCCGGCCAGGCGGGTCTCGAACGCGACCACGTCCTTCGCCTGCTTCGCGGCGTCGGCGGCGGCGATGCCCGAGAGTTCCAGCACCTTGGCGATGTGCTTCTCGTAGGCGTCGAGCTTTTCCTTCTTGTCGGCGTCGAAGTAGTAGGCCTTGTCGGGCAGGCCCAGGCCGCCCTGGAAGGCGTAGGCGATGTTGACCGAGGAGTCCTTGAAGTCCGGGCTGGGGCCGAAGCCGAAGAGGGCGTTCTCGCCCTTGGCGGCGCTGGTGCGCAGGTACTGGGCGATCGACGCGTCGTCGGTCAGCGCATCGATCTCGGCCAGCCGGCTGTTGAGCGGGGTGATGCCCTGGGCGTTGATCTTCGCCTCGTCCATGCCGGTGGCCCAGAAATCGCCGACCAGCTTCTCGACGCCGGTGGCGTTGCGATCGGCGGCGGCGCGTTCGACCAACTGGTGCTGCACGGCCAGCGAACGCTCGCCCAGCATCTCGAAGGCGCCCCAGGAGGTGCGGTCGCCCGGGATCGGGTTCGAGGCCAGCCACTTGCCGTTGACGTAGCCGCCGAAGTCGCCGCAGACGTTCTTCGCGGCGTCGAGGTCGCCAGCCTTGAACTGGTTGTAGGGCGGCAGCTTGCTGGTGTCGAGCATCGGGGCCGCGGCGCCGGCGGCCTTGGCCGCGTGCGCCGGATCGGCGCCGAACAGCGCGATGCCGGAGACGACGGTCGCGACCGCGGCCGAAAGCAGGAGCAGGCGGGGGGGGTGGGAAGCGGATTGACGAGCGTTCACGGAGTCTCCGGCCCGGGCGGGCATGCGATGGATCGCCCCGGTCGGGGCGCGTGCGGCGACTCTAGCGCCGGCGGCCCGTCCGGTCCGGTGTCGAAGGTCATGGCGCGGTGTCCCCGCCTCGCGGTCCTTTGCGTTGACCAGAAGCGGGACCGGCCATCTCCGCAGTGCCGCGAACCCCGTCCATCCGTCATCCAGATCAATGAGGAATCCCGTGAAAGCACACACTCTGTTCGCCGCCTGCCTCGCGCTCGCGCTGCCCGCTCTCGTCATCGGCCAGGACGCCATCGCCGCCGGTACCAGCGCCCGCACGGAGCGTGGCGAACTGGTGCGCCGGATCGTCCTCAAGTGGGGCGGCCACGTGCAGGAAGCCTACAAGGCCGACATCGGCCGCTGGGCCGGCAACATGGGCCCGGTCTTCGCGAAGTCGTCGATCGAGGCCCTGCGTCGCGCCGCCGACGCCAGGACCTTCGACCAGATGAACAACGAACTGCTGGTCAGCGGCGGCAAGCCCGGCGGCTCGCCCTCGCTGCTGGCCGCTTCGGCCGCCAACGGCACCAAGGTCGCCAAGGCGCTCGGCGATGCCGCCGCCGATCTGGTGTACGTGCCCGTCACGCCGTGCCGCATCCTCGATACCCGCGTGTCCGGCACGCCGATCGCGGCCAACGGCACGCTCAACGTCGACGTGACTGCGGTCAGCAGCTATTCCTTCCAGGGCGGCGACGCGTCCAACTGCGGCGGCGCCGGCGCCGCGGGCTCCTTCGCCGCGGCGGCCATCAACTTCACCGTCGTCACGCCTTCCGCCGCCGGCTACATCACCGCGTATCCGTACCTGGTGACCCGCCCGCTGGCGGCCACGGTCAACTACACCGCTGGCGACATCCGCGGCAACTTCGCGGTGGTCCAGCTCGACCAGGGCGCATCCGCGTCTGAACTGACCATCTACTCCTTCGCCCAGACCCACGTCGTGGCCGACATCGTGGGCTACTACATCAATCCGGCGCCCACCGCGCTGCAGTGCCAGGACACGGCGAACACCATCAGCAACGTCGCCGCCGGCAACACGGCGAACGTGACCGCGCCGGCCTGCCCGACCGGGTACACCCAGACCGCCACCAACTGCGAGACGGGCAGCTGGCAGATGCCGATCGTGTTCAGCCACGGCGGCACCTGCTCGGCGCAGAACAACAGCACCCTCGCGTCCGAACTGCGCGCCTCCCGCACCTGCTGCAGGGTCCCGGGCCGCTGATCCGCCTCCGGATTTTCCCGGAGGTTTTCCCGGTCGTTCGCCCCGGAAGGGCCCGCACAGGCGGGCCCTTCCGCCGTCCGGGGAAGCGGGACTGACGCCCCCATCTCACTTTCGTCATCGCGATGGGGCACCATAGGCGGCCCCATGCCGCCCGGGGGGACGGGCGGCCATCCCTCCCTGTGGAGACGCTCATCGTGAAGTTCCGTCCTGTCGTCGCGGCCGCCCTGGCCTGCGTCCTGCCTGTCCTGTTCTCCGGCGCCGCCGATGCCGCCGGCAAACCGCATACCCTCCGTGGCGAACTCGTTCGCCAGATCGTGCTGAAGTGGGGTGTCCACGTCCAACGCGTCTATGGCGCCGATGTCCACGAGTGGGCCACCGACATGGGCCCGATCTTCGCCAAGGCCTCGCTCGGCAGCCTCGGGGTGGCCGCCAAGGCCCCGACCTTCGAGGCCATGAACAACGCCTTCCTCGTCGACAGCCGCGGCCGCACGGCCTCCGGCAACTTGGTCGCGGCGGTCAACAACGGCTCGCTGCGCCGCCCGACCAAGGCGCTGGGCGAGATCGCCAACGACCTGGTGTTCGTGCCGGTCACCCCGTGCCGCATCATCGACACCCGCGTCGCCGGCGGCGTGATCCCGGCCAACGGCACCCGCAGCTTCGACGTGTCCGAGACCGCCAACTACGCGGCGCAGGGCGGCGACACCACCGACTGCGGCGTGGGCGCGGCCGGCCCGTTCGCCGCGGCGGTGATCAACTTCACCGTGGTCACGCCGAACGCGGCCGGCTACATCACCGCCTATCCGTTTGGCGCCACCAAGCCGCTGGCGGCGACGGTGAACTACACCGCCGGCGACATCCGCGGCAACCTCGCGGTGGTCAAGCTCAACCAGGACGACGCCAGCCAGGACCTCAGCGTCTACACCTTCGCCGACACGCAGCTGGTCGCCGACCTCGTCGGTTACTACATCCACCCGCAGGCGACGGCGCTGGACTGCATGGAAGTCAGTTCGCTGCCCTCGGCCATCAACGCCGGCGCCATCGGCACGGTGCTCTCGCCGACCTGCCCGTCGGGCTACGTGATGACCGGCGGCGGCTGCAGCATGTCCGACTTCGGTGGCCGCGTGATCACCACCCGCATGCTGTCCGACTCGGAGCAGCAGTTCTGCGCCTTCGCCAACCAGGGCACGGCCGCCAGCAACGGCGTGGCCTACGGCCGCTGCTGCCGGACGCCGGGTCGCCCGTAACGCCTGCGCCCGCCGTATCCCATGCGTCACCCGGAAGGCCCGCTCGCGCGGGCCTTCCTCTTTGTCGGGGCTCCGATTTTCGCGTCGGATCCGGCACGGACATTCGCGCCGTCGATCGATGTCCCGGGTCCTGATTGCAGCGACCAATCAGATGCCGCACGGATGCCGGAAATCGATTGCGGCAAGGCGCATTCCGGCGCTAGCCTCGAAAGGCAAGGGCCTGGCCGCGCTGGCCGGGCCGGGCGAGGGGCCGCACACGGAGGTGTTGCTCTCCGGATCGCACGCGACGTGCCGATCCGGTCGGCCGCGTCGGTGGATCCCGTCGGCGCGATGTCCGATCGATGCAGGGAGGCATCTTCCGGACCTCACTCGATCAAGACAGGAGGTCTGTATGCATGGGAAAGCATCGAAGTCTGTCCGGCGGTTCGTCGTCACACTGGCGCTGGCCTGCGCGTTCGCCGTGCCCGCATGGGCGCAGGATCCGGCGCGCGTGGATCGTCAAGGGGCGCCGCGTTCGGAGCGCGCGCAGTGGGTGTACCGGATCGTCGCGAAATGGGGCGGCCACGTGCAGGAGGCATACCGTGTCGACCCGCGGCGATGGGCCGACTCGATGGGGCCGGTATTCGCGCGCGCATCGCTGCCGGTGTTGCGGGCGGCTGCGGAAGCGCGTGGGTTCGCGGCGATGAACGATGCGTTGCTGGCGACGTCGTCGCCCGCCGGCATCGTGCCGACGCGATCGAAGCCGGGCGGGAAGGCGCTCGGCGATCCGGGGCAGGATCTGGTCTACGTGCCGGTCACGCCGTGCCGCATCCTCGATACCCGCATCGTCGGTGGCCCGATCCCGGCGAACAGTTTTCGCGACTTCGACATCACCGACGTCATGCGTTTCGCGCCGCAGGGCGGGGATACCAGCAACTGCAACGTCGGCGACAAGGGCTCGTTCGCGGCCGCGGCGCTGAACATCACCGTCGTCAGCCCGAACACGGCCGGCTACATCACCGCCTTTCCGTATCTGGCCAGCCAGCCGACGGCGGCGACGCTCAACTACGTCGCCGGCGACATCCGCAACGGCTTGGCGATCGTGCGTCTCGACCAGAGCGCGGCCGCGTACGAGTTCAGCGTCTACAGCTATGCGCAGACGCATCTCGTCGCGGATATCGTGGGGTATTTCCGGGAGCCGGAGGCTACGGCGTTGGAGTGTATGACGCTTACTACGCCTGTCACTGGGGTGCCTTCGGGTATAACCACTTTTTCAAGCCCTAGCTGCGCTGCTGGCTACACTGCGATGTCAGGAAGCTGTCGAAGTGAAGCGCTTAACGCAATTATATATATCCACGGCGGATATATAAGCGATACGCAGTATACGTGTCAGTATTCAAATCCAAATGGTACCCGGCAGATTACGGCGAACGTTCGTTGTTGTCGTATACCGGGCCGTTGATTTCGGTAAAGGATTTTCTGCCAAGCGGCAAGCATCGCTAGTTAAGCGCGGCGCACCCGGGGCTGAGGCAAAGTCCCCGGTGCGCTGCGCTTTCCCCGGCGACTCCAGCCCTTTGACATACGGATAATGATTGCCACGCCACCTCGTTTGCGGGAAGCTGCCGCCAACGCAAGACGAGGTACCTCCCATGCGCGTCACCTTCCAAGGCGCTGCCGGTGAAGTCACCGGTTCGTTGCATCTGGTCGAAGCGGCGGGCAAGCGCCTGCTGCTCGACTGCGGGATGATCCAGGGCAGTCCGCAGGCCGAGGCCCGCAACGCCGATCCGTTCCCGTTCGAGCCGTCGGAACTCGATGCGCTGATCGTCAGCCACGCGCACATCGACCACATCGGGCGCCTGCCGCTGCTGGTGCAGCGCGGGTTCCGCGGGCCGATCTTCGCCCAGAAGGCCACCGCCGACCTGATGCCGATCATGCTGCTGGACGCCGCCGGCATCGCCGAGAGCGAGGCCGCACGCGCCAACCGCGATCGCCACCGCGGCCAGCCCGAGGCCGTGCCGCTGTACACCCGCGACGACGTCCGCGACGCGCTGCGCCAGCTCCGGCCGTTGCCGTACGACGCCCGCAACGAACTCTTTCCCGGCGTGGAGATGACCTTCCGCGACGCCGGCCACATCCTCGGGTCGAGCAGCGTCGAACTGTGGGCCGACGGCCGCAAGCTGGTGTTCTCGGGCGACCTCGGCCCCAAGGGCACGCCGATCCTGCGCGACCCGGCAGTGATCGACCGCGCCGACCTCGTGTTGATGGAGTCGACCTACGGCGACCGCCTGCACCGCGATCGCGCCGAAACCATCCAGGAGCTGGGCGAGATCCTCGACGACGCGTGGCACCAGGGCGGGGCGGTGCTGATCCCGGCCTTCGCCGTCGGCCGCAGCCAGGAGCTGCTGTACTGGTTCGCGCGGCACTGGGACGACTGGAAGCTCTCGCGCTGGCAGATCTTCCTCGACAGCCCGATGGCGTCGAAGGTGGTCGAGGTCTACGACCGCCACCACGACCTGTTCGATGCCGATGCCCAGGCGGTCTGGCGCTCGCGCCCGAACCCGTTCCGGCTGCCGAACCTGCGCATCACCGAGACCGTCGACGAATCGATGGCGATCAACCGCATCGAGCGCGGCCTGATCGTGATCGCCGGTTCGGGCATGGCCAACGCCGGTCGCATCCTGCATCACATGAAGCACCGCCTGCACCGCAAGCAGACGCACATCGTGTTCGTTGGCTACCAGGCCGAAGGCACGCTGGGCCGGCGCATCGTCGACGGCGCGCCGTGGGTGCGCATCCATGGCCATGACGTCCGCGTGAGCGCCAGGCGCCACACCGTCGGCGGGCTGTCGGCGCACACCGACCAGCACGGGCTGATCGAGTGGTACGGCCAGTTCGCCGGGCATCCGCCGCTGGCGCTGGTGCACGGCGAGGACAAGGCCCGCGAGGCGCTGGCCGGCGAGATCGGCGAGAAATTCGGCATCACCGCCACGCTGGCGCGGCCGGGGCTGGAACTCGACGTCTGAGCCGGCCTCGGGGCATGCCTGCCGGGACGGGCCGTTCAGAAAACCGCAGTCCGGACAGGCAGTTGCTGGCGGAACCAGCGGTTTTCGCGTAGCATCGGCCCCGTTTCGCGTACGGCGGGTCCGTTTTCCCTCGTCGCCGCTGTCCTTCCGGCACCGCTTTCGCGCCTGCCGAACCAGCGCGCTCCGCACGTCTTTCGTTGCGCGAACACGATCCGCCGTCCGGCGCGTCGTTTTCTCCTGCTCGCAGCGCGGTCGGAAAGCTCCGAGTGACAGACGCATCCCCTCGTGGATGCCCGGAGCATCATCATGACTTTCGAAACGCTCGGGCTCGCGCCCGCGCTGCTGCGCGCGTTGGCCGATACCGGCTATACCGTGCCCACCCCCATCCAGGCCGAAGCCATCCCGCTGGTGCTCGCTGGCGAGGACGTCCTCGGCGGTGCCCAGACCGGCACCGGCAAGACCGCCGCGTTCGGCCTGCCGCTGCTGCAGCGCCTCACCGCCGGCGCCAAGCCCGCGACCGGCCCGCGCAAGCCGCGCGCGCTGATCCTGGTGCCCACCCGCGAGCTCGCGGTGCAGGTCGCCGACAGCCTGCGCGCCTACGGCAAGTACGCCCGCCTCAACGTCACCACGATCTTCGGCGGCGCCGGCATGGGCCCGCAGGTCGACAACCTGCGCCGCGGCGTCGACATCCTCGTCGCCACGCCGGGTCGCCTGATCGACCACATGCAGCAGGGCAGCGCCAAGCTCGATGCGGTGGAAGTGCTGATCCTCGACGAAGCCGACCGCATGCTCGACATGGGCTTCCTGCCGGCGATGAAGCGCATCCTCGCCCGCGTGCCGGCCGAGCGGCAGACGCTGCTGTTCTCGGCCACGTTCGAGCCGCGCATCAAGCAGCTCGCGCTGGAATTCATGCGCGATCCGAAGCAGGTGCAGGTCGCCGCGCAGAACGCGGTCGCGGCGACGATCGCGCACCGCGCGCATCCGGTCGACGGTTCGCGCAAGCGCGACCTGCTGATCGACATCCTCACCAGGCGCCACACCGAGCAGGTGCTGGTCTTCGGCAAGACCAAGCACGGCTGCAACCGCCTCGCCGAGCAGCTCGAAACCGCCGGCCTGCCGGCGCTGGCGATCCACGGCAACAAGAGCCAGGCCGCGCGGCAGAAGGCGCTGAACCAGTTCAAGTCGGGCAAGGCGCGCATCCTGGTCGCCACCGACGTGGCCGCCCGCGGCCTCGACATCCCGAACCTGCCGCTGGTCATCAACCACGACCTGCCGATGGTCGCCGAGGACTACGTGCACCGCATCGGCCGCACCGGCCGCAACGGCGCGCACGGCGAGGCGATCTCGCTGGTGTCGCCGGACGAGGCACCGCTGCTGCGCCAGATCCAGCGCCTGCTGAAGGCGGACATCGCGCTGGAGGCCGTCGACGGCTTCGAGCCGAGTCGCCCGATCCGCCTCGACGCCAACGCGCCGGGCGCCCCGCGCAGCGGTGCGCCGCGTCCGCAGGCCCAGCGTCCGGGCGGGCAGCGTCCGCCGCGCAAGCCGGCGCATCGCGCGCACGGCAAGCCGGCCGACCGCGGTGCGCACGCGCATGCGCATACCGGCCAGAAGACGTCCGAGCAGGGACGCGGGCAGGGGCAGGGCAGGCGTCGCGACCAGCGCAGCTGATCGCTTGCATCGATCGATGCCACGGCATCGATAGTGTGCAGAAAAGGCCGGGATTCCCGGCCTTTTTTTCGTCCGGCGGATGTCCGGAATGCGTCCTCTTCCGCGAATGGACGCAATGCACGCGCTGCTGCAAGACGCCGGTCGCGTGCAGCCATCCGGGGGCGCACGATCCACGACGGATCGGTCGCAGCGGATCGATCGCGGAAGATCGATTCCGAAGGATCGCGAGGCCCCGGTACACCATCGCATTCACAAGGAGTGAAGCCCATGCGTCATGGTCATGCGGCCCGGATCGGGCCATCGAAGTTCTTGCACGCCACATCCCTCCTGGTCCTCTCGTGCGGCCTCACCGCCTGCGATCCGCCGTGGAGCGCGTCCACCGACACGCAGGCGCTTTCGGTCACCTCGGCCGGGACGGACGCCGGGTCGCGCGTCGCGTCCGCGCCGCCCGCCGCGCTCGCCCCCAAGGCCGTCAAGGGAGAAGCGCCGGTCGCCGAACCGACGCCGATCCCCGTCGAAGTCGAGCTGACGCCGATGGAACAGGCCGGCGATCCTGAAGGCAACGCGCGGCTCGCCGTGCGCTACCGCAACGCGGAGGAACTCGGCGACGTCGTCTACTTCGCGGTCGACGAAAAGCGCGAGTACGCCCTCAAGCGCGACGAGAAGGAACCCGACAAGTACGCGGCGATGATCGATTTCGACTTCGATCTGTTCGTCGAGGAACAGGCGCAGCGTCGCAAGGACATCGCCGAGGCGAAGCTCGAGGCCTTCGATGCCTTCGACGGACGCACGTGGACCGGCGAGGAGAAATTCGCCTTTCTCGACCCGGCGGAGGTCAGCGTCGCGCGCGAGAAGTCGCTCCCGCTGCGCATCCGTCCCGGCGTGATCATGCCGCCGGTGATGCCGAGTTTCGATCCGGGCAAGACGCTGATGATCACGGACCTGTCCGTGGTGCGCGATCCCGCCCGCACGTTCGACATCTGCGGCAACTACGGCAATCCGAACGGCGCGTGGACGTTCAAGACGCTGATGACCAACATGACGAACCAGTCGGCAACCGGCGTCGACCCGGCGGTCTTCGTGGAGAACTGGCTGCAGACCTGGAACACGAACGCCACCATCAACACGTATGCGGTGCCGGCGCGCACGAAGATCAACACGAAGGTGCTCAACGCCTGGCCGCGGATCGGCGGCAAGCTCGATCTCGACCAGTCGCCGATGCGCCTGCTGGCGATCGTCAACCGGCTCGACCTGCGCAGCGGTGCGACGAGAAGTTCGCCCTACGGCGCCGGCGGCACGACGGTCGATGCCGGCGAAGGTCGTTTCGTCTTCGGCGTCGTCGACCGCAACGCCAGCGGTGGCTGCTCGAAGATGGACTTCACCGTCATCCTCGAATACCGCGTGCCGATCCAGCAGTGCGCGGCCGTCCGCAGCTATGCCCAGCAGTGGGGCGCCCTGACCGGTCTCGCGCTCGGAAGCCCGGTCTACAACAATGCCCTGGAGGCGATCACTCGTCAGTTCACCGGCGCCGGCGTCGCCCCGGGCAAGCCCAACGGCAGCGCGATCAGCCAGATCCGCACCAACGAGATCGCGCTGGCCAACACGGGGTACGGCGGATTGCTGGGGGCCGCGCGGACCGCGTCGCTGTCCGGAGACAGTGCCGAGGCGATCGCGATGCGGCCTCCGGGTGGCGGTGGCGGCGATCCCTGGGAGCTGCGCGAGTTCAATCTCGATGCCGATCATCAGCTGCACCTCGTCACGACGAAGAACACGCCGCATCACCCCTTCAACCACACCTCGGCATTGGTGGGCATCATCAACGGGACATACAGCGGGCCGTCGTGGGTCACCGGTTCCACCTTCAACTTCTCGGTGGCCGACAGTGCCGTCTGGGATGACGGGTCGTACGTCGCCGACCCGGCGAGGCGGCGCAAGTTCTCGCTCGGGACCTGCGATGCCTGCCACGGCGGCGAAACCCGATACAACGGGAATCCGCTCGTGACCTTCCCGTCGGGGGCGACGCCGGAGACGTCGTTCGTCCATGTCACGCCGCGCCTGCCCAACGTGGCCAGCGATCTGTCGAAGTTCCTGACCGGCACCGGCACGCTGTCTTCGCCGTCGACGTTCCCCAAGGACGACCCGATCCAGCCGTGGGCGGTGTCGACGAGCCATTTCGGCGACCTGCTGCGCCGCAAGGCGGATCTGGCGTCGTTGACGGTGGCGAGATGCGAGGCCACGGCCGTCCTGCAGGAAGTGATGTTCCGGCCGGTGCTCGAAGCGCACTGATCGTCGCATCGCGCATCACGCGCAAAACGGAAGGGCCGGCATTGCCGGCCCTTCTCCTTTCAGGTGTGCCGACGGCGCGAGGTCAGCGATTCGGCGCCGGCGTGCATTTCTCGTCCTTGCCGAACAGACCGCCGATCATGCCGGGCTTCTCGCACTTCGGCTGCTTCGCCTCCTCGGCCGCGCGCAGGCGGGCGACGCGGTCGGCCTCGGCGCGCTGGCGGGTCGCTCGCAGTTGCGCCAGCTTCGCGCGGATCTGCGGCATCGCCGCCAGCGCGGCCTTCTCGCCTTCCAGGATCGCGCGGTTGCGCTGTTCGAAATCGGCCGGGCCGATGTCGTTGACGCGCGGGCGGATCACCACGTCGGCGCGCGCCATCTCCTGCGCGCCGAGGCGCTGGCCCATGATCGTGATCGACTGGTTGACGACGCCAAGCATGTTCTTCGGCGTGGCGCCGGTGGTCCTGGTGGAGATGTCGACGGCGATGACGAAATCGGCGCCCAACTGGCGCGCGGCGTCCACCGGCACCGGGCTGACCACGCCGCCGTCGACGTAGTGCACGTCGCCGATGCGCACCGGCTCGAACACGCCGGGGATGCTGCACGAGGCGCGCACGGCCTGGCCGACGTTGCCGCGCGCGAACACCATGCGGTCGCCGGTCTCCAGCTTCGTCGACACCGCGGCGAAGGGCAGGGCGAGCTTCTCGAACGGCCGGTTGCCGACCATGCGGTTGACGTAGTCCTGCAGCTTCTGGCCCTGGATCAGGCCGCCGTTGAACAGGGTGACGTCGCGGATCTCGGCTTCGTCCAGCGCGACCGCGCTTTCCTGCATCTGGAACACGGTCATGCCGCTGGCGTAGAGCGCACCGACCACGCTGCCGGCGCTGGTGCCGGACACGACCTCGGGCTTGAAGCCGTTGGCCTCGAGCATCTTGATCACGCCGATGTGGGCGAAGCCCTTGGCCGCACCGCCGCCGAGGGCCAGGCCGATGCGGATCTTCACGGGCCTGGGCGCGGGGGGCGGCGTGACGACCGCCGGCGGCGGCGTGGGGCGGGTGGGGCTGCCGCAGGCGGCGAGGAGGACGAGACAGCAGGCGACGAGGGCGGGGCGGAAGCGGTGCATGGGGGCAGGCGATGGGAAAACCCGGGCATGATCGCAGCAAACCGGTGCTGGCCGTGAACCGCGCGCAACGGTTCGCGCGCGGCCGGCCTCTGTTCCGATATCCGATACCGGGAGTGGAACATGCGTGAACGTGTCACGGGGGCTGCGTGGCGGCTGGGCGCGTGCGGGCTGGCGCTGTGGGCCTGCGCAGCCGGCGCGGCGACGCCCGCGTGCAGCGTCCGCAGCGGCGATCGCACGGTGCCGCTGGTCGAGCTGTACACGTCCGAAGGCTGCAGCAGCTGTCCGCCGGCAGATCGCTGGCTCTCCGGCCGCATCGCCGACGACGGCGACGGTGCGAACTGGCTGTCCTTCCACGTCGACTACTGGGATGCGCTCGGCTGGCCCGATCGCTTCGCATCGTCGCGCCACACGCAGCGCCAGCGGATGCGTGTCGACGCGGCGGGCGGCTCGGTCGTCTACACGCCGCAGGTGATGATCGGCCCGCAGGTGCAGGTGACCTGGCGCGCGTCGCCCATGGTCCGGCGCGCGCTGGAGGCGGCCGCGGGGCCGGCGCGGGCGGGCCTCGCGCTGGCGCTGGCGCGTGCGCCCGCCGGCGACGTGCTGCGCCTGGGCGCGGCGCCGGTGCCCGGCGCGCCGGCGGCGGAGCTCTGGCTGGCGCGGACGGTGGACGGACGGACCACCGAGGTGCGCGCCGGCGAGAACGGTGGCATCACCTTGCGCCACGATCGCGTGGTGGTCGATCTGTGGGGGCCATGGCGGTTGGACGGGACGCCGGTGGCGCGGAGGCTGGCGCTGCCGGCGGGGGTCGAGGGCGATTTCACCGCGTTCGCCCAGACCGTGGACGGCCGCGTGCTGCAGTCGCTGCGCCTGCCGGGGCCAGCCTGCCGCTGAGCCGGGCCGCGGACGGCGCGCGGCGTCCGTGGCCGCGCCGGCTCAGCGCGGGGCGAGCAGCGCCTGTTTCACTTCCTGCGGCACGGTCATGGCCTGCGCGATCTGCTGCGCCTTCTCGTTGAACAACGTGTAGGCCTTGTCGAGCGGCACGCCGGCGCCGTTGGCGACGTCGCGCATGTTCTGCTCGACCATCGGCACGAACTGGGCTTCGAGCGGGGCGATGAAGGTGTCCGGGTTCAGGCCGGCCTCGGCGAAGATCGCCTGCGTCCGCGCCAGTTCGTCGCGATGGAGGCTGGTGTAGGCGTTCGCGAACGGGGTGAGGTCGACGCCACGCTGGCGGCACCAGGTCGGGCGGGCGCGGGTGTTCATGACGTAGGCGCCGAAGAAGATGCCGGCGGCCTTCTGCGCGCGGGTCCTGGCATCGCCCTGGGCCATGGCCTCGCGGGCCTGGCGCAGCGCGACTTCCCTCATCGCCTCGCTGGGCGCCATGCCCGGATGCGCACGCCGGGCTTCCGCCTCCAGCCGGTCGACCTGGGCCTGGACGATGGCGGGGTCCGGCGCGTGGAGGGGCGACGGCTTGAGGGCTTCGTAGAGCAGGATGCCGGCCACCAGACCGACGGCGGAGATCAGGACGATGCCGGCGCTTTTCATCGGGGAAGCCTGCGGTGCGGAGCCGCAGTCTAGCAGCGCCCGGCGCGGGCCCTTTCCACCGGGGAGCGGACTTGCTAGCCTGCCGGTTGCGGCCGCGACTGGCCGTTCCCGCGGCACGCCGCCGGGAACGCCCCGCGGTCCGGACCCGCCGGCGCACTCCGCCGGCGCCTCGCGGGAAACGGAGGACTCCGGTTTCGGTACGGCATCGACCCGGTCGATGCATCACATCGCTGCGTCGCCGGCCTCCCGGCATCGCTGAACAATTCGACCGTTGAATATCCATTGGAGATCGGTGGATGGCTGATATTCGACAGAAGGCAGTGGCCACTGCCGACGCCTACGACGCGGGGAACATCGCGTCGCTCGATGATGCGACCACGCGCAGGCTGGTCGCCTCCGTCGTGCTCAGCGAAAGCCGCGGCGGCGACCTCGACGTCACCGACCGCCTGGGCTTCACGGGCCGCTACAAGGCCGGCGCCGCCTTTCTCGCCGCGGCCGGCTATCTCGACCAGGACAAGCTCGACCAGGCCATGAGCGGCCAGCGGTCGGAATGGGCGTGGGCGCGGACCGGCGCCATGACCGACTTCCTGCAGGACCCGGCGAACTGGAAGCACGGCCTCAGCCTCGACGCCTACAAGGCCTCGCCCGAACTGCAGGACCGCGCCTTCCGCGCGAATGCCGAACGCGACTACGCCCGCGCCCGCGAGCAGGGCTTCCTCGGCGAAGACGAGAAGCCCGCGCGCGTCGCCGGCTTCCTCAAGGCCGCGCACATCGTCGGCTTCAACAGCGCCCGCGAGGCGATGGTCGGCGGCCGCGCCTACCGCGACGCCAGCGGTGTCAGCAACTACGACCGCATCCACGACATCACCCGCAACGGCGACGGCCTCGACAAGCTGATGGCCGTTGGCCCGCAGGCGCGCGCCGCGGCGGTGGCCCCGGGTCAGGCCGGCACGCTGGCAGATCCGGCCCATCCCGAGCACGGCCGCTTCCGCGCCGCCTACGATGCGCTCGGCGCGGTGTCCGGCCTCGACGGCGACGACGCGCGCGCCCGTGCCGCCGGTTCGCTGCTGGTGGCCACCCGTGCTGCCGGGCTGGCGCGCATCGATCACCTCGTGCCCGGCGCCCCCGGCACCGTGTTCGCGGTGCAGGGCGATCTCGACGCGGCATCGCGGCAGGCCGTCCCCCTCAATCTCGCCCAGCTCGCTTCGCAGCCGCTGGAACGCTCGACTGCGCAACTGGCGGCACTGCCGCCTGTGGCCGAGCCCCCGTCCGCCGCACACGCGCCCGAACGCGGACGCAGTCTCTGACATCGCCCTTCGACTTTTCATTTCACCGGATCCGAGGAACTGGACCATGCGAACTTCCCGCGTTTCCCTGCTGAGCGTCTCCCTGCTGAGCGCCGGCCTGCTGCTGGTCGGCTGCAAGCCCGCCGCCCAGGCGGCGGGCGATGCCGCGCCGCCGGCCGCCACGACGCCGGCCGCCACGACGGCCGCTGCCGCCGTTCCGGACGGCGCGGCGGTGACGCCCACGGCCTCGATCGAAGCCGGCTTCCGCGAAGGCATGCCCTACGCGACCGTGCGCAAGCGCCTCACCGACGCCGGCTGGCTGCCGCTGCGCGATCCGGAGTGCTGGAAGAACGCCGGCCAGGGATCGACCGTCTGCGGCCTGCTGCCGGAGGTCGAGAGCTGCAGCGGCGACGGCTACTGCAACATGCATTTCGCCAACGCCGACACTGGCCAGCGCATCGCCATCACCACCTACGGCCCCTACGAGCGCTGGAACCAGCCCGGCCAGGAATCCTCGCTCGCGGTGAAGTCGTGGGAAACGATGCCGCCTGCGGCCGCGGTCGCGGCCGCCTGCCCGTCGCAGGATTTCGACGCCTTCCTCAAGGCCTTCGCCACCGACGCCAGGACCGAGCGCGCATTCACCGCGCCGCTGGTGAAGGTCGCCGAACTCGGCGGCGGCGAGGACGGGACCGACACCGTGCTGGTCTACGAGGACGGCGCGCGCTACGAGGACTTCAACGTCGTCTACGCAGGCGACGCCTTCCATTACGTCGATGCCGACGGTGTGCAGGACAAGTTGCCGCTGAAGCTGGACGTCAAGCCGCAGGGCAACGACGTCCGCGAGGTGAGCTACCAGTACGGCATGTCCGAGGGCAATTCCTACATCTTCGAACGCCGCAACGGATGCTGGGTACTGACCCGGGATCCGGAGCCGCCGAGCCCGTGATGCCACCCGCGCCGGTGATGCCGGCGCACCGCGATTCCCTTTTCCCGGCGAGACCGCCGGACCCCGATCAGACCGTCCAACGGAGAGGCCCGTCATGTCCAAGATCACCATCTACGAGAGCGTCGGCGGCAACAGCGAGCACGTCACCAATTTCCGCGATCTCGAGAACCACCACCCGAGCAAGCACCAGCAGGAAGCCGGTCGCGTCTATGCCCGCGTCGCGGGCGAGAACGAGGAGATCCTCGGCAACTACGCCGGCACCGCGGTGCTCACGCCCGGCGGCAACTACATGGTCAGCAAGGACATGGTGCTGACGGCGCCCGGGCTCGACAACGGCAACGTCCCGGTGCCGTCGCCGGCGGCGGGCGTGATCGGCAGGATCGACCGCGAAAACGGCATCGTCACCATCAACGATCCGGTGACCGGCGACACGATGTTCCAGACCCGCCACATGCGCGTCGACCCCAACCTCCAGCCCGGCCAGACGGTGGAATACGGCCAGCCGCTGGGCCAGCAGCACGGCTACAACAAGGGCAATCCGAATGCCTTCCCGGACCACGTCCACTTCGACGTCAACACGCGCTACATCGCGCAGGCCGACAAGTGGATCAAGGACATGGAAAGCGGTGCGCTCACGACCGACCGCCGACCCGTGCAGACGCCGAACCTCACCAACGATCCGCCGACCTTCGTGCCGATCTCGGGCAATTTTCCGAAGCCGGCCGATCCGCCGCTGGCGGACGGCAAGCTGACCTACGGCGAGAAGGGGCCGGAGGTCGAGCGGCTGCAGCGTGCCCTCAACGCCGCCGGTGCGCACGACGCACAGGGCCGGGCGCTGACCCCCGATCAGGACTTCGGCAATCGCACCCGCGAGGCGGTCCGCGACTACCAGCAGAAGCACAACCTGCCGGTGACCGGTGAAGCCGATCGCCAGTTGCTGACCACGCTCGGCGTGATCGCGCCGACCCAACAGCAGCAACCGCAGCAGCAACAACCGCAGGAACAGCAGCCGCCGCAACAGCAACAGCCGCAACAGCAGCCGCCGCAACAGCAGCAGCCGCAACAGCAGCAGCCGCAACAACAGCAGCCGCAACAACAGCAGCCGCAACAACAGCAGCCGCAACAGCAGCAGCCGGGCCGGATCTCCGGCGGGCCGAACGACTACGGCTCCGACAATCCACTGGGCCAGCTCATCGCGCGCGGCGAAGGCAATTACGGGTCGTACAATCGTGGTCGCGCCGGCGACGCCAACGGTGCCACCATCGACTTCTCGCAGATGACCGTGGGCGAAGTCATGCGTCGCCAGCAGTTGCCCTCGGGCGATCCGGATCGCCTGTTCGCGGTCGGCAAGTACCAGGTCATCCCCGACACCATGGCCGGCGCCGTGCGCACGCTGGGCATCGATCCGAACACCCGCTTCACGCCGCAGTTGCAGGAGCGGATCTTCGCCGACTACCTGATCGACGAGAAACGCCCCGACATCCGCGCCTACATCACCGGCCAGACCAACGGTCCCGAAGGCCGCGAGCGCGCGCAATACGCGGCGGCACTGGAGTGGGCGAGCGTCGGTGACCCGCGTAGTGGCGGCGCCAGCCACTACGGCGGCGTCGGCAACAATTCGGCCTCGATCACGCCGGACGAAGTCGGCCGCACGCTCGACCAGATGCGCACCCAGTACCAGCAGAATGTGCAGGCGGGCATGAATCCGCAGGATGCGTACCGCGCGCTCAGCGGCGATCCGCAGACCTTTGGCCAGAACCAGCCGTCCAACCAGCCGGCCGGCCGCACGCAGGGCCAGAGCGGCAGCGTCAACGACACGCTGCTGACCCACGGCGAACGCGGTGACGGCGTGCGTCGCCTGCAGGAAGCGCTGAACACCGCCGGCATCCGCGACGATCGCGGCCAGCCGCTGCCGACGACGGGTTATTACGGCGACCAGACCGAAGCCGCGGTGCGTCGCTACCAGGAGCAACACAACCTGCAGGTGGATGGCCGCGCCGGTCGCGACACGCTGACCGCGCTGGGCATCTATCCCGGCCAGCAGCAGACGAACCCGCAGGCGAATCCGCAGCAGCCCGCGCAGCAGGCGCCCGACCAGCAACAGCCGCCTGCGCAGCAACAGGCTCCGTCGCAGCAGCAAGCCCCTCAGCAGCAGGCGCCGCAGCAGACGCCGAACCCGCAGCAGCAGGCGCCCGAGCAAGCGCCGACGCAGCAGCAAGCGCCGCAGCAACAGGCGCCGCAACAGACGCCGAACCCGCAGACGCCGCCGTCCTCGTCGTCCGAGAGGCCGCCGACCGATGCCGGCCAGCCGCAGCGCAGCGTCGAAACCGAACGTCCGTCGATCGCCGATCCGCGGCATCCGGATCACCGGCTGTACGAGCAGGCGATGGCAAACCTGCAGCAGCTCGGCCCGAGCGGCGGCTTCAAGTCGCAGGACGAACTGACGAAGGCGGCGGCGGCCGTGGCGGCCGACGCGCGCGCGAGCGGCCTGAACTCGATCGACCACGTCAGCAGGACCAACACGCCGAACGGGCAGTCGCTGCTGGTGGCGGTGGAAGGCAATCCGACGAATCCGGCGTCGAAGAACTCGTACATCGACTACACGCAGGCGACGACGCAGACGGTCGACCAGAGCTCGCGCATGGCGGAAGCGGCACGCACGCAGCAGCAGGCGGCGCCGCAGGAAGCCCAGCAGCAGGCGCCGCAGCAGCAGGGCGCACCGCAGGACCCGCAGCCCCGCAGCGTCGCCCAGCGCTGAACGACGAAGCCACCACCGCGCCGAGACATCGGTGCGGTGGTGGCGACGCCACTGCCTTGATCCGGAAAAGCAAAAGCCCGGCGGAAGCCGGGCTTTTGTCATGTCCGCCGAATCGGCCGGACTTCTGCATGGTGGGCGGTGCAGGGTTCGAACCTGCGACCCTTGCCGTGTGAAGGCAATGCTCTACCGCTGAGCTAACCGCCCGATGTTCGGGCCCGCCATTCTACGGGGCAGGCCGGCCGCGGGCAAGCGGGGTGCCGTCATTCGATCTCGGAGCGGGCGTGGTCGGCGTCGAGGGCCTCCATCGCGTCGATCGGCTTGGTCTTGGCGGCCTTCTCGTAGGCCGCGGCCGCGTCGTCTTCCTTCTTGTCGCCGTGCAGCAGCATCATCACGTTGCCCGATTCCATCAGCGCGATCGGCGAGGCCGGGGTCAGCTTCACCGCTTCCTTGATGTGCTTCTCGGCCTCGGAGGCCTTGGCGCCGTAGGTGAGGCCGCCGATCATCGCGCCGATCTTGGAGATGATCTCGGCGTGGTACAGCGCCATCGCGGTATGTGCTTCGGCGTGCTTGGGCGCGAGTTCCAGCGCCGTGTCGAGCGAGGCGCGGACCTTGCCGGCGATGCCTTCCTTCAGCGCCTTGGTGATCGACAGGCCCTGGCTGTAGCGGCCCAGCGCGAAGGCGTGGCGGTAGTGGCTGTTGGCCTCGTCGGGCAGTGCCTTGATCGCGGCCTCGGCCAGCTTCGCGGCCTGCTCGAAGCGCTTGAGCTTTTCCTTGTCGTCGTCGACGAGATACGTGGCGTGGATGCCCAGCGCCTTGGTCGCGACCGAGGCACCGATCGGCCCCAGCGCTTCGCCGGCGTCGTAGGCGGCCTTGAAGTCGCCGCGATGGAAAGCCCGCCAGGCATCCTGCAGCGCTCCGGCGAGCCCGGCGGCATCCAGTCCCTTCGGTGCGGCCTTGCCCGCGGCCTTGATCAGCGCTGCGGCGCGCTTGTCATCGGGGAACGGTTCGCAGTCGCCGGCATGCAGCTTCGGCCAGGCCTTCTTCAGCGCATCGCCGGCGTAGGCGTAGCCCTTGGCGTCGTGGGGGAAGGCGGCCCAATCGGACTTGGCCATGTATCGATCCTCGCGTTGGAAGCGTTCAGCATCCCGCGAGTCCATCGACGAGGCAAGCCCTGCGCCTTGCCGGCGCGGCCCCTAGTGTGTTTGCTCTGCGGGCGCGGGGCATGCTGATGATGTCCCTTGCCGGATCGACCGGCACCCCCGCAACGGAGCACATCCATGGCACGCAAGAAGATCACCCGCACCGTCCCGAGCGCGAACGCGCGCCATTTCTGGCTCGCTGGTCTCGGTTTCGTCTCCATGGCCAGCCGCACCACCGTGTCGACGGCGGCGCAGGCCGTCGACAACGTCGCCCAGGCCCGTCGCCAGGCGAAGGCGATGGTGGCGCAGGCCCAGTCCCGCCTGATCGAAAGCGTGGGCGAACTGCGCAATCGCGTCGAAACCGGCGTGGCCCAGGCCGGCCTGAAGCTCGACGAGGCGCTGTCGCCGCTGGTCGCGAAGTTCGTCCCGGGCAAGGCCAAGCGCCCGGCCCGCCGCGGCCGCAAGCCGGCGGCGAAGAAGACGACCCGTCGTCCCGCCCGCAAGCCGGCTGCCACGCGCCGCGCGCGCAAGGGCTGAGTCCCGGGTTCGATCGCCGAAGAAAAAGGGCGCCGCAAGGCGCCCTTTTTCGTGTGCGGCATCGTCGATGCGCCTTGCGTCCGGTCAGGGGATCGGGCAATGGTGTGCGGCGAGGCAGTCCTCGTAGCGCGCGTAGCATTCGGCATACGACACGCCACTGGAACGGCACTTCAGGAACTGCGAGTAGCAGGTGTTCGCCGTGCAGGCATCGGCGATCGATGCGGCGATCATCAGGGTGAGGCCGGTGGCGAGGGCGGTGATCGTGGAGCGCTTCATCGTGGAGATTCCTTGCTCTGGATGAGGGGTGGTTTCCCGGCGTTCCTGCGTGCGGCGCGTGCAGGCCGAGGCATGGGCCGGAAGGAACGTCAGTCTTCGCGTCGGCCAGGCGCGTGCGTGCCCGGTGCCTTGGGCGCGTAAGCGGAGTTGCGGAGGCATTCCTCGTACTGCGCGTAGCACGGTTCGGGAATCCGCGACCGTCGCAGGCATTGCGCCAACTGGTTGTCGCAGCTCGAGAAGAACGGCGTCGGGCGCGCGTCGGCGGCGGACGCGATCGCGAGACCGACGATCACGAAAGCGAGCGCGAGGCTTCTGGTCGGGGTGGACATCATCGACTCCTTGCATCAAGACCCTGTCTCCCAGGGCGGGATGGCGCGACCCTCGCGGGCCATGCCGATGACCGATCAGTCGAAGTAGGCGCGGATCAGCGTGTTGAGATGCACGCGTTCGGCATCGCGCAGGAACGGCGCCAGCAGCATCATCACCTGGACGATGCCCTGGCGGATGGCGACCTGTTCGTCGCGGTCGCCGCGAGCCGAGGAGTAGTTGAGCCAGAACGTCGACAGCACGAGGACGTTGGTCGCGGCCGCGTCCAGTTCGTCGGCCGACGCGCGCATGATCCCGGCCTGCGTCAGCCCGCGCATGACCCCGTGCGCGCGATCGTCGGCGCGCTTGAGGATGCGCGCGAAGCGCAGGCGCAGGCGACGGTTGCGGCTGAGGATCTCGACCAGGTCGCGATAGAGGAACCGGTAGTCCCAGATGCACTCGAACACCAGGTGCAGCTGCAGCCAGATGTCCTCGAGCTCGGGCAGCCGCGCGCCGGGCGACGCGAGCGCGTTGTCCATGCGCTCTTCGTAGCGCTGGAACAACTGCTCGATGATGTCGTCCTTGTTGCGGAAGTGGTAGTACAGGTTGCCGGGGCTGATCTCCAGCTCGTCGGCGATGTGATTCGTGGTGACGTTCGGCTCGCCCTGCGCGTTGAACATCGCGAGGGAGGCATCGAGGATGCGTTGGCGCGTCTGTCTCGCCATCGATCGGGCGGTCCGGCCGTTTTGGCGACGGCCGCCCGCGTCAGCCGGCCAGCTTCTTGACGAGGTCGATGTACTTCTTCTTCGCGTCGTCCTGCGCGGTGCCCTTGAGCTTGGCCCAGGCCTCGTACTTGGCGGTGCCGACGAAATCGAAGAAGCCGGGCTTGTCCCCGTGCACGTCGCCCTCGGCGCCCTGCTTGTAGAGGGCGTACAGGCGCAGCAGGGTGTCGTTGTCGGGGCGCTCCGCGAGGCCCTGGACGTCCTTGGCGGCTTGCTCGAATTTGTTCTGCAGGTCGGACATGCGTGCTCCCCTCCGGTCAGGCCGGCATGACAGCATGGCCTGCGGGGCGGGTCAACCGGTGCGGGCCGCAGGAAGGGGCGCCTTGCCCGTCCCGGACGGGGCGGGGCATGGGGTGGTGGTCCAGCCACCCTACGGCCGCGGATTGTCCTCGCACGCCGGGTCTGGCAAGTTAGGTCGCCGGCTGCGCCGCGGCCGTTTGCATTTGATCACCATTCTCGTGAGGGCGAGGACATGAGTTATTTCGTCACCGGTGCCACCGGGTTCGTCGGCCGTTTCCTGGTCGGCAACCTGCTCAAGCGCAAGGGCACGATCTACGTGCTGGTGCGCAAGGATTCGCAGAAGAAGTACGACGCACTCGCGAAGAAGATGGGATGGGATCCCAAACGCGTGGTACCGGTGCACGGCGACATGACCGCGCCCAAGTGCGGTTTGACCGCCGCCCAGCTCCGCACGCTGTCGGGCAAGGTCAAGCATTTCTTCCACCTCGCCGCGATCTACGACCTGACCGCCGACGCAGAGAGCCAGAGAAAGGCCAACGTCGACGGTACGCAGAACGCGCTGGACCTGGCCGCCGCCATCGGCGCCGGTTGCTTCCACCACACCAGTTCGATCGCCGCCGCCGGCCTGTATCCCGGCATCTTCCGCGAGGACATGTTCGAGGAGGCCGAGGGCCTGGACGATCCCTACCTGCGCACGAAGCACGATTCCGAAGGCCTGGTCCGCAACGAGAAGCGCATCAAGTGGCGCATCTATCGCCCGGGCATGGTGGTCGGCCATTCGCAGACCGGCGAGATGGACAAGATCGACGGCCCGTACTACTTCTTCACGCTGCTCAAGAAGATGCGCGAGATGCTGCCGCCGTGGATGCCGATGCTGGGCATCGAGGGCGGGCGCATCAACGTGGTGCCGGTGGACTTCGTGGTCGACGCGATGGACCACATCGCGCACAAGCCGAAGCTCGACGGCCACTGCTTCCACCTGGTCGATCCCGATCCGATGCGCGTCGGCGAGGTGCTGAACACCTTTGCCCGCGCCGGCCATGCGCCGGAGATGACCATGCGCCTCGACGCGCGCATGTTCGCCTTCATCCCGGGCGGCGTGCGCGGCGCCATCGGCAGCCTGCCGCCGGTGAAGCGCTTCGTCGGCATGCTGTTGCGCGACTTCAAGATCCCGAAGGCGGTGATGAAGTTCATCACCTATCCGACCCGCTTCGACAACCGCGAGACCGAGCGCGCGCTCAAGGGCAGCGGCATCAGCGTGCCGAATCTCGACACCTACGCCTGGCGCCTGTGGGATTACTGGGAACGCCACCTCGATCCCGACCTGTTCATCGACCGCACGCTCAAGGGCAAGGTCCGCAACAAGGTGGTGGTCATCACCGGCGGCTCGTCGGGCATCGGCCTCGCCAGTGCCCAGCGCGTGGCCGAGGCGGGCGCCATCACGATCATCGTCGCGCGCGGCGAGGAGGAACTGTTCAAGGCCCGCGACGAGATGAAGGCCAAGGGCGGCAAGGTCTTCGCCTACACCGCGGACCTGGCGGACATGGCCGACTGCGACCGTCTGGTGGCGACGATCCTCAAGGAACACGGCCACGTCGACATCCTGATCAACAACGCCGGCCGCTCGATCCGCCGTTCGATCGAACTGAGCTACGACCGCTTCCACGATTTCGAGCGCACGATGCAGCTGAACTACTTCGGCTGCCTGCGCCTGATCATGGGTTTCATGCCGACGATGATCCAGCGCCGCAAGGGCCACATCATCAACATCAGCTCGATCGGCGTGCTGGCCAATTCGCCGCGGTTCTCGGCGTACGTGGCCTCGAAGGCCGCGCTCGACGCCTTCAGCCGCTGCGCGCAGGGCGAACTGTCGGGCAAGGGCATCAGCTTCACCACGATCAACATGCCGCTGGTGAAGACGCCGATGATCGCGCCGACCAAGATGTACGACAGCGTGCCGACGCTGACGCCGGAGGAAGCGGCTGACCTGGTGGTGAAGGGCATCATCGAGAAGCCCAGCCGCATCGCGACGCGCCTCGGCATCTTCTCGGCGTTGCTCAACGCCGTCGCGCCGAAGGCCTACGAGGTGATCATGAGCACCGCGTTCGAGCTGTTCCCGGATTCGGCGGCGGCCAAGGGCGACAAGAAGGCGCTCAAGGAAGAACAGCCGAGCCAGGAGCAGATCGCGTTCGCGGCACTGATGCGCGGCGTGCACTGGTAAGCCGATGCGCGCGGGCCGGATCGCCTGCGCCTGAAATGCGAAAGGCAGCCGCAAGGCTGCCTTTCGTCGTTCCGGGAGTCGCAGGACGGACATGTCGCAGCCGAACCGCCTCCGTCGTCCCGTTTCCCGGATCGCGGGCAAAAAGAAACCCGCCTACCAGAAGCCGTGAGGGGAGGGGAGCTACGGACTTCGTCAGTGGTCGGCGGGTGTAAGAGACGGCCGAAGCCGTCAACTTGGGCGTCGCTTCCGCGACGCGAGAGAGAGCGGTGAAACCGTTTACGAACCCTAGCAGACGAACGTGGCCGGCGGGAGACGGAAATGTGTCCTGCCGGCGCTCCGGTTCATCTTCCGGCGTGCTTACTCCGCCGCCTCGGGCTTGGGCTTGCGCACGCGCCTGGCCGGCGCCTTGGCGGCAGCGGCCTGCGCGGCCTTCTTGGCGGCCTTGGCCTTGCGAGGCGCGGCGGCCGGCTTGCCACCCTGGCGACGCAACTCGGCGGTCAGGGTCTCGACGCGGGCGCTGAGATCGTTGAGGTCTTCGCGGCTGGGCACGCCCAGCTTGACGAGCGCGCGCTGGACGCGGTCCTCGAAGACCTTCTCCAGCTTGTCCCAGGTGTCGGTGGCGCGCTCGCGGGCCTGGCCGACGCGGCTTTCGACGACATCGCGGACGACGTCGGCGCGGCCGCCGGCGAACTTGCGCATGGTCTGCTCCAGACCCATGCCTTCCTTCACCAGCGCTTCGAACAGCTTGCCGCCTTCGGCCTGGGCGCGCGAGAACGCGCCGACGCCGGCCAGCCACACCTGCTGGGCGGATTCGCTGAGGGTCTTCGACAGCTGTTCGGCGTTGCCGGCCGGTGCAGCCTTGGCCTTGGAACTGGTCTTCTTCGCGGTGGTCTTCTTGAACTTGGCCATATGCCCTCCCAGCGGGCGCGTGATCGATTGCGCGGCAGAATGCGGGAGTTGTCTAGAGTATTCACACGAAGCGCGCGATCCGGTCACGCGATCGGATCGCGCCGTGCAGCGTGCCCGCCCGACGATCGCCGGTGCAGGCGCGCGACGCGGCGATCAGCCGCGCCGGCTGCGCAGCAGGTGTTCGGTTTCGTCGAGCGCGCGGCGCAGGCGCGCCGTGGTCTCGGTGCTGCGCGGGGGCGCCTTGCCCAGTCCGCTGAGGACCGTGCGATGGCGATCGTCCAGCACGTCCCGGCGCAGGCGGATGCCATGCGCGGCCAGCACCGGGCCGAGGGTGTCGGCGCGATCGCGCAGGTCCTGCAGCGTGTTGCGGTAGCCGAGTTGGCACACGCGGCGGCGGTTGGAGAAACTGAAGGCGTTGGTGAAGAACATCTCGCCGTTGCTGGCGTTCGGTTCGAAGATCAGCTGGTCGATCCCCGGGTACTGCTGGGCGTATTTCGCCAAGCCGACCTGCATGCGCGACTGCAGCAGGGTGCGGAAAGTCTGCGACATCACCGCCGGCAGGCCGCCCTGCCAGATGCGGTGCGGGCCTTGCGCGGGGCGCGGGCCGGTGTCGCGATCGACCTGGGTGGAATCGAACGGCACCAGCGGATTGATGCCGATCAGCAGGTCGATGCCCCGCTCCAGCAGCACCGAGGCGTGCATGGTGCGGCGCAGGGCGCCGTCGACGTAGTGCCGGCCGTGCACTTCCACCGGCGGATACAGCCCCGGCAGCGCCGCGCTGGCCTGCACGGCCCGGGAGATCGGGACGTCCTTCCACGGGTCGGCGCCGAAGCGCACGGCCTCGCCGCTGTCGAGATCGACCGCGACCACGAACAGGTCGCGGTCGAGCTGGCGGAAGTCGTTGCTGCGGCCGCGCCGGGAGAAGATCTCGCGCAGGAAGCGCTCGATCTCGGCGTTGTCGAACAGGCCGGTGGGCACCAGGCTGCCGAAGCGCATCATCATGTCGGTCAGGCGCGATTCGCGCGGCGACAGCAGGCTGCTCCACCACTCGAACGCCAGCCGCGGCAGCGTCGAGGCCCGGCGCATGTACTCGAACACCGCCGGGCGCAGGAACTGTTCCGGCCGGAATGGCACGTCGTCGCTGTCGCCGGTGATGAAGATCCGGCACATCTCGGTCGTGCTCATGCGGTTGACGAGGCCGGCGGCGAGGAACGCGCCGCTGCTGACGCCGACGTAGCTGTCCAGCCGGGTGAGGTCGAGGCCGTCGAACGCGTCGTCGAGGGCGCGCAGCGCGCCCAGCTCGTACATCGCACCGATCGGTCCGCCGCCGGCGATGGCGAGTCCGATACGGGCGTTGGAGGGGGCGGAGACGGCGGCGGACTTGGCCCGGCGACGGTTCGGCCCGGACTGGACCGGTCGCGGTGCGGCGTGGAGTGAGAGCATGCGGACGCTACGAAGGGAACCGGTCGAGTGTAGCCGAAAGGCCGTTCGGCCAACGCCGGATCCGGTCAAACGCTGTCATCCGCAATGACGCGCACGATCAAGTGCTTGATTCGACGAGTTTCTTCGCGATGGATGACGCCGACGCTTGCCGCATCGCGGCAAGCGGCCGATCATCCCCGACGATGAAGACGGTCACCCCCGGCAAGGCGTTCGCAGGACGCCGGCTCGATCGCCGCCGCCTCGGCGCGGCGCTGACGCGACGGCTCGCCTGGCACCAGGCGCTGCACGATCCCGCGCGTGAGCCGCGCAACGGGCTGCGCTGGCTGCCCGAGCTGCGGCGCTGGCAGGCGGCGCGGCTGTCAGCGAGCTTCGAAGGTTTCATGAGCGACCCGAAGCGGCGCCCGGCCGCCGAGTTCTTCCTGACCGATCTCTACGGCGACCGCGATTTCAGCCGCCGCGACGCCGACATTGCCCGGGTCGCGCCGATGATGCTGCGGCTGATGCCGCAGAGCCTGGTGGAGACGCTGGCCGACGCGGTCGAACTGGGCGCCCTGAGCCATGCTTTCGACCTGCGGATGGCCGAGGCGCTGGACCGCATCGCGCCGCGGCGCAAGGTGCTGGACGACGATCTCTATGCCCGTGCCTACCGCGAGGTGGGGCTGCCGCGGCTGCGGGCGCATCAGATCGACCTGATCGTGGTCGCCGGCGTCGGCCTCGGGCACGCGCTGCGCACCCGTGGCGTCGCGACCCTGCTGGCGATGCTGCGCGGCCCGGCGCGGGCGGCGGGCTTCGGCGAGCTGCAGTCGTTCCTGGAGCGGGGCTTCGGTGCCTACGGCGAGCTGGACGACGTCGACGACTTCCTCGCGGACATCGAGCGCAGCGAACGCGAGGTGTCGCGCCGGCTGTTCGCCGGGGCACCGCAGCCGTTCGCGCCGCTGCCGGACGCGCATCCGCCGGGTGCCCGCCGGACCCGGCGCGGGAAGCGCTGAGGACGGCCGACGCGGCGGATCGGGTGCGGCGGATCAGGTGAAGCCGATCAGCTGAAGCGTTCGTCGAGGACGCGCTGGATCTCGTGTTCGATCGGGCCCTTGAACGCCGACACCAGGAAGCCGAGCTTCGCGGTCACGTGCAGTTCCTTCGGCTTCAGCGCGATCTTGCCGTCCACGCCCGAGCGGCTGAAGTGCAGGTCGTCGCCCTGCCAGCCGTACTCGACATCGAAGCGCTCGGCGAGTTTCTTCGCGACCTCCTCCACCGCCTTGCGCGCCTTGGCGTGCGGGAGGGAATGCGAGTGACGGATGTCGATGCCGGACATGAAGGCTCCCGAGGGCGTGCGATGGGTCGAATCGACGGAAGTCTACCCACGCGTGCCGCCGTTGTCGCCGGGGGGCTGCGGCGCGTGGAGCATGCTAGATTGCGCCCGCATGGAAGGTCTGAAACTCCGTTTCCCGCAGCACCACCATCCGGAAATGCCGCTCGGCGCCGGGGTGCACGCCATCGGCCGCATCGGTGACACCGTGGGTCTGGTCGGCGACGACGAGGCACCGTCGGTGCGGCTGTTCGTCGATCGGCGCGGGGTGTGGATGACGGTGGCCGACGGCGCCCGCGGCATCCACGTCAACGGCCGGCCGGTGAAGCGCATGGCGATGCTGCGCCTGGGCGATGCGATCTATCTCGACGGCGTCGAAATGCTGCTGGTGTCGTCGAAACCGGTGGAGACGCTGCCCGACGCGATGCGCCACGTGCCCGGCGAATTCCAGGGCGACTGCCGCGTGGTCGTGCGCGGCGTCGGCGGGCGGCACCACGGCCGCAGTTTCACCCTCGAATCCCCGCGGCTGGTCGGGCGCAGCGAAGACGCCCACATCCGCATCGACGACCCGGCCTTCGCCGAGCGCCACGCCCGCATCGAGATGATCGGCAACCGGGTGGTGCTGCGCGACCTCGGCAGCGGCGACGGCAGCGTGGTCAACGGCATGCCGGTGCGCGATGCGCTGCTGGCCCCGGGCGACCAGATCGTGTTCGACCAGCACCACCGGTTCGTGATCGAGGCGCCGGCGGCGCAGGGCGCGACGCTCGCGCGCAGCACTGTCGTGGTCGAGCCGACCCAGGAACCCGCGCCGCCGCCGCGCCGCGACCGCAACCTGTCGTGGCTGCTGCTGGCCGCGCTGCTGCTGGCGGCGGCGATCGCCGCGCTACTGCTGCTGGGCGGCCACTGACCGCGACGCCGGCGCGGCCGGCGTCCGCAACCGCCGCACGAGGCGCGCGCCCAGCAGGACGGCGAGCAGCCCGGCGTACAGCGCCGGCTCGCGGATGTCGGACTTCACCAGCCACCAGAAGTGCAGTACGGCGAACACGCCGATGGCATACACCAGCTTGTGCAGCTGGCCCCAGCGCCGGCCCAGCCGCCGCATCCAGCCGCGAGTGGAGGTGATCGCCAGCGGCACCAGCAGCAGCCAGGCGATGAAGCCGACGGTGATGTACGGGCGCTTGGCGATCTCCTCGAAGATCTGCGTCCAGTAGCCGCGCAGGTCGAGCGCCAGGTAGGCGGCGAAGTGCAGGGTGGCGTAGGCGAAGACATGGAGGCCCAGCATCCGCCGGAACCGCAGCAGCCCGGTCTGCCCGGTCAGGTGCCGCAGCGGCGTGATCGCCAGCACGAGGATCAGGAACCGCAGCGCCCACAGCCCCAGGCGGTGTTCGACCTCGGCCACCGGATCGGCGCCGAGGGCGTCGCTGCCGGTCTTGAAGACCTCCCAGAACTGCCAGCCGAGGATCGCCAGTGGCGTCAGGCAGAGGGCGTGGACGAGGGTCTTGGCGGCGATGAGGCGTTTGGAAGCGTTGGGCATCGAAATGACATCGGTAGAGCGGCCTGACCAGCCATTCGGCTGTTGAAGACCAGGCCGCTTGAAACGAGGAAAGCGTTTGAAGGCAGCGGATCTGTGTTCCGCCTGCCGCCGCTTCGAGGGAATGGAGCGGCCTGAAGGCCGCTCTACCAGGCGAGGGGCGGGATCAGAACCACTTCTTCAGGTCGAGGCCCTTGTACATCCCCGCCACCTGCTCCGCGTAGCCGTTGAACAGCCGGGTCGGGATGCGCTCGGCGAACAGCTTGCTGGCGGTGCCGCTGATCCGGCGCTCGGTCTTCTGGCTCCAGCGCGGGTGGTCGACGTTCGGGTTGACGTTGCTGAAGAAGCCGTATTCGTCCGGCTGCAGCATGTTCCAGGAGGTTTCCGGCATCTTCTCGACGAAGCGGATGGCGACGATCGACTTGATGCCCTTGAAGCCGTACTTCCACGGCACGACCAGTCGCACCGGCGCGCCGTTCTGCTGCGGCAGCGGCTTGCCGTACAGGCCGGTGGCGAGCAGCGTCAGCGGGTGCATGGCCTCGTCGATGCGCAGGCCCTCGCGGTACGGCCAGTCGATCGAGCGGTAGGCCACGCCCGGCATCTGCTGCGGGTCGGCCAGGCTGGTGAAGGCGACGAACTTCGCCTTCGAGGTCGGTTCGAACCGCTTCAGCACCTCCGCCAGCGGGATGCCCAGCCATGGCAGCACCATCGACCAGCCCTCGACGCAGCGCATGCGGTAGACCCGTTCCTCCGGCTTGCGGGACTTGATCAGCTCGGCCAGGTCCAGCCGGCCGGGCTTGGCGCACTCGCCAGAGACCGCGATCGACCACGGCGACGTGCGCAGGGTCTTCGCCGCCTCGCCGGGGTCGCCCTTGCCGGTGCCGAACTCGTAGAAGTTGTTGTAGCTGGTGGCGTCTTCGTAGCGGGTCAGCTCCTCGGTCGTGCGGAAGCCGGCCTTGAGCTGCGCCGGGGAGACGGCCGTCTTCGGCGGCGGGGGCGGGTCGGCCTCGGCGCAGCCGGACAGGGCGAGGGTGGGGCTGGCGGCGAGCAGGCCGAGCAGCCGCCGGCGGTCGCGCCAGACCGACTCGTCGGTGATCTCGTCGGCGGGGACGCGCTGGGCGTCGCGGAGGGAGGCGGGCAGGGGCATGCGATATCTCCGGGAAAGGGGGCCGACCGGCACATTCGACTATAAGACGAGGCAAGCGGGCATTCGGTTGCGCCGGATTCGCGGGTTTCGGGCATGTCGACATGCCGGATCGACCTCCGTTCAGTTCCACAAGGTTGCTGCGCTGCGGCATACTCGGGGGCCCACCTCACACCTTCTGGAACTCCGATGTCGCGCGCGTTCAACTTCAGTGCCGGTCCCGCCGCCCTGCCCGAAAGCGTCCTCCGCCAGGCCCAGGCCGAAATGCTGGAATGGCGCGATTCCGGGGCGTCGATCGTCGAGCACAGCCACCGCGGCGCCGAGTTCATCGAAGTCGCCGCCCAGGCCGAAGCCGACCTGCGCACCCTGATGGCGATCCCGTCCGACTACGCCGTGCTGTTCCTCGGCGGCGGCGCCACCACCCAGCAGGCGCTGATCCCGCTCAACATCGCCGCCCCCGGCCAGGCCGTGGACTACGTCCTCAGCGGCCACTGGGGCAAGACCGCGGTCAAGCAGGCCAAGCCGTACGTCGACGTGCGCGTCGCCGCGACCAGCGAGGCCGGCGGCTTCCGCGACATCCCGGCCCGCGATACGTGGCAGCTCACGCCCGACGCCGCCTACGTCCACATCACCGCCAACGAGACCATCCACGGCGTGGAATTCCGCGACACCCCGGACGTCGGCGACGTGCCGCTGGTCGCCGACTTCAGCTCCAGCATCGCCTCCGAGCCGGTCGACGTCTCGAAGTACGGCGTCATCTACGCCGGCGCGCAGAAGAACCTCGGCCCGGTCGGCATCACGGTCGTGATCATCCGCAAGGACCTGCTGGAACGCGCCGGCCAGCCGCGCGCCGACATCTTCAACTACGCCTCGCACGCCAAGGGCGAGTCGATGCTCAACACGCCGCCGACCTGGAACTGGTACATGCTCGGCCTCAACGTGAAGTGGATGCTGGACGAAGGCGGCGTCGCCGAATTCGCCCGCCGCAGCGCCGCCAAGTCGAAGCTGCTGTACGACGCGATCGACGGCTCCGGCGGCTTCTACCGCAACGAGGTGAACCCGGCCGTGCGCTCGCGCATGAACGTGCCCTTCATCCTCCATGACGACGCGCTGGACAAGCCGTTCCTGTCCGAAGCCAAGGCCGCCGGCCTGCTGGCGCTGAAGGGCCATCGCGCCGTCGGCGGCATGCGCGCCTCGATCTACAACGCCATGCCGGTCGAAGGCGTGCAGGCGCTGGTCGATTTCATGCAGGACTTCAAGCAACGTCATGGCTGAGCGACGTCCGCGCAAGCCGGCGAAGCAGGTCGCCGCCACATCCGGCAGGAAGCCCGCCGCCAAGGCCGCCGCGGAACCCGCGGCGGCGCCTGCTGCAGACGACGCGGCCGCCGGCAAGCCGTCCCGGGCGAAGTCGCCGGCGTCGGTCGGCATCCCGACCGACGCGCAGGGCAAGCCCGACCTCGCCGCGGTGCGTGCACAGATCGACGGCATCGACCGCGAGATCCAGTCGCTGATCGCCGAGCGCGCGCTGTGGGCGCACCAGGTCGGCAAGGCCAAGGGCAAGCTCGCCGCCGCGGTCGACTACTACCGCCCCGAACGCGAGGCGCAGGTGCTGCGCCGCGTGGTCGACCGCAACGAAGGCCCGCTGTCCGACGAAGTGCTGGTGCGGCTGTACCGCGAGATCATGTCCGCCTGCCTCGCGCAGCAGGAGCCGCTGCGCGTCGGCTACCTCGGCCCCGAGGGCACGTTCTCGCAGCAGGCGGTCTACAAGCACTTCGGCCACTCGGCGATGGCGTTGCCGCTGGGCACGGTGGAAGAGGTGTTCGACGACGTCGCCGCCGGCCATGCCGACTTCGGCGTGGTGCCGGTGGAGAACTCCGGCACCGGCACCATCCAGTCCACGCTCGACCTGTTCCTGACCTCGCCGCTGATGATCTGCGGCGAGATCGAGCTGCGGGTGAACCAGTACCTGCTGTCGCGCACCGGGCACATCGAGGACATCGAACGCGTCTACTCGCACGCGCTGTCGCTGGCGCAGTGCAAGGCGTGGCTGCGGCAGAACCTGCCGAAGGTCGAGAAGCACGCGGTGGTCAGCAACGCCGAAGGCGCGCGCCGCGCGCGCAACGCCGACGACGCCGCCGCGATCGCCGGCGAGAACGCCGGCCATGCCTACGGCCTGAAGGTCGTCGCCGGCCCGATCCAGGACCGCGCCGACAACACCACGCGCTTCCTCGTGATCGGCCGTGCGTCGTTCCCGAGTTCGGGCCACGATCGCACCTCGCTGCTGGTCTTCATCCGCGACCAGCCCGGCGCGCTGTACCGCATCCTCGAACCGCTGGCGCGACGCGAGATCAGCATGAACCGCATCGAATCGCGTCCCGCCCACGGCAAGCTGTGGCAGTACGCGTTCTTCATCGACGTGGCCGGCCATGCCGAGGAATCGCCGCTGAAGGACGCCCTCGCCGAGATCGACCGCTACGCCGGCGACGTCCGCGTCCTGGGCTCGTACCCGGTGGCGGTGCCGTAACCGGAGCGCTCGATCTCCGACGGTCATCCTCGCGCAGGCGAGGACCCAATCGTGATCACGATGACGGTTGGGTTCCCGCTTTCGCGGGAATGACGGTGTTTCAATCGTCATCCTCATCCGCAGCGACGCCCGCGAACGACGCCATTCTCTTCCCGCCATGACCGACGAAGCCTTCTTCTCCTCGCTCGCCCGCCCCGGCCTCCAGCGCCTGCGTGCCTACGACCCGGGCCACGACCTCGTCGCGTTCCGGCGCCGGTTCGAGGGACGGCACCTGGTCGAACTCGGCTCCAACGAAAACCCCTACGGCCCCAGCGCGAAGGCGAAGGAGGCCGTGCTCGGCACGATCCACGCCAGCTACCGCTATCCCGATCCGCTGGGCGGCGACCTCAAGCGCGCGCTCGCCGCGAAGCATGGCGTCGATCCCGCGTCGATCCTGCTCGGCAACGGTTCGCACGAGCTGCTGATGCAGTTCGCGCAGGTATTCGCCGGCCCCGACGCCGACGTGGTCGCCTCGAAGTACGGCTTCGCGGTCTACGCGATCGCCGCGCAGGCGGCCGACGCGCCGCTGCGGATCGCGCCCTGCCATCCCGCCGACCACGCGATGCCGCGCGGCCACGACCTCGACGCCATCGCCGCGGCGATCACGCCGTCGACGCGGCTGGTGTACCTCGCGAATCCGAACAATCCCACCGGCACCTGGTTCGGTGCCGACGCCTTCGCCGCGTTCCTCGCGAAGGTGCCGGCACACGTGATCGTGGTCGTCGACGAGGCCTACGCCGAGTTCGTCGACGCGCCGGAATGGGCGTCCGCGCTCGGTTGCGTCGCGTCGCATCCGAACCTCGTCGTCGCCCGCACCTTCAGCAAGGCCTACGCGCTGGCGGGGTTGCGCGTGGGCTACGCGATCGGCCATCCCGGCCTGATCGCGGTGATGGAGCGCGTGCGCGAAAGCTTCAACGTCAACACGCCCGGGCTGGCCGCGGCCGAGGCCGCGCTCGCCGACGACGAACACCTCGCATGGGTCGTCGCGCGGACCCGCGAGCAGCGCGCCGCGCTGGCCGAGGCGCTGCGGGCGCGCGGTCTGCGCGTGTTCCCGTCGCAGACGAATTTCCTGCTGGTGCAGTTCGCCGAGCCGGGCGACGAGGCGCGGGTCGCCGCGATCGACGCCGCGCTGATCGACCGCGGCATCGTGCTGCGGCCGATGGGCGGCTACGGCCTCGGTCACTGCCTGCGCATCACCGTCGGCGACGCCGACGAAAACCGCCGGCTGCTCGCCGGCCTCGACGAGGTGCTGGCATGAGCGGCGGCGCACGCAAGGACTGGATCGTCGGCCCCGGCCGCCCGTTGACCGGACGCCTGCGCGTGCCCGGCGACAAGTCGGTGTCGCACCGCGCGATCATGCTGGCCTCGCTGGCCGAAGGCGTGTCGCGCATCGACGGCTTCCTCGAAGGCGAGGACACCCGTGCCACCGCGGCGGTGTTCCAGCGCCTCGGCGTCAAGATCGAAGCGCCGTCGCCGCAGTCGCGCATCGTCCATGGCGTGGGCCTGCACGGCCTGCGTGCCAGCGCCGAGGCGCTCGATTGCGGCAACGCCGGCACCGGCATGCGCCTGCTTGCCGGCGTGCTGGCGGGGCAGGCGTTCGACAGCACGCTGGTCGGCGACGCCTCGCTGTCGAAGCGGCCGATGCGTCGCGTGATCGAGCCGCTGTCGGCGATGGGCGCCGCGTTCGACAGCGAACCCGGCGGCCTGCCGCCACTGCGCATCCGCGGCGGCCGCGCGCTGCAGGGCATCGACTACACGCTGCCGGTCGCCAGCGCGCAGGTGAAGTCGGCGCTGTTGCTGGCCGGCCTGTACGCCGAGGGCGACACCGTCGTCCACGAACCGCACCCGACCCGCGACTACACCGAGCGCATGCTCACTGCCTTCGGCTGGCCGATCGAATTCGAGCCCGGCGTCGCGCGCGTGCGCGGCGGTGCGGGCAACGCGCATGCACTGCGCGCGACCGACGTGCACGTGCCGGCGGATTTCTCGTCCGCGGCGTTCTTCCTCGTCGCCGCCAGCGTGATCCCCGGCTCCGACCTGACGCTCGAAGCGGTCGGCATGAACCCGCGCCGCACCGGCCTGCTGCAGGCGCTGCGGATGATGGGCGCCGACATCGAGGAAGCGAACGCCACGAAGGCCGGCGGCGAAGCCGTCGCCGACCTGCGCGTGCGCGCCGCGCCGCTGCGCGGCATCGCCGTGCCCGAAGCGATCGTGCCGGACATGATCGACGAGTTCCCCGCGCTGTTCGTCGCCGCGGCCTGCGTCGAAGGCGAGACCCGCATCTCCGGCGCCGCGGAACTGCGGGTGAAGGAGTCCGACCGCCTCGCCGCGATGTCCGCCGCGCTGCGCGCGCTGGGCGTGCGCGTGGACGAGGTCGAGGACGGCGCGACGATCTTCGGCCGCGGCCCCGGCGACACCGGCCCCGCCTTCGCCGTCGATCCCGCGACGCCCGTCGTCATCGACAGCCTCGGCGACCACCGCATCGCCATGGCGTCCGCGATCGCCGGCCAGCGCTGCAACGGCACGTTCGCCATCGGCGACATCGCCAACGTCGCGACCTCGTTCCCCGGCTTCGACGACCTCGCCCGCGGCGCCGGCTTCGCCCTCCGCGACGCCTGATCAGATGGTTTGGTAGAGCGGAGCAAAGCTCCGCTACCTCGTTTCGATCCTGGTAGAGCGGCCTTCAGGCCGCTGCTTTTGATTTCATCGCGAAAAGCAGCGGCCTGAAGGCCGCTCTACCGAGCGAGTTGCGTCGGGCGATCTGCTTTCGAGCTGGTTTCCTACGACGATTTCGGAGAAATCCGATGCAACCGCATGCGTTGGCCGACGACGATGCCGCATGTCCAGTCCACGGCTCGCGCGCGGCAGGTCTTCCGAAATCGGTCGCATCTATTCGGTGACGATCGTCTGCCACCGCAGGGCGAGACGCTTCGGTTTCCCGGCCAACGTCGCATGCCTTGCCCGGGAACTGAGGCGGTTGCAGGACGAAGATCGGGTTCGCAACCTCGTCTGGGTAGCGATGCCCGACCATGTGCATTGGTTGTTCGCGCTGCGCGCCGGCACGCTGGCACAGGTCGTTGCGCTCCTGAAGGGACGATCCTCGCGCAGGATCGCGAAATCGCACGAGGCAAATTCGCCTTTCTGGCAGCCGGGCTATTTCGATCATGCCTTGCGCCACGACGAGGCGCTGGAGCGCCACGCGCGTTATCTCGTGGAGAACCCGCTTCGTGCGGGTCTCGTGTCGTGCCCGAAGGATTACCTGCATTGGTGGTGCGCGTGGGATCCCTTCGCGTAAGAATTCCCCGGCTCGCTCGGTAGAGCGGCCTTCAGGCCGCTGCTCTTGATTCCATCGCGAAACAGCAGCGGCCTGAAGGCCGCTCTACCAAGGTGCGGCGTCTCTGGATACGGATCAACGCTCCAGCGAAAACGCGATCGGCGCCTCGACGACGCCGGGCACCGGCTGGCCGTTGCGCTGGGCGGGGCGGAACTTCCAGCGGCGGGCGGCGGCGAGGGCGGCGCGGTCGAGGCTGCGCGAGCCGGTGCGGGTGACGAGGCTGACTTCGACCGGTTCGCCGTCGGCGCCCACTTCGATGCGGACCACCGCGGTGCCGGTCTCGCCGTTGCGGATGGCGTCCGGCGGGTAGCTGGGCGCGGGACGGGAGATCGGCACCGGCGTGTCGCCCGGGGCCAGTGCCTGCGCGGGGCGCGGGGCGTCGGGTGGCGGGGCGCTGGCCTGCGCCGGGGTGGGCGCGGGGGCCTGCGATGCCACCGGCGGCGGTGCCGGGCGCGGGTTGCGCAGCGCGGCCTCGGCGGCTTCGGTCAGGCCGCTGGCGCTCTGGCCGCCGCTGGTTTGCGGGGCGGGCAGGGGCTCGAACACCTGGCCGTCGCCGCCCGCGGGATGGTCCGGCGCGCGGTAGAAATCGCCGTTGTCGCGCATGTCCAGCCACAGCAGGAAGAACAGCAGCAGACCGACGCCGAAGCCGGCGCCGGCGATCCACCAGACGCGGCGCGAGAGACCGAAACGGCGGCCCGGCGACGGGCCCTGCGGCGGAACGGAACCGGCAGTCGACATGCGGAAAGGGGACGTTCGCGGGGGAGCCCGATTGTGGCACACGCCCGCGGCGCGTCATGGCGCAGTGGCTGAACCGCGGATCGCGGCCGGATTCGGGCGATAATCCCGATTCCCTCACGCCGCCACGCCTCCCCATGCTCGATCCTGCCCTGCTGCGCCAACAGCCCGCCGACCTGGCCGCCCGCCTCAAGGACACCCGCGGCTACGACCTCGATGTCGCCGGTCTGATGCTGCTCGAATCCGAGCGCAAGCAGCTGCAGGTGCGCACGCAGGAGCTGCAGAACCTGCGCAACACCCGCAGCAAGCAGATCGGCATGCTCAAGGCCAAGGGCGAGGACGTGTCGGCGGTGATGGCCGAAGTCGCCGGCTTCGGCGACGAACTGAAGGCCAGCGAGGCCCGCCTCGACGAGATCAAGGCCGCGATCGACGCCATTGCCGCGACCTTGCCGAACCTGCCGCACGAATCGGTGCCGCTTGGTGCCGACGAGCACACCAACGTCGAGCAGCACCGTTGGGGCACGCCGCGCACGTTCGACTTCGCGGTGAAGGACCACGTCGAACTCGGTGCCCGCCACGGTTGGCTGGACGCCGAGACCGCCGCCAAGCTCAGCGGCGCCCGCTTCACCGTGCTGCGCGGCCAACTGGCCCGCCTGCATCGCGCGCTGGCCCAGTTCATGCTGGACCTGCACACCAACGCGCACGGCTACGAGGAAACCAACGTCCCGCTGCTGGTGAACGCCGATTCGATGCGCGGCACCGGGCAGTTGCCGAAGTTCGAGGAGGATTTGTTCGCGACGTTCAAGCTTCCCGATGAACATACAAAGGCGCAATTTGTTGCGGATGTAGTTGATTGGGAAGAGCTAAAAAACAAGATCGATTGGAATGAATACGGCGCGATTCTCGCTCTTGAGAAAATTATATCTACGCATAAAGATCGATACCTCATCCCCACCAGCGAAGTCCCGCTCACCAACATCGTCCGCGACGAGATCGTCGACGCCGAGCGCCTGCCGCTGCGGATGACCGCGCATTCGATGTGCTTCCGCGCCGAGGCCGGCAGCGCCGGGCGCGACACCCGCGGCATGATCCGCCAGCACCAGTTCGAGAAGGTCGAACTGGTGTCGATCGCGAAGCCCGACGAGAGCGACGCCGAGCACGAGCGCATGACCCGCTGCGCCGAGACCGTGCTGGAGAAGCTCGGCCTGCCGTACCGCAAGGTGCTGCTGTGCACCGGCGACATGGGTTTCTCGGCGCGCAAGACCTACGACCTCGAAGTCTGGCTGCCGTCGCAGAATACCTACCGCGAGATCTCGTCGTGCTCGAACTGCGGCGATTTCCAGGCGCGGCGCATGCAGGCGCGCTGGCGCAACCCCGCGACCGGCAAGCCGGAGCTGGTGCACACCCTCAACGGGTCGGGCGTGGCCGTCGGCCGCGCGCTGATCGCGGTGATGGAGAACTACCAGAACGCCGACGGCTCGATCACCGTGCCCGAGGCGCTGCGCGGTTACATGGGCGGCGCCGAGCGCATCGCCTGACCGCGGCAAGGCGGCGATGGAGCCCGAGCGCGTCACGCCGCCCGACCTGCGCGCGATCGAAGCGGAACGGATTGCGCGCGAGCCGATCTTCCACCGGCCCGAGTTCGGCACCACGCGTGCCGACTTCGAGCGCATGACCGATCCTGCCTTCTGGGAAGTCGGCGCCTCGGGCCGGCGCTACTCGCGCGCGTTCGTCATCGACACCCTCGTGGCCCGGCACGCGGCGCCGCACGACGATCCGTGGGAAACGAGCGATTTCTGCTGCCAGCGGCTGGCCGACGGCCTCTACCTGCTGACCTACACCCTTGCCCAGGGCCCGCGGATCACCCGGCGGACGACCCTGTGGCGCCGCGACCCGGACGACTGGGTGATCGTCTTCCATCAGGGCACCCTCGTCGACGCTGGCTGAGCCCGCGCCTGCGGCCCCGGCCGATCGTGAATTCCGCCCGAAACGGGGCATTCGGCATTGCATGGGCGCGATAAAGCTGGTTCAATCGCGTCCATCGTTCCATCTCTGGAAAACTCGTCAGGGGGAATCGCCGTGAACGATCTCAACGATCTCTACTACTTCGCGATGGTGGTCGAACACTCCGGGTTCGCCGCCGCCGAGCGCGCGCTGGGCATCCCGAAGTCCCGCCTCAGTCGCCGCATCAGCCAGCTCGAAACCGACCTCGGCGCCCGCCTGCTGCAGCGTTCGACCCGCCGCTTCGCCGTCACCGACGTGGGCCAGAGCGTGTACCGCCACGCGCAGGCGATGCTGGCCGAGGCCGGCGCCGCCCGCGAGGTGGTCGACCGCCTCAGTGCCGAACCGCGCGGTCTGGTCCGCGTGAGCGTGCCGGTCGGCATCGCCCAGCAGCTCATTCCGCAGTTGCTGCCGGATTTCCTGGCCCGCTACCCGAAGGTGCGCGTGCAGTTGCACGTCAGCAACCGCCGGGTGGACGTGATCAACGAAGGCTTCGACGTCGCGATCCGCGTCCGCGCCAAGCTCGACGACGACGGCAGCCTGGTGATGCGCAGCTTCGGCCAGATCCAGGAACTGCTGGTCGCCAGTCCCGGTTATCTCGATCGCGCCGGCCGCCCGCGCGAACCCGAGGATCTCGCCGCCCATACCACGCTCAGCATGAGCGAGGACGAGGCCCGCCAGCGCTGGGAGCTGCAGGGCGAGGGTGGCGAAATCCGCCGCGTCGAACTCAAGCCGCGCATCGCCGGCTTCGACTTCCCGATGCTGATGGCGCTGGCCAAGCAGGGCCTCGGCATCACCCTGCTGCCCGAGACCATCTGCGCCGACGCCGTGCGCAGCCGCGAACTGGAAGTGGTGCTGCCGTCCTGGCGCCTGCCGATGGGCATCTGCCACGCCGTCTTCGCCTCCCGCCGCGGCCTGCTGCCGGCGGTGCGCATGTTCATCGACCACCTCGCCGAACACCTGCCGCCGCTGCTGGAATCCTCGCGCCTGCAGTGCCGCAACTGCCCCGGCGGCATGCCCCCGAAGGACAAGGACTGCGAGCAGGCGAAGGCCAAGGGCAAAGACACGGACAAGAGCGCTAGAATCGCCGAACCGGCGTGAGGGCGGGGCGCGGATCGCCTCCGCGCGATTCCCCGCCGCCCCGACCCTCGCTGCCGTTTCCGATGTCATCCCGAGCGCATGCGAGGGACCTGCTTTTCACCGCGGCTCGAACCGCAAAAAGCAGATCCCTCACCCGATGAAGCCGGGTTCGGGATGACAGGGAAGGGCTTCAGACAACGGAGAGATGGCCGAGTGGTTTAAGGCAGCAGTCTTGACTGCGGAGGCCGAAGGCCGGAGCGAACATCGACCGCAGGTCGATGGTCAAACTGGCGAAACGCGCAAGGCGCGTCGCACGACACACAACGGAGAGATGGCCGAGCGGTTTAAGGCACCGGTCTTGAAAACCGGCGAAGGGTCAAACCTTCCGTGGGTTCGAATCCCACTCTCTCCGCCATATATATATGCAAGTCGCTAGCACGGCGTTGGTTTTTTAGGGGGTTAGGTATGGCGAAGCGAGTTAGTATCATCAATTTTAAGGGTGGTGTCGGAAAAACAACGCTCGCTTTCCAGTTTGCCGCTGGGTTGGTGCGTTATCATGCGCCAGCGAGAGTCCTTGTCGTTGATATGGATCATCAGAGTAGCTTGTCGATTATCTGTCTTGGCCCCCAGGCGTGGAATGCAGCGGTTTCTGAAAACAGGACCGTGAATGAGGTGTTCAAGCCATTCATAGGTCAATCGCAAGTTATGCCTGGAAGTGAGATTATTTCTGGAACTCATCTTGCGCCGCAGCATTATTCGAATTTAAAAATTGTTCCGGCCAGTCTCCAGTTAGATGATATCGAGATTGAGCTTACCGCGTCCCATCACGGCAATGCGATTCAGTCTGAATGGAATAAACGGACACTGATTTGTCGTTGGCTTGAAGAGTCGGGCGTGGATGATGAGTTTGATTACATCATTTTTGATTGCCCGCCCGCGACTAAAATAGTTTCGCAAAATGCCATTGCTGCGAGTCACGGCTATGTCATACCCGTTATCCCGGAAGCGGTCATGGAGCGTGGCGCGCCACATTTGTTTAACATGGTAAAAACTGGCATTGATATGCGCCTGAATGCGTTGGCTGCCATGGGGACCCCTCGTGCGATGCATGTCCCTGATACGAAATTGGCGGGTGTCGCGATAACGCGTATTCAGACTCACGGACCCGCTGCGTCAGGTTATACCGACGATCATACGCAACACCTTGCATCATTGCAGCGTTACTGGAAGAATAATCTGGTCAAGCCTTATATCGAGGCTGGCACTGGCATATCGCAGGCTTTGGCCGAAGGTGTGCCTGTCTACGACCGATCAAATAATCAAAATGTCGGTGGTCGTGGATTCCATGCAATGTATCGTGATTTAACGAGCGCGCTTAAAGTAAGGGTGGATGCTTTATGAGAAGTAAGCTTTCTGCGTCCAAGTCGCGCCGGAGGCATATTACCGCTGCTGACGTGGGGCGCTACCTTAAGCATCTGGCTGCCATCAATCGCGACCCGCTGACTGGTAATGTCGAGATGAGCGATGCGTTAATTGAAATCGCTGCAGTTCTTATGGCTGCGAAATCCGCATCAGCGACCAAGACGCTTGAAGGTTTCATTGAAAAAGGTGGGTTTCATTTTGAGCAAAATCTTGATTTTCAGCTGCTGTCGCTTGACAAGGTTCGCGAATTTATAGCTAGGCCAAGTGTCTCTAAGTCTGAGTTGACCGCCATTGGTACCGAACGCTTCGGTATCGCCAAATCAAGAATGGATCGAGTTGCGCGTGATGAGCTCATCAAGATGATCTCATCAGCTATACAGCATGAAGAGTCACTCAACATCATTTCGGAAGAAGCCCAGCGCCACACTCGTACTTCCTAGCGGCGCATTGTTAGGCCCGGGTGCGCTGCGCTTCCCGGGCTACCGATTCGATCGCGCGCCGAGTCATCCTGCGATGGTGATGTCGGTCATCGTGCGCCGCGCTTGAAAAGCAAAAGCTAGAAGCAGGTCCCTCGCATGCGCTCGGGGTGACGGGTCTGGGGGCGCATCGGGAGGAGCGGGCGGCTTCCTGCGCGGGCGGGCCTGTGGCCCGCCGAGTCCTGCAGGCGGCGCCCACCCACCCCGACCGGCTAAAATGCCGGATGCCCTCGACCCAAGCCGCATCCTTCCCGCCCCCGACGCTCCTGCGCAACGCCCAAGTCTTCGCACCCGAGGACCTCGGCCTGCGGCAGGTGCTGGTCGCCGCCGGGCGGGTGCTGTGGATCGGCGCGCCGGACGATGCGGCGCCGTCGCTGCCGGGTCTGGAAGCCATCGATCTCGGCGGCAAGCGCCTGATTCCCGGGCTGATCGACGCCCACGCCCACGTCACCGGCGGGGGCGGCGAGGGCGGGTTCGCGACGCGGGTGCCGCCGGTGCCGCTGTCGGCGTTCACCGCGGCTGGGGTGACGACCGTGGTCGGGGTGCTGGGCACCGACGACCTCGCGCGCAGTCCGGGCGAACTGCTCGCCTCGGTCCATGCGCTGCGCGAGCAGGGCCTCGGCGCGCACTGCTGGTGCGGCGGCTACCACGTGCCGCCGGTGACGCTGACCGGCAGCGTGCGCGGCGACATCGTCTATCTCGATCCGGTGCTGGGCGTCGGCGAACTGGCGATCAGCGACCACCGCTCCAGCCAGCCGACGTTCGACGAATTCGTGCGCATCGCGTCCGAGTGCCACGTGGCCGGGCTGATGACCGGCAAGGCCGGTGTGCTGCACCTGCATCTCGGCGACGGCGTGCGCGGGCTCGACCTTGTCCGCCGCGCGCTCGACGAGACCGAACTGCCGGCGCGCGTGTTCCATCCGACCCACGTGAACCGGCGCAAGGCGCTGTTCGAGGAAGCGCTGGCGCTGGCGCGACGCGGCTGCACCGTGGACGTCACCGCCTTCCCGGTCGAGGACGGCGAGGACGCGTGGTCGGCCGAGGACGCCTGGGAGCGCTACCGTGACGCGGGCGCGCCGCCGGAGCGGTTGACGATCAGTTCCGATGCCGGCGGCTGCCTGCCGACCTTCGACCACGAGGGCCGCCTGTGCCGCATGGACGTCGGCGCCTCGCGCGCGCTGCCGCAGGCGCTGCGCACGCTGCTCGCGCGCGGACACGCGCTCGATGCCGTGCTGCCGGCCTTCACCTCCAACGTCGCGCGGCTGCTGCGCTTGGCCGGCAAGGGTGTCGTTGCGGCCGGTGGCGTCGCCGACCTGGTCGTGCTCGATGCCGACGGCGGCATCGCCGACGTGATGGCGCAGGGCGCGTGGCACGTGCGCGACGGCGCGATCGTGCGGCGCGGGCTGTTCGAGTGAGCCGCGCGTCACGTGTGCGGGCCCGCATGACGTTGTCATCCCGAGCGCAGCGAGGGATCTGCTTTTCCGCTTGCCACGTGGAAAGCAGGCCCCTCGTTGCTGCGCTCGGGATGACAGTGTTTTCGTGATTTCCCCTTTTCGTTGAGCAACTCCAGGAACATCGATGTGCCCCAGTAAAGTCCCCGACGGGGAAGAGCGCGGCTGGATCATCCCGATCGGCGGTGCGGAAGAGAAAGAGAACGATCGCGCGATCCTCGCCCGGTTCGTCGAACTGTGCGGCGGCGCCGACGCCGACATCGTGGTGATCCCGACCGCGAGCAAGCTGCTGTCCACCGGTCCGCGCTACGTCGAGATCTTCACCGACCTCGGCGTGCGCAGCGTCGAATCCATGGATTTCGACACCCGTCGCGACGCCGAGGAGTCGCGCCGCGTCGATCGCATCGAGCGCGCGACCGGCGTGTTCTTCACCGGCGGCAACCAGTTGCGGCTGGCGACCTACCTCGGGGGCACTGCGGTGGCGAAGGCGATCCGCATCGCCAACGCGCGCGGCATGCACGTCGCCGGCACCAGCGCCGGTGCGTCGTTCCTCAGCGAACACATGATCGCGTTCGGCGAGGAAGGCTCGACCCCGATCGCCGGCATGGTGCGGCTGGCGCCGGGCCTGGGGCTGACCAACCGCTTCATCATCGACCAGCATTTCCGCCAGCGCGATCGGCTGGGCCGGCTGGCGACGTCGCTGGCCTACAACCCGTTCGCCGTGGGCATCGGCCTGGACGAGGACACCGCGGCGTTCATCTCGCCCGACAACACCGTCGAGGTGCTGGGCAGCGGTGGCGTGACCGTGGTCGACGCCGCGGGCCTGCAGTTCTCGTCGATGGCCCAGGTCGACGAGGGCCAGCCGGTGTGCCTGCTGGGCCTGACCTTCCACATCCTCGTCGCCGGTGCTACGTTCAACCTGCACACGCGCAAGGCGTCCGCGGGCGCCCTGCTGGCGCCGAAGGAATAGCCGCCGAAAGGCGCGTCGACCGCCGGGGAATCGGTCGCGCGCGTGTCCCGGGCCCGCGCAGGTGCGCGGCCCGGTCCCATCGACCGCACAGGAGTCAGTCCAGGTATGCGCATTCTCGATCGTTCGGTGTTCGTCGGCCCGTCGCTGTACGCGCATTTCCCGGTGATCCGGCTGGAACTGGACCTCGAACGGCTCGAAGACTGGCCCACCGGGCGGCTCGGGCCGGCGTTCGTCGATGCGCTGGTCGAGGCGGTGCCGGGACTCGCCGAACACGGCTGCTCCTACCGCACGCCGGGCGGGCTGATCCGGCGCATGAAGGAAGGCGAGGGCACGTGGCTGGGCCACGTGCTGGAGCACGTCGCGATCGAGCTGCAGAACATGGCCGGCGAGGACGTGACCTTCGGCAAGACCCGCAGCATCGACGGCCGCCCCGGCGTGTATTCGGTGATCTACGAATACGCGCAGCGCGAGGAAGGCATCGAGGCTGGCGAACTCGCGCTGAAGCTGCTGCGTTCGCTGGTGCCGGCGGAACTGCGCTCGGCCGACGCCGTGCCCGATGACTGGAACTGGCCGGAGGCGCGCGACACCTTCATCCGCTACGCGCAGCGCCGCGCGCTGGGCCCGTCGACCGCGTCGCTGGTGAAGGCCGCGGAAGAGCGCAACATCCCGTGGCTGCGTCTCAACGAGCAGTCGCTGGTGCAGCTCGGCCATGGCCGCTACCAGCAGCGCATCCAGGCGACGGTCACCGGCAAGACCTCGCACATCGCGGTGGAACTCGCCAGCGACAAGGAAGAGACCAACAAGATCCTCGTCTCGCTGGGCCTGCCCGCGCCGCGCCAGGAACTGGTGCAGAGCGAAGGCGCCGCGAAGCGCGCGGCGGCGCGGATCGGCTATCCCGTCGTCACCAAGCCCTACAACGGCAACCACGGCCGCGGCATCTCGATCCGCCTGACCAACGAGGCGGAAGTGGTCGAAGGCTTCCTCAAGGCGCAGGCGATCTCGCGCTCGGTCATCGTCGAGACCTACCTCGAAGGCGACGACCACCGCCTGCTGGTCGTCAACGGCGAACTCGTCGCCGCGACCAAGCGCACGCCGGGCCACGTGGTCGGCGACGGCACGCATACCATCCGCGAACTGGTCGAGATCGTGAATCGCGATCCGCGCCGCGGCGTGGGCCACGAGAAGGTGCTCACGCGCATCGAACTCGACGCACAGGCCGAGATGATGATGGCGCGCGAAGGCGTCGATGCCGACACCGTGCCCGAGGCCGGCCGCATCATCTATCTGCGTTCGACGGCGAACCTGTCCACCGGCGGCACCGCCACCGACGTGACCGACATCATCCATCCCGACAACCGCGAGATGGCGGTGCGCGCGATCAAGGCGATCGGCCTCGACGTGGGCGGCGTGGATTTCCTCAGCACGAACATCGCAGAGAGCTACAAGACCATCGGCGGCGGCATCTGCGAGGTGAACGCCGCGCCGGGCTTCCGCATGCACGTGGCGCCGAGCGAAGGCAAGTCGCGCGACGTCGCCGGCCCGGTGATCGACATGCTGTTCCCGTCGGGCGCGCCGTCACGGGTGCCGATCGCCGCGATCACCGGCACCAACGGCAAGACCACGACGTCGCGCATGCTCGCGCACATCGCGAAGATGACCGGCTACACGCCGGGCCTGACCTCCACCGACGGCGTCTACATCGACGGCCAGCGCACGGTCGAGGGCGACATGACCGGGCCGGTGTCCGCGCGCATGGTGCTGGCCGATCCGCAGATCGATTTCGCGGTGCTGGAGACCGCGCGCGGCGGCCTGCTGCGCGCGGGCATGGGCGTGTCGAAGATCGACGTGGGTGCGGTGCTCAACGTGCAGTCCGACCATCTCGGCATGAAGGGCATCGACACGCTGGAGCAACTCGCCGAGGTCAAGCGCATCGTGGTCGAGGTCGCGCAGGATTGCGCGGTGCTCAACGCCGACGATCCGAACGTGCTGAAGATGGGCGGCTACACCGACGCCAAGGTGATCTGCTACGTCACCATGAACCCGTCGCACGGCCTCGTGCGCGAGCACATCCGCGCCGGCGGCCGTGCCTGCGCGCTGGAGGCGGGCGTCAACGGCCAGATGATCACGCTGTACGACCGCGGCAGCCACATCCCGCTGCTGTGGACGCACCTCATCCCGGCGACGCTGGAAGGCAAGGCGCTGCACAACGTGCAGAACGCGATGTTCGCCGCGGCGATGGCCTTTTCGATGGGCATCAAGCTCGACGCCATCCGCCAGGGCCTGCGCACGTTCGACAGCACGTTCTTCCAGGCGCCGGGCCGCATGAACGTGTTCAACGAGCATCCGTTCAAGGTGCTGTTCGACTACGGCCACAATGCGCACGCCGTCGCCGCGATGGCCGACCTCGCGCAGCGCCTCGACGTGACCGGTCGCCGGCTCGTGGTGGTGGCCGGCCCGGGCGATCGTCGCGACGAGGACCTGCGCGACATCGCGAAGGCCGTGGCCGGTGGCTTCGACCACTACATCTGCCGCCGCGACGACGGCCTGCGCGGCCGCGCGCCTGACGAGGTGCCGAAGCTGATCGCCGCGACCCTGCGCGAGCACGGCGTGCCGGAGGACCGCATCAGCGTGATCCCGGACGAACAGGAGGCGATCGACGCCGGCCTGCGCATGGCGCAGCCGGGCGACGTGCTGCTGATCTTCGCCGACGCGCTGGTGCGCTCGTGGAAGCAGGTGATCAAGTTCAAGCCCGAGGGCGCGCCGGAGAAGGCGCCGGTCGCCGCCGTGGCGCCCGCGGACACCGGCGAGGCCGCCGCGGAACCCGCGTTCTCGCCCGAACAATGGGAAGGCGTGAGCCGCGACGAGCGCGGGATCTTCATCTCGCGGGAGAGCGACGACTGAGCACCGTGTCCGTGTCGCCCGCGTTGCCCGACAGCGAACCGCCGTTCGACGATTCCCGCCGTCTCACCGGCGCCAACCCGTACTTCGCCGGCTGCGGCGCGGCGATGGAGGCGCTGGGTCCGCGCGCGCAGGATCCCGAGGCGCTGCGCAGGTGGCGCACGTGCGTGAACGCGATGCGCGTGCTGCTGTGCTGGCCGCCCGCGGAGGCGCTGGCGCGCGCGCACGCCAGCGGCGCGACGCTGGCGTTCCCGGCGCCGGCCGACCTGCTGTACGCCGCGACCGAACTCAACGAGTGGGCGTGGTGCGTGGCCGCCGGTTACGCCGGTTTCCATGCGCCGGGGCATCCGGCGGCGTTCGATGAAGTGCGCGCGATGGACACCCTGCGCCACTTCGCCGCCGCCGAAGCGCGGCCGGACGTGATCGCGCTGCTCGATGCCGCGGCCGCGCACGGCGTGCCGACGCTGCTGGACGACGACGCGCTGACGCTCGGTCTCGGCGTGCATGGCGTCACCTTCGCGCTCGACGCGTTGCCGCCGTCGCCCGACACCGTGCCGTGGCCGACGCTGGGCAGGATTCCCGCCGCGCTCGTCACCGGCTCCAACGGCAAGACCACGACCGTGCGCCTGATCGCCGCGATGCTGCGCGCGCACGGCCTGCGCACCGCACATTCGTGCACCGACGGCCTGTTCGTCGGCGATACCGCGCAGATCGAACGACTGGAGGCCGGCGACTATTCCGGTCCCGCCGGCGCACGCCAGCTGCTGCGTCGCACCGATGTCGAAGCCGCCGTGCTCGAAACCGCGCGCGGCGGGCTGCTGCGTCGCGGCCTCGCACTGGCGAAGGCCGACGTCGCCGTCGTCACCAACATCAGCGAAGACCATTTCGGCGAATACGGCGTGCATTCGGTCGAGGATCTCGCGTCGGTGAAGCTGACGATCGCGCGCGCGGTGGCGGGCGAGGGCAACGGTCGCCTCGTGCTCAACGCCGAGGACCCGCTGCTGCGCCGGCTGGGCCCGCAGGCGGCGCCGCGACTGGCGTGGTTCGCGGTCGATCCGTCCGCGCTGCCCGACGACGCCTCGACGCCGCACTGCACGGTGCGCGACGGCCGGCTGGTGCTGCACGACGGTGCCGCGTCGCACGATCTCGGCGATGTCGCGGCCATGCCGGTCACGCTCGGCGGCCACGCGCGCTACAACATCGCGAATGCCGCGGGCGCGTCGCTGGCCGCAGCGCAGCTCGGCGTGCCGTCGGCGACGATCCGTGACGTGCTCGCCACGTTCGGGCGCGATCATGCCGACAACCCGGGACGGCTGCAGCGCTGGTCGTTCGCCGGGCTCGAGATCTTCCTCGACTACGCCCACAACCCCGACGGTCTCGCCGGGCTGCTCGACATCGCGCAGGCGTGGCGCGGGCAGGGGCGTCTCGCGCTGCTGCTCGGCCAGGCCGGCAATCGCGAGGACGCGCAGATCCGCGACCTCGCCGCGATCGCCGCGCGTTACGCGCCCGACCTCGTGGTGGTGAAGGACATCGACGGCTACCTGCGCGGCCGCGTCGCGGGCGAGGTGGCGCAGGTCATCCGCGACGAACTGCTGCGTCGCGGCCTGCCGGAATCGGCGCTGCCCGTGCGCCTGCGCGAGGCCGACGCCGCGCGCGAGGCGCTGGCATGGGCGCGCGCGGGCGACGTGCTGGTGCTGCCGGTGCACAGCCTCGCGGCGAAAGCCGAAGTGGCCGCGTTGCTGGACACGCTGGCCGCTGGCGGCTGGCAGCCGGGCGAGCCGCTGCCGCCCGAAGCGCCGTCGTCCGACGCGTCACTCGTCTAGTCGCGCTCAGCCGCCGTTCGCGTCCCAGGCGCGCAGCGCGGCTTCGACGGTGTCGATGCCCCTCGCCGCGGCCGCGGCATCGATCTGCGCGACGGTGTCGTCGGCGGTGTGGATCACCCGCAGCATCTTCGGCCGGGTCATCGAGCGCTTGCCGGAGAACACGGCGATCACGTTCGGGATCTCGTCGCGATCGGCCAGCGTGTACGACACCGCCGGCCAGCCGGCCTTGAGGAAGGCGCGATGGTCCGACGGCGGATACTGCGCGCCCGCGGCCAGCCTCAATCCGTGCGCGGTCGCGGCCTCGCGGCTGGCGGCGACCAGCGGCGCATCGGCTACCGGCGTCATCATCCACAACGTGTCGCCCCAGCCGAACACATCGAAGTTCATATAGAGCGCCGGGCGCTCGCTGCCCGCGGCTTCGACATGGGCCTCGGCGCCGAGCAGGCCGTGTTCCTCCAGGTCCCACAGCGCGATCCGCACCCGGTGGTGCGCCAGCGGCCGCTGGTGGAAGCGTTCGGCCAGCGCCAGCACCACTGCGCTGCCGGAGGCGTTGTCGGTGGCGCCGCGACCGACGTCGACGCGATCGGAATGCGCGCCGATCAGCAGCAGCGGCGCTTCGGCCGGCCCGGCGACATCGGCGAACAGGTTCTCGCCGTGCAGGGATCCAACGTCGAACGGCTGGCGGGTGACCTGCAAGCCGAGCGCGCCGAGGCGATGCGCCAGATGCGCGCGCCGTGCGGCGTTGTCGTGTGCCGCGGCGAGGGCCACCACGTCGCGCGCCCACGCGCTGTCGTCGAGGTGCGCGGCGGTCGCCGGTGTCGCGACGGGTGCCGGTGCCGGCGCGGACGCGCAGGCGACGAGCAGCGAGGCCACCAGTGCCAGTGCAGGCACGGCGTGGCGGAAGGCAGGACGCATCGACACGCACTCCGGGGAAGGAGCCGTGATCGTCGCAGAACCGCGTGACCGTCAGAGGTGTCGGAAGTCATCGCCGGCACGGGGTCGGAATTTTCCGACACGCGCACGCGGCGGATGCCGATTGAGCGCGCGTCGCGGTCTGCCTACGCTGTGTGCATCGGGGCCACGAACCCCACACCATGGACAAGGGAACAGGCCAATGACGATCCGCGTATTTCTGCTCGACGACCACGCGCTGGTGCGCACCGGCATGCGCCTGATGCTGTCGGCCGAGACCGACATCGAGGTGGTCGGCGAGGCCGACAGCGGCGAAACCGGGCTGCCGTTGATCCGCAAGCTGCGGCCGGACGTGGTGCTGTGCGACCTGCACCTGCCCGGCATCAGCGGACTGGAGATCACCGAGCGGCTGGTGAAAGGCGATTACGGCTGCCGCGTGGTCGTGGTGTCGGTGCTGGAGGACGGCCCGATGCCGCGGCGGCTGATCGAAGCCGGGGCCTCCGGCTACGTCGGCAAGGCCGGCGATGCGAGCGAACTGCTGCGCGCGGTCCGCGACGTGGCCCGCGGCAAGCGCTACCTCGCCAACGGCATCGCCCAGCATCTGGCGCTGTCGGGCGTGGACGGCAGCGGCTCGCCGTTCGATGCGCTGTCGCCGCGGGAACTGGAAGTCGCGATGCTGCTGGTGCAGGGCCTGCGCCAGGAAGACATCGCCAAGCGGCTCAGCCTCAGCGCGAAGACGGTGAACACCCACAAGTCGCGGCTGTTCGAGAAGCTGGAGATCCAGGACAGCATCGCACTGGCGCGGATGGCCTCGCGCTACGGCCTGAGCGACCCGGCGCGGGAGCTGTGATCCCGGCGCACGCGCCTGCGTTTCCGTTCCCCTGAAACGACGACGGTCCGGCGCAGGCCGGACCGTGTCGTGTGTTGCCATTCGCCGCGGCGGTGCGCCCGCTGCGGCGAGGGCCGGGGTCAGCCGGCCTGCGGCTTGTCGCCGTCGGCCTTCGCGTCGCGACGCATCAGGTCGGACAGATCGGCGTCCGGCTGGGCGTCGAACAGCGGCAGGCCGATGCCGTACTGCGGCGCGGCAATCTGCGCGTCGATCGCGTCCTCGGCCGAGGCTTCGGCGACGGTCTGCGCTTCGACGGCGGGCGCTTCGACGGCCGGCGTTTCGGCCACGACCGGTTCGGCGACGGGCGCTTCGACCGCCACCGGCGCGGCGATGGTCTCTTCGACCACGGCCTGTTCGACCACCGGCGGCTCGACGACGACGGGCTCGACCACGACCTGTTCGATGACGGGCTGCTCGACGACGGCTTGTTCGACCACCGCTTGTTCGATCACGACCGATCCGGTGACGGCTTCGGCGACGGCTTCGCCTGCAACGGCGACCGGCTCGACGACGGCCGCGTGTTCGACGGCCGGCGTTTCGACCGCGATCGGCTCGGCGGGCGCCGATTCGGGCGTGGCGATCGCGTCCTGCACGACGTCGGCGCGCGCTTCGACGACCGGCGCGGGCGCCGGCGCTTCGCTGGCGAAGAGCGCCGGAGACACCGGGGCGGCCTTGATGGCGGCAGGTGCCGGCGTCGCGGGCGGCGGCAGGTCGTCGAATTCGAATTCCGGCTGGGTGCGGTCGAGCGTCGTCTGCGGCTCGTCGCCGGCGGACAGCGCATCGGCCTCGTCGCCCATGCCTTCGCCGGCGGCCGCGGCGCCTTCGCCGTTGCCGCGGCGACGGCGACGACCGCCGCGACGGCCACGACGACGGCGGCTGGCGCCTTCGCCGTTGGCATCGCCGGCCTCGGAACCGGCCACGCCGTCGGCAGCATCGAATTCGCCCTCGTCATCGCCATCGACGACCTGCGCGGGCACCGGCACGGCCACGGGCGGCTGCACCGGAGCGGCCTGCGTCGGCAGGGCGGTGGTCGTCTCGACGGCGACGGCGGTCGCCGCCACGGCCGTCACGTCGGCGACCGGCGCCTGCGGCTTCTGCGTGTCGGCCGACGCGCGGTCCTCGCGGCGCGGCGCGGGGCCACGCTGGGCGTTCGCGTCGCCCTGCGCGGGCTTCTGCGGCTGCGCGGCGGCCTGCTGCGGCTTCTGCGACGGCTCCTGGCGCTGGTCCTGCCGCTCCTGGCGCGGCGCGTCCTGGCGCTGCTCCTGGCGAGGCTTCTGGTCCTGCTTCTGCTGCTGCGGGCGCGGCTGCTCCTGCTTCTGCGGCTTCTGGCCCTGGCCCTGGCCCTGTTGCGGCTGGCCCGGCTGCGACTGGCCCTGCGGGCCGCCACGACGCGGGTCGTTCTGGCGCTGCTCGTCGCGACGCGGTTCATCACGGCGCTGCGACTTCGGGCCTTGACCCTGGCCGCGCTCGTCGCGACGGCCGTCGCGATCGTTGCGCTGGCCCGGGTGACGGTCGCGGCGCTGTTCGTTGCGGCCCTGGCCTTGACCTTGGCCGGACTGCGGACGCGGCGGTGCGGCGGGCGCCGGAGCCGGTTCGCCGCCGAACAGGCCCTTCAGCCAGCCCATCAGGCCGCCGGGCTTCTGCGCCGGGGCCGGCTGCGCGAACGCCGGCGTCGGCTGCGGGGCCGGCTGCGGCGCGGGGGCGGGGGCCGCGACCGGTGCCGCGGGCGCCGGTGCTTCCTCGCGCAGCGGCGCGGGGCGCGACGGCTTCACGTTGGTGACGGCCGCCGGCGGTGGGACGTTGAGGTTGGCCTTGGTCAGCGCGATCGTCGCCAGCTTGCGCGGCGTGCCGCGCTGGTAGCTCGGCTTCGCGGTTTCCTCGCCCAGCTCGTTCTCGCGCAGGCGGGTGACTTCGTAGTGCGGCGTGTGCAGCGATTCGTCGGCGACGATCACGATCGGCGCGTCGTGGCGCTTCTCGATCTCGCTCAGCGCGCGGCGCTTCTCGTTGAGCAGGTAGTTGGCGATCTCCACCGGGGCCTGCACCAGCACTTGGCCGGTGTTGTCCTTCATCGCATGCTCTTCGGCGATGCGGATGATCGACAGCGACAGCGATTCGATGCTGCGCATGCGGCCGTGGCCGTCGCAGCGCGGGCACACCAGCTGGCTGGATTCGCCGAGGCTGGGACGCAGGCGCTGGCGCGACATCTCCATCAGGCCGAACTTGGAGATGCGGCCGAGCTGCACGCGGGCGCGATCGTGCTTGAGCGCCTGCGCGAGGCGGTTCTCCACGTCGCGCTGGTGCTTGTTCGAGGTCATGTCGATGAAGTCGATCACCACCAGGCCGCCGAGGTCGCGCAGGCGCATCTGGCGGGCCACTTCGTCGGCGGCCTCCAGGTTGGTGTTGAACGCGGTTTCCTCGATGTCGCCGCCCTTGGTGGCGCGCGCCGAGTTGACGTCGACCGCGGTCAGCGCCTCGGTCTGGTCGATCACCAGCGAGCCGCCCGACGGCAGGCGCACGGTGCGCTCGTAGGCGTTCTCGATCTGCGATTCGATCTGGAAGCGGTTGAACAGCGGGGTGTCGTCGGTGTAGTGCTTGAGCTTGCGCAGGTTGTGCGGCATCACCTGCTCGACGAACTCCTTCGCCTCTTCGTACATTTCCGGCGTGTCGACCAGGATCTCGCCGATGTCGGCGCGCATGTAATCGCGCAGGGCGCGGATGATGAGGCGCGATTCCTGGTAGATCAGGAACGGCGAGGTCTTCTTCAGCGCGGCCTCGGCGATCGCGCGCCAGACGCTGAGCAGGTAATCGAGGTCCCACTGCAATTCTTCGGCATCGCGGCCGACGCCGGCGGTGCGGATGATCACCCCCATCTCGTCGGGGATGTCGAGCTTGTCCATCGCTTCCTTCAGCGCGGCGCGGTCGTCTCCCTCGATCCGGCGCGAGACGCCGCCGGCGGTGGGCGAGTTCGGCATCAGCACCATGTAGCGGCCGGCCAGCGAGATGAACGTGGTCAGCGCCGCGCCCTTGTTGCCGCGCTCTTCCTTGTCGACCTGCACCACGACTTCCTGGCCTTCGCGCAGCAGTTCGCGGATGCCGGCCTTGTGGTGGTCGACGCCCGCCTGGAAGTAGTCGCGGGAGATTTCCTTCAGCGGCAGGAAGCCGTGGCGCTCCGCGCCGTATTCGACGAAGGCGGCTTCGAGCGAAGGTTCGAGCCGGGTGATGCGGCCCTTGTAGATGTTCGACTTCTTCTGTTCCTTCGCGGGAATCTCGATGTCGATGTCGTAGAGGGTCTGGCCATCGACGATCGCGACGCGCAGCTCTTCGGCCTGCGTCGCGTTGATCAGCATGCGTTTCATGGTCCTGCGTTCCTTGGCGCCTTGCCCGCTTTCGGTGCGGGCGCGCGGAACGCCGGGGCGTGTTCGCCTCTGGAGACGGCCTGCGACCATGTCGCGCGCCGGACGCCCAGAAGGCGCGCGCGCGGCCGGGGCCGCCAGGTGCATTCCAGCGCTGCAACACCACGGCGTGCCGCGGGAGCGCTTCTGTTTTTCTGTAGCGTGTTGCCGGGCCGGCCGCCGTGGTGGGCGCTGCGAAGCGCGACATCGCGACGGCACGGGACGTGTGGGTTGCCCGGGCGCCAGGCGCCCGGCGACAAGCGGGCCTGCCGACGAGCCGCTAACATGGCCGCCCCGGGGGCGGTGGCCGCGCACTGCATCGGAACTCGCGGGCGAGCTGGGCTTTCGGCCCGGTGGGGTGCAAACGAAACCAACCCCCGACTCCCTGCGAAATCAAACCTTTATATCGCCGAACGAGTGTAGCAGATCAGGACCCCGGATGACCGTAAACGATTCCAGAACCGCGTCATCCGCCCAGGTCCGCCTGGTCCGCGTGGCCGACGACCGCGCCGGCCAGCGGCTCGACAACTTCCTGCTGGGCCAGCTCAAGGGGGCGCCCAAGTCGCTGATCTACAAGTTGGTGCGCAGCGGGCAGGTACGGGTGAACGGCGGGCGGGCCAAGGCCGAGACTCGGCTGGAGGGCGGCGACGAGGTGCGGATCCCGCCGGTCCGGCTGGCCGAGGCCGGCGAGAAGACGCCGCCGCCCAAGGGGCTGCTGGCCGCGATGGAGGCGAGCATCGTGTTCGAGGACGCCCGCCTGCTGGCCATCAACAAGCCGTCGGGGCTGGCCAGCCACGGCGGCAGCGGCATCAGCCACGGTGCGATCGAGACCCTCCGCGCCCTGCGCCCGCGGGAGACGCTGGAACTGGTCCACCGGCTGGACCGCGACACCTCCGGCCTGCTGATCATCGCCAAGAAGCGGTCCGCGCTGACCGAACTGCAGGCATTGATGCGCGAATCCGATGCCGACGACGGCCGCGGCATCGCCAAGCGCTACCTCGCCCTGCTGGTCGGGCGCATGCCGGACGGCACCATGACCGTGGACGCGCCGCTGCACATCGGCCTGCGCCAGGGCGGCGAGCGCCACGTCCAGGTTCACCCGAACGGCAAGCCCTCGCTCAGCCATTTCCGGGTGCTGGAGCGCCGCGGTGGGCATTCCTATTGCGAGGTGCGGATCGAGACCGGCCGCACCCACCAGATCCGCGTCCACGCGAAGCACATCGGCCACCCGGTCGCCGGCGACGACAAGTACGGCGAGCCCGAGGTCAACAAGCGCCTGCGCGACCAGATCGGCCTGCGGCGCCTGTTCCTGCACGCCGCGTCACTGGAATTCGCCCTCGACGGCGGCCGCGCCGAGTACGTGCTCGACGCCCCGCTGGCCCCGGAACTGGTCGAGGTGCTGGACCGGTTGGGGTAGGCGGGGCATGCCGAAGTGCCCGTCGGGTGCGCCTCAGTCCGGTCGTCCGGCAGGCACGCGATGCGTCAGTGCGGTCAGCGAATCGGGCCAGTCGTAACGTTCGATGTCGCTGACGATGCGGCTCCAGGCCTCGAGCCGCGCCATCGCATTCCCGGGGCGACTCGGCACCGTGTCGGCGCTTCCCCAGAATCCGCTTCCGGGTTCCGGTCCCTCCCGCATCGAGGATTTCAGGACCACGAGCGCCGAGAGGGCCGGTGCGCCCGCTCGGGACAACCGCTGGTTCAATGCCCCGAGCGGGATGTCCCAGCTTCCATGGGGACTGAAATGGACGCCCGTCCGCGCTTCGTAATCCTCGGAGAGCTTTGCGTAAGGCTGGTAGCGTGCCTTGCCGTCGACGATCCATCGCACGAGCACGGCGTAGAGTGCGTCGAGGTCCACGTCCATGCTTGAATCCTTTCTCGAGAGCGCATTCCCGGCGGGGAATCAGCCCGCCAGCGCTTCCGCCTTCGCCGCGCAGATGAAGTCGTTCTCGCTCAGTCCGCCGACGTCGTGGGTCGAGAAGCGCACCACGCAGCGGTCGTAGTGCACGCCGAGATCGGGATGGTGGTCTTCGCGATGGGCGATGTAGGCCAGCGCATTCACGAACGCCATCGTGCGGTGGTAGTCGGGGAAGGGGAAGGTCTTCACCAGCGCGTGGCCGTGTTCCGCCAGTTCCCAGCCGGGCAGCTGCGGCATCAGTTCGGCGACCTGCGCCGGCGGGAGGCGGTGCTCGTGGCCGCGGCGCGGCACGCAGTGGGCCTGGGCGAGGGGAATGAGGTCGGACACGGGCGACTCCTTGCGATGCGGGGAAGCTGAACACTGTTCCGTCGGCGTAACGAAACCCTGACGAGCGCACGCCGGACGGGCCGCTAGAATAGCCGGATGATCCAGATTTCCGAATCCGCGCAGTCGCACTTCCGTCGCCTGATCGAACGCGAGGCCCTGCCGGGCCTCGGTGTGCGCCTCAGTGCGGTCCACCCGGGCACGCCCACCGCCGACGTGCGCCTCGAGTTCGCCGAACCCGGCGACCTGCAGGGCGACGAATGGGCGGTGGACTGCGAGGGCTTCACGCTGTGGCTCGATGCCGGCAGCGTGCGCTATCTGGACGGGGCCGAGATCGACTACACCCAGCAGGCCACCGGCGGCCAGTTGCAGATCCGCGCGCCGAAGATCAAGGGCGCCGCGCCGGATGCCTCGGCCTCGCTGGTCGAACGCGTGCAGTGGGTGGTCGAACACGAGATCAATCCCCAGCTCGCCCAGCATCGCGGCCACGTCAGCGTGCAGGAGGTCACCGCCGACGGCGTGGTGATCCTCGGGTTCGGCGGCGGTTGCCACGGCTGCGGCATGGCCGACGTGACCCTGAAGCAGGGCATCGAGAAGACCCTGCTGGAGAAAGTGCCGGGCGTGACCGCGGTGCGGGACGCGACCGACCATGCCAGCGGAACGGCGCCCTACATCGCGCGTTCGTCGACCTGACCGGCCCGGCCTGCGCGTGTTCTCCGCCGGGGAACTGATCGAAGCGCTCCAGTCCCGCGGCGGGCGGCGTTTCCCGCTGCATGCCGATCGGCCGTTCGGCGAATTCCCGCCGACGTGGCGGACGTGGTTCCTGTCGATGCGCGAACGCGCCGGTGCCGTGGTCGGCGCGCCGATGACCGAGATCGTCGCGCTGCTGGCCGCCCGGCCGCCGGCGCCGCCGCCGAGGGCGACGCCGCCGCTGACGCGCACCCAGGCGTGGCGACATCTGCTGCGGCAGCAGTGGGAACGTGCGCCGCGCGACCAGCGCCGGACCCGCCGCTTCGCCATCGTGTTCTCGGCGCTGCTGCACATCGTGTTCGCCGGGCTGCTGTTCTGGATCGGCGTGGTCCAGCTCGGCGACGCGCCGCCCGAAGCCGCGCAGGAAGGTGAGGCGACGATCATCGAATTCATCGGCGAAGGCACGCCGTCCCCCGACACCGGCGGCGCACCGGCCACCGGCGAACAGCCGGCGCCGGCTGCCGCCGCGGCCGCGTCTTCCTCCGCCGCGACCACGGCCGAGAACGCATCGGCCGTCGCGACCGCGACGCCACCGGCGGCGGCCGTACCCCCTGAAGCCGCGTCGGCACCGCCCGGCGACACCGCGCCGCCGACGGCCGTCGAGCAGCCGCTGACCGTCACCCAGACGCCGCAGCCGGACAGCGATTTCACCCTGCCGCCGCCCACGCCGCCGGTGCTGTCGCCGACCTTGCCGCAATTGCAGCCGCAGGTGCCGAAGGTGGCGGCGCGTCCGACCGACGTCGAAACCTTCGAGGCACGCACGTCGGTGCAGGCGCTGGATCGCCCGGTGCCGACGCTGACCGTCCAGCCGACCGTGCCGCGCCTGCGGACGCAGGTCGTCGAGGTCGAGACCCAGCGCGAGACCACGCCGATCGTCGCCCGCACGGCCCCGGCGCTGCCGACCACTGCGCCGCAGTTGCGCATGCCCGCGCTGCGCACGGCACCGCGCGAGGTGCAGCTGCGTGCGCCGCCTGCGCCCGCGCCGGTGCCGGCGGCCACGCCTGCCGCGACGGCGGGCACCAGTACCGCGAGCACGCCGGTACGCACGACCGGGCCGGCGCCGACGCCGTCGCCCACCACCGGCGGCACGCCGCGACCCGCCACCGGCAATGCCCGCCCGGCCGCGAATGCCACCGCGGGTGTCGGTCCGTCGCCGTCGCCGCGTCCCGGCGCCGCCCCGGCGCAGGTGCGCAGCGACGACTGGGGTGCCTCCAACCGCAACGTCCCCGGCAACGCCACCGCCGGGCGATCCAGCGGCTTGCTCAACAGCGACGGCAGCGCCCGCCTGCCGGGCAACGGCCGCGACGTCGGCGGTGGCCTGCCGCCGGGCACGGTGATCGAGGATTTCGAGAAGATCGACCGCATGGGCACGTGGCTGAAGCGGCCGCCGCTGGATTACACGCCGTCGCGGTTCGACAAGTTCTGGATGCCGCGCGAGACGCTGCTGGAGGAATGGGTGCGCCGCGGCGTCCGCACGGTGGCGATCCCGATCCCGGGCACGACCAAGCGGATCATGTGCGCCGTTTCGCTGCTGCAGGCGGGCGGGGGATGCACCATCGAGGATCCGAACATGCAGGACCAGGAGGCGATCGCGCGACCGCCGCCGGACGTGCCGTTCAAGCCGGCACTGCAGGAAGCGAAGGACAGTCTGGCGCGCCCGGGGCAGACCGTGACGCCCGCGCCCGCGCCGACCGGCACGCCGCCGGGATCGACGCCCGGGACGCCATGAGCCTGCCGGCGCCGCAGTGGTTCGCACCGCGACGACGGACATGAAAAAAGACGGGAGCCCTGCGGCTCCCGTCTTCGTCTGTGCTTCCGCGTCCGGCAAGCCGGACGGCGGGCGCGCGGCTTACCGGTCGGACAGGTCGCCGAGCGGGCCGTTCTGCGCGGCGAAGTAGGCCGCGAGGTCGGCGATGCCCTGATCGTCGAGCTTCTTGGCCTTGACCGCGCCCTGGATCTGGTTGTTCATCAGCACCTGCTCGCGCTCGCCGTCGCGATACTCGTGGAGGGCCTGGAACAGGTAGTCCTGGTACTGGCCGGCGAGGACCGGGTAGGTCGGGGCGATCGGCTTGGCGCCGCCCGGGCCGTGGCAGTCGACGCAGGCCTGGCCGTTGCCGGCGAGATCCTTGTCGACGGCGAGGCGCTCGCCGCGGCCGGCGTCACCGTCGAAGGCGCCGATGTGCTTGATTTCGTGTTCCGCGGCCGCGCCGGCTTCGGCGGCGGGTTCGGACTTGCCGCAGGCGGCGAGCGTGGCGCCGATGGCCAGGGCGAGGGCGAGGGTGGAGATGCGCTTCGTCATGGGGCGTCGCTCAATTCTTCTTCAGGCTCGAAAGGTAGGCGGCGATGTCGGCGATGTCCTGCTCCGAGAAACTCTGCGCCTGGGCGCGCATGGTCGGATGCTTGCGCCCGCCGCTGCGGTATTCGTTGAGGGCGGCGGCGAGGTAGTCGGCGCTCTGGCCGGTGATCTTCGGCACGCTGTACGCCGGGTAGGCGTTCTTGTAGCCGGTGACGCCATGGCAGCCCTGGCAGGTGTAGGTCAGTTGCTTGCCGCGCTCGGCGGAACCCGCGGGCGTCTGTGCGAACGCCGGGAGTGCAGCGAGGAGGGCGAGGCCACCGGCGAGCAGCGGAATACGGATCGTCGATCGGGTCATGTCGGGCGTCGTGTGCGTCGGTCTGGGCGAGATGTGCGGCGCGCGTCGACGGATTCCGTGTCCCCGGCCCGGACGGTCGCGCAATCGGGACAGTATAGCCTGACTCGCTAATGCGACGCAGTCAGTGTCATCGCCGGCCGTCGCGTGGGGCTTCGATCGCATGCGTCATATCACCATGACCTCTGGCCGATGGCGCTCCTGAACGGGGTGATATACCTTGATACAACACCTCACGACATCCCCCCACCTCCCATGTCCACCGATTCCCTGTTCCGATTCCCCGCCACACCGGCCCGCGCGCCGTCGCTCGCACGCATCGCCGGCTGGGGGGCCCTGCTGGGCTGCCTCGCGCTGGTCGGCTGCGGACAGAAGGACGGCGATGCCAAGGCCGGCGACAAGGACAAGCCGGCCGTCGAGGAAGCGGTGCCGGTCGAGGCGATGGCGGTCAGCCGTCGGCCGATCGCCGCCAGCTACGCCGGCACGGCGGCGCTGGAAGCGCGCGCCGAGTCGCAGGTGGTCGCCAAAACCTCCGGCGTCGCGCTGCAGGTGATGGCCGAAGTCGGCCAGCAGGTCCGCGCCGGGCAGGTGCTGGTGCGGCTGGATTCGGCCCGCGCCGAGCTGCAGGCCGCGCAGTCCGAGGCCCAGCTGCGGAAGCTCGAGGCCAACTACAACCGCTCGCGCCAGCTCGCTTCGCAGCAGTTGCTCAGCGCCAACGACTTCGACCAGCTGAAGTTCGACCTGGAAAACGCCCGCGCCGTGCATCGCATGGCCCGGCTCGAACTGTCCTACGCCAACGTCGTCGCGCCGATCTCCGGCGTGATCGCCGAGCGCTCGATCAAGCCCGGCAACTTCGTCCAGATCAACACGCCGATCTTCCGCATCGTCGACACCTCGCGACTGGAGGCCACGCTCAACGTGCCCGAGCGCGAACTGGCGACGCTCAAGCCCGGCCTGCCGGTGCAACTGGGCGTCGACGCGCTGCCGGGGCATCCGTTCGTGGGTCGCGTCGATCGCGTCGCGCCGGTGGTCGATTCCGGCAGCGGCACGTTCCGCGTGATCTGCGCTTTCGACAGCGGCGGCCTGCTGCAGCCGGGCATGTTCGGGCGCATGAAGATCGACTACGACCAGCGCGCCGACGCCCTGACCATCCCGCGCAACGCGCTGCTGGAGGACGAGGACGATCCCGCGGTGTACGTCGTCCGCGGCGGCAAGGCGGCGCGCGTGTCGGTGAAGCTGGGCTATTACGACGGTCCGTGGGTGGAAGTGCGCAGCGGCCTGCAGCCGGGTGATCGCGTCGTGACCGCCGGCAAGGTGGCGCTGCGCGAAGGCACGAAGATCCAGGTGCTCGGCGATCCCGTGCCGAAGGCGGCGGACACCAAGCCCGCGGCCGCGAAGCCGGCGGACGCCAAGTCGTGAGCGCGCACATCCCCGAACCGTCGCCGGCCCCGGGCGGAGGCGGCGGACTGGTCGCCTTCTCGACCCGCCGCCGCGTCACCGTCGCGATGTTCTGGCTGACCATGTTCCTGTTCGGCAGCCTCGCGCTGTCGAGCCTGAAGGTGAACCTGCTGCCGGACCTCAGCTATCCCACGCTCACCATCCGCACCGAGTACACCGGCGCCGCGCCGGCCGAGGTCGAGACGCTGATCACCCAGCCGGTGGAGGAAGCGCTGGGCGTGGTGAAGGGCCTGCGCAAGCTCAAGTCGGTCTCCCGCACCGGGCAGAGCGACGTGGTGCTGGAGTTCGCCTGGGGCACCGACATGGACCAGGCCAGCCTGGAGGTGCGCGACAAGATCGAATCGCTGCAACTGCCGCTGGAAGCCAAGGCGCCGGTGCTGCTGCGCTTCAATCCCTCGACCGAGCCGATCATGCGCCTCGTGCTGTCGGGCAAGGCCGCGCCCGCGACCGCGGAGAGCGCCCGCGCCCAGCGCGATCTGGCCGAGCTGCGCCGCTTCGCCGACGAAGACCTGAAGAAGAAGCTCGAACCGGTCGACGGCGTGGCCGCGGTGAAGGTCGGCGGCGGCCTCGAGGACGAGGTGCAGGTCGAGATCGACCAGCAGAAGCTCGCGCAGCTGGGGCTGTCGATCGACACCGTCATCGACCGCCTGCAGCAGGAGAACGTCAACATCTCCGGTGGCCGCCTCGAAGAGGGCAGCCAGCGCTACCTCGTGCGCACGGTCAACCAGTTCGCGAACGTCGACGAGATGCGCGAGATGCTGCTGACCACGCGCACCGCCGGCAACAACGCCGCCAGCAGCGCCGCGCAGCAGATGATGGCGATCGCCGCCACCACCGGTTCGCCGGAAGCGATCGCCGCCGCGAGTTCCGTGCGCAGTGCGTCCTCGGGCAACAGCACGCCCGCCGGCGGCCTGCCGGTGCGCCTGAAGGACGTCGCCGACGTCGTGCAGGGCCACAAGGAACGCGAGGCGATCATCCGTCTCGACGGCCGCGAGGCGGTCGAACTGGCGATCTACAAGGAAGGCGACGCCAACACCGTCGCCACCGCGGACGCGCTCGCCAAGCGGCTCGAAGCCATCAAGAAGGAAATCCCGGCCGGCATCGAGCTGACCGTGGTCGACGACCAGTCGCAGTTCATCCGCAACGCGATCCACGACGTGAAGGTCGACGCGGTCGTGGGCGGCCTGCTCGCGGTGCTGATCATCTTCCTGTTCCTGCGTGATGGCTGGAGCACGTTCGTCATTGCGCTGTCGCTGCCGGCGTCGATCGTCGCGACGTTCTTCTTCATGGGCCGCTTCGGCCTGAGCCTCAACGTCATGTCGCTGGGCGGCCTCGCGCTGGCCACGGGCCTGGTGGTGGACGACTCGATCGTGGTGCTGGAAAGCATCGCCAAGGCGCGCGAACGCGGGCTGGGCGTGCTGGAAGCGGCGATCGAAGGCACCCGCGAAGTGGGCATGGCGGTGGTCGCGTCCACGCTGACCACGATGGCGGTGTTCCTGCCGCTGGTGTTCGTGCAGGGCATCGCCGGCGAACTGTTCCGCGACCAGGCGCTCACCGTCGCCACCGCGATCGGCATCTCGCTGGTCGTGTCGATGACGCTGATCCCGATGCTCAGCGGCCTGCGCGACCGCGCGCCGATGGCGTTCGAGGAAGAGGCGCCGCATCCCGACTGGCATCCCGAGCGCAGCTGGCAGAAGCCGCTGGCGGCGACCGGGCGCGGCCTGGGCATCGCCGGACGCGAGAGCGCCTTCGGCGTGGCGTGGGTCGGCGTGCGCATCTGGCGCGGGATCGGCCGCGTGGTCGGCCCGATCATGCGCGGCCTCAGCGATCTGGCGATGGCGCCGTACCACCGGCTCGAAGCCGCGTACCTGCGGCTGCTGCCCGGCGCCATGCAGCGTCCCGCGCTGGTGCTGGTGCTGGCCGCGGCCGCGTTCGGCGCCAGCCTGCTGGCGGTGCCGATGCTCGGCAGCGACCTCATCCCGCAACTGGCGCAGGACCGCTTCGACATGACCGTGCGCCTGCCGCCCGGCACGCCGTTGCGCGACACCGACCGCGTCGTGCGCGAGCTGCAGCAGGCGCATGCGAAGGACGGCGGCGTGCGCACGCTGTACGGCGTGAGCGGCAGCGGCACGCGGCTGGACGCCAGCCCGACCGAGAGCGGCGAGAACATCGGCAAGCTGACCGTGGTGATGGACAAGAGCGGCGATCGCGAGCGCGAGTCCGAACTCATGGACGGCCTGCGCGCCTCGGTCTCGCGCTACGCCGGCACCCAGGTCGATTTCAGCCGCCCGCAGCTGTTCAGTTTCTCGATGCCGCTGGAAATCGAACTGCGCGGCGACGAGCTGGAGGACATCGAACGCGCCGGACGGCGGATGGCGGGGCTGCTGCGCGCCAACCCGCACTACGCCGACGTGAAGTCGACGGTGGAGCAGGGCTTCCCCGAGATCCAGATCCACTTCGACCAGGAACGCGCCGGTGCGCTGGGCCTCACCACGCGGCAGATCGCCGACGTCGTGGTGAAGAAGGTGCGCGGCGACGTCGCCACGCGCTACAGCTTCCGCAGCCGCAAGATCGACGTGCTGGTGCGCGCCAGCGAACACGATCGCGCGACGGTCGACGACATCCGCCGCCTGATCGTGAACCCGGGCAGCGCCAATCCGGTGACGCTGGATTCGGTGGCCGACGTGGTCGCCACCACCGGCCCCAGCGAGATCCACCGCGCCGACCAGGTGCGGGTGGCGATCGTCTCGGCCAACCTGCGCGACATCGACCTCGGCACCGCGGTGCGCGAAGTGTCGACGATGGTCGCGGAGGACGCGAAGACCTCCAGCGCCCTCGGCCCGGGCATCGGCCTGCACATCGGCGGCCAGGGCGAGGAACTGTCGCAGTCGCTGCGTTCGCTGCTGTTCGCGTTCGGGCTGGCGATCTTCCTCGTCTACCTGGTGATGGCCTCGCAGTTCGAATCGCTGCTGCATCCGTTCGTCATCCTGTTCACCATCCCGCTGGCGCTGGTCGGTGCGATCCTCGCGCTGCTGATCACGCGTTCGACGGTGTCGGTGGTGGTGTTCATCGGCCTGATCCTGCTGGTCGGTCTGGTGGTGAAGAACGCGATCATCCTGATCGACAAGGTCAACCAGGCGCGCGAGGCGGGCATGCCCAAGCGCGAGGCGCTGGTGGAGGGCGCGCGTTCGCGCCTGCGGCCGATCATGATGACCACGCTGTGCACGCTGTTCGGCTTCCTGCCGCTGGCGCTGGCCTTCGGCGAGGGCGCGGAAGTGCGTTCGCCGATGGCGATCACGGTCATCGGCGGCCTGCTGGTGTCGACGCTGCTGACGCTGGTGGTGATCCCGGTCGTGTACGACCTGCTCGATCGCCGCCCGGACGCCGACTACATCGCGCGCGGCCGCCGTGCGCGGGCGAAGCACGTCACCGACTTCGACGACGCCGGTTTCGACAGCACCGACCTCGACGGCGCCGACGGCATGAACGTCGATGGTGAACCACGCACCGGAGGCCACACGCCGTGAGCGTCGCCGAGTTCAGCATCAAGCGCCCCGTCACCACGGTGATGATGTTCGTGTCGCTGTTCGTGATCGGTCTGATCGCGGCAGTGCGGCTGCCGCTGGAGGCACTGCCCTCGGTCACGTTCCCGGGCATCTTCCTGCAGCTGCCGTATTCGGGTTCGACGCCCGACGAGGTGGAGCGCACGGTGCTGCGCCCGGTCGAGGAAGCGGTCTCGACCATGAGCGGCATCAAGCGCATGGACGGCAACGCGCGCGCGGATGGCGCGACGATGTTCATCCAGTTCTCGGACTGGGGGCGCGACGTGTCGATCGCCGCGTCCGAGGCGCGCGAGCGCATCGACGCCATCCGCGACGACCTGCCGGACGACCTGCAGCGCTACTTCGTCATGAAGTTCAGCTCCAGCGACCAGCCGGTGCTGAAGGTCCGCCTCGCCAGCAACCGCGACATGACCCGCGAGTACGCGCTGATCGATCGCGAGTTCAAGCGCAAGCTCGAGCGCCTCCCGGGCGTCGCCCGCGTCGACATCCTCGGTGCGCCGCCGAACGAGGTCGAGATCGCGATCTCGCCGGATCGCCTCAATGCGCACGGCATCGGCCTGAACGAACTGAACACGCGGCTGTCCTCGGCGAACTTCTCGGTGTCGGCCGGCCAGATCGACGACGGCGGCAAGCGGCTGCGCGTGCAGCCGGTCGGCGAGATCGACAACCTCCAGCAGTACCGCGATATGGTGATCGACGGCAAGGGCACGCGGCTCGGCGACGTCGCCGACGTGCGCCTGCAGCCGGCGCGCATCGACTACGGACGCCGCCTCGACGGCCAGCCGGCGGTCGGGCTGGACGTCTTCAAGGAGCGCGGCGCCAACCTGGTGGAGGTGTCGAAGTCGGTGCTGGCCGCCGTCGACGACATCTCCAAGGACCCGGCGCTCAACGGCGTCCAGGTCAAGGTGGTCGACGATCAAGGCGCGACCGTCACCGGTTCGCTGATGGAGCTGGCCGAGGCCGGTCTCGTCGGCCTGCTGCTGTCGGTGATCGTGCTGTACTTCTTCCTGCGCCACTGGCCGTCGACGCTGATGGTCACCACGGCCATCCCGATCTGCTTCGTGATGACCCTCGGCTTCATGTACTTCGCCGGCGTCACCCTCAACATCCTGACGATGATGGGGCTGCTGCTGGCGGTGGGCATGCTGGTCGACAACGCCGTCGTGGTGGTCGAGAGCATCTACCAGGAGCGCGAGCGCTACCCCGACCAGCCGCGGCTGGCGTCGCTGCTGGGCACCCGCAACGTCGCCATCGCGCTGTCCGCTGGCACGCTGTGCCACTGCTTCGTGTTCGTGCCGACGCTGTTCAGCGAGCGCAACATCCTCAGCATCTTCCTGTCGCAGCTCGCGATCACTATCTCGGTTTCGTTGCTGGCGTCGTGGCTGGTCGCGGTGAGCCTGATCCCGATGCTGTCGGCGCGGCTGAAGACGCCGCCGACGGTGCGCGACGAGCGCGGCCTGATCCCGCGCCTGCAGCGCCGCTACGCGCGCTTCCTGCGCTGGACGCTGGATCACCGTGGCCTCAGCCTGCTCGGCATCGCGCTGATCGTGCTGGTGAGCCTGCTGCCCGCGTTCTCGGTCGTGCAGAACACCAACATGTTCGGCGGCGACGACGGCGACGAGGCGAACATCTATTACCAGTGGAACGGCGCCTACACCAAGCAGCAGATGTCCGACGAGGTGCTGAAGGTCGAGAAGTTCCTCGAAGCCAACCGCAAGCGCTTCCACATCGTGCAGATCTACTCGTTCTACAGCGAGCAGGGCTGGGGCGGCACCCAGGTCAAGTTCGACACGGCGCGTCCGGCGGAGACCAAGCAGCTCACCGAGGACCTGCGCGCCGCGCTGCCGAAGTCCGCGCGCGCCAAGCTGGGCATCGGCAACCAGGACGGGCCCGGCGGCGGCACCGGACTGGAGCAGAACGTGCAGGTGCAACTGGTCGGCGATTCCTCGCAGCAGCTGAAGGAACTGGCCAACGAGGTCGTGCCGCTCATGGCGCGGCGCAAGGAACTGCGCGACGTGCGCGTGAACACCGGCGACCAGAACACCGAGCTGTCGATCCAGGTCGATCGCGAGCGTGCCGCGTCGTTCGGCTTCAGCGCGCAACAGGTGTCGCAGTTCGTCGGCCTGGCACTGCGTGGCGCGCCGTTGCGCGAATTCCGCCAGGGCGCCAACGAGGTGCCGGTGTGGATCCGCTTCGAGGGCGCCGAGCACTACGGCGTCGAGGACATCGGCAGTTTCTCGGTGCGCGCGCCCGACGGCACGATGGTGCCGCTGCTGGCGATGGTGGATGCCCGCACCGGCGCGTCGGCGTCCGAAGTCCAGCGCTCGAACCGGCAGACCACGCTCGCGATCCAGGCCAACCTCGCCGACGGCGTCCCCATGCCGAAGGCGCGCGAGGCGATGGAAGAGACGCTGAAGGAATTCCCGTTCCCGGCCGGCTACACCTACACCTTCGACGGCAGCGGCTTCCAGGAAGACGCCGAGGCGGCGGGGCAGATGATGATGAACCTCGTCATCGCGCTGGTCATGATCTACGTGGTCATGGCGTCGGTGTTCGAGTCGCTGCTGTTCCCGGCGGCGATCATGAGCGGCGTGCTGTTCTCGATCTTCGGCGTGTTCTGGCTGTTCTTCATCACCCAGACCCAGTTCAACGTGATGGCCTTCATCGGCATCCTCGTGCTGATGGGCGTGGTGGTGAACAACGGCATCGTGATGGTCGAGCACATCAACAACCTGCGACGACGCGGCATGTCGCGCACCGATGCGCTGGTCGAGGGCAGCCGTGAGCGCCTGCGGCCGATCATGATGACGATGGGCACGGCGATCCTGGCGATGGTGCCGATCGCGCTGGGCCAGACCAAGATGGCCGGCGGCCCGCCGTACTTCCCGATGGCGCGCGCGATCGCCGGCGGCCTCGCGTTCTCGACCGTGGTCAGCCTGCTGTTCCTGCCGACGATCTACGCGGTGCTGGACGACCTGAGCACCGGCACGGCGCGCATCCTGCGCCGTGCGCGCGGCAAGCCGGTGGAACAGCCGGTGTCCGCCGCCACGGTGACGGCGCTGTCGGCCGAGTGAGGCCTTCCGGATCGGGCCCCGCGTGGATGCGGGGCGCGGTTGCGTCGGGCGATCGCGAGCGATCGACCCCGGATCGAGCGTCGATCGGTTGCCGGTCAGCCGGTCAGCCGATCACCTTGCCCACGATGCGCGCCCCGGCGATCCACACGCCGATGGCGCTGCCGAGGTTGGTGGCGAGGAAGTTCAGCAGCACCCGCGAGACGCGGTTGCGATACCAGCCGCGCACGTGCTGCACGTCGTCGCGCAGGGCCATGAAATCGGCGTAGGTCGGCTTGCGCAGCCGCGCTTCCATCAGCGCGGTGAAGGTGCCGGTGGGCACGCCCATGCGGAACGGCTTCAGCGGCGCCAGCACCGCGGCGGTGACGATGCTCAGCGGATGGCCGCCGGCGATCAGGCAGCCCAGCGCCGCCAGCGACGAGGTGAACATCACCCATTGCTTCAGCAGGTCGGCGCCCATCGCGAAACCGCCGCGCCAGAAGCCGAAACCGATGCCGCCGGCGATGATCGCGGTCAGCGCGATCTTGAACCACGGAACGTTGCGGGTCTTCTTCAGCGCTTCCAGCGACGCGCGGATCGCGTCGGGCGCTTCGTCCGATTCGCGCAGGTGCTTCGCCAGCCCCTGCAGGTGGCCGGCACCGACCACCGCCAGCACTTCGGTGCCGGCGCCCTGCGTGCGGATCTCGCGCAGGCGCGCGGCCATGTAGGCGTCGCGCTCGGCGATCACGGTCTCGTACAGCGCCGGGCTGTCGGCGGCGAATTCGCTGAAGCTCGCCTCCAGCATGTCGCCTTCCTTCAGGCCCTCGATCTGCTCGTGGGTCACTTCCTCGTCGCCGAACAGCGACATCATCAGGCCGCTGGCGACCTTCATCCGGCCCCACCAGCCGAGGCGCTGCATCGCGCGGCGGAAGGTCAGGCCGACGTCGCGGTCGATCAGGTGCAGCGACAGGTCGCGCTCGCGCGCATCGAGCACCGCGGCCTTGAGTTCGGCGCCCGGATCGATGCCGAGCTGCTCGGCGAGCCGGCGCTGGTAGGCGGCGAGGGCGAGGTTCGCGGCGAACACCGCGGTCTTGCCTTCCTTCAGCACTTTCACCAGGTCCAGCCGCGCCAGCGCGTCGGGATCGGTCAGCGCCTGCGCGCGCTGCGCGTCGAGTTCGACCGCCACGGTGTCGTAGGCGCCGCCGGCGATCGCCGCGCGCACGGCGTCGACGCTGGCCTTCGAGACGTGCGCCGTGCCCAGCAGGGTGTAGCGCACGCCGTCGCGTTCGACGATGACGTGCGGCTGGTCATGGAGTGCGTCGTGGAGCGGGTCGTGCGCCGGTTCCTGCGACGGGTCCCCGGAGGACGTGGCGGGGGTGGAGGGCGGGGTCTCGTCGGAGTGGGTCATCGGCACGGGCGTCGGGGGCGGGACCGCGTCGCCCGGAGGCGACAGCGGCGGATCGCGCAGGATAGTCGCTCGCCCGCGCCCTGTCTGCGCCGCGCTCAGGCAAGGCCGAACGGCAGATTCGGCGAGGACACGATCCGTTCGCCCACCGTCTCGCCGCGCAGGAACCGCAGCGTCGCGGCGATCACGCCCGGGTCCTCGGCGATGCGGCTGTGGCCGCAGCCGCGGGTGCTGATCATCCGCGCGCCCGGCCACAGCCGCGCGTAGCGCTCGCCCTCGTGCCACGGCACTTCGCGGTCCTCCAGATCGTGGACGATCAGTGCCGGATGGCCGATCAGCGGCGCATTGCGATGTGCCTGCAGGCTGTCGATCGGCACCCGGGTCGTGCGCTCGAAGAACGCCGCCATGCGCGCGCCGAAGCCGGTCCCCAGCCACACGAAGCGGCTGAAGCGCTCCATCGCCGCCAGCGGGTCGGCGGCCGGCGCGATCAGCACCGCGCGCTCCGCTGCCATGCCGCGCGCCAGGGCGACCGCGGTCGCGGCACCGCCCAGCGAGTGGCCGATCACCGCCGCCGCCGGGCCGAACCGATGCGCGACGGCCATCAGGTGGCAGGCGAAGTCGGGCAGGGTGCTGCGGTCGCCGCCGCTCTTGCCGTGGCCGGCCTGGTCGAAGGCGACCACCGCGTAGCCGGCCGCGCGCAACGGCGCCACCCACGGTGCGATCCGGGTGCCGTGGCTGGACCAGCCATGGCTGAAGAGCACGTAGGGCTCGCGCTGCGGGTCGCCCCAGCGGTAGAGCGCGAGGTCGAGACCGTCGACCGACAGGCGTTCCTCCACGGCGCCGGCATCCGGTGCGTCCGCGGCGCGCCGGCGGCTGGACGCGAACGGCGTGCAGAACAGATCCGCCGCCGCCTGCACCGCGCGCTCCGGCGACAGCCGGGCGCCGAGCAGGAACCGCAGCCGCGTGAGGTAGAGCTTTGAGATATTACGAACGGTCGTGCTAATTTTGGGCGTGGGACGAGGCATCGGCAGGCTCCTGTGGGGGAGAACGCTCAGGCGCCGCGCGGGGCGGCGGTTTGTGGGTCGGTCCTGGGGGCGTAGTAGTCGAGCAGGTGTTCCAGCATCCGCTGGCCGCGCTGCATGGCGCTGTCGAGGTCGCTGATCGCCATGTCGTGCTGGACCGACAGCGCGATCGTGCTCAGCTCGAATGCGGCCTGGTCGGCATCGAGATCCGGGCGCAGCTCGCCGGTCTCGACCGCCATGTGCACCGCACGCGCCAGCATCTGCCGCAGGCGCAGGTGATGGTGGATCATCCGGTCGCGGAGCGGGCCGGGACGGTCGTCGTATTCGCTGGCGGCGGTCAGCACCAGGCAGCCGCCGCGGTCGCGGCGCAGCCAGTCCAGCCAGTTCGCCAGCAGCGCATGCAGCCGCGGGAGGCCGCGCGGGAAGGTCAGGGCCGGCAGCAGGGTGTGCTCGCCGAAGCGGTCCGCGGCCAGATCCAGCACCGCCAGCTGCAATTCCTCGCGCGAGCCGAAATGGGCGAACACGCCGCTCTTCGACATGTCCACGGCGTCGGCCAGCGGGCCGATCGACAGGCCTTCCAGCCCCGCCGAGGCGGCGATCATGTAGGCCCGGTCGAGGATCGCCTCGCGGGTCGCGGCGCCCTTGCTGGTGGCGGGTTGCGGAACCATGGTCGCTTGAATAGCACGACCGTTCGTTTCAGGCCAGCGGCGGCCGACGAGCGGCGGCGGGCGGTCCGGTCAGACCCCGTCGGGCGGTCGCGTGTCGCCATCGCCGAGGCGACGTTGCATCTGCACGCCGTCCAGTCAGCGGCCCGGCGCACCGCCCACGGCCTTCCAGTCGATCCCGCGGAAGGTCGCGACGTGGTCGAAGCCGAGCGCCGCATGCAGGCGGATCGAGGCGAGGTTCCCGGCATCGCCGATCACCGCGATCATCTGCCGGAAGCCCAGCGCCTCGCAGCGGGCGATCAGCGCCGACAGCAACTGCCTGCCTATGCCGCGCCCGGCGAAGGCCGGCGCGACGTAGACGCTGTCCTCGACCGTCCAGCGATAACCGGCGCGTGGCCGGTCGCCCGAGGTATACGCATGGACGGCGCCGTCATGCAGCGCGACGGTCTCGTAACTGGCGCAGGCGGTTTCGACCGCGTGGGCGTAGATCGCCCGCACGTCGGCGGCATCGGCCGGGGTGGCGTCGCGGATCGAGCAGATGCCGTCCGCGGCCATGACTCAGTCGCGGAAGCGCTTGAGCAGGTCGTCGTAGGCGTCGATCCGGCGGTCGCGCAGGAACGGCCAGATGCGGCGGACGTGTTCGCTGCGGCCGAGGTCGACTTCGGCCATCAGGATCGAGGGCGCGGTGCCGGCTTCGGCCACGAACTCGCCCTGCGGGCCAAGCACATGGCTGTTGCCCCAGAAGTCGATGCCGGACGCGCCCAGTGGTGAGGGCTCGTGGCCGACGCGGTTGCAGCTGAGCACCGGCAGGCCGTTGGCGACGGCATGGCCGCGGTGGCTGAGGATCCACGCGCCGCGCTGGCGATCCTTCTCGGCCTGGTCGTCGGACGGGTCCCAGCCGATCGCGGTCGGGTACAGCAGCAGCTCCGCGCCGGCCAGCGCCATCAGCCGCGCGGCCTCGGGATACCACTGGTCCCAGCACACCAGCACGCCGAGCCGGCCCACCGAGGTGTCGATCGGCGTGAAGCCGAGATCGCCCGGCGTGAAATAGAACTTCTCGTAGAAGCCCGGGTCGTCCGGGATGTGCATCTTGCGGTACTTGCCGGCGATCGAACCGTCGGCGTCGTAGACCACCGCGGTGTTGTGGTACAGCCCCGCCGCGCGGCGCTCGAACAGCGAACTCACCAGCACCACGCCGTGCGCCTTCGCCAGCGCCGACAGGCGCGCGGTGCTCGGGCCCGGGATCGGTTCGGCGAGGTCGAATTCGTCGACCGATTCGTGCTGGCAGAAGTAGGCGCCGTTGTGCAGTTCCTGCAGCAGCACCAGCTTCGCGCCGCGCTTCGCGGCCTCGGCCACGCGGTCCTCGATGACGGCGAGATTCGCCGCCGCATCGCCGTGGTTTTGTTCCTGGATCAGCGCGACGGGCAGGGTCTTGTTGTTTTTCACGACTTTCACATGCCTTTGTTGGCGTTGTGCGCATTGTAGATGCGCGTCTCGATCAGGGATTTGTATTCCTGATCCGTTTCATCCAGGTGATGCGCCCAGTGATCTGCTGATGCTGCGCAGTCTTTTGATACGAGGAATGCAATCTTGTTTTGAATTAAAAATTCAGGAAAGTATTCATAAGGTTCGGTGTCTTCGTTATAGTCGATCGCGTAGAGGCCCCAGCACTGGTTTATGAAAGGGTCAATGCAATCAAATATGAATTTGATTGATTCCGCGCCGGGATCGCTCGCGGACGATATGCCAAAATGTTGCAGGCCATTACGCAGCCTGCCGAAATGCTCGTAACTGCTCTTGTTGGGAAGGTTGATTCCCGTTGTTGCCCAAAGCCGCTCGGGTAGGTCGCTCCATTGAGTCGTTCTGCCATTCTTGAGCAGAGCGTCAACGTCAAGTTTTCCGTTCTTGGTTTGAGTTGATTTCGGTAGTTGCTCAAATAGGAGAAGCGGGTGTTCTTGCGAGATTCTTGCTTTTATCAAAAGCTCAGCGGCATGGGCCGCCTGTAAAACAGATAACTCAGGCCATCTTGACTGCGGATCCATCCAGAGCACGCTAGCGTGGTGGTTCGCATGAGCAAGCGCCCCTAAGCCGATGTCTCGTATGTGTATCCATGTCTCGAATAAATCGGGATGCATAGCTGCCGATCCTTTCAGTGCTCATGGAACATCATGATGCTATGCGGCATTCGGACCAATGCGTGATGGTTAGCGTCTCAGTTCAGCCCACCACGCCCGCCGGCAACTGCATCGTGATGCAGTGCAGGCTGCCGTTCTGCCAGATCAGCGGGCGGCACGGGATCGGCACGATCTCGCGGCCCGGGAAGGCTTCGGCCATCACTTCCTGCGCGCGCGCATCGGCGGGATCGCCGTAGGCCGGCATCAGCACGGCGCCGTCGACGATCAGGAAATTGGCGTAACTCGCGGCGAGGCGGCGGCCTTCGTCGAAGACCGGCTTCGGCCACGGCAGCGCGAACAGGCGATACGGCTTGCCCGCGCGCGCGCGCAGCGCGACCAGTTCCGCGGCCATCGCCTGCAGCTCGGGATAGTGGGTGTCGCTGACGTCGTCGCAGCCCTGGTAGACGATCGCGTCCTCGGCGGCGAAGCGGGCGAGGGTGTCGATGTGGGCGTCGGTGTCGTCGCCTTCCAGATAGCCGTGGTCCAGCCACAGGATGCGGTCCTGCTGCAGCCAGCCGGCCAGCTTCGCGGTGAGTTCGGCGCGGCTGGTGTCCGGATGGCGCTCGTGCAGGCAGCGCCACGTCGTGAGCAGCGTGCCGGCACCGTCGGTCTCGATCGCACCGCCTTCCAGCGCGAAGTCGATCTCGTTGCGTTCGGCCTCCGCGAACAGGCCCCGCGCCGCGAGCGCTTCGATCAGGCGATCGTCGCGGCTGGCCTCGAACTTGCCGCCCCAGCCGGTGAAGCGGAAATCGAGCAGGCGGAAGCCGGCGGCGTCACCCGTGCCCGTCAGCGTGATCGGGCCGGAATCGCGCAGCCAGGTGTCGTCGTACTCGACCACGATGAAACGCACGCGGGCCATGTCGGCGCGCGCCGAGCGCAGTCGCGCCTCGGCATAGGTCTGCAGATCGTCGTCGGCGACGCAGATCACCGCGTGCCCGAACTGTGCGATCGCGGTGACCAGGGCGATGTAGGTTTCCTCGACATCGACCAGGCGCGGACCCCAGTCGGTGTCGAAATGCGGCCAAGCGACGAGAATCGCGGATTGGGGTTCCCATTCCGCGGGAAAGCGGTACGTCTGCGACATCGGGGTGGGGGATCGGGATTACTGGATCGGAGGCTTGGGACCGACTTCGCTGCCGCCGGCGCGGATGAGGACGGCGTCGATCACGCGGTCCTTCTCGAAGTACACGACGAAGTTCGGGTAGGTCCAGCGGTTGATGCGGGGCCAGGCGCGCTTCTGGCCGCCACGCGGGTCGAGGCGTTCGCTCGGCGCACCGAAGCGGCGTTCGACATCGGCCATGCGCATGCCGCGGGCGGGCAGGGCGGCGCCGGTTTCCTGCTGGACGCGATCGACCAGCAGCGTTTCGGCGAAGGCGTGCGGCGCGGCGGCCAGCAGCGCGGCCGCGACGAGGGCGGCGGAGAGACGGCGCATGGGGGAACCTCCTCGGTCTGATGCGGATGACGCGACCGGACACGTTCGGCCGGCGAAGGCTTCGATTGTAAGCACATCGCGATGTGCGGCGCGATCCTGCGCAATCGATGCCGACATCATGGCATCGCCATGCAGCGCGACTTTTCCGGCGCCCGGATGCGACGAAGGCCGCGCGAGGCGGCCTTCGTGCGGAACTGCGGCGGCGCGTGCGGCGCGGCCGTCGATCCGGCTCAGCGCTGGCGCGCCTTGAAACGCGGGTTCGACTTGCAGATCACGAAGACCTTGCCACGGCGGCGGACGACCTTGCAGTCGCGGTGACGGGCCTTCGCCGACTTCAGGGAGGACAGGACCTTCATGTGGAGCCTCGGCGATAACGCGGTTGGATGGGAGGAAACGCGCCATCGCGGCGCGCGGACGTTCAAACAGCCCGCTATTCTGCCGGCAAATCGTTTCGCATTCAAGTGGTTGCATCCCCGGGGCGCGCGGGGCGCCGGCCGCTACAATGACGCCTCCCCACGCCGCCGCGAGTTCCGCATGTCCGATGCCGTTTCCGCCCCCGTCGAGGTCCTCACCATCGACGGTCCTTCCGGGTCCGGCAAGGGCACGATCAGCCGGCTCGTGGCGACGCGGCTGGGCTGGCATTACCTCGATTCCGGCGCCCTGTACCGGGCGGTCGGCGTCGCCGCCGGCTGGGCCGACCTCGATCTGGCCGACCCCGCGGCCCTGGTCCGCTGCGCCTTCGACACCCGGATCGGCTTCGTCGAGCGCGACGACGGCGAACTGCGCGTGATCGTCAATGATCTCGACGCCACCGACGAGCTTCGCACCGAAACCGCCGGGGCCGCGGCCTCGGCGATCGCCGCCGTGCCCGAGGTCCGGGCCGCCCTGCGCGACCGCCAGCGCGCCTTCCGGCGTGCGCCGGGGCTGGTCGCCGACGGCCGCGACATGGGCACGGTCATCTTCCCGGACGCCCGCTACAAGGTCTTTCTCACCGCCAGCCCGGAGGAACGGGCGCAGAGGCGGTATAAGCAGTTGAAAGACAAGGGGGTTTCGGTTACGCTGGACGACCTGCTGCGGGAAATCCTCGCCCGCGACGCCCGCGACGCCAACCGCGCCGTGGCGCCCCTGCGGCCGGCGGAAGACGCCGTCTGCATCGACACCACGGGGCTCGGCATCGAAGCGGTCGTCGAACGCGTGCTGGCCCTCGTGCCGGTGCGGCACGACTGACCGCATCGCCGCGCGCGAAGTTCCACCGCAGCAGGACAGGCCGACGGGGCGCACATGCGCCGCGTCGTCGTTTCTCCATCCAACACACTCATCACGGCCAACGGCAATCCCGCCAGGCCCGCAACGGGTGGATCGCGCCTCGTGTCCTTCCACGCACGCCGCCGATCTGTGTCATCAACCGAGCAATCAACTCATGACCGAATCATTCGCAGAACTGTTCGAACAGAGCGCGGCCGCCAATCTGGCCAAGCTCAAGCCCGGCTCCATCGTCACCGGCACCGTCGTCGACGTGCGCAACGACGTGGTGGTCATCAACGCCGGCCTGAAGTCCGAGGGCATCGTGCCCATCGAACAGTTCCGTAACGACGCCGGCGAGATCGACGTGGGCATCGGCGACATCGTCAAGGTGGCGCTGGACTCCCTCGAGAACGGTTTCGGCGAAACCATCCTCTCCCGCGACAAGGCCAAGCGCGCCATGGTGTGGGACGAGCTCGAGCAGGCGCTCGAGAAGAACGAGACCATCACTGGCCGCATCAGCGGCAAGGTCAAGGGCGGCTTCACCGTCGACATCAAGGACGTCCGCGCGTTCCTGCCGGGCTCGCTGGTCGACGTGCGCCCGGTCCGCGACCCGGTGTACCTGGAAGGCAAGGAACTCGAGTTCAAGCTCATCAAGCTGGACCGCAAGCGCAACAATGTCGTCGTCTCCCGCCGCGCGGTGGTCGAGAGCGAGCATTCGGAAGAGCGCGAGCAACTGCTCGAGAAGCTGGTCGAGGGCGCCAAGCTCAAGGGCGTCGTCAAGAACCTCACCGACTACGGCGCGTTCGTGGACCTCGGCGGCATCGACGGCCTGCTGCACATCACCGACATGGCGTGGAAGCGCGTCCGTCATCCGTCCGAAGTGGTCGAAGTCGGCCAGGAACTCGAAGTCCGCGTGCTGAAGTACGACCGCGAGCGCAACCGCGTCAGCCTCGGCCTCAAGCAGCTGGGCGAGGATCCGTGGGACAACATCGCGCGCCGCTACCCGGCCAACATGCGCATGTTCGGCAAGGTCTCCAACGTCACCGATTACGGCGCGTTCGTCGAGATCGAGCCGGGCGTCGAAGGCCTGGTGCACGTCTCCGAGATGGACTGGACCAACAAGAACGTCAACCCGTCCAAGGTCGTGCAGGTCGGCGATGAAGTCGAAGTGATGATCCTCGACGTGGATGAAGAGCGTCGCCGCATCTCGCTGGGCATGAAGCAGTGCACCCAGAACCCGTGGGAAGTGTTCGCCGCGACCCACAAGAAGAACGACAAGGTGTCGGGCCAGATCAAGTCGATCACCGACTTCGGCATCTTCATCGGTCTGGACGGCGGCATCGACGGCCTCATCCATCTGTCCGACCTCAGCTGGAACACCACCGGCGAGGACGTGGTCCGCAACTTCAAGAAGGGCGACACGCTGGACGCCGTGGTCCTCGCCGTCGATCCGGAACGCGAGCGCATCAGCCTCGGCGTGAAGCAGCTGGAGCAGGATCCGTTCGGCCAGTTCATGGCCGGCCATCCGAAGGGCTCGAAGGTCGCCGGCACCGTGAAGGACGTCGACGCGAAGGGCGCGACGATCGACCTGGGCGACGGCATCGAAGGCTACGTGTCGGCCCGCGACATCAGCTACGACCGCGTCGACGACGCCACCCAGCACCTGCGGGTCGGCGACGCCGTCGAGGCGAAGCTGGTCGGTATGGACCGCAAGGGCCGCACGCTGCAGCTGTCGATCAAGGCGAAGGACGAAGCCGAGACGCAGGAAGCGCTGGCCGAGTACAACAAGACCTCCGCCGACGCTGCCAGCGGCACCACCAAGCTGGGCGCGCTGCTGCGCGAGCAGCTGGAAAACCGCTCCGAGTGATCCGCACCACGCATCGCGACGGCCCGGGAGTTTCCCGGGCCGTCGTGGTGTGAACCGGCTGCGCCCGCCCGTCCCGACCGCGAACGCCCATGACCAAATCCGAACTGATCGAGATCCTGTCCCAGCGTCAGGGACATCTGAAGGCCGACGACGTCGACCTCGCGGTCAAGTCGTTGCTGGAAATGATGGGCGCCTCGCTGTCGCAGGGCGACCGGATCGAGATCCGCGGGTTCGGCAGTTTCTCCCTGCATTACCGCCCGCCGCGCACCGGCCGCAATCCCAAGACCGGCGATGCCGTGGCGCTGCCCGGCAAGCACGTGCCGCACTTCAAGCCGGGCAAGGAGCTGCGCGACCGCGTCAGCGACGTCGTGCCGCTGCCGCCCGAAGACTGATCCCGGCACTCCCGCCGGCGGATGCCTCGCATCCGGCCTGGCTCGCCTTTCCGTTCCTCCCGCCTCTTCTCGACATACCCGACCGGCTACGGTCCCGGGCTTCCGGGCGTACGTCCGTCGAGCGGCGGTCGTCGCCATCGGTCGCGATCCGGTGGGCAACGGCATACACTGATCCCCGTTCAGGTCCCCCGACCCACGCCCATGCGATTCCTGCGCGCCCTGTTCGCCCTCGCATTCCTCGCTGCCGGCGTGACGCTGGGCGTGCTCAACGCCGGCGTCGCGACGGTGGACCTCGGCGTGGTCCGCCTGCATGCCGGGCTGGGCGTGATCCTGCTGTGCACGCTGCTGGCTGGCGTGCTGCTGGGGGGGCTGGCGATCGTGGTCTCGGTCGTGCTGCCCCTGCGTCGCGCGCAGCGCACGGCCCCCGTGGCCCCGCCGCCGGCGACGTCTTCCCTTTCTCCGACCACGGAGCCTTGAGATGGCCTTCATCTCCGAGTGGTTCTGGTATTTCCTGCTGATCCCGCTGGCGGCCGTCATTGGCTGGGTGATCGGCCGTCGCGGCGGCGAGCGCCACAGCGACCATCAGGTCAGCCGACTGTCGACGACCTATTTCCGCGGCCTCAACTACCTGCTCAACGAGCAGCCGGACAAGGCGATCGAGCTGTTCCTGCACGTTGCCGAACTGGACAAGGACACCTTCGAGACCCAGGTCGCGCTGGGCCACCTGTTCCGCCGCCGCGGCGAGGTCGATCGCGCGATCCGTCTCCACCAGGGACTGGTGCAGCGTTCCGACCTGAGCGACCAGCAGCGCGTGCAGGCGCTGCTGGCGCTGGGCGAGGACTACATGCGTTCGGGCCTGCTCGATCGGGCGGAAACCGTGTTCACCGATCTGGCGAAGCTCGACGATCGCGCGCCGCAGGCGCTGCGCCACCTGATCGGCATCTACCAGGCCGAGCGCGACTGGTCGCAGGCGATCGAAAAGGCGTCGCGCTACGAAACGGTGACCGGCGAGCCCATGGGCAAGCTGATCGCGCAGTTCGAATGCGAACTGGCCGAACGCCATCGCGCGGCGGGTGAAGTCGACGCCGCGCGCGCCGCGATCGCCCGTGCCTACGCCGCCGACTCCACCGCCGTGCGCGCCGGCATGCTGGAAGGGCGCATCGAATTCGAGGCCGGCCAGCACGCTGCCGCGATCCGTGCCTACGAGCGTGCGGCGCGGCACGATCCCGACTATCTCCCCGAAGTGCTGCCGAACCTGCTCGTCTGCTACGAGAAGGTCGGCGATCCCAGCGGCGCGCGTACGTTCCTCACCGAGATGTGCGAGCACTACCGCGGCATCGCGCCGGTGCTGGCGCTGACCCGGCTGGTCGAGGCGGGCGAGGGCGTGCATGCCGCGCGCGACTACCTCGCACGCCAGCTGAAGGAGCGGCCGTCGGTACGCGGCGAGGCGGCGCTGATCGACCTCAGCCTGGCCGACGAAACCGATCCCGTCGCGACGCTGCACGACCTCAAGCTCGTCACCGAACAGTTGCTGGTGCGCAATCCCAGCTACCGCTGTAACCGTTGCGGTTTCGGTGCGCGCAGCCATCATTGGCAATGCCCGAGCTGCAAGGAGTGGGGCACGGTCAAGCCGCTGCTGAACTACGCCGTCGTCTGATGACGTTGCCGCTCGGCACCTTGCTGTGGTGCGCGCTGTTCGCGGCCTTCGGTGCCGCGGGCACGTGGGCGGCGCGGATGTACGCGCTGCGCATGCGCCTGCTCGACGAACCCGGCGAACGCCGCAGCCACGCCGTGGCGACGCCGCGCGGCGGCGGCATCGCGGTCGTGCTCGCCGTGCTGGTGGCGATCGTCGCGCTGATCCTGCGCCTGCCGCGCGAGTTCGTGCTGCTGGCCTGCGGCGGCATCGGCCTGCTGCTGGTCGCGGGCATCGGCTGGCTCGACGATCACCGCCCGCTGTCGCCGTGGCCCAAGCTCGCGGTGCACGTGTTGTCGGCCGGCTGGCTCGCGGCGGGTTTCTATCTTTCCGGTGCCGAGCCGCGCGTCGCGGGACTGGTGTTCGGCATCGCGCTGGTGCTCGTCAACGTCTGGAATTTCATGGACGGCATCGACGGACTCGCGTCCACGCAGGCGATCCTGGTCGCGGCGGCGTTCGTCTGGCTGGCCGGCGATGCGTCCGCGGTTCATGTCGGGTTGGCGTTGATCGCGGCACTCTTCGGTTTCCTGCCGTTCAATTTCCCGAGGGCGCGGATCTTCCTCGGGGACGTGGGCAGCGGGGCGTTGGGATATCTCCTGGCGTGGCTGGCCGGCGTCGTGCTGCAGACCTTGCCGTCCGCGGCGTGGCCGCTGGCCCTGCTGCCACCGTCGGCCTTCCTGCTCGATGCAGGACTGACGCTGGTGCAGCGGACGCTGCGGGGAGAGCGCTGGTGGACGCCGCATGTCGGCCATGCCTACCAGCGCTGGGCGCGGCGGGCCGGGAGCCACATTCCGGTCACGCTGTCATATGCGGCATGGACAATGGCCGGGTGCGCGCTGATGGCGTGGCTGGCGATGCGGCAGGGGAGAGGACTCGCGATGGCGGTTGCGCTGTGGATGACGATCGGATGCGTGCTGTGGGCCTGGCTTCGCCGGGCGCCGGAGGCATCGTCCGTCGTCGGGGACGGCGCTTGAACGCCCTGCACGAACGCTTCGCCGGCGCGATGCCGCGGGCGGCGATCGTCGTCCACGACCTGTGCATGGTCTGGCTGTGCTGGACCGGTCTGCTGCAGTTCCGCTATGCGATCGTCGATCAGGCCGCACGCCCGCTGCTGTGGAGCACCGAGTCGCTGCTGGTGCTGGTCGCGCAGGGTCTCGTCTTCTGGCAGGTGGGCCTGTACCGCGGCGTGTGGCGTTTCGCCAGCGTCCCCGACCTGCTGAACATCCTCAAGGCGAGCATGTTCGGCCTGCTCGCCATCCTCTTCGTCCTCTTCATCTACAACCGCCTGGGCGTGGTGCCGCGCTCGGTGCTGGTGATGTATCCGTTCGTGCTGACGCTGATGCTCGGCGCGCCGCGGCTGCTGTACCGCTCGTGGAAGGACCACGGCCGGATCAACAGCGACAAGGCGGCGGTGCGGGTGCTGATCCTCGGCGCCGGCCGCGCCGGCGAGGCGCTGGTGCGCGACCTGCGCCGCACCGGCGCGTACCAGCCGGTCGGCATCCTCGATGATGCCGCGAAGCTGCGCGGCAGCCACCTGCACGGCGTGCCGGTGCTGGGCCGGATCGACGAGGTGGTGCGCATCGCGCCCGAGACCGCGGCCAAGCTGCTGGTCATCGCGATGCCGTCGCTGGAAGCGCGGCGCATGCGCGAGGTCATCGAGATCTGCGAACAGACCGGCATCCCGTTCCGCATGGTGCCACGCCTCAACGACATCCTCGAAGGCCGCTCGCTGCCGGGCGAACTGAAGGAAGTCGCGATCGAGGACCTGCTCGGCCGCGCGCCGGTGGTGCCCGACTGGAAGGCGATGCGCGACTGGCTGGGTGGCCGCAGCGTGCTGGTCACCGGTGCCGGCGGCTCGATCGGGTCCGAACTCTGCCGCCAGTGCGCGCGCCACGGTGCCCGCCGGATCGCGCTGGTCGAGATCGACGAGCTGTCGCTGATCACCACCGAGATGCGGTTGCGCCGCGACTTCCCCGAGATCGAACTCGTCCCGCTGCTGGGCGATTGCGGCGACCCGGCGGTGATCCGCCACGCGCTGTCGCTGACGGGGCCCGATGCCGTCTTCCACGCCGCCGCGTACAAGCAGGTGCCGCTACTCGAAGCGCAACTGCGCGAGGCGGTGCGCAACAACGTGCTGGCGACCGAGACCGTGGCCCGCGCCAGCGCCGCGGCGGGCGTCGGTACCTTCGTGCTGATCTCCACCGACAAGGCGGTGGACCCGGTGAACGTGCTCGGCGCGACCAAGCGCCTGGCCGAGATGCTGTGCCAGTCGCTGGCCGATCCGCGCTCCACGCGCTTCGTGACCGTGCGTTTCGGCAACGTGCTGGATTCCGCCGGCAGCGTGGTGCCGCTGTTCCGCGAACAGATCCGCAGCGGCGGCCCGGTCACCGTGACCGACCCCGACGTCACCCGCTTCTTCATGACCATTCCCGAGGCCTGCCAGCTGATCCTGCAGGCGTCGGCGATCGGCGCGCAGCAGGCGGTCTACACCCTCGACATGGGCGAACCGGTGTCGATCCGCGTGCTCGCCGAGCAGATGATCCGCCTCGCCGGCAAGCAGCCGGGGCGCGACATCGCGATCGTCTACACCGGGCTGCGTCCCGGCGAGAAGCTGCACGAGACGCTGTTCCACGCCGACGAGCGCTATCGCCCGACCTCGCATCCGAAGATCCTGCAGGCGGCCGCGCGGCAGGTGCCCGCAGACGCCATCGCCGAGGCGTTGCTGCGCCTGCGCGAGGCGACGACGGCGTACGATCTCGACGCACTGGCCGCGACCCTGCGCGAAGCCGTGCCCGACTTCGTGCCGCAGGCCGCGCCCGAGCCGTCCGCATCGCCCGCGGCCACCGTCGTTCCCTTTCCTGCCCGCCATGCGCGCAGGACCTGACCGCCACCGCATCGCAACCGTGATCCGCCGCGCATGACCCCCATCCGCAAAGCCGCCCGCATTCGCAAGGCCGTGTTCCCGGTGGCCGGCCTCGGCACCCGCTTCCTGCCCGCCACCAAGACCGTGCCCAAGGAGATGCTGCCGATCGTCGACCGGCCGCTGATCCAGTACGCCGTGGACGAAGCGATCGAGGCCGGTTGCGACACGCTGATCTTCGTCACCAATCGCTACAAGCACGCGGTGGCCGACTATTTCGACAAGGCCTACGAGCTGGAGCAGAAACTGGAGAAATCCGGCAAGACCGAACAGCTCGACCTGGTCCGCAACATCCTGCCGCCTCATGTGCGTGCGGTGTTCGTGACCCAGGCCGAGGCGCTGGGGCTGGGCCATGCGGTGCTGTGCGCGAAGCCCATCGTCGGCGACGAACCGTTCGCGGTGCTGCTGCCGGACGACCTGATCTGGAACCGCGGCCCCGGCGCGCTGCGCCAGATGGCCGACGTGGCCGAAGCGACCGGCGCCAGCGTGATCGCGGTGCAGGACGTGCCGCACGACAAGACCGGCAGCTACGGCATCGTGGCGACCGGCGAGTTCTCGGGCCGCAGCGCGCCGATCCACGCGATCGTCGAGAAGCCGAAACCCGAGGTCGCGCCCAGCAATCTCGCGGTGGTCGGCCGCTACGTGCTCGACGGCAGCATCTTCGGATTGCTGGAGAACACCACGCCGGGCAACGGCGGCGAGATCCAGCTCACCGATGCCATCGCCACGCTGCTGGCGCAGCGTCCGGTGCACGCCTACCGCTTCCAGGGCACGCGCTTCGACTGCGGTACGCACCTCGGCCTGATCGAGGCGACGATCCGCTACGCGCTGGATCACGAAAAACTGAGCGACGCCGCGCGCGGCATGATGCAGGACGCGCTCAGCGAGATGGGCGTGGTCGACTTGGCCTGACCGGCCCGAATGCGGGCCGGCGCGTCGTCCGCGCGACGCTGGTATACACTCGATCCGCGTTCCGCCCTGCGTCGCCTCGCGTCATCCTGGCGCCGCGCAGGGCCGGCAGGATCGGGCGCGGGACGCGCCGTCGCGGTTCATGACCGCATCGAGATCGCGACGATCACAGGGACGATCGCGTGGTCGCCGGCGCCCGGTCGCTCGCGCCGCAGGAGCCCGAAGATGTCGTTGCAGACCCGCATCCGCGCACTGGAGACGCTCGGCGCCGGCCGGGTGCTGGTGCTGTCGGCCGCGTCGCTGACGCTCGACCTGCTGCCGATGCTCCACGACACGCTGCGCGTGCTCGGTCACAGCGAGCGCCTCTCCGTGCTGCTGCAGTCCGAGGGCGGTGACGCCGACGCCGCGCGGCGGATCGCGCTGCGGCTGCACGCCAGCACCGATCGCCTCGTGCTGCTGGTGCCGGAGCGCTGCGGAGCCGCAGGCACGCTGCTGGCGCTGGCGGCGCACGAGATCGTCGTCGGCCCGATGGCGCGCTTCGCGCCGATCGCGCCGTCGCTGCCGCTCGAAGGCCCCGACGGTCCCGCGATGCTGTCGGCCCGTGACCTGCGCGAAGGCTGGCGGGTCGTGCGCGACGACCACGGTCTCGACGAGACCGCGGCGCGGACGCAGGCGCTGCACTGGCTGACCGCGCACGTCTTCCCGACCACGCTGACCGCCTTCCATCGCCACACGCTGGAACTGGCGCGGATCGGCGATGCGCTGCTGTCGCTGGCCGATGCCGGCAGGCCGGCGGATGCCCGCGCGGCCCTCATGCAGGCCTTGCTGCAGGTCGACGAGGCGGCGGTCCCCGCACTGACTGCGGACGATCTGCGCCGCATCGGGTTGCCGGTGGTCGATGCCACCGCGTTGGCAGCACCGATGCAGGACGTGCTGCAGGCGCTGCAATCGCTCCTCGAACCGGCATCGCAGGGCTCCGGGGATGACGCCGCCTGCGATGCCCTGATCGCCACCGCCGACGGCGTGCAACGGCGTCGGCAGCGCCCGCACGCCCCGGCGGGCATCTGGGAGCAGGCGGCATGAGCGGCCTCGACGCCATCGCCGAAGCCTGTCGCTGGTACGTGCTGCTGGCGTTGCTGGCCGCGGTGGCCGGCAAAGCTTCCGGTTTCGCCGAATTCCGGCACAGCCTGGCGCGCGCGGTGCCGTCGCTCGCCCGGTTCGACGGCCTGCTCGCGTGGGGCATCGTGTCGGCGGAAGCGGCGATCGCGATCGCGCTGCTGGTCGGCGGCACGGCGGGCCGCGTCGGCATGGGTGCGGCGCTGGCGATGTTCGTCGTCTTCACCGCGGTGGTCGCCACCTCCATCGCCCGCGGCCGGGCGATCGTCTGCAACTGCTTCGGCACGTCGACGCATCGCGTCGGCAACCTCGATGTCGCCCGCAATCTGGTGCTGATCGCCGCGGCCGCGCTGGTCGTGACGCATGGCGCGGTGCCGATGCCGTGGCCGGTCGAATGGCTCCTGGCCGGGCTGGCCGCCATCGGCGTGGCCGCCTCGGTCTGGCTGCGCGAACTGGCCTGGCTGCTGCGCGCGAAGCCGACGACGTGAGCCCGCCACGATGACCCTCGATCCCGCCTTCCTCGCCGTTGCCATGGGCATCCTCGCCCTGTCGGTTGCGCTGAACTTCGTGCTGACCCTGCGCCTGGCCGCGATCGTGCGCGAGCATGCGCAGGATCGCCTGCCGAACTCGCTGCCGATCGGCATGCCGCTACCGGCGTTCTCGGCACGCGCCGTCGACGGCACTCCGGTCGCGTCCTCGACGCTGCGCGGCGCGCCCGCGGTGCTGGTGTTCCTGTCCCCGGGCTGCGGCGAGTGCAAGGCGCGGCGCGAGGAACTGATCGACATGCATCCGGCGATCCGGCGCGCGGGCATCGCGCTGTGGGTCTTCGTCAACGCGAAGCCGGCGCAGGCGCGGGAGTACCTGCGCGACACGCCGCTGGCGCCGCACGCGATGCGCATCGACAAGGCGGTGGCCGAGCAGCTCAACCCGCGCACGGCGGCGCCGTTCTACCTGTTCGTCGATCCCGACGGCCGGGTGATCGCCAGCCATTTCGCCGGCGATGCGGACTGGCGCAGTTTCCGCGAGCAGATGCGCGAGTACGACGCCCCGGCCGACGGCGCGGGCGAGGGCGCGGCCGACACCGCCGACGACACCGCCGCTTGAGCGCCGCGGTTCACGACAGCAACTGCAGCCGCGCCAGATCCGCGTAGAGCCCGCCTTCCGCGAGCAGGCTGGCGTGGGTGCCTTCGGCGACGATGCGGCCGCGATCCATCACCACGATGCGGTCGGCCTTCTTCACCGTCGCCAGGCGATGGGCCACGATCAGCGTCGTGCGCCCGCGCATCAGCGTGTCGAGCGCGTCCTGGATCGCGCGCTCGCTCTGCGCGTCGAGCGCGCTGGTCGCTTCGTCCAGCAGCAGCACCGGCGCGTTCGCCAGCACCGCACGCGCGATCGCGATGCGCTGGCGCTGGCCGCCGGACAGCCGCACGCCGCGTTCACCGAGCGGGGTGTCCAGGCCCTGCGGCATGTCGTCGACGAAGGCGAGCGCATGCGCCGCGCGCAGGGCGTCGCGCAGCGCCGCGTCATCGGCGTCTAGGCGTGCGTAGCGCAGGTTGTCGGCGACCGTGGCGGCGAACAGCGTCGGCGACTGCGGCACCAGCGCGAGCGCGCTGCGCCAGTCGGCGGGATCGAACGCGCGCAGGTCGATGCCATCGGCCGTCACGCGGCCCGAGGACGGATCGTGGAAGCGCAGCAGCATCGACAGCACGGTGCTCTTGCCGGCGCCGGACGGCCCGACCAGCGCCACGGTCTCGCCGGGGCGGACATGCAGGTCGAAGCCGTCGAGCGCGGGCGCGTCGGGCCGCTGCGGGTAGTGGAACACCACCTGCTCGAAGCGCAGGCCGTCGTGCATCGGCCGCGGCACCGGCACCGGCTGCGCCGGGGGCGTGGGCGGCAGGATCGCCGGTGCCCGCGCCAGCAGGTCGCCGATGCGGCCCATGCCGCCGGCGGCGCGCTGGACGTCGTTCCAGACTTCCGCGAGGTCGCCGACCGACATCGCGCAGACCATCGCATAGGCCGCGAACTGGCCGAGGCCGCCGACGCTGAGGTCGTGGTCGAGCACGCCGCGCACGCCGCGCCAGAGGATGATCAGCAGCACCGCGAACACCAGCGCGATCGCGGCGAACGTGATCAGCGCCTGGACGAGGATGCGGCGATCGGCGGCGGCCACCGCGCGCCGCAGCGCGGCGGCGTAGCGGGTGCGTTCGTGGCGCTCGCGGGCGTGGGCACGCACGGTGTCGGCCGCGGCCAGCGATTCGGTGGCCCCGGCATTCGCTTCGGCCAGTCGGTCCTGCGCATTGCGCGAGATCGCGGCTAGGCGCCGGCTGTTCATCACGACCGGGACGACCGCCAGCGGGATCGCCAGCAGCGACCACGCCGCGAGCCGCGGGCTGGTGGCGATCAACAGCCACGCACTGCCGATGCCGGCGATGCCGCTGCCGATGGCGGAGGGAAGGGACGTGCCGATCACGTGGCGCAGGAGTTCGGCGTCGGTGCCCAGTCGCGACAGCAGTTCGCCGCTGCGGTTGGCGTCGTGGAAGCCGGCGTCCAGGCCGATGAGATGGCCGTAGAGCCGGGCGCGCAGATCGCCGACCACGCGTTCGCCGAGGTACGACACGCTCCAGAACTGCACCGCGGCGCTGATCCCGAACGCCACCGAGACCAGCAGCATCAGCGTGAAGGCGTGGTCGATCGTGGCGCCATGGCGGAAGCCCTCGTCGATCATCACGCCGAGGGCCTTCGGGATCGCCAGCGTCGCCGCGCTGGAGGCCGCGAGGCTCGCCAGCCACAGGGCGAGCAGCCAGCCCTGCCGGCGCAGGAAGGGCCAGAGGTGGCGGAGCGCGAGGAGAGAGAGACGGGCTGGGGAGGGATCGGGCATCGGCTGTGCGCAGGGCGAGCGAGCCCGACGACCGCCGTCCCTGGCCCGTGACGAAGGATCGCCGGCGGCGATCCGAAGCCGCAGTCTATCGGGTTTGCGGGCGTCACCGGCCGCGCGATCGCGCCCGTGCGGCGCCTCCGGCTTTCCTGAACGGCCCATCCGCAGGGCGGGCGGCGCGGTCGTTCCTGTCGGGTGCGCTGGGCTATGCTCCGGCGACCGGGCAGGGGAGGCCCGCGGACACGCGATTGGCCGGGACGCCGCGAACGATCATGGGCGGGCAGCGGGGGCGGCATCGGATGGGGGAAACGAAGCGGTACGACGGCAGCGCGCGCTGGCGGGGCATGCTCTCGAGCGTCGCGTGGATCACGGGCATCGTCGGCGCGTGCTGGTTGCTGGCTTTCCAGGCCGCGGCGCTGCTCGAATATCGCGGCAACTCCAGTCTCTGGTATCCGCCCGCCGCGGTGAGTTTCGCCGCCTTCGTGGTCTTCCGCTGGCGGGCGTGGCCGGCCGTGCTGCTGGCGAACCTGTGGGTCTGCCGGCAGACGCTGATCGACGACGGCGTCGGCTTCGGGGCCATGCACACCCTCGCCGCCGGCTTGGGCTACGCACTGGCCCACGGCCTGCCGTACTGGGCGCTCGGCGAAATCGTGCTGCATTCGATCCCGCGCAACCATGCCGCGCCGTCGCTGCCGCGCACGGTGGCGACGTTCCTGATCGCCGGCCTGCTGGCGGCCGCGACCGCGGCCGGGAGCGCGGCCGGCCTGACCTGGGCGCTGGGCCTGCTGGGGCCGGACGGCATCTGGCCGCTGACGCTGCCGCTGCTGGTCGGTGATTACGCCGGCCTGGTGGCGGTCGGGCCGCTGCTGGTGCTGGCCTTCCGCACCCTCGCCGATCGCCTGGGCATCCGCTGCCCGCATCGCCTGCATGCCTTCGACGACGTGCCGCGGCCGCTGCGCGACCCGCTCGGGCTGGTGATGAAGCTGCTGCTGGTGCTGGCCGCCTGCGCGCTGTCGCTGCTGGCGATGGCGGCGATGCCGACCAATCAGCCGCTGCTGTTCCTGATCTCCGTGGCGATCGTGCTGCAGCTGTGGATCGTGCACACCCAGGGCGCCACGGAATCGCTGATCTCGGTCGCGGTGTTCAGCCTGATGCTGGTGGTGCTGGTGCGGGTGCTGCAGCTCATCGACTACGCGCTGGTGCTGCAGTTCGCGATGGTCACCCTGGCCGCCGGCAGCTATTTCGGGCTGGCCGTGCCCAACCTCTACGCCGACAACGCGCGGCTGCGCCGGCTGCTGATACAAGATGCGCTGACCGGCGCGTACAACCGGCATTTCTTCGTCGAGATGTCGCAGAAGGCGATCGAGCAGTCGCGGGCACGCGGCGAGCCGGTCTCGATGCTGATGATCGATCTGGACAATCTGAAGGACATCAACGATCGCCACGGGCACGCCGCCGGCGACGCCGCGCTGTCGCTGGTCGTGCGTGTGTGCATGGGCGCGCTGGGCGGCAAGGACCTGCTCGGGCGCCTTGGCGGCGACGAATTCTGCACCCTGCTGCCGGGCAGCGACGCGCGGCAGGCCGCGCACACGGCCGAGCGGCTGCTCGCCGCCGTGCGCATGGCGCAGTACCCGTTCGCCACCGAACTGCGGCCCAGCCTGAGCATCGGCGTGGCGACGGTGCAGGACGCCGGCGAGGACTACGAAAGCCTGTGGCTGCGCGCCGACTCGGCGCTGTATGTGGCCAAGCGCGGCGGCCGCGACCGCATCGCCCAGGAGGAGGGCGCGCTCGAAGCGGGCTGAGGCCGCGGCGCAATGCTTGACGGCCGTCACGCTCCGGCAGAGGATGCGTCTCGTTGCGACCGACCGGCGCGCTGCCCGCGGCGGTCGGCGATACCTCCCCTCGACGGCGTCCCGCGACGAGGATCCCCTCTCAAGGAGTTGGATGGCCGCCGGATCGAACGACATGCAGGCGATATCGCTCCGCTCGATGCGTGTCCGCGGGTGGGCGGTCTGTCTGGTGGCGGTGCTCCTGCTGCGCTTCGGTGCCTACTACGCCTCCCGGCTGCTCGAATACGCGCCCTACGCCAGCCTCTGGTTCCCGGCGGCGGCGGTCACGTTCGCCGCGTTCGCGGTCTTCGGCTGGCGCGCGCTGCCATCGCTGGTCGCGGCGAACCTGCTGGGGGCGTTCGCGGCCGCCGGGCGCGACGGTGCCGATGTGTCCTCCGGCCGCGTCCTGGTCGAGGGGCTCGTCTACTCCGCCGTCCATTGCCTGGCCTACTGCGCGCTGGCCGCCGCGGTGATGCGCAGCGCGGCGGCGAACGGGCGGCCCTCGCTGCCGGCCACGATCAACGTCTTCCTGCTGGCCGGACTGGGCGCCGCGACGGTCGCAGCGCTGGGCGGGCAGCCTTGCGCTCTACCTCGGCGGCACGCTGTCGGCGGGCGAAGCCGGGCGCGCGGTGCTGCCCTGGATGATCGGCGACTACACCGGGCTGGTGTCGCTGGGCCCGCTGGTGCTGTTCGCGCTGCGCGGACTCGCCGTGCGCCTGCGCGTGCCGGTGTCCGATGCCCTGTTCGCGCTGGACGATCTGCCGCAACGGTCACCCGCCGGTGCCCGCGTCTACGCGCTGATGCTGCCGGCGATCCTGCTCGTCACCGTCGCCGGGCTGTGGGCGATTTCGCACGATCCGACCTATGCCCCGCTGATGCTGCTGGTGTTCGTGCCGATCGTGCTGCATTTCTGGCTGGTCCACAGCCAGAGCGCGAAGCAGTCGCTGATCTCGATCGCGCTGTTCGACGTGGCGCTGGTGGTTGCGACCCGGTTCCTCGATCTGGGCGGGATCGCGGCCACCCTACAGTGCGCGATGATCACGCTCGCCGCCGGCAGTTACTTCAGCATGGCGGTGCCGATGCTGTACGCGCGCAGCGAGGAACTGCGCACGCTGCTTACCCACGACAGCCTGACCGGCGCGCACACCCGCCGCTATTTCGTCGAGCTGGCCGAGCGAGCGCTGCGCCAGAGCCGCACGCAGGCCTGGCCGGTGTCGATGCTGATGATCGACCTCGACCACCTCAAGCACGTCAACGACCGCGAAGGCCATGCCGCCGGCGATCGCGCGCTGTCGCTGGTGGTGCGGATCTGCCGCAAGTCGCTGCGCGAGGACGATCTGCTGGGCCGCCTGGGCGGCGACGAATTCTGCGCGATCCTCGCCGGCCGCGATGCGGAAGAGGCCGCGCAGTGCGCGCAGCGGATGGTCGAGGCGGTGCGCGAGGCGGCGCGGGTGTTCCCGGGCGAACTGAAGCCCAGCCTCAGCATCGGCGTCGCCACCGCGAAGGCCGACGACGACTACGAAAGCCTGTGGTTGCGCGCGGACACCGCGCTGTACGTGGCCAAGCGCGGCGGCCGCAACCGCATCGCGCAGGAAGAGGGCGGCTGACGGCATCCGGAGATGCGCATGAACGCGACGGGGCGCCGAAGCGCCCCGTCGCGATGCAGCCGATGCGGCGCCTGCCGATCAGAGCGCTTCGAAGATGCCCGCCGCGCCCATGCCGGTGCCGATGCACATCGTCACCATGCCGTACTTCTGCTGGCGGCGGCGCAGGCCGTGCACGATCGTCGCGGTGCGGATCGCGCCGGTGGCGCCCAGCGGGTGGCCGAGGGCGATCGCGCCGCCCAGCGGATTGACCTTCGACGGATCGAGGCCGAGATCGCGGATCACCGCCAGCGCCTGCGCGGCGAAGGCTTCGTTGAGCTCGATCCAGTCGATCTGGTCCTTCGTCAGGCCGGCCTGCTTCAGCGCCTTCGGGATCGCGGCGATCGGGCCGATGCCCATCACTTCCGGACGCACGCCGGCGACCGAGAAGCTGACGAAGCGGGCGAGCGGGGTGAGGCCGTAGTCCTTGATCGCCTGCTCGGAGGCCAGCAGCACCGCGGCGGCGCCGTCGCTCATCTGCGACGCGTTGCCGGCGGTGACGGTGCCGCCGAACATACCGTTGCGGAAGACGGGCTTGAGCTTGGCGAGGCCTTCGATCGACGAATCCTGGCGCGGACCCTCGTCGATCTCGACCAGCGTCTTCTTCACCTTCACCGCGTTGCCGGCGAGATCCGGGATGCGGGCGATGACTTCATACGGCGAGATTTCGGACTTGAACTCGCCGGCCTGGATCGCGGCGATCGCCTTCTGGTGCGAGGCGAGGGCGAACGCGTCCTGGTCCTCGCGCGAGATCTTCCACTCCTCGGCGACCTTCTCGGCGGTGATGCCCATGCCGTAGGCGATGGCGACGTTCTCGTTCTTCGCGAACACTTCGGGGCTGAGCGCCACCTTGTTGCCCATCATCGGCACCATCGACATCGATTCGGTGCCGCCGGCGAGCATGAGGTCGGCCTGGCCGAGGCGGATCTGGTCGGCGGCCAGCGCCACGGCCTGCAGGCCGGACGAGCAGAAGCGGTTGATGGTCTGCGCGGCGACGGTGTTCGGCAGGCCGGCGAGCAGCGCGCCGATGCGGGCGACGTTCATGCCCTGTTCGCCCTCGGGCATCGCGCAGCCGATGATGGCGTCGTCGATGCGCGAGGTGTCGATGCCCGGGGCCTGGGCGACGACGTTGCGCAGCACGTGCGCGAGCATTTCGTCGGGACGGGTGTTGCGGAAGACGCCCTTGGGGGCCTTGCCGACCGGCGTGCGGGTGGCGGCGACGATGTAGGCGTCCTGGATGATCTTGGTCATGGTCTCGTGTCCTCGATGGTCTCCTTCCCCCGCGTGCGGAGGAAGGTCGGGATGGGGGCGGCGCCTGCGGCAACGGCCCCCACCTCAATCCTCCCCGCGAGCGGGGAGGAGGATGGGGTCGTCAGTTGCGGAGGGGCTTGCCCGTCTCGAGCATGTGCTTGATGCGGGCCTGCGTCTTCGGCATCTGCGCCAGCGCGACGAAGTGCTCGCGCTCCAGGCGGATCAGCCACTCTTCGTCGACGATCGCGCCGCGGTCGACCTCGCCGCCGCACACCACGGTGGCGATGCGCGAGGCGATCTCGTAGTCGTGCTCGGAGATGAAGCGGCCTTCCAGCATGTTCACCAGCATCATCTTGAAGGTGGCGATGCCGACGTTGCCGGCGACCTGCACGCGGCGCGCGGGCAGGGGCGGGCGGTAGCCGGATTCGGCCAGCGCCAGCGCCTGCTGCTTCGCGATGTGCAGCAGCTCGTAGGCGTTGAACGCGATCACGTCGTCCTTGCGCAGCAGGCCCAGTTCCTTCGCTTCCAGCGCAGACGCCGAGACCTTGGCCATCGCCACGTTCTCGAACAGCGGCTTGAGCTGGGCGAACACGTCGCCGCCCGGACCGGCGGCCTGCGAGGCGCGCACCGCGAATTCCTTGAGACCGCCGCCGGCCGGCAGCAGGCCCACGCCCGCTTCGACCAGACCGATGTAGCTTTCCAGGTGCGCGACGGTGCGGGCGGTGTGCATCTGGAACTCGCAGCCGCCGCCGAGCGCGAGGCCGCGCACCGCGCCGACCACCGGCACCAGCGCGTACTTGATGCGTTGGCTGGTCGCCTGGAAGTTGGCGACCATCGCCTCGAAGCCCTTCAGGTCGCCGGCCTGCAGCAGACCCAGCGCGCCGGAGAGGTCGGCACCGGCCGAGAACGGCTCCTTCGGCTGCCAGATCACCATGCCGCGGAAGTCGCGCTCCGCAATCCCGATGGCTTCCTGCAGGCCATTGAGGACGTGGTCGTTGACGGTGTGCATCTTGGTCTTGAAGGACGCCACGGCGATGCCGTCGCCGTCGTGCCACAGGCGGATGCCGTCGTTCTCGTACACGGTCTCCCCCGGGGCGAAGCGCTCGCCCAGCAGCGGATCGGGGAAGCGCTGGCGCAGGTAGACCGGGTTGGACGAACGCGGCACGTCCGCGCCCTTGCCCGGGCTGTAACTGCCGGCCGCGCCGTGCACGCCGTCGCGGCCGTCGGTGACCCACGCCGGCAGCGGGGCGTCGCTCATGGCCTTGCCCGCGGCGATGTCTTCGGCGATCCACGCTGCGACCTGCTTCCAGCCGGCGGCCTGCCAGGTCTCGAACGGGCCCAGCGACCAGCCGTAGCCCCAGCGGATGGCGAGGTCGACGTCGCGCGCGGTGTCGGCGATGTCGGCCAGGTGGTAGGCGCTGTAATGGAACAGGTCGCGGAACATCGCCCACAGGAACTTCGCCTGCGGATGCTCGCTGGCGCGCAGCTTGGCGAACTTCTCGGCCGGGTTCTTCGTCTTGAGGATCTCGACCACCTCCGGCGCCGCGCCGCGGTCGGCCGGGCGGTAGTCCTGCTTCTCCAGATCGACGACGACGATGTCCTTGCCGACCTTGCGGAAGATGCCGGCGCCGGTCTTCTGGCCCAGCGCGCCCTTCTGGATCAGCGCGCCCAGCCAGGCCGGGGCGTTGAAGTACTTGTGCCACGGGTCGTCCGGCAGGGTGTCGGCCATGGTCTTGATGACGTGGGCCATGGTGTCCAGGCCGACCACGTCGGAGGTGCGGTAGGTCGCCGACTTCGGACGGCCCACCAGCGGGCCGGTGACGCTGTCGACTTCGTCGAAGCCCAGGCCGAACGCGGCGGTGTGGTGGATCGTCGCCAGGATCGAGAACACGCCGATGCGGTTGCCGATGAAGTTCGGGGTGTCCTTGGCGTAGACCACGCCCTTGCCGAGGGTGGTCACCAGGAAGGTCTCGAGGCCTTCGAGGATGGCGCGGTCGGTGGTCGCGGCCGGGATCAGCTCGGCCAGGTGCATGTAGCGCGGCGGGTTGAAGAAGTGGACGCCGCAGAAGCGATGGCGCAGTTCCTCCGGCAGCACTTCCGACAGCTTGTTGATGCCCAGGCCCGAGGTGTTGCTGGCCAGCACGGTGTGCGCCGGCACGAACGGGGCGATCTTCTTGTACAGGTCCTGCTTCCAGTCCATCCGTTCGGCGATCGCCTCGATGATCAGGTCGCAGCCGCGCAGGTGCTCCAGCCCCGAGTCGTAGTTGGCCGGGGTGATGGCCTCGCCCAGCGACTTCGACGCCAGCGGGGAGGGCGAGAGCTTGCCGAGGTTGGCGAGCGCCTTCAGCACCACGCCGTTGGGGTCGCCTTCCTTCGCGGCCAGGTCGAACAGCACGGTGTCGACGCCGGCGTTGGTGAGATGCGCGGCGATCTGCGCGCCCATGACGCCGGCCCCGAGGACGGCGACGCGACGGATCAGCGGTTTCTGGGACATGTTCTGCATCCTGTTGATTGCGTGGAGTTTTCCGGGTCTGGCTCGGAAATGTCGGGTGGATCGGATCAGTTGACCTGGCCGGCGCGGAAGCCGGCGCTGGCGAAGCGGATGAGTTCCTGCGCCGCACGCTGGCGGTGCTCGACCTCGCTGATGCCGGCCGGGCGCTTGATCATCCCGAAGTCGGCCATGGCATAGGTCAGGGCACCGGCCAGGAAGTCGAGCCGCCAGTACAGCTCCTCCTTGCTCAGGCCGGGCAGGCAGCGGGAGATGGCCCGGGCGAATTCGCGCAGGACGTGGCCGTACTGTTCGGAGAGGAACCGGCGCAGGCCGTCGTTCTTCTCGGCGTAAGCGCGGGCGATGACGCGGATGAAGGCGCCGCCGCCATGGCGGTCCTGGGCCATCGCCAGCGGCGGCTCGACGAAGGCGGCGAGGATGCCTTCCAGGTCGGCGGGGTCGGCGTCGGTCGCGGCCTTGAGCCGGCCGAGGCGCTGGGCACTCATTTCGTCCATGCGGCGGCGGAACACCTCGTTGACGAGGTTCTCCTTGCTGCCGAAGTGGTAGTTGACCGCCGCGATGTTGACGTCCGCCTGGCTGGTGACCTGGCGGAGCGAGGTCCCGCCGAAGCCATATTGGGCGAACAGGTTTTCCGCGGCGTCCAGAATCCTTTCCTTGGTCGAGAACTGGGCTTTGCTCATGGGGCCTCCGGGTTCCGGCAAGGGGCGGGCTGAATCAAACGCTTGTTTGAGCGCGGGCGCAGGATACGCGCTTTCGCCCGGGCCCGCAAAACGTGATCGTCGCCAAGGATGCAGAGAGACCCCGCGCCGGGTTAGAATCCTCTCCAGCCGAATCGGCTAAACCCGCGTCCCCACGCGGGTTTTTCCTGCCCACACATGCTATCGTTCGGCCGCTCGACTGCGGCCGTCTACCCCCGGAGACCCACTGTCATGGCGCTTGAGCGCACCATTTCGATCATCAAGCCCGATGCCGTCGCCAAGAACGTCATCGGCGAAATCTATTCGCGTTTCGAGAAGGCCGGCCTCACGGTCGTCGCCGCGAAGATGAAGCATCTCTCGCGCAAGGAAGCCGAAGGCTTCTACGCCGTGCATCGCGAACGTCCCTTCTTCGGCGCGCTGGTCGAGTTCATGACCTCGGGCCCGGTGATGATCCAGGTGCTGGAAGGCGAGAACGCCGTCGCGAAGAATCGCGAACTGATGGGCGCGACCAACCCGAAGGACGCGGCGCCGGGCACGATCCGCGCCGACTTCGCGCAGTCGATCGACGCCAACGCCGTGCACGGTTCCGACTCGCTGGAGAACGCGGCGATCGAAACCGCGTACTTCTTCAGCGCCACCGAGCTGTGCCCGCGGTAATCCGGCCGAAGAAACGCACGACGTGAACGAGGCCGCGCAAAAACAGAACCTGCTCGACCTCGATCGCGAGGGCCTGGAGCGCTTCTTCGCCGAGACTCTCGGCGAGAAGCGCTTCCGCGCCCACCAGGTGATGAAGTGGATCCACCATCGCCACGTCACCACCTTCGAAGACATGACCGACCTCGGCAAGGCGCTGCGCGCCAAGCTCGAAGCGCACGCCGAAGTGCGCGTGCCGACGGTCCAGTTCGACAAACCGTCCGAAGACGGCACCCACAAGTGGCTGCTGGGCATGGACGGGAAAAACGCCATCGAGACGGTCTACATCCCCGACAAGGGCCGCGGCACGCTGTGCGTGTCCTCGCAGGTCGGGTGCGCGCTGAACTGCACGTTCTGCTCGACCGCCACGCAGGGCTTCAATCGCAACCTGTCCACCGCCGAGATCGTCGGCCAGGTGTGGACCGCGGCGCGCCACCTCGGCAACGTGCCGCACAAGCAGCGCAGGCTCACCAATGTCGTGATGATGGGCATGGGTGAGCCGCTCGCGAACTTCGACAACGTCGTCCGCGCGATGAGCGTGATGCGCGACGACCTTGGCTACGGTCTGGCCAACAAGCGCGTGACGCTGTCGACCGCCGGCATGGTGCCGATGATCGATCGCCTCGCGCAGGAAAGCGACGTCTCGCTCGCGGTGTCGCTGCACGCGCCGAACGACGCGCTGCGCGACCGGCTCGTGCCGCTCAACAAGAAATACCCGATCGCCGAACTCATGGACGCCTGCGTGCGCTACGCGCTGCGCAAGAAGGGCGAGTCGGTGACGTTCGAGTACACGTTGATGAAGGACGTGAACGACCAGCCCGCGCAAGCGCGCGAACTGGTCCGCCTGCTGCGCGCGTTCGATCGCGCGGTGCAGATGAAGGACGCGGCCAAGATCAACCTGATCCCGTTCAACCCGTTTCCCGGCACCCGTTACGAGCGCCCGGACGACGCGGCCATCCGCGCGTTCCAGAAGCTGCTCAACGAGGCCGGCATGATCGCGCCGGTCCGTCGCACCCGCGGCGACGACATCGACGCGGCCTGCGGCCAGCTGAAGGGGCAGGTCGTCGACCGCACCCGCCGGCAGGCCGAATTCCGCAAGACGCTCGCGACGCCCGGGGGGCGCGACGCGGACGACATCACGACGGGGACGGCGGATGCGGCATGAGCCGCCGTCCCTTCCGACCATCGGACCCGGCGCTCCGGCGAGCGCCGCTGCAATGAACGGATGCTTTGCTTTGGGGAGCGCTTCGCGATGACATCCAACGACACCGTCATGCCCGAGACCATCCGCGGCATCGGCGAGAAACTGCGTCAGGCCCGCGTCCGCGCCGGCCTGACCCCGGTCGAGGCCGGACAGAAGCTCAAGACGCCGACCCACGTGGTCGAAGCGCTGGAGCGCGAGGACTGGGCGCGGATCGGCGCACCGGTCTTCGTCCGCGGCCACCTGCGCAGCTACGCGCGACTGCTGGGGCTGCCGGACGAAGCGGTGTCCGCCAGCGTCGCCGTGCCGACGCCGCAGGCCGCGGACCTGGTGCCGCGCACCTACACGCCGTGGGCGCAGCGCGTGTTCGAACAGACCTGGCGCCGGCTCGTCTACGTCGCCGTGACCGCCACGATCGCCGTGCCGATCTGGCTGGCCACGCGCTCGCATCTCGACGGCAAGGTCGACACCGTCTCGCTCGACAGCGCCCCGCTGCCGGTGGCGCCGGCGGGCAAGCCCGCGCCGGCCGGCGGTGCGCCGGCACCGGCCGCCGTGCCGCAGGCGCCGCTGGTGGCGTCGATGACCCCGCCGATGCCGGCCCAGCCCGCCGCCGCCTCGGACCTGACCGTGACCTTCGCTGGCGAAAGCTGGGTGCGCCTGAGCGCGGCCGACGGCAGCGTGATCGAGCAGGCGCTGGTCGCGTCCGGCCAGACCCGCAACTACCGCATCGGCGAACTCGGCAAGGCCGTGCTCGGCAACGCGCAGGCCGTCAGCGTGCGCCTGCACGGCCAGCCCGTGGACCTCACGCCCTACATCCGCGCGAACGTGGTGCGCTTTACGGTATCCTCTGACGGTTCTCTCCAGCCGGTCGATCGCTGAGGGGTCCCGGCAGGTCACGGCGCAGCGCCACGGGCGCACGTCCGACATTCCTCCGGCGACCCGCCCGCGGTCGCCGTGCAGGGGCGGATCCCGGACCCCCGGCCGCCGCCTGCCTCCTTCCCGCCGCCGGCGGTGATCGATTCAGGCGCCGCCTGCTACAACGTCGCGGCGTTCATGCGCCGCGGTCGGCGTCCGGATGCCCACCACGACAGCCGCACTTCCGAGACATCAACCGACCCATGGCGATCGACGACCTTCTCGACGAACACGAACAGAGCGAACGCGTCCGCATCTGGCTGCGCAACAATGCCGCCGGTCTCGTCGGCGGCGTCGCTCTCGGCCTCGCGGCCATCTACGGCTGGTTCTGGTGGCAGGACCAGCAGACCGCCCAGCAGCGCAAGGCCGGCGACCAGTACCAGGCGCTGGTGACCGATCTGAAGGCGGGCAAGCTCAAGGAAGCGCAGACCGCTTCCGCGGGCCTGAAGGACACGCCCTACGCCGTGCTCGCCGCGCTGGACGTGGCGAAGGCGCAGGTCGACGGCGCCAAGCGCGACGACGCCATTGCCACCCTTCGTGCCGTGAAGACCGACGACCCCGCGCTCAAGGCCGTGGTCGCGCAGCGTCTGGCGCGCCTGCTGGTCGATGCCGGCAAGGGCCAGGAAGCGCTGACCGTGCTCGAAGGCATCGACGCGCCGCTCGCCCTCGAGGTCCGTGGCGACGCGCTGTTCGCGCTCGGTCGCAAGGAACAGGCGCAGAAGGCCTACGAACAGGCCCTCACCGGGCTCGACGAGGGGTCGCAGCTGCGCCCGGTCATCGAGCTGAAGCTGTCGCAGGCCGGCGGCACCCCGAAGAAATCCGACTCCGCTTCCTGATCAGACCCGCACGATGACTTCCAATCGGTTGCACCCCGCTTCTTCCGCGCCGCGCGGCGCACTCCTCCGCGTCGCCCTGCTGGCAGCCGTGATGATCGCCTTGCCCGGCTGCAAGACCGTGAAGGGCTGGTTCGAGGTCGGCAAGACCGCCGAGGCCAAGGCGGCGGCGAAGCCGGCCGAGCTGACCGAATTCGTGCCGTCCGCCACCGTCGCGCGGATGTGGTCCGCCGACGCCGGCGGTGGCGAGCCCAAGCTGGGCGTGGTGCAGGGCCCGGCGATCGCCGACGGCCATGTCTATGCCGCGGCGGCCGACGACGCCGTCCGCGCGTTCGACCTCCAGACCGGCGCCCGCATCTGGGAATACCGCAGCAAGAAGCAGTCGCTCACCGGCGGCCCGGGCGCCGGCGACGGTCTCGTGGTGGTCGGCACGCTCGACGGCGGTGTCATCGCGCTGGACGCGGCGACCGGCGCCGAGAAGTGGACCGCCAAGGTCACCAACGAAGTGATCGCCGCGCCGACCATCGGTCAGGGCGCCGTGCTGGTGCGTTCCAACGATGGTCGCGTCACCGCGTTCGACGCCAACACCGGCGAGCGCCGCTGGTTCTGGAACCACGACCTGCCGTCGCTCAGCGTGCGCGGCAACGACGCGCCGGTGCTGGGCCCCGGTTTCGTGTTCGTCGGCAACGACGACGGCACGCTGTCGGCGCTGTCGCTGCTCGACGGCCGGCCGCTGTGGAGCGTGCCGGTGGGCCAGCCCGACGGCCGCACCGAGCTCGACCGCATGGCCGACGTCGACGGCACGCCCGCACTGGACGGCGCCACGCTGTTCGCCACCAGCTACAAGAAGCAGACCGTCGCGGTCGACGGTCCCAGCGGCCGCGCGCTGTGGTCGCAGGAACACGGCGGCCCGGGTCGCATCGGCGTCGCGGCCGACCGCATCGTGGTCTCCGACCCGGCCGGCACGGTCTGGGCGCTCGACAAGTCCGGCGGCACGGCGCTGTGGCAGCAGGCGGGCCTGGCCCGTCGCGGCCTGAGCGGCGCCGCGGTCCAGGGCGAATTCGCCGTGGTCGGCGATGCCGAGGGCTATGTGCACTGGCTGCGCCTGGACAACGGCGACTTCGCCGCCCGTACCCGCGTCGCCCGCGATCCCGTGCGCGCCGCGCCGGTCGTGGCGAACGGCGTGCTGGTGGTCGAGACCGTGGACGGCAAGCTCAGCGCCTGGCGCCTGAACTGAGCCCCCGCTGGTCAACCTTCGCGGCCCCGGGTAGGCTGACTGCCCGGGGTCGCGCGTTTCCGACTCTTTCGTGATCTCCCCGCCATGTTGCCTCTCGTCGCCCTCGTCGGCCGGCCCAACGTCGGCAAATCGACGCTGTTCAACGCCCTGACCCGTACCCGCGACGCGCTCGTCCACGACGAGCCGGGGGTGACCCGCGACCGCAACTACGGCGTCTGCCGCCTCGACGAGGCGCGGTCGTTCGTGATCGTGGACACAGGCGGCATCGCCGGCGAAGAGGAAGGCCTGGCCGGCGCCACCGCGCGCCAGTCGCGGGCCGCGGCGGAAGAGGCCGACCTCGTGCTGTTCATCGTCGATGGCCGCGAAGGCCCGTCGGCGCTGGACGACGAGATCCTGCGCTGGCTGCGCAAGGCCGACCGGCCGACGCTGCTGGTGGTCAACAAGACCGATGGCATCGACAGCCGCGCCGCGATCGCCGAGTTCGCGCGCTACGGCATCGCCGAGTCGATCGCGATTTCCTCCGCGCACCGCACCGGCCTCGACAAGCTGCTCGCCGACGTGTTGTCGCGGCTTCCCGCCGAAGGCGGCACCGAGGTGCTCGACAACGATCCCGAGCGCGTCCGCATCGCCTTCGTCGGCCGCCCCAACGTCGGCAAGTCGACGCTGGTGAACCGCATCCTCGGCGAGGAGCGGATGATCGCCTCCGACGTGCCCGGCACCACGCGCGATTCGATCGCGGTGGACCTGGAGCGCGACGGCCGCAAGTACCGCCTGATCGACACCGCCGGCATCCGCCGCAAGTCGAAGGTGGAGGAAGCGGTCGAGAAGTTCTCGATCGTGAAGACGCTGCAGGCGATCGAGCAGTGCCAGGTCGCAGTGATCATGCTCGACGCCAGCGAAGGCGTGACCGAGCAGGACGCCAGCGTGCTCGGTGCGGTGCTCGACGCCGGCCGCGCGCTGGTGGTGGCGGTCAACAAGTGGGACGGCCTGTCGCAGTACCAGCGCGAGCAGACCGACGGCCTGCTGTCGCGCAAGCTGTCGTTCGTCAACTGGGCCGAAGCCGTGCACATCAGCGCGAAGCACGGCTCGGGCCTGCGCGAACTGTTCGCCGCGGTCCATCGCGCGCATCGTTCGGCCACGCACAAGTTCAGTACCTCAGAAGTGACCCAGGCGATGGAGATCGCCTACGAGACCAATCCGCCGCCGTCGATCCGCGGCCATGTCTCGAAGCTGCGCTTCGCGCATCCGGGCGGCGAGAACCCGCCGACATTCGTGGTGCATGGCACGCGGTTGCGCACGCTGCCGGAAAGCTACCGGCGCTATCTCGAGAACTTCTTCCGCCGCCGTTTCAAGCTGATCGGCACCCCGGTGCGTTTCGTCTTCAAGGAAGGCGACAACCCGTACAAGGACAAGAAGAACGTCCTGACCGAGGGCCAGCTGAAGAAGCGCCAGCGGATGATCCGGCATCACAAGCGGAACAAGTGAACGGAGGCGGGCATGGCCGCCGATAAAGAAACCAGTGAACGCTACGCCGCGAAACTGCTGTTCCAGTTCCGCGTGACGGTCGATGGCGACGACGGGATCATGCGCACCTGCGAGGAGCGGATCGTGGTCCTGCGCGCGACGCATGCGCGCGAGGCGCTCGCCCGGGCCAAACGCTACGGACGCAAGGAGCAGCACCGCTATCGCAACAGCGACGTCAATCCGGTGCGTTTCGAGTTCGTCGACGTCCTCGATCTGCTGCTGCTCGGCCCGGAGTGCGAAGAGAACGAGGTCTGGTACGACATCGTGACCCGCAAGCAGCCGATGGAGCGCGCGGCGGCGATCCTTCCAGACGAAGCCGCGCTCAACGCGATCCGCAACGAATCGGTGCGTCCATGATCGATGTGCCGACCATCGCGCCCGGCGACCTCACCCTCGGCTTGTTCGCCGGCGGTCGCGCATCGCGTCTTGGCGGCATCGACAAGGCGTGGCTGACGCGCGCCGGTGTGCCGCAGGTGCTGCGCTGGGCGCGGCGCTGGCCGGGCGAACACGCGGCGGTGCTGGTGTCGGCGAATCGCGATCCCGATCGCTACCAAACGGAAGGCCTGACCGCCGTCGCCGACCGCACGCCCGGCCTCGGTCCGATCGGCGGACTCGACGCGCTGGCCGCCGCCTGCACGACGCCGTGGCTGCTCACGCTGCCGGTCGATCTCGTCGGCGCCAACGACTGCCTGATCCGCACGCTCGCGTCGAAGCGCGGCGCCGACGGGGCGTTCGCAGTCGACGACGACGGGCCGCAGCCGCTGGTCGCGCTGTGGCGCGTCGAGGCATTGCGCAGCGCCTGCGCGGCCGCCATCGCCGCGGACGTCCTCGCCGTGCACGCGCTGCGGGAACGTCTCGACCTGCCGGCGGTACCGTTCGCCGGCTTCCGCTTCGGCAACCTCAACACGCCCGACGACCTCCGTGCCGCGGGCTTCGATCCGCACCCGACACGCGCCACGCCATGACCTTCCCGACCCGCATCGCCTTCGACGAGGCCCGCGCGATCCTCGCGAGCGTGGCCGCGGACCGACGCCTGCCCGCCGAGCGCATGACGCTGGCGCGCGCGCACGGCCGCGTGCTCGCGCAGGACCTCGCCGCGGTCGTCGACCAGCCCGGCTTCGACAACTCGGCGATGGACGGCTTCGCGCTGCGCCATGCCGATCTTGCCGCGGACGGCGAGACGACGCTGCGCCTCGTCGGCGAGCAGTTCGCCGGACCGGCCGGCGATCGCGTCGTCGGCCCCGGCGAATGCCTGCGCATCACCACCGGCGCGCCGCTCCCGGCGGGTGCGGATACGGTGGTGATGAAGGAGAACGCGCTGGTCGAAAACGATCACGTGACCGTGCGAATCGCACCGAAGGCGGGTCAGCACGTGCGCCGCGCCGGCGAGGACGTGCGCGTCGGCGATGCGCTGCTGTCGGCGGGGCAGGTGCTCACGCCGTCGCGCGTCGCGCTGGCCGCGGGGCAGGGCATGGATCGCCTCGACGTCGCGAAGCGGCCGACCGTGGCGGTGTTCACCACCGGCGACGAACTGGTCGAACCCGGCCTGCCGCTGCGCCCGGGCGAGCTGTACGACAGCAATCGCGAGCTGCTGATGGGCCTGTTGCGCGCCGACGGCTTCGAGCCGGTGGCGTGGCCGCGGCTGCCGGACGATCCGGCGGCCATCGAGAACGCGCTGCGCCATGCCGGCCACGCCTTCGACGTTGTCATCACCTGCGGCGGCGTGTCCGCCGGCGAGAAGGACCACCTCCCCGAACTCTTCCGGCGCGAAGGCGTGATCCACTTCTGGAAGGTGCGGATGAAGCCGGGCATGCCGGTGCTGTTCGCCGGCTCGCATTCGGCGCTGGACAATCCCGGCACGGGCGGCCTCGGCGACGCGCTGTTCCTGGGCCTGCCGGGCAATCCGGTGTCGGTGCTGGCGACCTATCTGACGCTGGGCCGTGCGCTGCTCGACGGCCTGCAGGGTCGCGTCGATGCCCGCCCGCGGCTGCGCGCGCGCCTGCGCACGCCGTGGCGCAAGACCCACGAGCGTCTCGAATTCCTGCGCGGCCGGCTGGCCTGCGACGACGACGGCGCGCTGTGGGTCGAGCCCAACCCCGCCGACGGCTCGCACCGCATGCGCGCCGCCGCCGATTCCGACGTGCTGATCGTGCTGGGCGAGGGCGAATGCGCGCTCGATGCGGGTGCGGTCGTCGACGTGCTGTCCTACTGAGCCGACACGCGACGGCTGCATCAGGACGACTCCCCATTGTCATCCCGAGCGCAGCGAGGGACCTGCTTTCCGCATGGCATGCGTCGATGATGAAGCAGGTCCCTCGCTGCGCTCGGGATGACAAAGAAGCGGTGACGCCGTCGCTGCGATGACCGTGGGAGAATGCCCGCCATGACCGCGATTCCCGAACTGGCTCCGCAGGACGCCCGCGACCGCCAGCGCCGCGGCAGCCTCCTCGTCGACGTGCGCGAACCGCACGAGCACGCCACCGGCATGGCCGAGGGCGCGCTTGCGCTGCCGATGGGCGCGCTGCTCGCGGACCCGGCCGCGCACCTGCCGGATCGCGACGCGGAAATCCTGCTGATCTGCCAGAGCGGCCGGCGGTCGATGATCGCCGCGACCGCGCTGGCGGCGCAGGGCTACGCGGACGTCGCCTCGGTCGCCGGCGGCACCGCGCGCTGGATCGCCGAAGGCCTGCCGACGGTGCTGCCCGACGCCGGCATCGACGCCGACTTCGCCGAGCGCTATTCGCGCCACCTGCGGCTGCCGCAGGTCGGCATCGACGGTCAGAAGCGGCTCGAAGCAGCACGCGTGCTGCTGGTCGGCGCGGGCGGGCTCGGATCGCCGGTGGCGTTCTATCTCGCCGCCGCCGGCGTGGGCCGGCTGCGCATCGCCGACGACGACGTGGTCGATCGCAGCAACCTCCAGCGCCAGATCCTGCACACCGAGGCCGCGATCGGCACGCCGAAGGTCGATTCCGCCGCGACCACGCTGTCGGCGCTGAATCCGCGCACGCAGGTCGAGGCCGTGCGCGAACGCGTGACGTCGGACAACGTCGAGCGCCTGCTCGACGGCGTCGACGTGGTGATCGACGGCGCCGACAATTTCGCAGCGCGCTACCTGCTCAACGACGCCTGCGTGAAGCTGGGCAAGCCGCTCGTCTACGGTGCCGTGCATCGCTTCGAGGGGCAGGCCAGCGTGTTCGATGCCGGCCGCCATCGCGGCGAGGCGCCGTGCTACCGCTGCCTGTTCCCCGAGCCGCCGTCGGCCGAGGACGCGCCCAACTGCGCCGAGGCCGGCGTGCTCGGCGTGCTGCCCGGCGTGATCGGGCTGGTGCAGGCGACCGAGGCGCTGAAGCTTCTGCTCGGCATCGGCACGCCGCTGACCGGCCGGCTGCTTCAGTTCGACGCACTGGCGATGCGCTTCCGCGAACTGCGGCTGTCGCCCGATCCCGCTTGCCCGGTGTGTGCGCCCGGACGCGATTTCCCGGGCTACATCGACTACGCCGCGTTCTGCGCGGGGCAGGGCTGAGGCGCATGCGTGCTGCGTCGCGCTGGCGTGTGGTGCTTGCCTGCTGCGCGCTGGCGCTGTCCGCGCGCGCCGGCGCGACCGTGCTGCCCTGCGAGTTCCCCGACGATGCGGGTGCGCCGGGCGGGCTTCGCCAGCGCATCGCCGAAACCGCCTGCCGCGAGCACGCGGACTGGTATGCGCCCTTCATCAACGCCGAGGGCCGCGTCGGCTGGCAGGACGGCCACATCCCGATGGAGGCCGAAGGCGGCAGCGAGAAGCTCGCCAGCGGCACCGCGCCGTGGCGACGCGTGGCCGAGTACTGGCGATCGACCTCGGCGCTGGACAACCTGCGCGGTGCGAAAGGCGCGAAGGAATGCGCGGCACCGACGGGCGAATGGCTGGACGACGCGGCCTGCCGCGCCTTCATCCTCGATCACCCGTGGTCCGCGGCGTTCGTGTCGCACGTGATGAAGCGCGCCGGCGTCGACGATTTCGCGTTCTCGGCGGAACACATCACCTATCTGCGTGCGGCGCATGCCGCGAAGGCCGAACGGCCGCGCTATCGCCTCGTCGCGCCCGATCGCGAGCGCCCCGAAGTCGGCGACCTGCTGTGCTACTCGCGCGAGGCGCGGGTGGCGACGCACGCCGATCTCGTCGCCTTCCTCGATGCCGGCGGCATCGGCCTGAAGACGCACTGCGACATCGTCGTGGGCGTGGATCTCAACGGCGACCGCAAGCTCTACACGATCGGCGGCAACGTGCTGCAGACGGTGATGCTGCGCAAGCTGCCGCTCAACGCCGCGGGCCGTTTCGTGCCGCCGCGCGCCGCGCCCGACGATGCCACGTGTCGCATCAACCACGAGCGCGCGTGCAGCCTCAACGCGAAGGCGTGGATCGCGCTGCTCAAGCTGCGCGACTGAGCGGGACCGCGTCGGGCGTCATGGCCGGCGCAGGAACGCCGCCAGCGCCGGCCCGAATTCCGGATGTATCGAGATGTCGTTGTGGTCCGCGGTCGGGATGCGTACGACGGTCGGCCGCGCCGGCAGCGACGCGATCAACGCCTGGGTGTTCGCTTCCGGCACCACGTCGTCGCGGCCGCCGTGCACGATCAGCAGCGGCCCGCGGAACCCGTGCAGTGCCGACGCCGAGTCGTAGGTGTCCTGCAGCAGCCAGCGGATCGGGAAGGCCGGGTAGTGCGCCTGCGCGGTCGCGCGCATGCTGTCGAACGGCGTGACCAGCACCAGTCGCGCCAGCGGGCGTCGCGCCGCGAGCTGGCTGGCGATGCCGGTGCCGAGGCTGCGCGCGACGACGTCGATCGGCTGCCCCGGATGCCGCGCCTGCACGTCGTCGAAGAACGCTACCGCATCCGCCACCAGCGCCTCCTGCGACGGCATGCCGTCGCTGGCGCCGTAGCCGCGATACGCGAGGAAATACAGGCTGCGGCCCGGAAACCACCGCGCGAAGTCCTCGCGATTCTGTTCGACGTGTTCAGCGTTGCCGCCGAAGTAGAGGACCGGCGATTCCGCTCCGCCATTCACCACCCAGCCGCGCAGCACCGCGTCGGGACGCCGCAGCGCGTAGTCTGTACTCGCCGCATCGATCGCGGTCGCCCAGCCGTAGTACATCAGCTCGCGCTGCTTCGCGTAGAGGAACGCGCAGGCGCCGACGTAGCCGAGCAGGGCGAGGATCGCGACGATGATCAGGAAGACGCGCATGGCCGGTTACTCGTGCCGTTTCGTCGCCGCCTCGAACGCCGCCAGTTGCTCCGGCGTGGCCTCGCGCTGGTGCTGCGCCTTCCATTCGGCGAACGGCATGCCGTAGACGGTTTCGCGGGCGGCATCCTTGGTCATCGCGATCCCGCGCTCGGCGGCGGCTTCGCGGTACCAGTCGGCGAGGCAGTTGCGGCAGAAGCCGGCGAGGATCATCAGGTCGATGTTCTGCACGTCGGGGCGTGCGTGCATCAGGTGGTCGCGCAGGCGGCGGAAGGCGGCGGCTTCGAGTTCGGTGACGGTCTGCGGGTCCATGGCGGGTTCATCGGAAACGGGCGCCGCAATGGTCGCAGGCTTCGGCGAACGGCGCGAATCCGTCGTCGCCGGCCAGCGGTGCGCGGCAGGCCGGGCAGACGACCTGGCGGCGCGTGATCCACGCGAACAGCAGGTGCAGCGGCAGCGCCGGGACCAGCAGCCAGGCGACGTGCACCCGCGGCATGAGCAGGAACGCCCAGCCCGCCAGCAGCGCCAGGAAGGTCGCCATTTCGAGCGAGGTCAGGACGAAGAACCGGCGCCGGGCGGCGGCGAAGCCGGCGGCGACGTCACGGGCCCGGGGTTGATTCACGGTCTGCCTCCTGCGGTCTTTGCGGTCGGAGCCCGCCACTTCGGCGATAATGGCGGCCCGTTCCTGCAACAACGTGTCCATGACCGCACGCATCCTCGACGGCAAACGCATCGCCGATTCGCTGCTCGACGACCTCCGCGCCCAGGTCGACGCCCGGGTGGCGGCCGGCAAGGCCCGGCCGGGGCTGGCGGTGGTGCTGGTCGGCAGCGATCCCGCCTCGCAGTCGTACGTGCGCAACAAGCGCCGCGCCGCAGAGAAGGTCGGCATCCGCGCGTTCGACTTCGACCTGCCGTCCGGGACCTCCGAGGCCGAGCTGCTGGCGCTGATCGACCGTCTCAACGCCGATCCCGCCGTCCACGGCATCCTCGTGCAGTTGCCGTTGCCGGGCATTCCCGACGCGACCCGGCTGATCCACCGCATCGACCCGCGCAAGGACGTGGACGGCTTCCATCCCGAGAACGTCGGCCACCTGGCGCTGCGCCAGTTCGGCCTGCGGCCCTGCACCCCGCGCGGGATCACGACCCTGCTGGCCTACACCGACCGCCCGGTGCGCGGGCAGAGCGCCACCATCGTCGGCGTGAGCAACCACGTCGGCCGGCCGATGGCGCTGGAACTGCTGATCGCGGGCTGTACGGTCACCAGCTGCCACAAGTTCACCCCGGCGGACGTGCTGCGCCGGCACGTGGGCGAGGCCGACATCCTCGTGGTCGCGGTCGGCAAGCCGGCCTTGATCCCGGGCGAGTGGGTGAAGCCCGGCGCGGTGGTGATCGACGTCGGCATCAACCGCCTGGACGACGGCCGGCTGGTCGGCGACGTCCAGTTCGCCGCGGCCTCGGAGCGCGCCAGCTGGATCACCCCGGTCCCGGGCGGCGTGGGCCCGATGACCGTCGCGACCCTGATGCAGAACACGCTGGAAGCGGCCGAAGCCGCCGACGGTACGGCCGATTCCGCGGCCTGAGCGTGCGGGCAGGGGCGCCGGCGGGTTAGAATGTCGCGCTTCATCCCCTCCGGACCGGCCATGCTCCGCATCCAGGCTGAAGCGCTCACGTACGACGACGTTTCCCTCGTCCCCGCGCATTCCAACGTTCTCCCGAAGGACGTTTCCCTCGCCACCCGGCTCACCCGCGACCTGCGGCTGAATCTGCCGATCGTGTCGGCCGCCATGGATACGGTCACCGAAGCCCGCCTCGCGATCGCGATGGCCCAGCTCGGCGGCATCGGCATCATCCACAAGAACCTCACCTGGCAGCAGCAGGCGGGCGAGGTCGCGAAGGTCAAGAAATTCGAGGCCGGCGTGATCAAGGAGCCCTTCACCGTGGGCCCCGACGCCACCATCGGCGACGTGCTGAAGCTCACCCGGGCGCGCAACATCTCCGGCGTGCCGGTGGTCGACGGCGGCCAGCTGGTCGGCATCATCACCGGCCGCGACATGCGCTTCGAGAAGAAGCTGGACGATCCGGTCAGCCACATCATGACCAAGCAGGACAAGCTGGTCACGGTGCGCGAGGGCGCCAGCGACGAGGAAGTGCTGGAACTGCTGCACAAGCACCGCATCGAGAAGGTGCTGGTGGTCAACGACGGCTTCCACCTGCGCGGCCTGATCACCGTGAAGGACATCCAGAAGAAGCGCGACAACCCCAACGCCGCCTACGACCTCAGCGAGCGCCTGCTGGTCGGCGCCGCGGTCGGCGTCGGCGGCGACACCGAGCAGCGCATCGAGGCGCTGGTGGATGCTGGCGTCGACGTGATCATCGTCGACACCGCGCACGGCCATTCGCAGGGCGTGATCGACCGCGTGGCCTGGGCGAAGAAGCAGTACCCGAACCTGCAGGTCATCGGTGGCAACATCGTCACCGGCGACGCGGCGCTGGCGCTGGAAGGCGCGGGCGCGGACGCGGTGAAGGTCGGCGTGGGCCCGGGGTCGATCTGCACCACGCGGATCGTGGCCGGCGTCGGCGTGCCGCAGGTCACCGCGGTGTCGATGGTCGCCGAGGCATTGCAGGACCGCATCCCGCTGATCGCCGATGGCGGCATCCGCTACTCGGGCGACATCGGCAAGGCGATCGTCGCCGGCGCGTCGTCGATCATGATCGGCGGCCTGTTCGCCGGCACCGAGGAAGCCCCGGGCGACACCGAACTCTTCCAGGGCCGCAGCTACAAGAGCTACCGCGGCATGGGCTCGCTGGGCGCGATGGAGAAGGGGTCGAAGGACCGCTATTTCCAGGACGCCAGCGACGCCGACAAGCTGGTGCCGGAAGGCATCGAAGGCCGCGTGCCGTATCGCGGCCCGCTGGGCAACGTGGTGCATCAGCTCGCCGGCGGCCTGCGCGCGACGATGGGCTACGTCGGCTGCGCCACCATCGACGAGATGCGCAAGAAGCCGTATTTCGTGAAGGTCACCGGCGCCGGCCAGCGCGAAAGCCACGTGCACGACGTGCAGATCACCAAGGAACCGCCGAACTATCGGATGGGGTGAGGCGACGCGCTTGCGAGCCACTGGCTCGCGCGTCGCCGAACGCCCGTCCATGGAGGGACGGGCCGGGCGATCTCCCGTCCGACGCAGTGCCGCCATGGACGGCATCGCGACAAACGTATTTCCGCTGTCATCCCGAGCGCAGCGAGGGACCTGCTTTTCCCCTTTCCGAGCAAACAGAAGCAGGTCCCTCGCTGCGCTCGGGATGACAGTGACGTTCCGATCCCCGGCTTCCCGAGTCACGGCACCATGACCAACCTCCACAGCGACAAGATCCTCATCCTCGACTTCGGCGCGCAGTACACGCAGCTGATCGCGCGGCGCATCCGCGAGATCGGGGTCTACTGCGAGATCTGGGCGTGGGACCACGATCCGGCCGACATCGCGAAATTCAACCCGAAGGGCATCATCCTGTCGGGCGGGCCGGAGTCGACGACCGAAGCCGGCTCGCCGCGCGCCCCGCAGCAGGTCTACGACAGCGGGCTGCCGCTGCTCGGTATCTGCTACGGCATGCAGACGATGGCGATGCAGCTCGGCGGACTGGTCGAGGGCGGGCACCATCGCGAATTCGGTTACGCCGAAGTCGAAGTGCTCGGCAACGACAAGCTCCTCGGTGCGCTGACCGACCATCCGGGCCGCAACGGTCTGGACGTGTGGATGAGCCACGGCGATCGCGTGACGAAGATCCCCGACGGCTTCACCGTCACCGGCCGCACCGACAGCGTGCCGATCATCGCGATGGCCGACGAGGCGCGCCGCTGGTACGGCGTGCAGTTCCATCCGGAAGTCACGCACACCAAGCAGGGCGAGACGCTGCTGCGCCGCTTCGTGCTCGACATCTGCGGCTGCCAGGCGCTGTGGACGGCAGCGAACATCATCGACGACCAGATCGCGCGCGTGCGCGCACAGGTCGGCAGCGACGAGGTGATCCTCGGGCTGTCCGGCGGCGTCGATTCGTCGGTGGTCGCGGCGCTACTGCATCGCGCGATCGGCGAGCAGCTGACCTGCGTGTTCGTCGACACCGGCCTGCTGCGCTGGAAGGAAGGCGACGAGGTGATGGCGATGTTCGCCGAGCATATGGGTGTGAAGGTTGTGCGCGTGAATGCCGCCGACCGTTATTTCAGTGCGCTCGCCGGCGTCACCGACCCGGAAGCCAAGCGCAAGATCATCGGCAACCTCTTCGTCGAGATCTTCGAGGAAGAATCGAACAAGCTCGCGAACGCGCGCTGGCTGGCGCAGGGCACGATCTATCCGGACGTGATCGAATCCGCCGGCAGCAAGACCGGCAAGGCGCACGTCATCAAGAGCCACCACAACGTCGGCGGCTTGCCCGAGCACATGAAGCTCGGCCTCGTCGAGCCGCTGCGCGAACTGTTCAAGGACGAAGTGCGCCGCCTCGGCGTCGAACTCGGCCTGCCGCGCGAGATGGTCTATCGCCATCCGTTCCCGGGCCCGGGCCTGGGCGTGCGCATCCTCGGCGAAGTGAAGCCGGAATACGCCGAACTGCTGGCGCAGGCCGACGCGATTTTCATCGACGAATTGCGCAAGTGGGGCTGGTACGACAAGACCTCGCAGGCGTTCGCGGTGTTCCTGCCGGTGAAATCGGTCGGTGTGGTCGGCGACGCCCGCGCCTACGAATGGGTGATCGCGCTGCGTGCGGTCGAGACCATCGACTTCATGACCGCGCACTGGGCGCACCTGCCGTACGACTTCCTCGACGAAGTCTCGCGCCGGATCATCAACGAACTGCGCGGCATCTCCCGCGTTGTCTACGACATCAGCGGCAAGCCGCCGGCGACGATCGAGTGGGAGTAACCACCTGGCACGCCAGTATTCAAGGTTTCACTTGCTAACTTCAATCACGCAATGAATCTGGAGTGAGTGCGATGGAGAATTTTACTTACACCCGTGGTAGCTGGAGCGATGGCTGCGATATTCCAGAATGGAAGCTTGAAGAAGAGTTCAATGATTATTTAGAAAGGGTTGGGTTTTCTTCTAGAAAATGCACATTTGGCTCTAATCTTGATAATCCAATTGACATTCATGAGTCAAATGATGGGCGCTCTTTTTATGCCTCAATTTCGCCCCTGGGAACTGCTTGCTATGGTGTTTTTCTTCCGGATCTTCCAAGTCTGATGATGTTTTTGAGGGATTTTGGAATGGTGTACTCTTTGATTGATTTGAATGACAAGATGGAAGAGGTTCGAAGGATTTCAGAGAAATTTTTTCGGGTATATCACGGTCATGACCCTTTGAATGCTTGCAGGGAATGTGATCCCCATCGATTTGAGGAAGCATTGAGGGCTCGGCGAGGGCTTTCGCACCAAGTCGATAGCATGGAGAGCACTCCGTCCGAATAGCCGGTGACGAGCAGTTGCCTTCAGTGCAGAGGCAAGGTCGCAGTTGCCTAGGGTATGATCCCCCGGGGCAGGGAGATCGACCACGGGACACCGCATGAGGAACCTGATCGTCAGCGTGGGCGTGCTGGCCGCGGCCGCGGGGGGCATGTTCGCGATCCAGCGCAAGATGAGCCAACTGGACGAGGACATCGTCTACGCGCACTACCAGCAAGAGGTCAACGCGCTGCGCCGGCTCGACGCCAAGGCGCTGTGCGGGATGTTGGCGAAGGATTTCCGGCACGTGGAGATCGATCGTTCGGCCAAGGGCGAGGCGCGCATCGAACTCGATCGCGACGCCACGTGCGCGGCCACGCGCGAGTCGATGCGGGCGCTCTACAAGATCGCCAAGCCGATGAAGATTGCGCCCGACGTGAAGTACACGATCGAATCGGTGACGCTGTCGCCGGATCGCCGGCAGGCCACGGTGAAACTGCGTTCGTCGCTGACGCTCGGCCGCCGCGTGTCGGTCGAATCCGCCGGCACCGAAACGCTGGTCCGCACGCTCGGCGAAGTCCGTTCCATCGCGTCGGAAAGCCGCACGACGATGAAGGTGCGCTAGGCGGGGCCGCGTTTCACTGCGGACGCTGCGGGCGCCCGACCCGGCGGTACAGCGTGCTGCGGTTGACGCCGAGCAGGCGCGCGGCGCGGGCGACGTTGCCGCCGCAGGCGGCGAGGGCATCGCGCATCGCGGTTTCCTCCAGCACGTCGAGCTGGGCGATGCCGCCGGGACGGACCGGCGCCGGTGCGGACGCGACATGCGTCTGCAGTTCGGCGGGCAGGGCGTCCATGCCGACGCATTCGCCCGGATCGCTCAGTGCGACCAGCGTGCGCAGGCAGGCGTCGAGCTGGCGCAAGTTGCCGGGCCAGCGGTGCGCGGCCAAGGCCGCCCGGGCATCGGCGCAGAGCGTGCGTCCGGCCGCGACCCGCCGCCACAGCGCATCGACGATCGCCCCGCGTTCGGTGGAGTCGCGCAGCGGCAGCAGCCGCACGCGGTGGTGGGCGATGCGATAGAACAGGTCGGCGCGGAAGCGGCCGGCCTCGACCGCGGCGTCGAGATCGCAATGCGTCGCGCAGACGAGGTCGAAGTCGAGTTTCACCGGCTTGCCGCCGCCCAGCGGCGAGAGTTCGCGCTCCTGCAGCACGCGCAGCAGGCGTGGCTGCAGCGCCAGCGGCATGTCGCCGATCTCGTCGAGGAAGAGCACGCCGCCCTGTGCTTGGCGCAGCAGGCCCGGGCTGCCCTGGCGGCGCGCGCCGGTGAAGGCGCCTTCCTCGTAGCCGAAGAGTTCGGCCTCGATCAGGCCCTCGGGCAGCGCCGCGCAGTTCACCGCGATGAACGGCTTGCCGGCGCGCGCGCAGCGGGCGTGCAGGGCACGCGCGAAGACTTCCTTGCCGCTGCCGGTCTCGCCCTGCACCAGCACCGGCAGGCCGGCATCGAGGACCCGGCGCGCGCGCTCCAGCGCGGCGGCACAGGCGGCGTCGAAGAACGGGCCATCGTCCACCGGCGGGCGCGGCGGCGTGGTGCGCGGACGCGCCTCGCCCGCGCGCGCGGGCGGCAGCGCGATCTGCACGCGCGGCGGCGCGCCGTCCACGCGGCCGTACAGCGCGCGGCCGCAGCGGTCGCGCAGCGCGCCTTCGCTGCGCAGGCGCGAGAGCGGATCGTCGAACAGCAGGTCGTAGGCGACGCGGCCGAGGTCGTCACGGGTGATCCCCGCGAGCGCCAGCCCGGCCTGGTTCGCCGCGACTAGCGTGCCGTTGCGGAAGGCCAGCAGGCCTTCGCGCGCGGAGCCGAGCAGGGCGGGATCGCGCTGCAGACGCAGCAGTTCGCAGCCGTCGAGACCGCCCTCGAAGAAACGATGTTCGATGTTCGCCACCGCCATGCGCACGAGACCCAGCGCGTGCAGGTGCTGGGCGCGGGCATCGCCGCTGATGTCGAGCACGCCGACGAGCTGGCCGTAGGGATCGTGGATGGGCGTGGCGGTGCAGGTGAGGATGCCGTGCGGGGCGCGGTAGTGCTCGCCGCCGCGCACTTCGACCGCGCGGCGTTCGACGATCGCGGTACCGATCGCGTTCGTCCCGGCCTGCGATTCGTTCCAGCACGCGCCGGGACGCAGCGCCACGCGGCTGGCCTTGTCGAGGAACTGCGGATGGCCGGTGGCATCGAGGATCCAGCCGGTGTCGTCGGTCAGCACGACGATGCTGCCGCTGCCGTCGGCATCGGCCGCGAGCTGTTCCAGCTCCGCGCGCGCCAGCCGGCGCAGGCGTTCGTTGCGCTCGCGCATCTCGTGCAGGCGGCTTTCCGGCACCGGCTCGATCGACGGCGTGTCGCGTTCCGGCAGGCCGAGGCGGCGGCAGCGCTGCCACGACCGCAGGATCGTCTGCGGCAATTCGCCCGCGCCGACGGCGTTGCCGCGCTCGAAGAACGACCGGCGGGCGTGGGCGAGTTCGTCGATCGGGCGGGTGCGGGTCATGGCGGCTCCTGTGTCGCATTCTGCGACAGTCGCGGCGGCGGCTGTTCCGATAAACAACACACGAAACCGCGCCGCGCAAGGGCTGCTTGTTGTGCGTTGCAACATGCGACGACGCAACTGCCCGCGGCATCAGGCATTCGTCGCTGCTGCGTCGCACCATGCGGCACTTGGCACCGGCCTTGCGGTAACGGGGGACACCACCACCTTTCGGAGTTGCTCCATGAACGCGATGGCCAAGCCCCACCTGCACGACCATTCCCGCATCTTCAAGGCCCAGTACGGCAACTACATCGGTGGCCAATGGGTCGCGCCGAAGGGCGGCGAGTATTTCGACGACATCACCCCGATCACCGGCAAGGCCTTCACCCGCATCCCGCGTTCGAGCAAGGACGACATCGAACTTGCGCTCGACGCCGCCCATGCCGCGAAGGACGCCTGGGGCAAGACCTCCGCCGCCGACCGCGCCAACGTGCTCAACAAGGTCGCCGACCGCATCGAGCAGAACCTCGAACTGCTGGCGCACGCCGAGACCTGGGACAACGGCAAGCCGATCCGCGAGACGCTCAACGCCGACATCCCGCTGATGGCCGACCACTTCCGCTACTTCGCCTCGGCGGTGCGCGTGCAGGAAGGCACCGTCGGCGAGATCGACCACGACACCATCGCTTACCACTTCCACGAGCCGCTGGGCGTGGTCGGCCAGATCATCCCGTGGAACTTCCCGCTGCTGATGGCCGCGTGGAAGCTGGCGCCGGCGCTGGCCGCGGGCAACTGCGTGGTGCTCAAGCCCGCCGAGCAGACCCCGGCGAGCATCCTCGTGCTGATGGAGATCATCGGCGACCTGCTGCCGCCGGGCGTGCTGAACGTCGTGAACGGCTTCGGCCTCGAAGCGGGCAAGCCGCTGGCCAGCAGCCCGCGCATCGCGAAGATCGCGTTCACCGGCGAGACCACCACCGGCCGCCTGATCATGCAGTACGCCAGCCAGAACCTGATCCCGGTGACGCTGGAACTCGGCGGCAAGTCGCCGAACATCTTCTTCGCCGACGTGATGGCCGAAGACGACGATTTCCTCGACAAGGCCGTGGAAGGCTTCGTGCTGTTCGCCTTCAACCAGGGCGAGGTCTGCACCTGTCCGTCGCGCGCGCTGATCCAGGAATCGATCTACGAGAAGTTCATGGAGAAGGTGATCGCCCGCGTCGCCGCGATCAAGCAGGGCGACCCGCTCGACCCGAACACCATGATCGGCGCGCAGGCTTCCGGCGAGCAGCTCGAGAAGATCCTCAGCTACATCGACATCGGCAAGCAGGAAGGCGCCGAAGTGCTGATCGGCGGCGAGCGCAACGAACTCGGCGGTGACCTGGCCGGCGGCTATTACGTCAAGCCGACGGTGTTCAAGGGCCACAACAAGATGCGCATCTTCCAGGAAGAGATCTTCGGGCCGGTGGTGTCGGTCACGACGTTCAAGACGGAAGCCGAAGCGCTGGAGATCGCCAACGACACGCTGTACGGCCTCGGCGCCGGCGTGTGGAGCCGCGACGCCAGCCGCCTGTACCGCTTCGGCCGCGCGATCCAGGCCGGCCGCGTGTGGACCAACTGCTACCACGCCTATCCGGCGCACGCCGCGTTCGGTGGCTACAAGCAGTCGGGCATCGGTCGCGAGACCCACAAGATGATGCTGGACCACTACCAGCAGACCAAGAACCTGCTGGTCAGCTACTCGCCGAAGGCGCTCGGCTTCTTCTGATCGCCGGCCCGTCCGGCCCGATCCTCCCGAAGGCCCGCTCCAGCGGGCCGCTCTAGAAGGCCTGTCCTCCCCCACGTCGAGAGGCCTTCCCGTCCGACGCATCGCTCCCGGGCTCCGGCCCGGGCGGGATGCGCTCGGCCCGGGTTCCGCATTCCACTACCACGCACCCAGGACCGACCATGCACCGACCCCGTCTTCCCGTCGCGCGCCTCGCCGCGCCCTTCCTGCTGCTGTCCGGCCTTGCCAGCGCCGCGCACGCCGAATCCGACGTCAACGTCAGCGGCTCGATCGGCGCCGCCACCGACTACGTGTTCCGTGGCGTCAGCCAGACCAACGAGGATCCCTTCGTCTTCGGCACGCTCGACGTGACCGCCGGCGACTTCTACGGCGGCATCGGCGCCGAGAACGTCGACTTCGGCAACGACATCGACCTCGAATACGACGCCTGGGTCGGCTGGAAGCCCAAGGCTGGCGATTTCACCTTCGATCTCGGCGTGGTGCGCTACGGCTACCGCAACCAGCCGGCCGGTGTCGACATCGACACGATCGAATACAAGGCAGCGGTCAGCCATCCGGTGGGCAAGGGCAGCCTCGGCGCCGCCGTGCTGCACACGCCGGATTACTTCGGCAGCGATGGCTCCGGCACGTACTACGAAGTCAACGGCAGCGTCCCGCTCAATGACCAGTGGTCGATCAGTGGCGCCGTGGGTCGCCAGGACACGTCGAAGACGATCGACTATTCGACCTGGAACGTCGGCGTGGGCTACGCTCCGTTCAAGCACGTGAGTTTCGACGTGCGCTACCATGACACCGACCAGCACGATCTCGGCGACCTGTTCGACAGCCGCGTCGTCGGCACCGTGAAGGTCGCGTTCTGACCACAGGGCGCCCGGCCCGAGGGCCGGGCGCCGGAGAATCATCGCCATGCCGACGCTGCCCCTGCAGGTGATCGCCACGCTGCCCGCGCTCGCGCTGATCGACAAGCTGCGCACGCGCCACGGGCCGGTGCTGTTCCACCAGTCCGGCGGCTGCTGCGACGGCTCGTCGCCGATGTGCTTCCCGCAGGACGACTTCATCGTCGGCGACAACGACGTGCAACTGGGTGAGATCGGCGGCGCGCCGTTCTACATCAGCCGGCCGCAGTTCGAGTACTGGAAGCACACGCAGCTGATCATCGACGTGGTCGAAGGCCGCGGCGGCATGTTCTCGCTGGAAAACGGCGAGGGCGTGCGTTTCCTGGTGCGTTCGTGCCTGTTTGGCGACGACGAATACGCGGCGCTGGAAGCCGCGGGTCGCGTCTAGGCGACCGCCTCGGTCAGGCCGCGACGTCCTGCTGCCGTCGCTGCCAGAACGGTGACGTCGGCCAGCGCGTTTCCATCGCATGGAATGCGCGCAGTTGTCCGCGGTAGAGCCGGTGGATGTCGCGAAGATGATGCGCGTAGGCATCGAGTGCCGCGGCATCGCCGCGTTCGCAGGCCAGCAGTGCCTGCGCGGCGCGCAGGCCGGTGTAGAGCGCGCTGGAAATGCCCTTCGACGACAGCGGATCGAAGGCGAGGGCGGCATCGCCGACCGCCAGCCAGCGCTCGCCGGCGGCGCGATCGAGTTCGACGCTCGATGCCTCGGCGCCGTGCGCGCGTCCGTGCGGCGTCCAGCCGTGCGAGGTACACAGCGCATGCAGTTGCGGCGCATTGGCGAGATGGCGCCACAGACCATCATCGTCGAGCAGACGGCGGCGTTCGTCCGCATCCGCGTCGCAGAGAAAGGCGATCAACCGTTCGCCCGACGGCAGCAGCACGCTGTACCACCAGCCGTCCGCGACCGATTCGACCCAGGTGCGGCCGTCGCGATCACTCTCGGCGCCGCCGTGCAGCCGCTGGTGCACCGCGAACAATCGATCGTGCGCGATGCGTTCCGCGCCGAGCGCACGCGCGAACGTCGCCGCGCGGCCACTCGCATCGATCAGCCAGCGTGCTGTGAACGTTTCCTCGGCGCCGTGCGCATCGCGTGCGACGAGCCGATGTGGCGCCTGTGCATCGCCCGCCGCATCGAGCCGCAGCGTCGCGGTGCGCACGTCGGCACCGGTCGCAGTGGCGGCCTCGCGCAGCCTCGCGTCGAAGCGGACGCGATCGAGCTGCCAGCCGTGGCCGTGCACGCCGAACAGCGTGTCCTCGGCGTGCGGCGTGTCACTGCCCCAGAACGCCAGCGTGCCGGGGCTGGGGCGATGGCTGTCGGCGGCCATGCGGTCGAGCACGCCGAGATCGCGCAGCAGCGAACGCGCGGATGGCGGCAGGCCTTCGCCCACGCGGAACGGGCGCGTGGCGTCGTGCTCGCACAGGCGCACGCGCAGCCCCGCGCGGGCGAGCGCGAGGCCGGCGGCGGCGCCCGCGGGGCCGCCGCCGGCGATGGCGACATCGACCGTCGTCATCGCCACGCCGCGCTCAGTCGCGCGGCTTGCCGTGGCGCACCGGCAGCGGCGCGGCGTCGGCGTCCTCGCGGCTGGCGAAGTTCGCGCCGTGCGGCAGGCGGCGCGCCTTGAGGTGCGCGGTGTCGCCGTCGGCCGTGGCCTGCAGGCGCGGCGCTCCCGGGGTCGCATGCGCGACGGTGGCGGCATCGGCCGGCGCCACGCCCGGGCCGTAGGACGCGACCATCATCGTCGCCGGGAACGCGGGATCGCCCTGCACACCGGCGCGCACTTCCACCAGGCCCATCGAACCGAACATCCGCACCATCTGCAGCATCTGCTCGACCGTGGTGCCGTGCAGCGGCTTGTTCCAGCTGGTGCGGTCGGAGAACGCGGCGATCCGGCGCGACATCGGCTGCGACGGGTCGACCACGATCGCGTAGTCGTCCGCGGTCAGCACGTGGTTGGGCACGCGCGCGGGCCAGAACGTCGGCGCGAACGGGTCGTAGTCGGGGTCGTAGCCGGCGCGGCAGTACGCGGTGTCCGCCTGCCACGGCAGGCCCATCCAGCGGTTGATGTCGCCGGGACCCTGCGCGTGCAGCGGGCCGTCCTGCGACAGTGCGGTCGCCTGGTCGAGCGTGCTGCCGTAATCCGGCTCCGGCGTGCCCGGCGGGCGGCGGCGGATGCGGAACGGCGCCGCGTACAGCGACAGGTGCCGCATCGGCCAGGTCATCTCGCAGCCGGGGTGGAAGGCGTCGGCGAGACAGAAGTCGAGCGCGGCGCGATCGAGCATCGCCGGCTGCTTCGCCAGCGGCACGGCGTCGATGTTCGCCGGCGGCACGGATGCGGGATTCCAGTCGGCGACGAACTCGCCGTTCGCCCAGCGCTGCAGCACCGTCCATTGCGTCGTGGTGATCGCGGCGTTCTGGCGCGGGCTTTCACCGGCCGGGACTTCCATCGCGTCGCCGTACAGCCACGGCCACGGCAACTGGTTGCCGTCGGGCGGGTTTGGCGGGCGGAAGCTGTTGAACACCTGCCGGCGGAATTCGGCGTTCGGGTCGTACTCGCCCGGCGGCGGCAGCGCGGAGAGCCGCGCGATCAGCGCCGGCGATTCGAAGTCGTACTGCCCGCCGTGGCCGAACAACGTGGCGAAGCCCTGGTTCACCCACTGCAGGCCGCTGAGGCGCTGCAGGATCGGGTAGACGTCGTCGGTGAACGACACCGTCGCCGGCGCCGGCAGCCACGCCGCCTGCACGTACAGATCGTGCAGCAGGTCGTACAGCGTGCGCTCGGCCTTCACCTGCGGCGCGTAATTCGGCGGCGCGGTGACGACCCACGCCGCTTCGACCGGGATCGCGCGGCCCTCGATGTTGACCGTCGCCTCCACCGTGCCGTCGCAGGTGTCGTCGTACCAGCCGTCGGCGTTGATGAAGGAATTGCCGTCGCTGGGAATGAAGATCGGCGCGCCGGTGGGCGAGGCCGAGATGCCGTGGCCGGGCAGCACCAGCAGGCGGCCGCTGGCGTCGGTCCGCAGCTCGCCCAGCGTCACCGGGACGTCGGTGAACATCCCGGCGCAAGTCACCGGCGCGGTGTCGCGGCCGGCGATGCGCTGCGGGCCGGCATCGATGACGAGGCCATCGCGATCCTTCCCCTTCACCTTCGCGTTGCGCCGCGGCAGCACGGTGGTCGCGGCCTCGGGGATGTCCATCGCGATCTGCCACTGGTACCAGGCCGCCTTGCGGTTGGCGAGGTGCACGGTCCAGGCGATGTCGGCCCAGTCGGAGGTCAGTTCGCGCACCACCTCGCCGGCGGCGTTGTAGCCGTAGATCCGGAACTGCGCGGCCTCGCGCTTCAGTGCGCCGGTGGCGTCGCGGTAGAAGCCGAGCGGCTGCGGCGGCGGGTCGATGACCTGCGGGCCGATGTAGTACGCGTCGAGGCTGTTGCCGACGCGGGCGATGCCGATCGCCGGGTGGATCGCCGCGCGCACGACGCGGGTGTCCTTCGCGGCCGGGTAGGGCACGCCGGGCGCGTATTCGGCCGGGCGCGGCGCCGCGGGTTCGGCCAGCGGCACGCCGTTGACGTTGCGGCGATTGTCGGCGGACGCGCGATACACGACCTTGCGCGCATCGGAAATGCTGCCGACCGGCGCGTGCTCGGGCAGCGCGTGCCACGGGTTCCAGGCGAGGTTCTCGCCGTAGGTCGACTGGCCGCGGGTGTCGAGGTCCTGCAGCGGCAGTTCGAGGATGCCCAGCGCCACCGGCGGGCTGGCCTCGGCGCTCCAGCGCACGGTCGCGGCGTCCAGCGGCATCGTCGCGTCGTCGGTGCGGAACTGGGCGAGGAAGCGGAACCGCGCCGGGCCCTTGCGCAGCCGCGCGTGGAGGTCGGCGCGCAGGTAGAACGGATCGTCGAAGTCCGGCGCGGTGTCGGCCGGCGGGGCTTCCAGTGGCTCCAGCCAGTACTTCACGTAGCGCGATTCGCCGAAGCGGTAGGGCAGCACGCTCCAGTAGGGCGTGGTCAGCACCGAATCGACGACCTTCTCCATCGCGTCCAGCACCTGCTGCGTCACCGGGTGCGCGGCGAGGTAGGCATCGCCCTTGCCGTGTAGCGAGGCACACGTGAACTCGCACATGTCCTTCGCGGTGTCGACGAAGAACACGTCGTGGTTCTGCAGGATGAAGTCCTGCGTGGTCGCCTCGCGGTCAGGCGCCAGCAGCTTCTCGCCGTCCACGCCGAACAGCTTGATGCCGATGCCGCAGGTGCCCTTGAGATCGGGCGCGCCGGGCTGGACGTCGGAGGAGAAGCGCACCCAGGCCGGGTACTCGCTCTTCTGGCCGAACACGCCGATGCGCAGGTCCTGCGGCAGGTCGGGATCGACGAGGAAGCGGCCGTGCGCCGCGCCGTGCAGGCGCAGGAACACCGGCCGCGTCGCGGGATCGCGGCCGGCGGCCATGCCGCGGCCCTGGAAGTAGTCGACGAACAGCTGCTTCAGGCCTTCGATCGGGTCGCCGTCGCAGCAGCAGGGTTCCGGCGGCAGCGTCGGCGGCAGGCGGACGGGCGTGGGCGTGCAGCCGCCGGCGGATGCGGCGGCGGATGGCGTGGTCGGTGCGGTCATGGAACGTCCCCTGTCGTGCGCGCCTGGCGCGGAATCCTTCGAGACGCAGAGCGTAGCCGCTGCCGCGTGCGCCGCGAACCTGCAAGATGACACAGGCCGGGCGAATGCCCATCATTGGCCGATGCAACGTGGAAACCCGCCCGGAGCGGTCCGATGACGGCCGCCGACGACGCCTCGACGCCGGCGTGGACCGACGCCGATCTGCACTGGATGCGCCACGCGCTGGCGCTCGCCGTCCGCGCCGAGCGCGAGCACGACGAGATCCCGGTCGGCGCGGTGCTGGTCGACGCCGACGGGCACGTGGTCGGCGAGGGTTGGAACCGCAACATCGGCGACCATGACCCGAGCGCGCACGCGGAGATCGTCGCCATGCGCGAAGGTGGTCGCACGCTGGGTAACCATCGCCTGACCGGCTGCACGCTGTACGTCACGCTCGAACCCTGCGCGATGTGCGCGATGGCGGCAGTGCATGCACGGGTGGCCCGTGTGGTCTATGCCGCGACCGATCCCAAGACCGGCGCCGCCGGCAGCGTCTTCGACCTGCTGGCCGACCCGCGGCACAACCACCGCGTTGCCGTCGACGGCGGCCTGCTCGCCGCGGAAGCGGGGACGATGCTCACCAACTACTTCCGCCGCAAGCGCGGCAAGCCGCCGATCTGACCCGTCGCCCGCATTCGTCGATACCGGTGTTTTCGGTAGAGCGGCCTTCAGGCCGCTGCCTTTGACGTAGTCTCGAACAGCAGCGGCCTGAAGGCCGCTCTACCGACAGAGCAGCGGCCTGGCGTTCAACAGCCGAATGGCTGGTCAGGCCGCTCTACCGGTGCTTGCCGTGCCGCAAGCCGCGGCAACGCCGCAGCTCACCCACGCCTGCGCGCGAGTTCCTGGTCGAGTTCCTCGTCGAAGCTGCGCACCGACAGGCTGACCTCGCGGCCCATCGTCAGGCTGGCGCCGAGCAGGCAGGCCATGCCGGCCACCGCGAGCACCGTCGGCACCGCGCCCACGAAGGGAAAGCCGAGCAGGGCGTCCGCGGCCAGCGCGAGACTGGTGCCGATGAAGCAGGCCAGCGCCGCGTACAGCAGCCGGCAGGCGCGCAACACCAGCGCCGACCGATGCCGGTGGCGGCGGATCTGGGTGTCGCGTTCGTTGCGGTCGGGGGCGTCGTGCTCCCAGGCCACGATCAGCGAACGCAGCCGGTCGACGACGCGCGCCAGCCGGGCATTGGCCGAGACCAGCAGCGAACCGGTCGCGGCCATCAACAGCGCCGGCGCCAGCATCGCGCCGAGGATGGTCTGGTGGTCGGTGGGGATGTGGAGGGTCATGGCGGGGCCCGGATGCCGCAAACGGGTGGGCTATGATGCGGCTTCCCGACCCATCCTGCGAGCGCATGACGACTTCCTCCGCGACCGAGAGCCTGCCTTCCGAGGGCCGCCTGATCTGGATCGACCTGGAAATGACCGGGCTCGACACCGACCGCGATTCGATCATCGAGATCGCCACCGTCGTCACTGACGCCCAGCTCAACGTCCTCGCCGAGGGGCCGGAATTCGCGATCGCCCACGACCTCGCCACGCTCGAGGCGATGGACGACTGGAACCTCAACCAGCACCGCAAGTCGGGGCTGTGGGACCGCGTGCTGAGGCAGGGCGTGTCGATGGCCGAGGCCGAGCGCGGCACCATCACCTTCCTCCAGTCCTGGATCGGACCGAAGACCTCGCCGATGTGCGGCAACTCGATCTGCCAGGACCGGCGCTTCCTGCATCGCCAGATGCCGGAACTGGAGCGCTATTTCCACTACCGCAACCTCGACGTGAGCACGCTCAAGGAACTGGCCCGGCGCTGGGCGCCGCAGGTGCTGCAGGGCGTGCAGAAGGAGTCCGCGCACACCGCGCTCAGCGACGTGCGCGATTCGATCGCCGAACTGCGCCACTACCGCGCGCGGCTCGCCCAGTTCGTTCCGTCACCGGAGTGATCCCGATATCCCCGTCCACGCTCGCCTCGTCGCTGTGCCTGCCGCTGCTCGCCCTGGCCTTCGCGCATGTTGCACGCGCGGACGAGCCCGCACCTGCACCTGCGCCCGCACCCGCGCAGGCGACGCCTGCCGCGACGCCCGCCTTGCCGCCGGGCATGAAGCAGTACTGGTTCGTGATGCTGAAGAAGGGCCCGAAGCGCGACCAGTCCGCCGAGGACGCCGGGCGGTTGCAGGCCGGGCACATGGCGAACATGCAGGCCTATGCCGACCGCGGGCAATTGCAGATCGCCGGGCCGTTCATGGACGACGGCGACTGGCGCGGGATCTTCATCCTCGACGTGCCCGATCGCGCCGGTGCCGAGGCCATGTGCCACGACGATCCGGCGGTGCAGGCGGGACGTCTCGCCTGCGAGATCCATCCGTGGCTGTCGCAGAAGGGCGCGACGCTGAAGTGAGCCGGCACGCCGGTCGGTGGCAAACACAGGGACGAGACGCATGACCGAGATGATCCCCGCCGCGCTGCCTGCGGCCGACACGGACGACCTGCGCCGCGCCGTCGCGCTGCTGGAATCGCCGTCGATCGCCATGCGCATCGCGAGTTTGATCGGTTCGCCGGTCGAGGGGCTGGTCAAACGCCTGCCGAAACCGGTCGCGTCGCGCGTGCACGGTGCCGTCGAGACGGCGCTGACGAAGGCCGCGGACGCCGCGCTGTGGTCGATGGACAACGCGCCCGGCAAGCCGGCCTCGACGCGCCTGCACAAGCTGGCCGCCGCCGGCACCGGTGCGGTCGGCGGCGCGTTCGGCTTCGCCGCGCTGTTCGTCGAACTGCCGATCACCACCACGATGATGATGCGCTCGGTCGCCGACGTGGCGCGCAGCGAGGGCTTCGACCTGCGCGATCTCGCCACGAAACAGGCCTGCCTCGAAGTGTTCGCCTTCGGCGGCCACTCGACCGCCGACGATGCCGGCGACGTCGGCTATTACGCGGTGCGTGGCTTCACCACCGATGCCATGCGCCACCTGTCGAAGGAACTCGCGCAGGTCGCCGCCCGGCACGGCAGCGGCCACGCGCCCGGCGTGACCTCGAAGCAGGCGGCGAAGTGGCTGGCGACCGCGATCGAGAAGATCGCCGCGCGCTTCGGCGTGGTCGTCAGCGAGAAGTTCGCCGCGCAGGCGGTACCGGTGATCGGTGCGCTCAGCGGCGCGGCGCTGAATGCGCTGTTCGTCGATTACTACCAGGACGTCGCCCGCGGCCATTTCATCGTCAGGCGGCTCGAAGCGAAGCACGGTGCCGATGTCGTCGAAGCGGCGTATCGACGGATCGTCGAGGATTCGCGCAAGCCGGTGCCGGGCCCGGGCTGAGCGGGCACGGCCACCGCAGGCGCGCGGTCAGCGCCAGCGTTCCGCGGGCGCCTTCACGTAGCGGCGCCAGACGTGGCCCCACGGGATCACCAGCGGCACCAGCACCACGCCCAGCATGATCTCGAAGAAGGTCTCGTCGATCGCCGGCGTGGTCGCATGGCCCTGCCACAGCCGCAGCCAGAACGCGCCGACCCACAGCGCCTTCCACGCGAACTCGAACAGCAGCAGCGGCAGCATCTTCAGCGGATGGCGCAGGCCGATGATCGACAGCAGCGAGATCGTGCCGAGGAAACTCCGGATCACACTGTGAGGCAGATCGAGATCCGCGGGCGGATGCACGATGCCCGGCCCGGTGACCACGGCCTGGCCCACGAACATCAGCAGGTAGAGCGCACGCATCAGGTTGAGCCGGAAGGTCGAGACCTCGTCCATGTGCGATGTCCGTGGAGGGCGATGGCGACGAACGTACTGTGCAACGCGTGCGTCCGGCGCCTGTCGTTCGGCACGATGACGTCCGGCATGCACGGAAAAGGGCGCCAGCGGCGCCCTTTTCCGGAGTCGATCAAGCGGGCGTCGCCGCGTGCGATCAGCCCTTCTTCGCCTTCGCGAGCTTCAGCCAGGTATCGACCACGGTGTCCGGATTCAGCGACACCGACTCGATGCCTTCCTCCATCAGCCACTGCGCGAGGTCGGGGTGGTCGCTCGGGCCCTGGCCGCAGATGCCGACGTACTTGCCCTTGCGCTTCGCGGCCTGGATGGCCATCGACAGCATCTTCTTGACCGCCGGGTTCCGCTCGTCGAACAGATCGGCGACGATCGCCGAGTCGCGATCGAGGCCCAGCGTCAGCTGCGTCATGTCGTTGGAGCCGATCGAGAAGCCGTCGAAGATGTCGAGGAACTCGTCCGCCAGCAGCGCGTTCGACGGCACCTCGCACATCATGATGATCTTGAGGCCGTCCTTGCCTTGCTCCAGGCCGTTCTCGCGCAGCACCTCGACGACCTTGCGGCCTTCCTCCAGCGTGCGCACGAACGGGATCATCACCCAGCAGTTGTCGAGGCCCATGGTCTCGCGGACCTTGCGCACCGCGCGGCATTCCAGCGCGAACGCCTCGCGGAACGACGGGTTGATGTAGCGGCTGGCGCCGCGGAACCCGATCATCGGGTTTTCCTCGTGCGGCTCGTAGCGGCTGCCGCCGATGAGGTTGGCGTATTCGTTCGACTTGAAGTCCGACAGGCGCACGATCACCGGGTTCGGCGCGGCCGAGGCGGTGATGGTGGCGATGCCTTCGGCGAGGCGGTCGACGTAGAAATCGACCGGGCTGGCGTAGCCGGCCATGCGGGCATCGATCTTGCGCTTGGTCTCGACGTCCTGGTCGGCGTACTCGAGCAGCGCCTTGGGATGCACGCCGATGTGGCTGGCGATGATCATCTCCAGCCGCGCCAGACCAATACCCGCATTCGGCAGCATCGCGAAGTCGAACGCGCGCTCCGGGTTCGCCACGTTCATCATGATCTTCAGCGGCGCCGGCGGCATGTTGTCGAGGTCGGTGACGATGCGCTCGAAGGGCAGGGCGCCGGCGTAGATGAAGCCGGTGTCGCCCTCGGCGCAGCTCACGGTCACGGTCTGGCCGTCCTCGATGCGGTCCAGCGCGTTGCCGGTGCCGACCACCGCGGGCACGCCCAGTTCGCGGGCGATGATCGCCGCGTGGCAGGTGCGGCCGCCGCGGTTGGTCACGATCGCCGCGGCGCGCTTCATCACCGGCTCCCAGTCGGGATCGGTCATGTCGGCGACCAGCACGTCGCCCGGCTGCACGCGGTTCATGTCGGCCAGCGAGCGCACCACGCGCGCGGTGCCGCTGCCGATCTTGTGGCCGATGGCACGGCCTTCGGCGACGATCTCGCCGCGCTGTTCGAGGCTGTAGCGCTCGATCTGGGTCGCGTGGGCACGGGACTTCACGGTCTCGGGGCGCGCCTGCACGATGAACAGCTTGCCGGTGACGCCGTCCTTCGCCCATTCCACGTCCATCGGCCGGCCGTAGTGCTGTTCGATGACCAGCGCCTGCTTCGACAGTTCCTGCACGTCGGTGTCGGTGATCGAGAACCTGCCGCGCAGGTCGGTGGGGACGTCCTCGGTGCGCACGCGCTCGCCGGGCTTGTCGGAATAGACCATGCGGATGGCCTTGCTGCCCAGCGCGCGGCGCAGGATCGCCGGCTTGCCCTGGCGCAGGGTCGGCTTGTAGACGTAGAACTCGTCGGGGTTGACCGCACCCTGCACGACCATTTCGCCGAGGCCGTAGCTGGCGGTGACGAACACGACGTCGCGAAAGCCGGATTCGGTGTCGAGCGTGAACAGCACGCCGGAAGCGCCGACGTCGGAGCGCACCATCAGCTGCACGCCGGCCGACAGGAACACGTCCTCGTGCTTGAAACCGTGGTGCACCCGGTAGGCAATGGCGCGGTCGTTGTAGAGGCTGGCGAACACTTCCTTGACCTTGCGCACCACGTCGTCGGCGCCGGTCACGTTGAGGAAGGTCTCCTGCTGGCCGGCGAACGAGGCGTCGGGCAGGTCCTCGGCGGTGGCGGAGGAGCGCACGGCGACCGCGATGTCGGCCCCACCATTCTCCGAGGAGAGCTGCGCGTAGGCGGCGCGGATGTCGCGATCGAGGTCCGGCTGCAGCGGGGCGTCGATCACCCAGCCGCGGATCTCGCCGCCGGCGGCGGTGAGGGCGGGGACGTCGTCCACGTCCAGCGTCGCCAGCTTGTCGTAGATCCGCTGGTGCAGGTCGTTGTGGGCGATGAAGGCCTTGAACGCCTCGGCGGTGGTGGCGAAGCCGCCCGGCACCGAGACCCCCAGCCCGGCCAGGTGGCCGATCATTTCGCCGAGGGAGGCGTTCTTGCCGCCCACTCGGGCAAGGTCGGACAGGCGCAGGGCCTGCAGCCAGAGGATGTTCTCGTTCAAGGGGTGCTCCGGGCGCGGCGGGGGGCCGGGGAAAGCGCTATTTTAGCAACACCGGCTTCCGCGCCGCCTTCGACTTCCGTCCCAAGCGCCCCATGACCCTCGTCCGACCGGTCTTCTACGTCTCCGATGGCACCGGCATCACCGCCGAAACCATCGGCCACAGCCTCCTGACCCAGTTCAACGGCACCGAATTCCGGACCGACCGCATCTCCTTCGTCGACACCCCCGAGAAGGCGGCCGAGGCCGCGGCCCGCATCCGCGCCGCCGGCGAGAGCCATGGCCTGCGCCCGATCGTGGTCAATTCCTGCGTCGATGCCCGCCTGACCGCGGCCCTGGCCGAGAGCGGGGCGCTGATGCTGGACGTGTTCGCCCCCTTCATCGAGCCGCTGGAGCGCGAACTGGGCCAGCAGCGGCATCCGCGGGTGGGGCAGGCGCACGGCCTGGTCGATTTCGACACCTACCACCGCCGCATCAACGCGATGAACTTCGCGCTGACCCACGACGACGGCATCGCCACCAACTACGACGAGGCGGACGTGATCCTTGTCGCCGTCTCCCGTGCCGGCAAGACGCCGACCTGCATCTACCTGGCGCTGCACCATGGCGTGCGCGCGGCGAACTATCCGCTGACCGACGAGGACCTGGAGCACGATCGCCTGCCGCCGCGGCTGCGGCCGCACCGGCGCAAGCTGTTCGGGCTGACCATCGACCCCGAGCGGCTGGCGCAGATCCGCCAGGAGCGGCGCCCGAACTCGCGCTACGCCCAGCCGGAGACGTGCCGGCGCGAGGTGGCGGCCGCGGAAGCGATGCTGCGCGCCGAGCGCATCCCCACGCTCAGCACCACGCACACCTCCATCGAGGAGATCGCGAGCAAGGTGATGACGACGTTGGGGATCCAGCGCGGGATGTTCTGAGGCGATCCGTTCCGAAGCGATCGGTACCGGGGATTCGCTCGGATCGCGAGCGCGTGGGGCCTGCCCATCATCGCCGCCGACCATCGACGTCGTCAATGCTGTCGCGGCCGCGGTGCGCTGTGTACGATCCGCGCATGTCGCACGTCGCCTCCCGCCCCATCGAAGCCCAGAAAATCAGCCGTTTTTCCTGGCTGATGGCGCTGTACGCCGAGAACCACCAGCGCCTGCAGCGCCTGTTCGCGCCGGCGCTGCTGACCGAAGGTCGATACGTGTCCTCGATCGGCGACGGCCTCGACCTGCACCTCGAAGTCATGGCGCAGCACGCCTATACCGTCGAATACCGCCTGAGCTACGCGCTGCTCGATCCTGTCACCGGCGAGCCCGACCCGTCCGCCTTCCTGCGCCTGTACCGCGACGCGCAGCTGGTCGAAGCCACCCACTGCTACATCGGCCGACGCTGGCAGGACGCCATCGGCCTGCACCCGCCGCCGGCGGAAGTGCTCGACCACCGCCTGCGCATGAACACTTTCCTCGGCAAGTGGTTGCAATACCTCGCCGAGCGCGGGCATGGCGTGGGGACGCTGGTGCGGCGAGAGCCGGCCGTCCGCGGTGATGCAGGGGCATCCTCCGCGCATCCTGGCCTCCCCGATTCCTGAACATGCGTGCTGCCGCGCATTGATTGGCCTGCGAGCCACAGCAAGGGCGTTATATCTTCAGCACCATCGGCCGCCGCGGCGGCCCCAGTCAAGGAGGACGCCCCCTTGCGAATCCCGATCCTTCCGCACGTCGACGCCCGTGCGTCCGCCCTGATCGTCGCGCTCGCGCTGCCTGCATGCGCCGCCATGCCTTCCCATCCCGAACCGGCCAAGGAGATCGCCGCCATGACCGCTGAACCCGCCAATGCCGCCAACGCACAGGATCTGGCCGATCGTGTGCTCAGACTGATCGAGAACCTCCATGGCGCCGAGGATCTCGCGCCGCAGAACGTGGAAAGGCTCACCGGCCTGAAGATCGACGTCCATTCCGCCGATGGCAACGACTACGGCACCGCGGGCCGCTTGACGGATACCTGGTACTACGGATTGCGCTCGATGACGCCGCAACCCGGTGCCCGGCCCAACCGGCTGCTGTTCCAGTTCAACGACCAGACGCATGCCGATGCCGACATGACGCCGGTCTGCGTGCCGATCGACGATTACGCGCGCGCACTGACCACTGCCGGTTTCGAGTCGAAGAAGCTCCGGAACCGGCTCGACACGCAGGACTACTGGGAGTTCTCGCGCGGCGACATCGGCGTGACCGTGCACGTGCGCGGCCAGCGCGATCCGAAGGATCCGCAGACCTGCATCTCCATGCTGATCATCAACGCCTACGACTGACGGGAGCACAGGGACATGCCGACGCCACAGGAACGCCTTGACGAGATGCTCGGCGACTACCAGCGCCGATTCCGCACCGACCGCACCGATCCCGGCGCCGAACTGAGGACGTTGATCGATACCACGCCGGGGCTCAAGACCACGCTGCTGCAGCAGATCGAACGCGGCAGCCTCGAACGTTTCGACAACCTCGGCGCTCCGGGCGCGCTCGGCACCTACGATGCGTACTCGAAGACGATGGCGGTCTCGATCGACCAGCTCAACCTCGCTGCGCGGGGCGACGTGCAGACCGCGAACTCGCTGCGCTTCACCCTGGCCCACGAGATCGACCATGCGGTCACGCGCGACGCCCGTCTGGCCGAGGACACCAAGCTCATGGGCGACGTTACCGCGATGACCGCGCGGCCGTCGCCCCACGATTACACCGACATCCTGCGGACGTACAACGAGAGCGTGCGTTCGCGCGAGGTCCATGCCGAGATGGCGGGCTTCAATGCGCTGGCGGCGCAGGTCCGCGCCGGCAATCCGCACGCCACGCTGAAGGATCTCTACGACGCCTCGCCGGCGGACATGCAGATGTACGTCAACGTCGACCTGAGCAAGGTGCCCGCGACGTATGCGCCCAAGCCCGGCCTGACGCTGGGGGCCGATCTGTCGATGGCGTCCACGCCCGAGAACGTCGCGGCCATGGGCCGCTACTTCTACGAAGCGAACGGCTATCCCGAGCGCAAGATCGGCGGGGCGCTGAACTACATCGAAGGCCAGGAGCAGAGGGCGCTGGCCGCCGCGCGCGTCGCCGATCCTTCCCATGCCGCGCCCGAAGTGCGCGCGAACCTCACCGGCCTCGGTGTTCCGGGGCTGCCGCATCCACCCGGCATCACCGACAGCAGTCCGCGGCTGGCGCCGCCTGCCCACGGCGTGTCGCACGATGCCGGCGGCGCGTCGTCGTCGAGGGATCCGCGTCGGGTCGAACATCCCGATCACGCGTATTTCCAGGCACTGCGCGAACGGTTGCCCGACAGCGTGCCGGACAACGCCGTGGCGCACGCGATGCTGCTCGCCAAGCGCGAGGGCATGACGGATTTCTCCCGGGTCAATCCGCAGGAGGTCGGCGTTGCCAACGGGGCGGTGTGGATCGGTGGCAACACGCCGGGGTTCCGTGTTGCCGCGGAGGTCGTGCAGGCACCGCCGATGGAACAGGTGGCGCGCGATCTCCAGTCGCAGCAATCCGTTGCTGTTGCGCCGACCGGCCCTGCGCACGCGCAGGGACAGGACTCGCCCGCGCCGGTATCGCGCTGACGCAAAAACGACGAGGCCCGCGCGAGGCGGGCTTCGTCGTTGAAACGTTGGCGTCCCCACGGGGATTCGAACCCCGGTCGCTACCGTGAAAGGGTAATGTCCTAGGCCTCTAGACGATGGGGACGTCGTGGAACTTCTTGCCTTCTCGAACCGGCCTGGTGGTTCGGAAGTTGGTGGAGCCAGCCGGGATCGAACCGGCGACCTCCTGCATGCCATGCAGGCGCTCTCCCAGCTGAGCTATGGCCCCACTTGCTGGAGAACCGACATTTTAGGAAGACCCTTCGGGGTCGTCAAGCGTTGCGCTGCAAAAAAATGAATGCGGCGCCGGCGACCCGTCACCAGAGCGCGTCGCGCAGCTTGTACCAGGCCATCGCGGTGACCAGCATCGGCGTGCGGAACGTGCGGCCGCCGGGGAAATCCAGATGCGGGATCCGGGCGAACACGTCGAGCCGCTCGTTCTGGCCGCGCACGGCCTCGGCGATCACGCGGCCGGCGAGGCCGGCGGCCGCCACGCCGTGGCCGGAGAAGCCCTGCGCGAAATAGACGTTGTCGCGGCCGATGCGGCCCCAGTGCGGCGCGCGGTTGAAGCTGATGTCGATGGTGCCGCCCCAGACGTGCTCGAATGGCTCGCCGGCGAGTTGCGGGAACACCTTGCGCAGGCGCCGCGCCATCACCCACGCCAGGTTCGGCGGCTGGAAGTTGGAATAGCTGGCGCGGCCGCCGAACAGCAGGCGGTGGTCGGCGCTCAGCCGGAAGTAGTCCAGCGCCCAGTTCACGTCGGCCACGGCCATGTCGTTGCGGATCAGCGCACGGGCGCGCGCTTCGCCGAGCGGGCGGGTGGCGGCGATGTAGGTGCCGACCGGCATGATCTTGCGATCCAGCGCGGGCGCCACGCCCTTCACCAGCGCGTTGCCGCCGAGGATCGCGAAGTCGCCGCGCACGCGGCCGTGCGCGGTGCGCAGTTGCGGGTGCGGGCCGTGCGCGATGTCCAGCACCGGGCTCTGTTCGAAGATGCGCACGCCGGCCGCCAGCGCGGCGCGGCCGAGGCCCAGCGCGTACTTCAAGGGATGCAGGTGGCCGGAGCGCATGTCGTACAGGCCACCGAGATAGCGCGGCGAATCGAGCTGCGCGCGCAACTGCTCGCGATCCCACCAGGGCAGGGGATAGCCGTAGTCGTGTTCGAGTTCGCGCTGCCAGGTCTGCAGTTCGGTCACCTGGCGCGGCTTGATCGCCACGTGCATGTGGCCGTCGCGCCAGTCGCAGTCGATGCCGTAGCGGCCGCGGCGCTCGTGGATCAGCTGCACGCCTTCGACCGACCAGTCGAACAGCTTGCGGGCGTCCTCGCGACCGAGCAGCGCCGCCAGCTTGGCCTCGCCGCAGCCGAAGCCGAAGATCACCTGGCCGCCGTTGCGGCCCGAGGCGCCCCAGCCGATGCGCTGCGCTTCCAGCACCACGACCCGGTAGCCGGCCTCGGCCAGTTCCAGCGCCGCCGACAACCCGACGTAGCCCGCGCCGAGGATGCAGACGTCGGCGTCGATGTCGCCCTCCAGCCGCGGCTGCGGCGGCAGGGGCTCGGCGCTGGCGGCGTACCAGCTGGGCGGGTAGGGGGCCGGGATCACGGTCGGGCGTCTCGCGAGGTTCGATGCAATCGAGTGAGGGTCACACCGACCGCAGGTACCACTCGTATTCCAGCGTGGTCACTTCGCGATAGAACGTGTGCAGTTCCTTGAGTTTCTGCTGGCCGTAGATGTGGCGGAAGGTCTCGCCGAAGTGGCGGGCGGCGAAGTCGCTGGCCATGAAGTCGGCGATGGTGTCGCGCCAGTACGGCGTGCGGATCTCGGTCTGGTCGTAGGCGTTGCCGACGATCGGCGGGCCGGGGTCGTGGCCGCGCTCGATGCCTTCGAGCATGCCGGCCAGCACCGCGGCGGTGGCGAGGTATACGTTGGCGTCGGCGCCGGCGATGCGATGCTCGATGCGGGTGTTCTTGCGGTCGCTGTGCGGGATGCGCATGGCGACGGTGCGGTTGTTGAAGCCCCAGACCTCGTTCAGCGGCACGAACGCGTTGAGCACGAAGCGGCGGTAGCTGTTGGCATTGGGCGCGAACAGCAGCAGGCAGTCCCTGGCGCTGCGCTGCAGGCCGCCGATCGCGTGCTTCAGCGCCTCGGCCGGCTGCTCCGGCGCGCAGGCGAAGATGTTGTCGCCGTTGCGGTCGAGCACGCTGACGTGCACATGCAGGCCGCTGCCGGCTTGGTCGGCCAGCGGCTTGGCCATGAAGCTGGCCTGGTAGCCCTGCTGCCGCGCCACGGCCTTGATCGCGCGCTTGAGGTAGATCGCGTCGTCGCAGGCGAGCAGGGCGTCGTCGCGGTGCTTGAGGTTGATCTCGAACTGCCCGGGTGCGTATTCGGCGACCGCGGTGTCGGCGGGCACGCCCTGCGCGCGGCAGGCGGCGGCGACGCCGTCGATGAAGGGCCGGAAATCGTCCAGGTCCTCGATGTAGTAGACCTGCGTGCTGGTGTTGCGCGCGCCGGTGTGGGCGTTGACCGGCGGCTGCGGCCGGCCGTGAGCGTCGGGCAGGCGGTCGAACAGGTAGAACTCCAGTTCCACCGCCACCACCGGGCGCAGGCCGAGCGCGTCGTAGCGTGCCAGCACGCGCTTGAGCACTTCGCGCGGATTGGCCTCGAACATGCCGCCCTGCGCGTCTTCCATGCCCAGCAGGACCTGGGCCATCGGCCGCGGCGCCCACGGCACCGGCCGCAGCGTGCCGGGGATCGGCCGGCAGATCCGGTCCTCGTCGCCGATGTCGTAGCCCAGGCCGGTCTCCTCGACCGTGTTCCCGGTGATGTCGGTGGCGATCAGCGACATCGGCAGGCAGACGCCGTCGGCGTAGACCTTGTCCAGCGCGCTGCGGGCGATGCGCTTGCCGCGCAGCAGGCCGTTCATGTCGGGCAGGAGCAGGTCGACCTGCTCGCAGGCCGGCGACTGCTGCAGGGTCTGCAGATCGTCGGGCGTGAGGGATTCGGGCATGGTGTCGGAGGTGGTCATGAGGCGGGCGACAGTGTGACAGCTGAGGGCTGCGTCGGCGAATTGTCAATAATACTCAACGGGGATCATGCCACCGTTTGGCTGCAAATGCGCATGCAGACGATGTCGCGATGCAGCAATCGCAGCGACCCGGATCGGATTTCCGGCAGGGCTGTTGCAGAAATCGAACGGCCCCGTTACCGTGCGGAAGCCCTCCCGGAAACGCACCACGAGCGTCCCGCATGCCCCGAACCTCTCCCCGGATGCCTCTCGTCGGCCTGCCGACGGACCGGAAGACGATCGGTCCGCATCCGTTCCTGGCGGTGGGGGAAAAGTATGTCCGGGCGGTGGTCGACGGCGCCGAGTGCCTGCCGGTGCTGCTGCCCGGCCTGCAGCCGCCGGTCGGCCTGCGCCAGATGCTGGAAGGGCTGGACGGTCTGCTGCTGACCGGGTCGGTCAGCAACATCGAGCCGCACCACTATTCCGACGAACCGAGCTGGGAGGGCAACCTCCACGACCCGGCCCGCGACGCCAACACCCTCGCGCTGATCCCGATGGCGATCGAACTCGGCCTGCCGATCCTGGCCGTCTGTCGCGGCTTCCAGGAGATCAACGTCGCCTTCGGCGGTCGCCTGCACCAGAAGGTGCACGCGCTCCCCGGCATGCTCGACCATCGCGAGCACACCGACGACCCGCTCGACATGCAGTACGCACCGGCGCACGACATCGCGCTCGCGCCCGGCGGGTTGCTCGCGCGCATCGCCGGCGCGGACACCGCGCGCGTGAATTCGCTGCACGGGCAGGGCATCGCGCGCCTCGGCGACGGACTGACGGTGGAAGCGACGGCGCCCGACGGACTGGTCGAGGCGTTCCGCCGCGACGGCGATGCCTTCCTGCTCGCGGTGCAGTGGCATCCCGAATGGCGCGTCACCGAGAACGCCTTCTACCACGGCATCTTCCGCGCGTTCGGCGACGCCTGCCGAGCGCGTGCCGCCCGACAACAGACCGCGCAGCGGCTACGATGATCGCATGAGCCCGAAAAAGTCTTCCCGCAAACCTGCTGCCCGCCGCGGTGTCCGCGCCGCGCCCTCCGCCACCGCCGGCGAACACGCGCTGGTCCGCTGGCTGAAGGACCGCCGCATCACCGAGGTGGAATGCCTCGTGCCGGACATCACCGGCAACGCCCGCGGCAAGATCATCCCGGCCGCCAAGTTCTCGCACGACTACGGCACGCGCCTGCCCGAAGGCATCTTCGCGACCACCGTCACCGGCGATTACCCCGACGACTACTACGACCTGACCACGCCGTCCGACGCCGACATGCTGCTGCGTCCCGACCCGGACACCGTGCGGCTGGTGCCGTGGGCCACCGATCCCACCGCGCAGGTCATCCACGACTGCTACACGAAGGACGGCGAGCGCCACGAACTGGCGCCGCGCAACGTGCTCAAGCGCGTGCTCGACGCCTACGAGGCCGAGGGCCTGCGCCCGGTGGTCGCGCCGGAGGTCGAGTTCTTCCTCGTGCAGAAGAACACCGACCCGGACTTCCCGCTGCAGCCGCCCGCCGGCCGCTCGGGCCGCCCGGAGACCGCGCGCCAGTCGTACTCGATCGACGCGGTCAACGAGTTCGACCCGATCCTCGACCTGATGTACGACTACAGCGACGCGATGGAGCTGGACGTGGACACGCTGATCCACGAATCCGGCGCCGCGCAGCTGGAAGTCAATTTCCTGCACGCCGACGCGATGTCGCGCGCCGACCAGGTGTTCCTGTTCAAGCGCACCATGCGCGAGGCCGCGCTGCGCCACGGCGTGTACGCGACCTTCCTCGCCAAGCCGATGGAGAACGAGCCGGGCAGCGCGATGCACATCCACCAGAGCGTGCTCGACCGCAAGGGCCGCAACATCTTCGCCGGCCGCAAGTCGGGCGAGCACAGCCGGGCGTTCGAGCACTACCTCGGTGGCCTGCAGCAGTACGTGCCGATGGCGATGGCGTTCTTCGGGCCGAACGTGAATTCCTACCGCCGGCTGGCGCTGGGGCAGGTGGCGCCGATCAACGTGCAGTGGGGCTACGACAACCGCACCTGCGGCCTGCGCGTGCCGATGGACACGCCCGAGAACACCCGCGTCGAGAGCCGCTTCGCCGGTTCCGACGCCAATCCCTACCTCGCGATGGCCGCGACCCTGGCCTGCGGCCTGATGGGCCTCCGCGGGCAACTGGAGCCGACCCAGCCGCTGTCGACCAGCGCGCAGGACGTCGGTTTCGAACTGCCGCGCTCGCTCGGCGAGGCGCTCGACAAGCTGGAGGGCTGCAAGCCCCTGCACGACATGATGGGTGCGCGTTTCGTCCGCGCCTACATCTCGGTCAAGCGCAAGGAATACGAAACCTTCTTCCGCGTCATCAGTTCGTGGGAACGCGAGTTCCTGCTGCTCAACGTCTGACGCCGACTTTCCCGGAGCCCCCATGGACCACGCCGACATCGCCCGCCTGCAGCAGCTCGACGCCGAGCACCACCTGCATCCGTTCAACGACAACGCCGCGCTGGCGAAGAAGGGCACCCGCATCCTCGTGAAGGGCGAGGGCGCCTACGTCTGGGATGCCGAAGGGCACAAGCTGCTCGACGCCTTCGCCGGGCTGTGGTGCGTGAACCTCGGCTACGGCCGCCGCGAACTGGGCGAGGCCGCCCGCAGGCAGATGGACCGGCTGGCCTACTACAACAGCTTCTTCCAGTGCACGGTCGAGCCGACGATCGAACTGTCGGCCAAGCTCGCCGAGCTGACGCCGGCCGACCTCAACCACGCCTTCTTCACCAACTCCGGCTCCGAGGCCAACGACACCATCCTGCGCCTCGTCCGCCATTTCTGGGCGGTGCAGGACAAGCCGCAGAAGAACATCTTCATCGGCCGCCACAACGGCTACCACGGCACCACGATGGCCGGCGCCAGCCTCGGCGGCATGGCCGGCATGCACAAGCAGGGCGGGCTGCCGATCCCCGACATCCACCACATCGACCCGCCGTTCTGGTTCGCCGACGGCGGCGACCTGTCGCCCGAGGAGTACGGCCTGCTCGCCGCGCGCCGGCTGGAGGCGAAGATCCTCGAACTCGGACCGGAGCGCGTCGCCGCCTTCATCGGCGAGCCGATCATGGGCGCGATCGGCGTCTACATCCCGCCGATGACCTACTGGCCGGAGATCGAGCGCATCTGCCGCCAGTACGACGTGCTGCTGATCGCCGACGAGGTGATCTGCGGGTTCGGCCGCACCGGCGAGTGGTTCGGCTCGCAGTATTTCGGCATCACCCCCGACGTGATGACCCTCGCCAAGGGCATCACCTCCGGCTACATCCCGCTGGGCGCGGCGATGTTCAACGACCGCGTCGCCGGCGTGCTCAAGGCGCAGGGCGGCGAACTGGCCCACGGCTGCACCTACTCCGGCCACCCGGTGTGCACGGCGGTGGCGCTGGAGAACATCCGCATCCTGCAGGAGGAGCGCATCGTCGAGCGTGCCCGCGACGAGATCGCCCCGTACCTGGCGCAGCGCTGGGCGGAGCTGGGCGAACACCGGCTGGTGGGCGAGGCCCGCATCGCCGGCATGGTCGGCGCGCTGGAACTGGTGCCGCGCAAGGGCGAACGCCGGTTCTTCGACGAGCGCGGGACGGTCGGGGTGATGTGCCGCGACAACGCCCTGCGCAACGGGCTGATCCTGCGCGCCACCTATGATTCAATGCTGCTGTCGCCGCCGCTGATCCTGGACCGGGCGCAGGTCGACGAGCTGTTCGAGAAGGCATGGAAGTCGCTCGACGAGACCGCGGACGCCATCGGCATCGCCTGAGCGCTTCCGCCGGCCCGCGATCTGTGCCCTAATCGGATGCATCGGACCTTTCACCCATCGAGCCCCCCCGGGGCGGAGGTAAGCGCGTCATGAAACTGCGATTGCTGGGAATGTCCATCGTCGTCGGCATGCTGGCGGCCTGCGGTGGCGGCAAGCCCGAAGGCGGCAACGCCGCGGCCGGCGACGGCAAGGCACCCGCCGGCGGCGAGGAGAAGCTCCTCAACGTCTACAACTGGTCGGACTACATCGCCGAGACCACCATCCCCGGCTTCGAGAAGAAGACCGGCGTGAAGGTGGTCTACGACGTGTTCGACAGCAACGAGATCGTCGAGACCAAGCTGCTCGCGGGCTCGTCGGGCTACGACATCGTGGTGCCGACGCTCAACTTCCTCGGCCGCCAGATCCAGGCCGGCGTGTTCATGCCGCTGGACAAGTCGAAGATCCCGAACCTCGCCAACCTCGATCCGGAGATGATGAAGCGCATCGCGCTGCAGGATCCGGACAACAAGTACGCCGTGCCGTACCTGTGGGGCACCACCGGCATCGGCTACAACGTCGACAAGGTCAAGGCCGCCTTCGGCACCACCGACGTCGCCAACAGCTGGGACCTGGTGTTCAAGCCGGAGAACATCGCCAAGCTCAAGGACTGCGGCGTCACGATCCTGGACACCCCGTCGGAGCTGATCCCGATCGCGCTGAACTACCTCGGCGAGGATCCGAACAGCCACGACCCGGCGGTGATCGACAAGGGCGCGGCACTGCTGAAGTCGATCCGCCCGTACATCACCAATTTCCATTCCTCGCAGTACATCGACTCGATGGCGAAGGGCAGCACCTGCCTCGTCGTCGGCTGGTCGGGCGACATCATCCAGGCCCGCGACCGCGCCGAGGAAGCGAAGAACGGCGTGCACATCGCCTATTCGATCCCGAAGGAAGGCGCGCCGCTGTGGTTCGACATGCTGGCGATCCCGAAGGACGCCAAGCATCCCGAGAACGCGCTCGCCTTCATCAACTACCTGCTGGAACCGCAGGTCGCGGCCGACAACTCCAACTTCGTCAGCTATCCGAACATCAACGTGAAGTCGACGGCGCTGGTGAAGAAGGAGATCACGGGCGACCCGACGATCTATCCGCCGGACGACGTGCGCGCGAAGCTCTTCACCTTCGCGATCGTGCCGCCGGAAGTCGATCGCCAGTACACCCGGATCTGGACGCAGCTCAAGACCGGCCATTGACCGACCGCGGGGCGGGCAGCGATGTCCGCCCCGCCGCATTCCCGAGGAACGCCCATGGCCGCAGTCGCCAACGAACGACCGCAGACCGGCGCCGCGAAACCCGGTGCCGACCACTACGTCCGGATCGTGGACGTGCGCAAGGAGTTCGACGGCTTCGTCGCCGTGGATGACACCAACCTCAGCATCCGCCAGGGCGAGATCTTCGCGCTGCTGGGCGGGTCCGGCTGCGGCAAGTCGACGCTGCTGCGCTGCCTCGCCGGTTTCGAGACGCCGTCCTCCGGCAAGATCTACCTCGACGGCCAGGTGATGAACGGCCTGCCGCCGTACGAGCGGCCGATCAACATGATGTTCCAGTCGTACGCGCTGTTCCCGCACATGACGGTGGAACAGAACATCGCCTTCGGCCTGAAGCAGGACGGCCTGGGCAAGGACGCGATCCGCAAGCGCGTCGACGAGATGCTGGCGATGGTGCAACTGGGCAAGCTCGCGCGGCGCAAGCCACACCAGCTCTCCGGCGGCCAGCAGCAGCGCGTCGCGCTGGCGCGCTCGCTCGCGAAGGGCCCGAAACTCCTCCTGCTCGACGAGCCGATGGGCGCGCTGGACAAGAAGCTGCGCTCGCAGATGCAGCTGGAGCTGGTCGACATCATCGAGAAGTCGGGCGTGACCTGCGTGATGGTCACCCACGACCAGGAAGAGGCCATGACCATGGCCACCCGCATCGCGCTGATGGATGCCGGCCGCATCCGCCAGGTCGGCACGCCCGACGAGATCTACGAATCGCCGACCAGCCGCTTCGCCGCGGAGTTCATCGGCTCGATCAACATGTTCGACGGCCGCATCGACGAGGACCACGCCGACTACATCACCATCGCCTCGCCGTCGCTGTCGGTGCCGATCTACGTCGGCCACGGCGTGTCCGGCTACGAAGGCCAGGAAGTCGGCTACGGCGTGCGGCCCGAGAAGGTCGTGATCAGCAAGGAAGAGCCCGACCAGCCGTACAACAAGGCGCAGGGCCGCATCGAGGACATCGCGTACTTCGGCAGCCATTCGGTGTTCCACGTGCGCCTGCCCAGCGGCTACCGGGTGATGGCGAACTTCGCCAACCAGCAGCGCTGGGCCAGCGAGGGCATGACCTGGGGCGACGAGGTCTGGGTGTCGTGGGGCGACAACGAAGGGGTGGTGCTCCCCTCATGAAACTCACCGCCCTCAAGCGCTTCCTGCCGGGCCCGCGCTGGGCGGTGATCTCGGTGCCGTACGTGTGGCTGCTGCTGTTCTTCGCGGTGCCGTTCCTGATCGTGCTGAAGATCTCGTTCGCCAAGCTGGCGATCGCGCAGCCGCCGTACACGCCGATCCTCGAATTCGTGCAGGACGAGGTCCTGCTCAAGCTCAACCTCACCAACTACAAGGTGCTGTTCTCCGACAGCCAGTACCTGCTGGCCTACGCCAGCTCGCTGAAGATCGCCGCGATCTCGACCTTGCTGACGCTGCTCATCGGCTACCCGATGGCCTACGTCATCTCGCGGATGCCCACGTCCTCGCGCAACATCGCGATGATGCTGGTGGTGCTGCCGTCGTGGACCTCGTTCCTGATCCGCGTCTACGCCTGGATCGGCATCCTCGACAGCAACGGCCTGCTCAACAACCTGCTGACCGGCATCGGCGTGATTTCCGAGCCGCTGCACATCCTCAACACGCCGCTCGCGACCTACATCGGCATCGTCTACTGCTACCTGCCGTTCATGGTGCTGCCGCTGTACACCAACCTGGTGAAGTTCGACCACCGCCTGCTGGAAGCCGCCTACGATCTCGGCGCGCGGCCGTGGAAGGCGTTCCTGAAGATCACGCTGCCGATGTCGCGCGGCGGCATCATCGCCGGCTGCATGCTGGTGATGATCCCGGCGGTCGGCGAGTTCGTGATCCCCGAAATGCTGGGCGGCCCGGACACGCTGATGATCGGCCGCGTGATGTGGAACGAGTTCTTCAACAACCGTGACTGGCCGGTGGCTTCGGCGGTGGCGATCGTGATGCTGATCATGCTGCTGATCCCGATCCTGATCTTCAACCGCGTCCAGCAGCGCGAGCTGGAAGGACGGCTGGCATGAGCGGCGTTTCCGCCCCCGGCGCGCGCGCCCTGCGCTGGGGCATCCTCGGCGCCGGCTTCGCGTTCCTGTACGTGCCGATCCTGGTGCTGATCGTCTACTCGTTCAACGAGTCGCGGCTGGCCTCGGTGTGGTCGGGCTTCTCGTTCAAGTGGTACGGCGAACTGGTGCGCGACCAGGCGATGCTCGACGCCGCCTGGGTCAGCCTGCGGGTCGCGTTCTGGACCGCCACGACCTCGGTGGTGCTCGGCACGATGGCCGCGCTGGCGATGACCCGCATGCGCCAGTTCCCCAGCAAGACCCTGTTCGGCGCGATGATCACCGCGCCGCTGGTGATGCCCGAAGTCATCACCGGCCTGTCGATCCTGCTGATGCTGGTGTCGGTGGCGGGTTCGGTCGGCATCGCGCCCAAGGGCGTGGTCTCGATCTGGATCGCGCACGTCACCTTCACGCTGTCGTTCGTGACCGTGGTGGTGTCCTCGCGCCTGGCCGAACTGGACAAGTCGCTGGAAGAAGCGGCGATGGACCTCGGCGCGAACCGCATCAAGGTCTTCTTCCTGATCACGCTGCCGATCGTCGCGCCGGCGCTGGTGTCCGGCTGGCTGCTCGCGTTCACGCTGTCGCTGGACGACGTGGTGATCGCCAGCTTCGTCGCCGGCCCCAACTCGACCACGCTGCCGATGAAGGTGTTCTCGTCGGTGCGCCTGGGCCTCAGCCCGAAGATCAACGCGCTCGCCACGCTGATGGTGCTCGCGGTGTCGGTGGCTGCGGCCATCGGCTGGTGGCTGATGTATCGCGAGGAAAAGCGCCGCCAGCGCGACATCCAGCTGGCGCTCCAGTCGAACGCGGAGTAGGGCGCCGCACGGAACGCACGCCCCCGGAGACACGCACCATGACCGTCACGCTCACCCATCCCTGGACCGGCCAGGCCGACTACCGTTACGACTACATCGGCGAGGCCGAGGTCGAGGCCATCCTCGCACGCGCCGCCGCGGCCGCGCCCGCCTGGGCCGCGCGTCCGCTCGACGACCGCGGTGCGCTGCTGCGCGCGGTCGCCGCCCGCCTGCGCGACGAGCGCGAGGCGATCGCCGCGATCATGTCCGCCGACATGGGCAAGCTGCGCCGCGAGGCGCTGGCCGAGATCGAGAAATCCGCCGGCGCCTGCGAGTACTACGCCGACCACGCCATCGACTACCTGCGCGACAGCGCCATCGCCACCGAGGCGAAGCGCAGCTACGTCACCTACGAACCGCTGGGCTGCGTGTTCGCGGTGATGCCGTGGAACTTCCCGATCTGGCAGGTGTTCCGCTTCCTCGCGCCGGGGCTGATGGCGGGCAACGTGGCCGTGCTCAAGCACGCCACCAACGTGCCGCGCTGCGCCGACGCCATCGCCCGCGTGCTGCGCGAGGCCGGCGTGCCCGACGGCGTGTTCGGCGTGCTGCACATCGACAACGAGATGGCGGGGAAGGTCATCGCCGACCCGCGGGTGAAGGCCGTGACCCTGACCGGCAGCGATCGCGCCGGTCGCTCGGTCGCGTCCACCGCCGGCCGCAATCTCAAGAAATGCGTGATGGAGCTGGGCGGCAGCGATCCGTTCGTGGTGCTGGACGACGCTGACCTCGACGTCACCATCCCCGCCGCCATCGCCTCGCGCTTCGGCAACGCCGGCCAGACCTGCATCGCCGCCAAGCGCTTCATCGTCACGCCCGGCATCGCCGATGCGTTCGTGCAGCGCTTCGTGGAGGCGGCGTCGAAGCTCGCCATCGGCGATCCGATGGCCGACGCCACCACGCTCGCGCCGATGGCCCGCGCCGACCTGCGCGACGAGATCCACGCGCAGGTGCGGCGCAGTGTCGACGCTGGTGCCGCGCTGCTGCTCGGCGGCACGCCGGGCGAGGGCGCCTGCCACTATCCGGCGACGATCCTCGACCACGTCGTGCCCGGCATGCCGGCCTACGACGAGGAACTGTTCGGCCCGGCCGCGGCGATCCTGCGCGCCCGCGACGACGCCGACGCCGTGCGCCTCGCCAACGACACCGACTTCGGCCTCGGCGCCAGCGTGTGGACCCGCGACCTCGCCCGCGGCGAAGCGGTCGCGCGCAAGCTGCAGGCGGGCGCGACCTTCGTCAACGCGATCGTGCGCAGCGACGTGCGCCTGCCGTTCGGCGGCACCAAGACCTCCGGCTTCGGCCGCGAACTCGCCGAGCACGGCATCCACGAGTTCATGAACATCAAGACGGTGTACGTCGCCTGAGGGCGGCATCGCCGACCATCCTCTGCAAACGGAAAAGGGGGAGTGCGCCATGCAGGAAGAAGAAGCACTGTTCGATTGTTCGTTGGAGCTGAAACTCACGAAGGCCGAGATCGAGGCGGTCACCGCGGCCGTGCATGCGGCCCTGGGGGTCGGCGAGGACCAGGCATCGATCCGGAAGGACCCGCTCGACGACTGTATGGAAGTGACCCGCAAAGTCGGCAAACGCTCGTATTTCGAGCAGGAATTGGTCTATCCCGAACCGACCAACCCGCTGAATCCGATCCACCTCATTCCGGCACCGATCATGGTCCGCTACGAATGCACGATCTACGAAACCAAGAAGATGTGCCCGGGGCATGCGGATGCGAAATGGCGATGGGAAACCTGTGAGCGCAAGCCCGGCGGCTGAACGCGGTCGTCTCGCGTGCGCGACCCGAAACGGCCATGCCCGTTGATCCCCGCCGGGACCGCGCTCGGTCCCGGTTCCGGACGATCCGCCGCCTGCTGGTCTGTAGCCTGCTGGTTTCGAGCCTGCTGATCGTCGCGGCGGTGGCGTGGCGGCCGGATCGCGCGCTGCGCACGGCGACCGGTATGGCCGCGCACGACCTGTGTTCCGAAACCTTCGTCGCCGGCATCGATCCGGCGAAGACCTGGGACGCGAGCATCGTGCCGCGCCCGGGCGTCGACTGGCTGGCGTGGGGGCTGCGCCATCGCGTCGATCGCGACCGTCGTGAAGCCGGTGCGTCCTTCCTCGGCCTCGTGCCGAGCCGCGCGGTGTTCCGCCCGCAGTGGGGCTGCGTGCTGGTCCACGGCGACGAGCGCATCGACGATCCACCCGCCGTGCCAGCGGCGCAGGCCGCTCCCGGCATCGAAGGCGGCGTCGCCATGCCGGCGGGCCTTGTCGCGGCACCGACGCCGGGGCTCGCGGACGCGCTGGATGCCGCGTTCGCCGAAACCGCCGCGCCGCCGCACCGCGGCACGCGCGCGGTGGTGATCCTGCACGACGGGCGCCTCGTCGCCGAACGCTACGTCGCCGGCGAGGGCATCGACACGCCGATGCTCGGGTTCTCGATGACCAAGTCGGTGACCAACGCGCTGGTCGGCGTGCTCGTGCGGCAGGGCCGGCTCGAGGTGAAGGCGCCCGCGCCGATCACCGCATGGCGGCAGGCCGGCGACCCCCGTCGCACGATCACGCTGGAACAGTTGATGCGGATGGACACCGGCCTCGCGCTGGACGAGACCGGCAGCGGCTTCGACCCGTCGAACCAGATGTTCTACGACGAGCCCGACATGGCCGCCTACGCGGCGTCCGCGCGCGCGATCGCGCCGCCCGGCACGCGCTGGGCGTACAGCAGCGCGAGCACGCACCTGGTGTCGCGCATCGTGCGCGATGCCGTCGGTGGCGACGGTGCGGCCGTGCAGGCGTTCGCCGACCGCGAACTGTTCGCGCCGCTGGGCATGCGCCACGTGACCTTCGAGATGGACGCGACCGGCACGCCGATCGGCGCGCATTACCTGTACGCCAGCGCCCGCGACTGGGCGCGACTCGGCCAGTTGTATCTCGACGACGGCGTGGTCGGCGGCCGCCGCCTGCTGCCCGCCGGCTGGGCGCGCTGGTCGTCCGAGCCGACGCTGGGCACGGCCTACGGCGCCGGCTGGTGGACCAACCGCGGCGACGACGAAGCGGCCGTGCATCGCCGTTCCGTCGGCATCCCCGCGGATGCGTTCTTCGCGATGGGCAACCTCGGCCAGCGCATCGCGGTGGTGCCGTTCGAGCATCTGGTCGTGGTCCGGCTGGCGCGCGCGCACCTGCGCTTCGGCGACGCGGCGGGGTTCGAGCGCCTCGTCGTCGACACGATCCGCGCCCTGCATGCGGGACGCTGACGACGGCGCGCGAAAGGAATGCGCGTGCCGCTGTGCAAGCGATGGCGGAACGGGGAAAATGCGACGACCGTCGCGCCGTGCCGCCGCGGCCGCGCCATCGCACGCATCCCCACAGGAGTTTCCATGCGCCTCGCTCCGCTCGCCTTCGCGGCCGCCGCCGCGCTGCTGTTGCCCTTCGCTCCGTCCATCGCGCGCGCCAGCGGCGACTGGGGCTGTGTCCCGGCGGTGGTGGCGGTCAACGACGACTACGGCTACGGCTGTGCCGGCACCGCGGTGCTGACGCCCGCCAACGACACCCGCATCAACCTCGTGCTGCTGATGGCCGATCGCCACGGCGGCCTGCGCACGTATCCGCCGAAGCGCGAGCCGTTGCAGGCGCCGGCGCTGCCGGTGCCGCTGTCGTGGGAGGAGTTCGTCGGCCGGATCGGGCCCGCAGGCACCGCCGGCGACGAGCCATCGGGCTGGGTGCTGCAGGGCCAGGGCACGGTCTGCGTCAGCAACGATGCCGGCACCGAAGCTTTCGTCGCGGCGCTCGCCGCGGACGCCGGCGTCACCGCCGACGAGCGTGAACGCCTGACCGCCGCGCGCCGCCAGGCCAACGCCTGCGCGAACGACGGCGACACGCCGGTCGTGCCGCTCGATCCGGAGCTCGACAACGCCATCCGTTCCGCGTCGGGCAAGGCGTTCCTGGCTTATCTCAAGGCCGCCGCGGCGTTCTATGCCGACGACTACGACACCGCGCCGTTCGCCGCGCTGGCGAAGTCGAAGCAGCCGTGGGTGCGCGAGGCCGCACGCTACATGGTCGGCCGCACCTGGGCGCTCGCGGCGCAGGCCAACGGGTTCGGCGAATACGGCGACCTCGTGTTCGAGAAGATGGACCGGGGCGCGCTGGGCAAGGCCGAGGCCGCGCTCAAGGACTACCTGCACGACTATCCGCGCGGCGCCTACGCCGCGTCGGCGCAGGGCCTGCTGCGCCGCGTCTACTGGCTGGGGCAGGACCACGTGAAGCTCGCTGCCGCCTACCGCGCGCAGATCGAGCAGGCCGACGCCGCGCAGCGCAACCTGCCGGATCTCGACCTCGCGCAGGAAATCGACGCCAAGCTGCCCGCCGAAGCGTATCGCCTGGAATCCGCCGGCCCGGTGCTGCTGGCGATCGACGACCTGCGCCGCATGCGCCGCAACGGCGACACCGGCAAGCGCGACCTCGGCCGCGACGAACTGATGGCCCAGCGCGCGCGCTTCGCCGCGATGCCGGGCATGCACGACTACCTGCTCGCGGCCTACGCGTTCTTCGTCGAGGGTTCGCCGAAGGCCGCGCTGGAACGCCTCCCGGCCGCGGAAGCGGGGAAGGGCGGCGCGCTCGACACGCTGGAATTCAGCCGCCGCGCGCTGCGTGCGCTGGCGCTGGATCGCCTGGATGACCCGAAGGCGCGTGACGCACTGCTCGCACTCTTTCCGCAGGCGACCGCACCGCTGCAGAGCGAAACCCTGCAGGTCGCATTGGCGATGCACGATGCGCGCCACGGCCATCCCGAGCGCGTGTTCGCGGCCGGCTCGCCGGTCACCGATCCGGAACTGCGCGAGCTCTTGCTGGTGAACGTCGCCGGCCCGGACCTGCTGCGCGCGCGCGTGGCCGACACGACCGCGACCGCGCGCGAACGCGGCGTTGCCCGCTACGTGCTGCTCTACAAGTCGCTGACCCGCGGCCGCTACGCCAATTTCCTCGCCGCGGCGAAGGGTGCGCTGCCACCGCCGACCGCCGAGCCCGACCGCTACTTCAAGCTCGAACAGGCGCCGCCGCTCGGCGATTTCGCATGGACCGGCACGAAGGAAGGCTATCGCTGTCCGTCGCTGGTCGAGGTGGCGACAACGCTGGCGAAGACGCCGAACGACGTCCACGCCTCGCTGTGCCTCGGCGAGTTCGCGCGGCTCAACGGCTACGACGCGTTCGTGCTCGACCGCCAGCCGGCGGCCACGGAACTCGGCGGCACGCCGACGCAGTTCCCCGGCAAGCCGTTCGCGCGGCAGGCGATCTACCAGCGTGTGATGGCCGACGCCACGGCGTCGCCGCAGGATCGCGCCTACGCGCTGTATCGCGCCGTGCACTGCTACGCGCCGTCGGGCTCGAACGACTGCGGCGGCGAAGACGTGCCGCTGGCGACACGCAAGGCGTGGTTCAAGCGTCTGAAGAGCGAGTTCCCGACGTCGTCATGGGCGCAATCGCTGCAGTACTTCTGGTGATGCCGCGCGGCGCCGTGCGCGGCTGTGCGGCGCTGCTGCTGGCCGGGCTGCTGTCGTCGGCATCGGCGCTCGCGGCGCCCGGCGACGCCACGGCGCACGTCGACGCCGCGCACTACGACGCGTTCTGGTTGTGGGCCGGCGTCAAACCGCAGCCGGCGCTGGCGCGCGCGAAGACGCTTTACCTGCTGGACGGCGAAGTGCAGGCGATGCCGTCGGTGCGGCTCGCCGCGCAGCGCGCCGCGCTGCCGCGCGTGCGCCATGCCGATGTGTGGATGGTGTACCGCGTGCAGACGCTGCGCTGGACGCCCGCTGTTCACGCGCAGGTGCTGGCGCGGCTGCAGCGCTGGCGCGCCGCGGGCAATCGCGTGGTCGGCGTGCAGATCGATTTCGACGCGCGCACGCGCCACCTCGACGAATACGCGAACTTCCTGCGCGACCTGCGCGGCCGACTGCCGGCCGATTGCCGGCTCGGCATCACCGGCCTGCTTGACTGGAGCGCGAATGGCGATCCCGCGGGCCTCGACGCACTGGCCGGCGTCGTCGACGAGATCGTGCTGCAGATCTACCAGGGCCGGCACGTCATCCCCGGCTATGCGGCGTATCTCGCGCGCCTCGATCGACTGCGCGTGCCGTTCCGCATCGGCCTGCTGCAGGGCGGCGAGTGGACGCCACCACCGGCGCTGGCCCGGCATCCGCAGTTCCGCGGCTACGTCGTGTTCCTGCTGAATCCGCGGCCGGGGCAGCCCCATCGCGCCGGCACGGACGTTGTCGATCCGACCGATCCCCGATCCGCCCGAGGCCGCCCGCCATGACCCGCATCCTGTGGTTGTTGCTGCTCCTGTCGTGCGGCCTGCCGGGCGTGGTGTCCGCGCGGCTGATCGCGACGCCCACGTACCAGGACCTGTACGACCGTGCCGATGTGGTCGTCATCGCAACGCCGCAGGCCACGGCCGACACCGACGAACACATCGCATTGCCCGGGATCCGTCCCGACGTGCCCGCGATCGGCGTGAACACGCCGCTACGCGTGCAGGCCTGGCTGAAGGGCGCACCGAGCGCCGCGCCGGTGCTGCATCACTACCGGTTGGCGAATCCCGGACAGCCGCTGGTCAACGGCCCGCTGCTGCTCTGACCTGCGTACGGATTTTGTAGCCACTCAGGCGGTGAGTCCTGTGGTGATGGTATCGGGTTCGGACCAGTTCC